>JAYUKY010000001.1:0-23103 GCA_043764015.1 Raineyaceae bacterium
TGGAATATAGCTCAATACCTTTTTTACGGAGGCGTTGTTTGTTTTCATCTTCTAGAGTAGTGTACCATAAATAAAAATACGGCTGATTTAGTTGCCACGAATACACGAATAATTGTATTCATTCGTGTATTCGTGGCAATTGCAAACCCTACAGTATAGCTTTTATGCAACACTAGTATAGTTGTTTCAAGCGCAAATATACTACTTTTTCTAAAGTTCCTTACAGCCTTGGTATAAAACCCTGCGCACATCAAACATTTGAACTATCTTTTTATTTTTCTGATTTGATTTATAATTTCACCTATAAATATACGTTAAACTTGCGTAAAAAATACTTTTATCAAAAAAATCTTTTGCTAAAAATTTTCAATAAAGTTATTATATTTACAAAAAAATAACACACCCACAAATGTCTGATAACACTATTTCTGAAAATCCTGCTGAAAATTCTGCTGAAAACATCACAGAAAAAAACACAAAATGGCACGACTTAGGGCAAAAAGTACACGAACTAGAATTGCTTATTTCTAGTGCTGGCGTGTATTTATCTGCTAATTTGCCTACTTTTTTAGATGATATTTGGGAGTATTTTAACTACCATTTCAGCTCTGATGTGTCGGATATTGGGTTTTTGTCTAAAATTGTATATATTTTGTTACGTAGTGGTGCTGTTACGCTTTGGTTGGGCTTTATTTGCCATTTTAGTTTGCGTGCTTTTTGGGTAGCAATGATTGGTTTGGCTAATATTTTTCCGCAAGGCGTAAATTATGAGAAACTTCCAAAGAAATTCACCAATTCCTACAAAGATTTTTTAGTGACCAAACTCACTAATTATGAACGACTTATCTCACTCACAGACCGTTTGAGTAGTAGCGTACTTGTGATAGTTTTTTTCTTAATTTTGATTCTTTTAGGTACTGCCGTTATTTATTCTGGTATTCTTTTGGTGCTATATTTATTCATTTTGATACTGCCTGATGAGATTTTTAGGACTTATCATTCTTTGTTTTTTGTTATTTCTTTGGTACTATGTTTTATTATTCCTATCATAAAAACTATAATGATTTTGATTAAAAAACGTGGCGCAGAACACAAAGAGGAGCGCAAAAATGAACTAAAATATCTCTCACAAACGGCTACTTTATTTGGTGACACTGTTTATAATATTACGTTGATTTTGAAGAGCAATATGCCTAAAAATCAATTTTCTTTTATCTTAGTTGGCGTTATTATGATGATTAGTGCATTTGGAGGATTATTGATAACTAAAAACGAAAAAAGTACGACTATTTCAACACGTGTCATTGACCTTGATATGTACGAAAACACACGCAACAACAAGAAATTTGTTGCTAAAATGAGCCTTAATGCTGATGTAATTAAGGAAAAATATGTGAAGATTTTTATTGCAAATCCAAAGGAATTAAAGCAATATACAAGACATTTTGAAAAATTTTCTGTTGAGAATCTTGAGAAAGAAGAACGCAGAAAACAAAAGAAAATCTTTCAATTAGCGCAATGGAACAAGTTTTTTAAGATTTTTGTCAATGGTGTTCCACAAGAATTTGAGCTTGATTTTCAAACACATCTCCAAACAAATACAGAAGGTTTTGTGGTTTATTTGCCACTTTCAGAGCCAAAAATTGGTAAAAATATTATCTCAATAAAAATTCCTGCAAAAGATGCAAAAGATACAAAAACAACTGAAACACTTTGGACAGAAACGCCTTTTTGGTATTTCCCTTAAAAATTGCAAAATTCAATTTTAATAAAATATTTTTTATCTTAAATATTAGGTTAAAAAAATTATATCACAAAAATAAAGCAAAAACAAAGCAAAAAAATAAAAATTATGTATTTTTCAATAAAATATTTTTTAGTAAAGATATTTTAGTATATTTGCATAAATAAAAAAGTATTTAAACTTATAAAATGCTTTTTATTTTTACTTAATTCATCAATTTTTATCAATTAATTTTTAAAACTATGAAAAATAGCACAAAGTTTATTTATTTTTTGCTGATGTCATTTGTATTTTCTTTGTCTAACTGTGCTGTTGTGCGCCAAGATGAAGTAGGCGTAAGAAGGCGTTTAGGAAAACTAGGCGACCGCACACTCCCAGCAGGTGCGTATGTCGTTAATCCGTTTTTTGCAAAAATCTTAAAAATCCCCACTCGTACTATCAATATGCCAATGATGTTGGAAGGTTTGCCCTCCAAAGAAGGGCTGACCATACAAGTTGAACTGTCAATTTTGTACCGTATTCAAGGTGAAAAAGCTATCCAAATACTCAAAGAAGTAGGAAAAGTACGTTTTGGAGAACAAATTATTATGAGTGTGTTGAGGTCTGCCGCCGCAGACGTAACCGCTAAGTTTTTAGCAAAAGATATGCACACAGTCCAAAGAGAGGTCATTGAAAAAGAAATTGCGCTGAAAATGAGCCAAATTCTTGGTGAAAGAGGTTTTGTGATAGAAAATGTCTTGCTAAAATCTATCAAATTGCCTGAAGGACTATCTGCAGCCATAGAAGCCAAATTACGTGCAGAACAAGAATCTCAACAAATGGAGTTCGTTCTCAATAAAGAAAAACAAGAAGCAGAACGCAAACGCATAGAAGCTGGTGGTATCAGAGATGCACAAAAGATTATAGCTGAAGGACTTACACCAATTCTTATTCAATATAAAAGCTTGGAAGTGATGCAAAAACTTTCACTTTCTCCAAATACCAAAATTATTATTACTGATGGGAAAACGCCTTATCTTATCAACCAAGAAGAAAAGAAATAACATATTTTAATAAATTCAACTAAAAAATCAAAAAAACATTTCTTCTACGTAAAGATTTTACGGACTAAACTTATTATATTTACAAAAAAATAAACACAATACCAACCAAAATCTTGTAACTAAAATTTTCTCTAATTTATGGCAACAACCACCAACAAGGCAGTCAAACTTATTATGGTTACGACTGACAACAACAACAAGTTTTATGATATGGAAGACAATGGAAACGGCACTTTTACTGTTTCTTATGGGCGTGTGGGCGGAAACGCTACCAAACAAACCTATCCTAGCGGTGAATGGAACAAGAAATATCGTGAAAAAACTGCCAAAGGCTATGCCGACCAAACGCATCTTTTTGTGGAAGAGGGCGACAAAGTGGATTTGGTGGACATCAACGACCCAGCAGTAAAGGATTTGATAGAAATGCTGATGACTTACGCCAAAAACTCTATCAGCAGCAACTACACCGTTAGTGCTGACCAAGTTACGAAAAAACAAGTTACAGAGGCGCAGGCTATTCTTGATGCGCTTGTCAAAAAAGTTAAAAAAGGTATGAAAGTGGAAGATTTTAATAAAGGACTTCTAGACCTTTACAAAGTTATCCCACGCAAAATGAAAAATGTCAATGACCATCTTTTCAAAGAAGCAAAGACAAAAGAAGACATTGAAACTATCCAAAATCACCTTGGTAGTGAGCAAGATACGCTTGACGTAATGAGCGGACAAGTACAAATCAATGAGCAAAAGAAAGAAGCTACCAAAGACAAAACCGTCAAAGTGGATATTTTGCAGACAATGGGCTTGGAAATGTCGCCTGTAACAGATGACAAAATTATTACAATGATAAAAGGCTTGATGCAAGATGAATCTAGCAAGTTTCATAGAGCATTTGCCGTTACCAACAAGAAAACACAAAAGGCTTATGATGAATGGTTTGGCAAGCAAAATAATAAAAAAGTGGAGCTTTTTTGGCACGGTAGCCGTTCTGAAAACTGGATGTCAATTTTGGAAACAGGCTTAGTTTTGCGCCCTGCAAGTGCTATTATTTCTGGTAAAATGTTTGGTTTTGGACTTTATTTCGCTGATAAATTCCGTAAATCATTGAATTACACGTCTTTGCGTGGTTCTTATTGGGCAAAAGGTTCTGATAATAAAGCATTTTTGGCACTTTTTGATGTTCACGTAGGTAACCAGTTTCATATCAAAAAACACCAAAGTTGGTGCTATGAACTCTCCGCTCCTAACCTCAAAAAACAACAAGCTGATGCAGATTCTTTGTTTGCAGAAGGCGGTGCAGATCTCGTAAACAACGAATATATTGTTTATGAGCAATCTCAATGTACAGTAAAATATATTGTAGAAGTTCACGCATAAACGTCAATTACGAATTATAAATTACGAATTACGTAGTTTAACTTCCCGAAAGTTTTTCAACTTTCGGGAAGTTTTTTATTTAGTTTCTTTCAATTTCACTAGCTCTAAAAACAGCTGTTTTCGCTATCAAGTCGTGGAAAGCCTGTTTTTTGGGGTCTAAAACGAAGAAACAACCAATAAAAATTAAAAAAGAAATAGATGAGCCAATGGTTTCCAATGTTCCTATTTTTGTATATATTCCTACAAGCGTAAATATGTAGGGCAGTGCTTTGACCAATGCACGCAAACCAAGCGTATTTATATTACCTTTTGTGCCATTTTCGTTTGCTACGACCAACCCAAACATAAATTTGCCTGGTGTTCTGCCAGTGAAGGCTTCTAGCAAAAAGAAAATGATTGAAAAAGTAGGCAATCCAACTACTAAGCCTACAAAAGCAGTCATCATTCCTGCAATAATGCCCATAGCACTTGTGCCAACCTTTGCTAATTCAGCAGCTTCAGGTGTCATTTCTTTGGAAATTGCATTACTGATTTGCAAACCAAACATTGTACCAATAGCACCTCCAAGTGTTAAAGCAAGGATAATAATGAGAATTATATCAACAATCCACGCACCAAAACGAGTTCCAAAACTCATTCTTTTTGCCAAAATACTCTCCAGACTGTTTTCTGAATAATTTTCCATAATTTTGTTGTTTTTGATTAAAATGATTAAAAATAGCCATTAAAAATATCGTTTCAAATGTAAGAAAAAAAATAGTTTTTTGGTATATTTATGGGTATCTATTTTTTATTTTCTAATGCTTTTTATCTATATTTGCCTAAGAAATTTCAAAAAATAGTTTTAGTTTTATAAATAAAAATTGTGTAATAATTTGTATTCATTCACAATTCACAATTTAACATTCACAATTCAAGTTTATGCTCAAACTTCAAAATTATATCAACGGAAAACTTGTTGCACCTCAAAATAAGCAATATATTGATAATTATAATCCTGCAATTGGTGCAGTATTTTCCCTTATTCCAAAATCAGACAAAAACGACCTCAAAAAAGCCGTAGAAGCTGCTAAAAAAGTGTTTTTGTCGTGGAAAAACACGCCACAAGAAGAGCGCAGTAATATTTTATTGAAAATTGCGGATTTGATAGAAAAAGATTTGCATAGTTTGGCAAGTGCGGAGAGTTTTGACAACGGAAAACCCATTTCTTTGGCAACTGCAATGGATATTCCTCGTGCTGCACAAAATTTCAGGTTTTATGCGACTGCCGCCCTGCATAACCACACGCACACATATCAAACAAGTGAAAATGTTTTAAATTATACGCTTAGAGAGCCTTTGGGCGTGGTTGGGTGCATTTCTCCTTGGAATTTGCCTTTGTATCTTTTTACTTGGAAAATTGCCCCTGCGCTTGCTTCTGGTAACTGCGTGATAGCAAAACCGTCAGAAATAACACCTTATACGGCTTTTTTGTTTTCAAAAATCTGTATAAAAGCGGGACTTCCAGCAGGCGTTTTGAATATTGTTCACGGTTTGGGAAGCGAAATTGGTGCAGAAATAGTTGCTCACCCACAAATAAAGGCTATTTCTTTTACTGGTGGCACGCAAACAGGCGCAAACATTGCACGCATAGCTGCTCCAATGTTTAAAAAGCTATCTTTGGAGCTTGGGGGCAAAAATCCTACTATTATTTTTGCTGATGCAGATTATCAAAAAGCTCTTACAGGCGCAGTACGAGCCGCCTTTACCAATCAAGGACAAATTTGTCTTTGTGGCTCTAGGATTTTTATAGAAAAATCTATTTATGAGCAATTTAAAAAAGATTTCGTTGAAGAAGTCAAAAAGCTCATTCCTGCTAATCCTGCTGATAAAAGCACTAATTTTGGGGCGGTTGTGTCAAAAGAGCATTTAGAAAAAATCATTTCTTATGTTGAAATTGCTAAAAGTGAAGGAGGCAAAATCTTGTGTGGGGGCGCACAAACACACCCAAAAGGCTTTGAAAACGGTTATTTTTTCCAACCAACTGTTATAGAAGGACTTGCCTATAATTGCAGAACAAATCAGGAAGAAATTTTTGGCGCAATAGCCACTATTCAACCATTTGAAACAGAACAAGAAGTTTTAAGATATGCAAATAGTGTGCGTTATGGGCTTTCTGCAAGCCTTTGGACAGAAAATAATTCTCGTGTGCAACGTATGAGTAAAGGGCTTGCAAGCGGTATTGTTTGGGTAAATTGTTGGCTTATTCGTGATTTGCGTACTCCGTTTGGGGGCGTAAAAGACTCTGGAATGGGGCGTGAGGGCGGTTTTGAAGCACTTAATTTCTTTACAGAAGAAAAAAATATTTGCATTTACTCTATTTGAATTGTGAATTGTGAATTTTAAATTGTGAATGAATACAAAATATAACATATTGTATTCATTCATAATTCACAATTACTTACACCCGTACGCCTAATACGAGTATATCATCACGTTGGTCTGTATTTTCCATGTGCTTGATAATGAGCGAACTAAGTAGTTCTTTTTGTTTGGCGGTTTCCATTGATGAGATTTTCTCTAAGAACTGTTTTAGGCGTTCTTCAGAGAATTTCCTACGAGTTACGTCATTTTGGTCAGTATAGCCATCAGTAGAAAGGTACATCATTGTGCCTTTTTTTAGTTCTACAATATGATTTTCAAAGTGTATATTAGCATTCTGAATGCCGCCAATAGAACGTCTTTGCCCTTTTACTTCTTCTATTGCGCCATTTATTTCTTTTTGATAAAAGAGTTGTCTTTTTGCGCCTGCAAATGTTATTTTTCTGAAATCTTGTTGATTATTTTCTGCACTATTTTCCGTAATATCTTGGTCGTTATCAATAGTAAAAATAGCAATATCCATACCATCACGGTTGCCTGTTTCATCTTGTAAAAGTGCGTGTTTGACTTCCTCGTGCATTTTTTCTAAAATTTGCGCAGGGTCAGTAATTTTGTAAGCGTGAACAATACGGTCTAAAACACTATATGCAATCATTGTCATCATTGCACCAGAAACCCCGTGACCAGTACAGTCAACGACGGCTATAATATTTTTACCATTTTCTTTGTCTATCCAATACAAATCCCCAGAAACAATATCTTTTGGCTGATAATAGATAAAATAGTCGTTTAGAATAGTGTTAATACGTTTTTCATAAGGCAAAATAGTATTTTGAATGATTTGAGCAGCCCTAATACTTGATTTAATTTGCTCGTTTTTACCTCGTAAAACGCTATTTTGGACATCTATGGCATCTCTTTGTGTCAAAATCTCTTCTTTCTGTTGTTCTAAGGCAGAATTTTTTAACATAATGTCTTTTGACTGCTTTTCTAATAGCTGATTCACTTTTTGTTTTTCCTTATTATTTCTAAAAAGTACAAACGTAAGCACGCCCACAAGCCCCAAAACCGCTAAAACAGCAAAAATATAGATATTTTTGCGTTGTCCTTGTGCATCTTTTAGGTCGTTATCTTTGCGCAAAAGTTCGTTTTCTTTTTCTTTCTTTTCTGTGTCGTAAGCGGTACGCATTTTGGCTAATTGTTTGCCTTGCGTATCACTAAAAAGGCTATCTTTTAGATTTTTGAACTTTTTATGATAAATGTAAGCGTCCTTGTAGTCGCCTTTTGAGCTATAATAATCAGAAAATGCACTATAATTTTGCGCTAAATCATTTTTTGCGCCTACTGCTTCTAATATATTTTGTCCTTTTTTGAGATTTTCTAATGCTTTTGGAAAATCTTTCATACCAGTATAGCACGCCCCACGACTAGAATAAATCAGTCCTAAAAGTATTTGGTCATTTATTTTTTGTGCAACAGGAAGTGCTTTTTCATAATATTCAAGTGCTTTTTCGTAGTTTTTACTTTGCAAATAAACATCTCCCAAATTAAAATCTGAAAACATCAAACCTCTGGTATCTTCTAATTTCTCAAAAACCTTCCTAGCTTCACCATACGCCACAATTGATTTATCTATTTTCTTTTGTCTTTTATAACAATTTCCAAGATTATTATAATTATTAGCTATTTCAATGTCCGAATTAATAGATTTGGCTATTGCGAGGCTTCTTTCGTAATATTTAATAGCTTCTTCCATATTTTCTTGATTAAGAAAAATATTTCCTATATTGAGCAAAGACTTTCCAATTCCTTGTTTGTCGTTAATTTCTTCACGCAATTTGAGTGCTTTAAGCATATATTTCATAGCTTTTTCATAATTGCCTTGCTCCGAAAAAATGAGTGCCATATTATTTTCACAACTAGATGCGCCATCAATATTACCCAATTCTTCATAAATTTTCAGTGCTTTTTCATAAAATTCTATAGCAAGCGGGTACTCTCCTTGCACGTATTGCGAGTTTCCTAGTGTTTTTTGGCTAAGTGCTTGCCCACGCCTAAAATTTATTTTTTCTGCAAGTTTAAGCGCATCATTAGCAACAGAATATGTTTTTTTAGGATTTGTACCCATATTCATTGATGCTAATTTATTCATTTCCAATACTTTAATAGTATCCGCTGGCATTGAATTGATGGCTTGTTCCAAACTATCAATTTTTGATTTTTGGGCATTGATATTGCTAGAAAGCAAAAATAAAGTCAGCAAAGAAGTTAAAAAGTGTTTTATTTTCATATAATTGTAGTTCAAATTATCATTTATTTTTCAAATTTAGAAGAAAATCAACCAAATCCTACAAAAATATGTATTTTTTCGTATTTTTGTTTTCTAAGTGTCTATGTGGTTTAAAAAATTATAAATTAAAATGAAAAATTATTTTGTTACGGCTATTGGCACAGATTGCGGCAAAACGCTTGTAAGTGCTATTTTGGTAGAGTTTTTGGGTGCTGATTACTTCAAACCCGTACAGGCGGGCTTTCCTACGGACACAGAAACAGTGAAAAGTTTGGTTACGAACAATCAAGGGACTTTTTCAATGACTTTTCACAAGGAAAGTTATTTACTTCAAATGCCTGCATCTCCACATAAGGCGGCTCGTGCAGAAGGAATTGAGATAAAATTAGAAAATATTATTTTGCCAAAAACCGCTGTAATAGCAGCTCATAATCTTATTATTGAAGGAGCTGGTGGTGTTTTAGTTCCTCTGAATGATAATGATTTTGTGATTGATTTAGCAACTAAATTTAGTTTAGAAACTAATTGTAAAGTTATTTTGGTGGCTAATTTATATTTGGGAAGTATCAACCATACTTTGCTCACTATCAACGAGTTAAAGCGCAGGAATATTGATGTTTTAGGAATTGTTTTTAACGGAGAAGAAAACAAAGAGAGTGAAGAAATTATCCTTAAACATTCTAGCTATAAGTGTCTTTTGCGTATCCAAAAAGAGGAAAATATAAGCAATGAAACCGTTAAAAAATATGCTCAAATGCTAAACAAAGCTGATTTTTTATAAGATTTCTACAAAATTTCGGGCATTTTTTCTTGTAAAATTTCTTCTAATTTTTTCTTAGAAAATTCCACTAATTGTGGGAAAAAAGTGGTAAAATCTTCTTCAAAAAGCAAATAATCTTTTTCTAAATCTTGTGGTGCGGTAAGCATATTTGAAAGAAATTTTGTGCGTTTGCTCATTCCTTCAAATGCTTTTATCATACCTTTCATAGAGGAATAATTATAAAGCCAGTTTTGTTTTTCCATATAAAAAACTACTTCTCTGACACGTTCAGGCAATATTTCCCAATAAGTACGCACAAAAGCATAAAATTCTTTTGCGTAATTTATGAGTGGTTGCTCGTGGTAATTGTCCCAATTTTTAGCTAAAAAATGGTCATAAAAAATATCTACAACTACAGGTGCAAACCGCCCCTGCGTGCTTTTTAGGCGTGCTACGCTTGTATCTACGCAAGTATGTGCATCTGTGAAGGCATCAATAGCACGATGTAATAAAATTCCTTGCTGGATTTGTGTGGAAAACTCTTTTGATTGCTTTCCACGCACGCCATCAGCAATAAAATTACCAATTTTAATGTCAGAAATATCACCAGAAAGATACAAATGGGCTAAAAAATTCATTAAAATTGGTTAAAATTTATTGATAATCAAAACCTTCAAGTTCTTTAAGAGCTTGAAGGTTTTGACTCCATTTACAACTTATACCGTTGCAGCTTCTGCTTTTACTTCATCTTTCAAAATTTTTCTTAAAATTTTACCAACATTTGATTTTGGAAGTTCCGTACGGAAAAGTACATCTCTTGGCTGTTTGTAGCCCGCAAGGTTGTCTTTGCAATGGTCTAAAAGTTCTTTTTCTGTCAAACTTTCATCTTTTTTGATGACATAAATACGTACTCTTTCCCCTGCATTTTTATCAGGGACACCAATGGCAGCCACTTCTAGCACTTTTGGGTGAGAGGCAACCACGTCTTCTACTTCGTTTGGATAAACATTAAAACCAGAAACAAGTACCATATCTTTCTTTCTATCCACAATTTTGAAGAAGCCATCTTCTGCCATTATGCCCACATCTCCTGTTTTGAAAAAGCCATCTTTGGTAAAAACTTTATCTGTTTCATCTTGACGTTTCCAATAGCCCAACATCACATTAGGACCTTTTGCTGCAATCTCGCCTGGCTCTCCCATTGCTACCTCGTTTTCGTCTTCGTCAAGCAATTTTATTTCTACACTAGGCACAGGAATACCAATAGTCCCAACTTGGTCTGTTCCGTCAATAGGGTTTACAGTAAGTACGGGGGCAGTTTCACTAAGTCCGTATCCTTCCGCAACCGCAATTCCTGTCATTTGTTTCCATTTTTCAGCTACTGCTTTTTGCATAGCCATTCCACCTGCCACGACTGTTTTCACGCCACTAAAATCAACTTTTGCAAAATCTTTGTGGTTCATCATACCAATAAATAGCGTATTCAGACCCGTCAGAACAGTAAATTTATACTTAATCATCTCACCCAAAAACGCAGGCATATCTCTTGGATTGGCAATGAGGACGTTTTTAGCTCCAAAACTAAACATTGTAAAACAGTTTACAGTAAGCGCAAACACGTGATACAAAGGAAGTGGCGTAATAACAGTCTCAATTCCTTCTTTTAGACGTGGTCCAGTCCACTCACGTATCATCAACATATTAGCAATCATATTGCGGTGAGTGAGCATTGCGCCCTTAGAAACGCCTGTCGTGCCGCCTGTATATTGCAAAAGTGCCAAATCAGAACTTTTTATTTCGGGCTTAGTAAAAGTGCTTGATGCACCAATGCTAAGGGCTTTATTAAAGCTAACTGCCCCAGGAAGATTGAAAGCAGGCACCATTTTCTTTTTGTGTTTGACCACATAATTAACAATGTTTCCTTTGATAAAGCCCAACATATCCCCAACTTCCGTGACAATCACGTGTTTGATGTCGGTTTTTGGAAGTGCAGCCTCCAAATTTGAGGCAAAATTAGCAATAATTACTGTTGCTTTTACTTCTCCATCTTTGTATTGATGTTCCATTTCACGCACTGTATATTGCGGATTTACGTTTACGACAATCATACCAGCACGCAAAGCACCAAAAAGTGCCACAGGATATTGAAGCACGTTAGGCATTTGCAAACCGACTTTATCACCTTGTTTTAGCCCAATGCTTTGAAGATAAGCCGCAAAATCACGAGATTTTTTATCTATATCTTTGTAGGTGAGCGTTTTATCCATAAAAACATACGCAGGAAGATTAGCGTATTTTTGGAAACTTTCTTCCAAAATGGCTACCAAAGAGGTATATTTATCAGGGTCAACGGTGTGCGCTATGCCTTTTGGATAGCTTTTTAGCCAAGGAAAATCTGTCATAGTAGTAAAAATAATTAAAAATTAGAATGGAGATTTAATGTAAGTAATACTTTAAATTGATAATGATTACAATGTATCATTTGTTTTTGGAAAAACAATAAAAAATTCTGAAAATTTTTATATAATTAAAAAAACAGATATACAGGCAGAAAAATAAAGGTAAAAAGAAAAGTAAAAATAAAGCTAAAATTAGTTGTTTTTTGTATTTTTGCGCATTGTATTTCATTCACAATTCCTAATTTACAATTCACAATTAAAAGAAAATATGCTTTTTTTCTCTGAAATAGCCTTGCGTGAATATATTTTTATTACTTTATTTTTTGTTTTTTATCTAATTTATTTCATAATAGCCAGACGCAAAGCCAAGAAAGTAGGTAAAAAACTACGTTACGTTATTCTAAAACCTACTTTAAGATTTTTTTATTTTAGTCTAATTATTTTGGCGTTGTTGGGTCCTGTTTTTGGTGGTGAGTATGAAGAAGTTAAGGTAAGTGGAAAAGATATTTTTTTTGCTGTTGATGTTTCCCAATCTATGGACGCAAAGGATATACAACCCTCACGTTTAGAAAAAACCAAAATTTCTATCAAAAATACTATTGATGCGCTTGCGGGCTACCGTATGGGCTTGGCGGTTTTTTCTGCTGATGCAGTGCTTCAATGTCCTCTCACGACTGATAGAAGCCTTTTATTTGATATTTTCGTACGCTCTCTCAATACACAAATGCTTTCTTCTGGTGGTACAAACATAGCTGCTGCGCTTGACTTGATAGCTGAGAAATTTAAGAAACAAGATGAACTAAATGCCCTAAACAAACGCCGTAATTCTACCAAAATACTGATTTTATTTACTGATGGTGAAGATTTTGGCGAAAATTACCGCAAAGCCACCCGTTTGCTTTCTGATTTGGGAGTACGTTTGTTTGTGGTAGGCGTAGGCACAACAGAAGGCGGAAATATGCCTACTGCAAATGGCAGTTTGAAGAAAAATAGTAGTGGGGAGGTCATTGTAACACACTTAAATAGTACAGAACTACGCACAATAGCACGTGAGGCAGACGGAAAATATTTTGAAATCAGTACAGAAATCAATAATATGCCACAACTTATCAGCGACATAGACAATACAAAAGGCTCTTTACAGATGAATATGGAAGTTTTTGTGAGTGCTAACAAATATTTTTATTTCCTTTGGGTAGCCTTTGCAATGCTTGTTTTAGACGTGCTTGTCACTATCAGAACAATTAAAATTTAACAGCTTTTTTTCAACATTTTAATACATCTATTCCAAATTATATTATATGATATTTAAAACCATACTATACTCTGTTTTATCTGCCTCTACTTTGGCAGCTATTATTGCTAAAATACAAACAATAATAAATCCTCCTCACACTCACTTTGGTCCAGGTTTTGTAATTGTGATGCTTGTAGGAATTGCAACAACCACGGCTTTCGTATGTAGCGTGGTTGCTGCTTTTATTTGGAGAAGTAGCCTGAAAACTAATTGGCTTAAAATAGTAATAGGTATAACTATCATTGCTCAAATTGTCATTTTAGGCTTTATTTTTACCTAGGCACATACATAAGTCCAAATCCTTTGCCAATTTTCTCTAAATTTCGGATAGCAGAAGAGCTAATATGCTCAAATTCTATATCACAGTTAATAAAAATAGTTTTCAAATCTGGCTTCATATCCCGCATAAAGCGCAATTGATTCATTTCGTAGTCCAAATCATCACCATTACGCAAACCACGTATGAGCGTAACATCTGCTATTTCTTCTTTTTCCTGCATATACATCACCAAAAGCCCTTTAAAAATATCAATTTGTATGTATTTAAGCACTTCATTATCAATAGTTTCTGTATTATTGACAGGCTGATTTTCTTTTTCAGGATTAACGCCTTTTGCAATAATAACTTTATCAAAAATGCGTGAGGCTTTCTGCAAAATATTAAGATGTCCGTTGTGAAAAGGGTTAAAAGAGCCTGGATAAATGCCTATTTTCGGTCTAAAAACCTTCAAATACTCTATCAAAAATTTCAAATTTTGGCTATTTTCTGGATATTTATCCTTAAAATTCTCTAGTAATGCAATTCTACCCATTTTGTACATTGAATAATCATAAAATTGATATTCTCTGAAAATATTTTTTTCCCATTCCAAAAGCTCTGAAATGGTGCTATTTTTGACTATTTTCATATCCAAATCACAAAAAATTTCACTTAGTTTGTTGCTTGGTGTATGGTATTTTGTATCAAGAATGATTTGTGCAATAAGTTCTGTATTTGGGTGATTTGGCGCATATTTTCTAAAAAAAAGGGCTGATTTCTCTTCATTATCCGCAGATTTTGGGTCATAGACAATATCGTGGAAATATGCGACAATTTGTAAGATATTTCTCTCTTCCTGTGGCACAATATCACCAACACTTAACTCGTCAATATGCAACAACAAATCTACCAAGTGCTTTTCTGTATGATAAAAACGGTGTGGCTCTTGCCACGCTTTAGCAATAATGTTAATATCTTTTATGCCATATTCAGCGAGTAGTGGCACATTATACAAATGTTTGTAAGAAGTATTTTCCATAATTTAAAGTTATTTAAACTTGTTATGTAGTTTTTTGTTGTAAATTTGCGTGAAAGATACAAAAAGCACTAAAATAACCTATTTTTATCAATGAAAAAAATCATTTTTATTTTACAAATTCTCCTTTTTGTGGCATTTTCTTGGGCGTATACTACGGACAAGCACTTACTATTTTTACTTTTGCTTATTCCTGTTCATTTTTTTCATATTTCAGTTCTTTTGGCTGATTTTAGGAAGTCAGATGAGCTAAATTTTTGGCAAAAATCCTATCTTATTGCACTTATGGGCGCAGGAATGTCTGCTTTTACGCCTGTTTGGGATATTTGCTTTGGGCTTGTCGCTGTTTTTGTTACTTTTTTGAGTATCAAAGAGTTATATTTAGCTACGAAAAATAAGTAAAAGTATTATATTTTAACTCACAATTCACAACTTAAAACTCACAACTCAATTATACATTTTTAAAAACGTCTTCCATTTCATCTGGATAGATTTTCAGCACGTTTGTAAGTACGAGTAAGACAAGTGTTCTTGAAGCAATATTTTTATTTATCTTAGCAATTTCTGCAAATTTATTAAGTGTAATTTCGGTATTTGTATGTAAGTATTTTAATAAAATATTTTCCTTCTCTCCGTAATGAAAAGAAAAACTTTTTTTCTCTTTTTTCCTTTCTTTTAAGATTTGACGCATTTCTTTGCTTGCCTGCACACAACGGTCGCCTACACGTACAAAAGCCTTATTTTCAGGTAGTTCCGTATTCGCAAGTACGTAATGTGGCGAGTTTTCACTTTTTGGAATAGTAAAAATCAAAATCTCTTTTTCAGAATCTTCTAGGTTAATGCGTTCAATTTCGTAAGGAATAGGCGGAAAACAATAGCGTTCTACGGCTCGTGCAAGCAAAAACTCATCTTCATCAGGGAATTTCAGCCCTTCTATAAGCAAATCATCACGCACACCAATCAGTAAAGTGCCACCTTCTGAATTGGCAAAAGCAACAAATTCTTTCAATATTTTTTCTGGGTGAGAGGCTTTGAGTTTAAACTCCAAATACTGCCCTTCCCCTTGTCGCACTAACTTTTTTAGCGTTGGAATGTCCATTTTTAATGTAAGGTTTCAGTAAAAATAGTATAAAAACATCTACACCTAAGTAGCTGTAAGTTTTTTTAATTTTGTATTCATTCACAATTTAAAATTCACAATTCACAATTTCTTATCTTTTAAATATTTTTTTATTGATATAATGCGTAAGAACGGCACAACCCGCACCCACAAATGCGCCTGCAAGCACGTCAGACGGGTAATGTACACCCAAATGCAACCGTGAGTATGCCGTAAGTGATGCCCACGTATAGGCAGGCGCAATAACATACCATTTGGGAAATGCCAAACTCACAGATGTAGCCACACCAAAAGCACTGCTCGTATGTCCAGAGGGAAACGAATAATCACTTTCCACACTTTGATTATCCAAAAATGGATAAGAAATATAGGGTCTTTGTCTGTGAACAGCATATTTTAGGGCAGTTGTTAGGGCAAATGTCGTGGCAACAGATGCAAAAACATATAATCCTTTTCTTGTTAAAATACTATCTTTTTTCAGAAGTCCCACGCTAGTAAGTAGTGTAGGCGCAGCAATAACCACAAAAATATCTGCATCACTCAAAAAATGAAACCCAGCATCTAAATTTTTATTTCTGTTAATATTTGTATTTTTAAGTATATCAATATCAATGTTTTGTGCAAAAATTACAGAATAAAATTGCAACAAAAACAAGTTAATCAGTAAAAAAATAAATATTTTGGATTTCACGTTTTTATAATGAAGATTAAAGTTATTTTTTTGATTTCCATTTGCTTTCCATATAAAGTTGTTGTGCATCTTTGATGGCTTGATAAGCGGCTGCACTATCGTCCCAGCCTTCCACATCAACTTTTTTCTTCTCCAAATCCTTATAAACTTGGAAAAAATGCTCAATTTCTAGCTTCAAATGGGGAGAAACCTCTGATAAATCATAAATATGATTCCAAATAGGGTCGCTCACAGGCACACAAAGAATTTTTTCGTCTGGTCCTTTGTCGTCGTGCATTTTAAACAGTCCAATAGGGCGCACCTCAATAATGCAACCAGGAAAAGTAGGCTCTGTAACGAGTACGAGGGCATCTAGGGCATCTCCATCACGAGCAAGCGTTTCTGGAAAAAAACCATAATCCGTTGGATAGTGCATAGAAGAAAAAATCATACGGTCATAACGCATCATTTTCTTTTCATAATCAAATTCATATTTATTTCTGCTACCTTTTGGTATCTCCACAATGGCATCAAGCGTAAAATCTGGCTTGGTTTCTGTGGTTTCAGTTATTTTTTCAGACATATTTTAGTATTTTTAGATTATTTTTCTGTTTTATGCTACAAACATACACAAAAATTGTTGTTTTTTGTTATAAACTCTGTCTTTATTCGTATATTTGTGGCAAAAAATGTATTACCACGAATACACGAATAGTTTTACCCATATTTAAACCTCAATCATAAATCTTACTAAATTTGCGCCTGCTTCTAGTTCCAATTTTTTGCGTAATCTTTGTCTATTTTTATCAAAACTATCAGGAGAAATGTGCAAAATTTGTGCTATATCTTTGTTATTGAGGTTCATACGCATATAAGCACACATACGTAAGTCGTTGTTTGAAAGTTTTGGATAATTGCTTATCAAACGCTCAAAAAAGCCCGTATGCACAAGCTCAAAGTGCATTTTGAACTTATCCCAATCATCATCAATTTTGATAGAATTATCAATTTGTTTGATAATTTTTGAGGTTTCTAAATTTGTTTTTTCCTTTTCCAAAGTTGTTTTTAGTTCTCCTAAAACCTCGTTTTTTTGTATGATATGCAGGGTTGCACTGGCAAGTTCTTGGTTTTTGTAGCCTAAATCTAGCTGATATTTTTCTTGTTGGATTTGGTTTAATTGTTGTTGCATTTGCAAACCTTCTTGGAGTTTTTGCGCTTCTAGTTGTTTTAGTTCGTTTTCTGTGGCAAGGCGTTTATTTTCTTCTTCTTTTAGTTCATTTTCAACTTGCAAACGGTTATTTTCTTCTTGTTTGAGATTACGTTCACTTAAAAGTATTTTTTTACCTTGTGCAATATTTCTATAAATCAAAAAAGCTACACCACAAATCAACACAGAAAGCACTATTAAGGCATAATTTGTATAAGTTTTTTGTTGAATTTCTGCTTGCTGGATTTTTATTTGTGCATCTTTTTTTTCGTCATTATATTTTGCCTCTAGCTTGACAATTTTCTCTGTACGTTCTTTGCTTTGTATGCTATCCATCAAAACGTGATATTTTTTGATTAAGAAAAAGGCTTTTTCGTAATCTTTCTTCTCCTCATAAAAAAGGGCTTGAGTCTTATAAAAGTCTTTCAAAAGCTCAAACGCCTGTGTTTTTTGGATAAGAGAATCTGCCAGATTAAGGTATTTTTGCGCTGTAATAAAATCTTTTTGCGTAAAATTAAGTTCTGCAAGTAGCAAAGAAACAGACGTAAGATTATAGTCATCTCCTATTTGAATTTGGATTTTTTCAGCATTTTTCAAAAATATTGTTGCTTTTTCAAATTGTTTTTTTGCTAACCAAATTCTGCCAAGTTCCATAGAACTTTGTGCCCAAATACGCTGATTAGCCATTTTTTCAGCATTAAAATTAGTTTCTTCCAGATATTTAATGGCGTTTGTCGTATCTTTTGCTTTAAGATAAAGCAAACCCAAATTATTCAATGTATTGAGCCAATTAGTTTTATTATTAATTTTTTTGTATGATTTTTCTGCTTTTAAAGCATATTCTAAGCACTTTTCTAGTTTTTCATCAACAAGATAAACACTATAAAGATTGTTATAAGCATTCCCCAACCCAGCCTCATTTTTGATATTTTCTGCTATAAAAAGGCTTTTAAGGTGGTTTTCTACTGCATTTTCATAGTCGCCCATACCCGTATAACACAAACCTGCAAAAGTATAACCTCGCATCTCAAAAAGCGGAAAATTATATTTTTGTGCCATCAAAATCACTTCTTTGTACTTAGAAAGTGCCTCTTTGAGGTTTCCCGTAAGTTCCAACGCCACACCACGCCAACACTCTGCCTCTGTCATTCCTTTCAGAAATGATAGATTTTCAGCCAAAATATAGGCTTCATCAGCGTATTTTTTAGTATTTTGTAGGTCAATATAGAAGAAATGATACGCAATTTTATTTTTGATATTGACAAGATTAGAATCTTCTTTTGTGGTTTTGAGAAGGCTGGTAAGGCTATCTATTGCGAAAGTTTGCGCCTGCAAATAAGGATTTAAAAGCAATAAACATAGTTTTAGTAGAAAAAAAAGAAGTAATATTTTTTTCATCAATAAATTTATAATCAACATTTTGTATTCATTCACAATTCACAATTTAAAATTCACAATTCTTTAAAATTTCAACAAAAATAGTTCATTTTTATTGTTGATACAAATAAAATCCTTTAAAATAGATTTTTATTTCTTTTAATTTCATAACTTGCAACGCTTTTTTAATCAATTCAATTTTCAATCATAATAATAAGCATTATTATTTATATAGCTATCTTCAAATGAAACCAAAAGGAATATTAGTCATTATTGGCGGTGCAGTAGATAAAGGGAGTTTTACAGAAAAAGATTTTGCACCTGACGTTGCTCAAAATCTTAACTTTTTTGAAAGAGGAATACTCAAAAGAATACTCAAAGAATCTAAAAATGGTAATGATTCTCAAATAGAAATCATTACAACTGCTTCAAAAGTGCCTAAAACAGTTGGTGCAGAATATTCTAAGGCTTTTGCATATCTTGGCGCAACTCACGTTGATATAATGAATATAGAAAAAAGAGAGCAAGCCAACAGCGTGGAGATTGTGGAAAGATTACGCAAAGCGGATATTGTAATGTTTACAGGTGGCGACCAGTTGCGCCTTACTTCTATTTTGGGCGGAACAGATTTTCATACTTTACTTTTAGAAAAGTATGAAAATGAGCAATTTGTGATAGCAGGAACGTCTGCGGGGGCAGCAGCGGCATCAGACCAAATGATTTATCAGGGCAGTAGTAGTGAGGCTTTGCGCAAAGGTGAAGTAAAAGTTACAAGCGGTTTGGGTTTTATTGATGATGTCGTGATTGATACGCATTTTGTACAACGTGGGCGTATTGGTAGGCTTTTTCAGGCAGTCGCAAGCAATCCACGTACTTTGGGTATTGGGCTTGGAGAAGATACTGGGCTGATTATCAAGGATAATAATATAATGGAAGCCATTGGTTCTGGGCTGGTGATTTTGGTTGATGGACGAAAAATAAAAGATACTAATATTACGCAGGTGGCTATGGGAAGCCCTATTTCTATAGAAAATTTGGTTGTTCACGTGCTTAGTATGGGAGATATTTATATGCTTCATTCTCACACAATGAAGATTTTTGAACACGTACTTGTTGATGAGGAATAATAACTAAATAACTTCCCGAAAGTTTCCAACTTTCGGGAAGTTGGAAACCATAATATGCTCACTATCAATTTACAACCCAATAAAAAAATATTTTTTGCTTCTGATTTCCACTTTGGCACGCCTACATACAAGCGCACCCACGAGGATGCGCCTACTCGTAGTAGTAAGCGTGAAGATAAAGTGATTAGGTGGTTAGAAAGTATTAGAAGTGAGGCGCAAGTTATTTTTTTGATAGGTGATATTTTTGATTTTTGGTTTGAATATAAAACCGCCATTCCCAAAGGGTTTGTCCGTTTTCAGGGCAAAATAGCTGAATTAACTGACGCTGGCATAGAAATTATTTTTTTTACAGGCAACCACGACATGTGGATGTTTGATTATTTTGAAACAGAATTAGGCGTAAAAATCTATAGGAATCCACAAGATTTACAGATAAATTTTCAACAAAATACTGAACAAACCACCCCACTAGCAACTGCTAGTGGGGTGGTTACCAACATTCTTATAGGTCACGGAGATGGTTTGGGTGCAGGAGATTATACTTACAAATTCTTAAAAAAAATATTTTCTAATAAATTTTTTCAATTTATTTTCAAAATAGTACACCCAGATATTGGAATAGGCATTGCGAGCTTATGGTCAAGGAAAAGCCGTTCTCAAAATGACAATAAAACTTCTAATAACGCAAGGCGTAATGACAAACAATTTCTAGGAGATGATGAATGGCTGTGGCAATATTGCAAAGAAATAGAAGCTACTAAACACTATGATTTTTATATTTTCGGACATAGACATTTGCCCTTAGATTTGCCTGTTTTGGGGCATTCTGTTAATACTTCACGTTATATAAATCTTGGAGAATGGCTTAATTATGCCACTTTTGCCGTTTTTGATGGTCAAAAATTATCCTTGGAAATCTTTGAAAAAACAGACTAGATTTTTTCATATCAAAAATATGAATACAATTAAATATATAATTGGTTTTTTCGTAATTGTTAATTCGTAATTCGTAATTGACTTTTCCAAGTAATACGTTGAGAGTAAGTAAGTTGTAAGGCGTGTTCAAAGCGTGTGGGAGCAGTATTTGTAAGAGGTTTTAGCCAACGGTTGAAATAAAGCACATCTAAACTGGCATTTTTGAATGAAAATCTAGTGCCTAATTGCCCTCTTGTTTCACTAAACCATACATTTCTACGAATAATAAAAGGCTCAAAAGCAGCAAAAATACCTATTTTTTCGGTAATAGGAATAATAAATTGTGAAAGCAATCTAACTCTATGATTTATAGGGTTTTGTGTATCTCCTTGTTTCATAGGAGTATTCCATACGTAATCATAAGTAAGGCGTGTAAGCCAAGTAGTTGCGAGTTTTGTTTTGCCAATTTTATTAAAATAATTGATACGAGCTTGTGCAATTTGCAAAATGCCAAGTGGTTCAAAAGGTCCTCCAACAAACCCAACTGCAAAACCAAATTTACTTTCAGGTTTTCTATAATTTATATGCACTGTTCCTAAAAGTGTCTGAAAGGTAGAAAAATTGCGGTACATACGGTTTTGTATGCCCAAATCAAGCGTAAAAGGTGATTTTACTTGCGCTGCATTTTCTTTATTGATGCTTAGATTGATAATTCCCCACAGTAAGCCGTCGTGCAGAATATCACCTTCTTGTGCCTTACTTTTTCCAGGAATAAGAAAAAAAAATGAGCTGAAAAATAGGCTGAAAATTAAGCTAAAAGATTTTATATTTGGCATTTTTTTGATGTTAGAATAAAAAGATACTGTTTTGTATTTTGCGCAAATATAAGTGTTTTCTAAAATCTCTAAAACAAATTCTTAGAAATATCAAAAAAATGTTTGTTTTTAGTATAATTTCATTTAGATTTGTGCCGAAATTCACCAATATATTTTTAATTTATTCACAAATAATGACTGTTATGAAAAATAACCAATCCTTTGCAATCCTTTGCAATCCTTTGCAATCCTTTAGAAAAGTAGTAACTCATACATCTAGTATGAGCTATTTCTTACACGCAAAACTAATATACGGTTTTGTGCTTTTGTGCTTATTTTTGGGATGTAGTAGCCTTAATGCACAATTTATATCCACAATTGCAGGAAACGGGACGTATGGTTCCGCTGGTAATGGTGGTCCTGCTATTGCAGCACAAGTGGAAACTCCGTCCAAAATAGTAGTAAGTGCAAATGGTGATATTTACTTTGCTGAGTACAACAATAACATTATTCGTAAAATAACTGCAAGTACAGGTATTATTACTACTATCTGTGGACAACGTGGTCTTGGTACCTACTCTGGTGATGGTGGTCCAGCCATCGTTGCGACATTCCGACACATAAAAGGTATGGCTGTTGATGTAATAGGCAATATTTATTTCTCTGATTCTCCGAACCATCGTATTCGCAAAATAACAGCAAGTACAGGCATTATTACCACTATTTGTGGTACTGGTAGTGCTTATGGTAGTGCTGGTGGTTTTTCTGGTGATGGAGGGCTTGCTACTGCCGCAACAATCAGCTTTCCTAGTGGAATAGCTGTTGGTAGCACAGGGGACATTTACTTCTGTGATAGTCAAAACAACCGTGTCCGCAAAATAACAGCAAGTACAGGCATTATCACTACAATTTGTGGTAATGGGGCATCAGCAACCTTTCCCTACGTAGGGGTGAATGGTGGACTTGCTACTGTTGCTATTATTGGAAAGCCATTAGCCATTGCTCTAGACCCTAATGAAAATATCTATATTGGTCTAGAACTTAGTGTTTGCAAAATAACTGCAAATACAGGCATCATTAATATTATTACAGGCAATAATACATTTAGTAGCGGTGATGGACACCCTGCTACGAGTGTAACTATTGGAATAGGAAGTTTAACTGATTTTGGTAATATTTGTATTGATGCTGATGATAATGTATATATTAGTAACCGTTATATAAAACTTACACAAATCTATACATTTGCTGTTTATTTCCTGCTTCATAGTGCTTCCTAAGCCAGCGGAACGCTTGCCTTTGGTTTTCT
>JAYUKY010000002.1:0-22770 GCA_043764015.1 Raineyaceae bacterium
TGTAGCATAATAGAAGAAACCCCACCTAAATCCTCCCCTGCTGGCAGGACTTTAAAGACACTTTTTTAAAGTTATAAGACTTTCGCAGGAGGTCTATTGATTTTATCAAAAAACTAGGTGAAAAAGTGATGTATAGTACTGGCGGAAGTGTCAATACAATGATTGGAACGTATAATATTGCAAAAGGAGATTTTAGACTTTTGTCTGTGTATGCAGGCACTCGTACCTTCCCAGACTATAAAAAAGTGCCAGATTTATTGGAAAAAATGTGTCTGAAAATCAATGAAAAACTAAAAACAGTTATAACATTAGAAGAAAAACTTAATTTAGCCTTTGAGCTGCACTTTGATTTTGTTAGTATTCACCCTTTTGGAGATGGAAATGGGCGCACAGCACGCCTACTGATGAATTTGATACAACTTTATTTTGATTTGCCGCTTTCCATAGTCTTCAAACAAGATAGAATAAAATATATCAACGCCTTAGAAAAAACACGCAAAAATGATGATATAAAGCATTTTTTAGCGTTTATGTATGCACAATACACAAAGTTTTTGACAAAGGAAATCAAAGTATTGGAAAAAACCTAAAACTAACAAAAACCACTTATTTTATGAAAAAACTACACTTCTTATCTTTACTTTTGGCATTATTCTTAAGTGCCTGTTACTCACCGCAAAACCCAAAAGATGCAACCCTTATGATTTCAGATATTCATTCATTTTCAAAACCTCAAGAAGTCCAAACTACGCATATCAGCCTAGATTTAAGCGTTGATTTTGACAAAAAAATCATCTCTGGAACAGCAAAATTTTCTATCAATAATAAAAAAATTGCTACCAAACTTTTTTTAGATACTAAAAACCTTGTTATCAAAGAAATAACCCTTGATAACGGCAAAAAAGCTACTTTTAATCTCCAAAAAGAAGTAGAATTTTTGGGGCAAGCCTTAGAAATTGATATTTTGAATGATACCAAATTTGTAACCATCAATTACGAAACAAAACCTAATTCTCCTGCATTGCAGTGGCTTTTACCAGAGCAAACAGCAGGAAAAAAGAAGCCGTTTTTGTTTAGTCAGTCGCAATGTATTTTGGCTCGTACTTGGCTACCTTGTCAGGATAGCCCAAGCGTGAGAGTTACGTATGATGCACGTGTGAGCGTTCCTAAAGACCTTATGGCACTTATGAGCGCAGAAAATCCTACCAAAAAATCAGCAGATGGCGTTTATAATTTCGTTATGAAACAAGCAATTCCTGCGTATTTGATTGCGCTTGCGGTTGGTGATGTAGAATTTAAGGCAATAGACTCACGTACAGGCGTTTATGCGGAAAGCGTAACATTAGAAAAATCTTTGAAAGAATTTGAAGATTTGGGTAAAATGGTTGATGTGGCTGAAAAAATTTATGGAAAATACGAATGGGAACGCTATGATTTGCTGGTTTTGCCACCTAGTTTTCCGTTTGGCGGAATGGAAAATCCTCGTCTGACGTTTGCTACACCCACTATTATTGCAGGTGACAAATCTCTCACCAGCCTAATTGCCCACGAATTGGCACATTCTTGGTCTGGAAACCTTGTTACAAATGAAACTTGGAATGATTTTTGGCTAAATGAAGGCTTTACAGTCTATTTTGAGCGTAGAATTATTGAAGAATTATATGGAAAAGATTATTCTGATATGCTGGCACTGCTTGGATATCAAGATTTGCAGAAAGATATTGAGGAAATAGGCGCAAACAACAAAGATACCAAACTTCTGCTGGATTTGCGCCAACGTGACCCAGATGACGGACTAACGGAAATTGCTTACGAAAAAGGGTTTTTCTTCTTGCGCACCATTGAGGAGGCTATTGGACGTGAAAAATTTGATGTTTTTGTCAAAGAATATTTCAAAACTTTTGCTTTCCAATCAATGAATACAGAGAGATTTATAGCTTATTTGGAGGAAAAAATCATTAAAGGAGATAAAAATATTGCTGAGAAAATCAGATATCAAGACTGGATTTTGGGCGTTGGTTTGCCATCAAATTGCCCTAAAACTACTTCTAAAAACTTTGAAAATGTAGATTTGGCTTTGAAAAGTTGGGAGAAAGGAGAGAAAAAAGACAGTCTGACAAGTAAATTCAAACTTGAAAAATGGAGTAGCCACGAATGGTTACATTTTATCAGACATCTACCTAAAACGCTTACTATCAAGCAAATGGAAAGTTTAGATAAAGATTTTGGTTTTACTAAATCTGGTAATTCTGAATTGCAGGCGGCTTGGTACGTTTTAGCGGTGCGTTTTGGTTATGAAGTTGCCTACAAGCCAATGGAGGCGTTTTTGTTGGACGTAGGACGTAGGAAATTTTTAACGCCACTTTATACTGAAATGGTCAAAACGCCCAAAGGCAAAGAAATGGGCAAAAAAATCTATGAAAAATCTCGCAAAAACTATCATTCTGTTGCCACAGGCACAATAGATGCACTTTTTGAAGGGAAAAAATAAATGCGTCTTAGTTTTCCCAAATTTCCCAAATAGTTTAAAATACCTAGAAAATAATAAAAAGTTGTCCAAAACAGTATTTTGGGCAACTTTCTAGCAATATACTTAATTTTTTTCTATTGATTTTCTGTTCATTTGCTTACAATGCGAATCAAGGGTTAAATAAAATTTGTATTTATCTTGTAGGAACATGCCTTGGCGTGTTCTTGCGCTAGACCAATTTGCTATTAACAGAGATTATTCTAGATTCAGAGCACTCCAAGGCGTGTTCCTACATTGTTTTGCTATTTTAACCCTTGATTCGCATTTACAATAATTTTGATCCTTCCACAATTTCAGCTACCACATTGGGGTCAAGAAGAGTAGAAATATCACCCATATTGCTGATGTCGCCTTCTGCTACTTTTCTCAAAATACGTCTCATAATCTTTCCACTACGAGTTTTTGGCAAACCCTTGACAATCTGGATTTTATCAGGCTTTGCAATAGCCCCAATCACTTTGGTAACTGCCACATTTATAGAAAGTTTGATTTTTTCTGGGTCGTTGTTTTCTGCAGCATTATCCAAAATAACATACGCATAAATTGCTTGCCCCTTGATGTCGTGGGGGTAGCCTACAACGGCACTTTCAAGCACCAAGGGGTGCGAATTGATAGCATTTTCTACCTCTGCTGTCCCCAATCTATGTCCAGAGATATTGATAACATCATCTACACGCCCCAAAATACGGTAATAGCCATCTGCATCACGTTTTACACCATCTCCTGTGAAATAAAGCCCTTTGTAGGCAGAAAAGTAGGCTTGCTTGCAACGCTCGTGGTCGCCGTAAGTGGTGCGTATCATTGAAGGCCAAGGAAATTTAATACACAAATTGCCCTCTACATTGTTTCCTGTGAGTTCTTTGCCCTCACTATCCACAATCATAAGTTGCACGCCAGGAAGTGGCAAAGTCGCATAAGCAGGTTTTGTGGGCGTAATGCCTGCAAGTGGCGAAATCATAATGCCACCAGTTTCAGTTTGCCACCAAGTATCTACAATAGGGCAGTTTCCTTTGCCAATATGCGTGTAATACCATTGCCACGCCTCCTCGTTGATAGGCTCACCGACAGACCCCAAAATACGCAAAGAAGACAAATTATGCCTTTCCACAGGTTCTGTGCCATACGCCATCAGTGAACGAATGGCAGTTGGAGCAGTATAAAGGGTTGTAACTTTGTGTTTTTCAATAATTGCCCAAAATCTATCCACGTCAGGATAAGTGGGAATGCCCTCAAACATCACTATGGTAGCTCCGCAAAGCAAAGGAGCATACACAATATATGAATGTCCCGTAACCCAACCAACATCAGCCGTACACCAAAAAATGTCGTCTTGCTCATATTGGAATACGTTTTTGAACGTATAAGCCGTATAAACCATATAACCGCCAGTTGTATGTACCACGCCTTTAGGCTTGCCCGTAGAGCCAGACGTGTAAAGCGTAAAAAGTGGGTCTTCAGAGTCCATTTCTTCTGCTATATTTTTGGCATCAACTTGGGCAATAGCCTCGTGCCACCAAATATCACGTCCTTCTTGCATCACAACGGCACTTTTGGTATGTTGGAGAACAATACTTTTTTTGATAGAAGAACAACTTTCTAGGGCTTCATCAGCAATTTTTTTGAGTTCAATGGCTTTTGCACCTCTAAAATTTCCGTCTGCAGTAAGCAAAATTTTAGCTTGTGCATCATTTATTCTATCAGAAAGAGAACTAGCAGAAAATCCTGCAAAAACCACAGAATGAACCGCTCCAACTCTCGCACAAGCAAGCATTGCAATAGCCGCTTCTGGTACCATAGGCAAATAAATAGCCACTACATCACCTTTTTTGATGCCATTTGCAAGCAAAACATTGGAAAATTGGCAAACTTTCTCAAAAAGTTCACCATACGTGAGCGTAATGTGCGGTTGTGTGGGGTCGTTTGGTTCCCAAATAATAGCAGGTTTATTGGCAAATAAAGGCAGATTTTTCTCAAAAATATTTTCTGTAATATTGAGTTTCCCGCCTACAAACCAACGAGCATAATAGTCGTTAAAATCCCATTCTAAGACTTTGTCCCACTTTTTACGCCAATAAAAGCTTTGGGCAACAGTATCCCAAAAGTCTTCTGGGTTAGCAACGCTTTTCTGATATTCGTCTAAATAATTGGAAAAAGAATTTATTTTTGGTAACATTTTGATATTTTTTTAAGGTTGATTTTTAAACTTGTCCGCCTTCAATATTGCTATATTCATTTTGGAGCGCATAATAACCAAACAAACAAAGCCCTGAGGCAATAGGCACAAATATTGTAATGGTGATAATCCAAAAAATATAAGTGCTTTGCATTTCACTAGCAGGCTTTTTCCCTGTTGCAATAGCCGTTTCAAGAGCGGGAATTTCTGCAAAAAATTGCCTAAACATCATAAAAATCAAGATAGGAGCAATAAGCATACAAATAATTCCAAAACTTTTTTTGATAAATTTCATAGTTTTAAATGAGTTACGAGTTATAAATTTTGAGTTATGAATTGAAATACAAAGTACAAAGTACAACGTATTCCACTATACACTATTTCACTACACACTCCATCAGTCCATTAGTTTGGTGTCTGTGCGTGTGGGCAGATAAATCAAGCCAATCACAAAACAAAGAATAGCCACGCCAATAGGATACCATAAGCCTGCCAAGATGTCGCCAGTAGGATTTTGGTCAGTTTTTGTTGCTTCAATAATACGTGTAACAATGTAAGGTGTAAGTCCGCCAAAAATGCCATTCCCAATATGATAAGGCAAAGACATAGACGTATAACGAATATTTGTTGGAAAAATCTCTACCAAAAACGCTGCAATAGGTCCATACACCATTGTTACAAAGAAAATCTGAATAAAAATCAGGAAAATCATTTGCCATTTTAAGTTACTACTTAGTTTTATTGATTTGATGTTTTCTATTTTTGATTTTCTTGTAGCATCAGCAAAATTTGTAACTTTTTTGGTCAGAATTGTGGAGCTTCCGTCTTCAAAAAACTTGGTTGTTGTGGTCGTCAGCAAAGAATCTGTTTTGCCTTTGACAAGTTCTGTTTTGGTTTCTAGTTTTGTTTGTGCGACTATTTCATTTTTCTGTTTAATATCAGAAATGTCATACATATTTTGATAAATAGGTCTATATGAGAAAATTGCAATAGCCATTCCAAGTAAAATAATGATTTTTCGTCCAATTTTGTCAGATAAAGCCCCAAAAACAAGAAAGAAAGGCGTTACAAATACAATAGCAATCATAATTATTTGATTTGCCTGTGCAGAGTCAATTCTGCAGGTTTTATTCATAAACGAAAGTGCATAATATTGCCCTGTGTACCAAATTACGCCTTGCCCAGCAGTCGCACCAAAAAGTGATAAAAGTACCATTTTTAGGTTAGCTTTCTTTCCAAAACTATCTTTGAGTGGGTTTTTAGAGATTTGCCCTGTTGCTTTCACTTTCTGAAACATTGGTGATTCGTGCATTTTCATTCTGATGAAAATAGACACAATAATTAAGAAAATAGATACTAAAAAGGGTATTCTCCAACCTGCAATAAATACTCCTTCCCCTGTTTCAAAGGCTTCTTTTGACATTACGCTTTGTACCAAAATAATCACTCCAATAGACATTAAAAGCCCCAAAGTAGCCGTTGTTTGGATAAATGCCGTAAAAAAACCTCTTTGGTTTCTGGGCGAATATTCTGCTACATAAGTGGCTGCTCCACCGTATTCTCCACCCAAAGCAAGCCCTTGTAAAAGCCTAAGTATCAGCACACAAGCGGGCGCAAATGCTCCCCAACTTTCATAATTTGGAATACAACCAATCATAAATGTAGAGCCACCCATCAAAATAAGTGTAACTAAAAACGTATATTTCCGCCCAATGAGGTCGCCCAAACGCCCAAAAAACAACGCACCAAAAGGTCTTACAATAAAACCTGCCGCAAAAGTAGCCAAAGCACTTAAGAAAGCTGCTGTTGGATTGTCGGAAGGGAAAAACTGCTTGCCAATGATACTCATAGCCGCCAAACTCCCAAAAATGTAGAAGTCGTACCATTCTATGAGTGTACCCACAGAAGAGGCGGTAATCACGCCATAAATAGTTTTTTTGTCTGATAATTGCGTGTTTTCCATAAAAATATTTTTTAATTGGGAATTTTGGTTATAAATATAAAGTTTTGATAATCAATATATTAAATCACAATACTCCACTCATAATGCAAAGATATAGTAACTTGGTAAAGATTTAACAATTTAACGCAAAAAAGCAAATCATAATGCTAAAATTAATGAAAATCAATGAAAATTAGTGAAAAAATTAACAAAAAATTAGCAATTCATATACAAAAAACCGTACTTTTGTAGAAATATTTTGCTTTTTATCAATCTTTCTTAAAAAATCTTCTAAAACTTCTCCAAACTCCTACCAAAATGAATAATAATTTTTTTACGGACTTGCTAAAAAATCAACAGCAAGCAATTACGGATATGCTTACGCCTAAAAATCAGGCAACTACGAGCAATCCTATACAAGATGTTTTTGGTAAAACTGAAAAACTTTACCAAGATTTTTTTGGTCAGAAAAAACCTGTTCCAGTTGAGAAAACGCCAATAGAACAAGCAGGAGAGATGATGCAATCTTTTTTGCAACAACAAACCGTAATGGCGCAACAATGGACAGAACTTTTGCAAAAAGCCTTCACGCCTGCGCCTACCAATATGAAGGAGCAGTTTGAAAAGCTCTATATGCAAATGATGACACAACTCACGCAAACAAATAATTCTAATATTATTGGGAATTTGATGCAGGGACTTACCAAAAATAATGGTGTTTACGGGCAAATGGAACAGTTTTTTCCAATGATGCAACAAAATATTATGGCAAATAATTTTAAGCCTGATATGACAAGTATGATGAGCGGTTTTAACACACTTGACATCAATAAAACCATTACGCAACTAATGGGAAATATATCTCCTAGTGCAGCAGGAGGTACTATTGAGCAGTTGTCACAAATGGGTAATACGCTTTTTGGTGAAATCAAAAAAATGACAAGTTCACCATTTATGGAGCAAATGATGCTAGAAATGAAAAGCAAAATGACTAAGGAAGCAGATAAAAGCAAAGAAACAGGTTATGATGCACTTTTGAAAATGCAAAAAGTATTCAAACCGTTGATGGTTGGGTTGCCTGCAAGTAACGAAAAAGAAATGTTTGAGGCGGTAATTGCTTTGCAAGACGAATATTCACAATATTACATTCATTCGTCTAAAATCCAAGAAATGACTAACCAAATACTAGAAAAAAGTATGCAGGTTATGACACAAAAAGTGGCAGACAGAATGGCAAAAGGAGAAACTATTACTTTTGATGACTTTTTCCAAAGTTGGTTAAACGTAACAGAAGCAGACTTAATTACTTTGTATCAAGGTAAAGATTTTTCTGTGGAACAAGGTAAAATGTTGCAAGTAAGCACTTCTATTAGCAAATTAATGGAAACACAAATGGAAAAAACATTGAAACATTTGCCGCTTGCTTCTCGCACAGATTTAGACGAACTTTCTGCCACTATCCACGAGTTGCGTGTGAAAGTAAGAGGTTTGGAACAAAATCTTGCCAAAAAAACGGCTGAAAAATCTACAGAAAAAAGTGAAAAAGAAACTCCAAAAAAAGTAGTAGCAAAAGCAACTACAAAACCAGTAGCTAAACCAGCTGAAAAAGTTGCAGAAAAAGCTACAGAAGTCAAAAAAGTTACTCGTAAGAAATAAATTTTAATTGTGGATTGTGAATGATTACTTTGTATTCATCCACAATTCACAATTAAAAATTCAGAATTACATCATTACTATTGCCAAATAAATAGGCATTCCAAAGGTAATATTAAATGGAAATGTAATAGCAAGTGCCATAGGCAAGAAAACGCCTGGATTTGCCTTTGGAACAGCTATTTTCATAGCCGCAGGAACAGCAATATAAGACGCACTTGCAGCCAAAACCGCAAATATAAATCTGTTTCCAATATCTTGTGTTACCAAGCCACTCAAAAATGCTATTACACAACCATTTAGCAAAGGTATTATGACGGCAAATATAGCAGTAAACCAACCGTTTTTAATAAAATCTCCTAATTTTCTTCCGCTTACAATACCCATATCTAGCAAGAAAATAGCTAAAAATCCTTTAAACATATCTGTTGTGAATGGTTTGATACCAAGAGCTTGTTTGTCGCTTGCTAAAAGTCCAATAACTAAACTTCCTAAAATCAGCAAAACACTACCATTTGTGAAAGAATGCCCAATTACGCCACCCAATTTAGCGGAATTTTCGTCTTTTTCTTTGGAGTACATTCTTATCAAAATTACGCCAATAACAATAGCTGGAGCTTCCATAAGTGCCATTACGGCTACCATATGCCCACCAAAAGTGATTTTCTGCATTTCTAAGAAAGATACTGCCGTTACGAAAGTCACTGCACTCACAGAGCCATAAGTAGCCGCTATTGCGCCCGCATCTTCAATATTCAGCTTTCTTTTTAGGATAAAAAAAGTGTAAAGTGGTATCAAACACGCTATCAAAACGCCAAACAAAACAGACCAAAGAATACTTATTGAAAATTGGCTGTGAGCAAGCTCTTGCCCACCTTTAAAGCCAATAGAGAACAATAAATAGAGAGAAATAAATTTAGAAGAACCTTCTGGGATTTCTAAATCACTTTTGACACGCACCGCAATAACGCCCAAAACAAAGAATAACAAAGCAGGATTGGTGAGATTTTCTAGTAATAAACTAAAATCCATTTTAAAGGTTTTAAAGATTAAAAAGTTATATTTTAAAGAAGGCTTCACTCAAAGTGAAGCCTTCTTTTGTCAAAGTTAATTATTTTTTGATTGTTTCCAAATAATTATCTGGTAAGAACTCCACCTTACCCGTTTTTAGGTCATAAACCGCCCCTACAACTTTTGCAGTATTGTTTTTGATAGCTTTTGTAAGTACAGGCTCAAGGCTTTGAAGTTGTTTTACTTCCATTGCGACATTGATTTTTACGGCATTTTCTACCAAATCTCCCTTTACTGTTTTGGCAAGTTCTGCTGCAGGTTTGATAGCGTTGATAAGCGTTACTATGTGTCCTGGTACGTCTGGGATTTTGCAGGCTGCCGCAACCGCTCCGCATTGTGTATGCCCCATTACGACAATAAGTTTTGCCTCCAAAACGACATTTGCAAACTCAATACTTCCCCACGAGGCATAAGAAGAAACCTGCCCTGCAGTACGTACAATGAACAAATCACCTAAACCTTGGTCAAAAATAATTTCACTTGGCACTCTTGAGTCAGAACAACCCACAATAATTGCGAATGGTTTTTGTCCTTGTGCAATCTCTTTTACTCTGTCAATATCCTGACGTGGGCGAACGCTTGCACCTTTCACAAAGCGTTCATTGCCTTGTTTGAGTTTGAGTAAAGCATCATCAGCATTTACTGTACTACTTGTTGAAGCAGTTGCTTTGGTTTGTGCAAAAGTTGTTTTTGCGGCATAAAAAGTGCATAAAACAACTATTAAAGCTATTTTTAGGAGAATATTTTTTTGCGAAATTCTGAACATTTTGATATTTTTTAGGTAATTTTAAAGTACAGTATTATATATAATAGCAAAACTATTATATATAATACAAAGCTAATAAAATCCTTTATAACTACAAAATATTAGTGAAATATCTGTGAGAAAAATAAAAAAGATTGTTGTACTGCTACAACAACCTTACATAGATATTTCATTGCTGAAATACATTTTCAACTTGTTTACCTACTTTCTTTGATTATCTTTTTGACGTTTAGTATTATTCTATTGTCCTTGCGCCATTGTATAACCTTTTTTACCATCAAACAAACACAAATGCTCTGTTTTTATAAAATCTAAGCCCAAATTCGTTACATTCGTTAGGAGTGTAATAATATCTTTATGTGTAATTGCTTTACCTTCTGGGTTTTCAAACCTACAACGCCAATGGTCGGTGCAAAAAGTTTCTGGGTGTCCGTTTGGATAGACTTTTACGCCTCTATTGCTCATTACGACTAATTTCAGTTGGTCTGTGTTTGCCTTGCTGATAAGTTCACCTAGTTCGTTTGCTGTGCCTTCGTGCCAATCCAAAAACACATCTACACCAATAGTTTTTTTTTTAGCTTGTGGTTTTCTTGTTACTGTGATATTAATTTTCTTTGCATCAGCAGGATAATTTGCAGCTTTTAAAATGGCAGGTTGCTGCCCTAAACGCTCAATAACCGCTTTTGCAAATTCATCTGTACCCACTTTTTGCTTACTTGTATTTGTTTTGAAAATATCTGCAGTATGTATGCCATCTTCAAGTGTTTTGAGCCAAGCATTGTGTATTTTCGTGGCTATTGTATTTTGTCCAATATGGTTAAGCATCATTACTGCACCCAAAAGCAAACCAGAAGGATTAGCAATATTTTGCCCTGCAATCATAGGAGCAGAGCCGTGTATTGCCTCAAACATAGCGCAATGGTCGCCTACGTTGGCAGAGCCTGCAATTCCAACAGAACCTGTAATTTGTGCTGCTACATCTGAAATAATATCTCCATATAAGTTTGGCATTACAATCATATCAAAAACTTCAGGTGTGTCTGCTATTTTTGCTGCACCAATATCTACAATCCAATGTTCTTTTTCTATTTCTGGATATTCTGCGCCTATTTCGTCAAAAACCTGATGAAATAGCCCATCTGTCATTTTCATTATATTGTCTTTGGTGAAGCAAGTCATTTTCTTTCTGTTATTGTTGCGTGCATATTCAAAAGCATAACGCATAATTTTCTCACAACCAGGTCTAGAAATGATTTTAAGACATTGAAAAACCTCATCAGTTTGTCTGTGTTCTATTCCTGCATACAAATCTTCTTCGTTTTCACGAATAATGACAACGTCCATCACAGGGTGTTTTGTTTCTACAAAAGGGTGATAAGACACACAGGGACGTATATTTGCAAACAAGCCAAGCGTTTTACGAGTAGTAACATTTAGGCTTTTATAACCACTTCCTTGTGGGGTAGTAATAGGAGCTTTTAGAAAAACTTTCGTGCGCCTTAAAGAATCCCAACTAGTCTCTTCAATACCTGCAGGAATGCCTTTTAAATAGACTTTTTCGCCAATTTCAATCTCCTCAATATCAAGTTGTGCGCCTGCTGCAAAAAGTATTTCTAGCGTGGCACGCATAATTTCTGGACCTATACCATCTCCATAAGAGAGTGTAATAGGGGTTTTAGTAATGTCTTTTGAATTTTCCATAAAGCAATAAGGTTTAAATATATAATATAGCTTTACTATTTTATATATTTGCAAAACTAATATAATTATCTATAATTACCAAAATATTTAGTAAAATATTTAAAAATTTTTCTCAAAAAACAATAAAAAAGCCATTGTATTGCTACAATGGCTTTTTTAATAAAATATAGTTAAAAAATTCGTAATTGAATTTATTGTTACTGTAAAAGTTACGTTGCAAAAATGTATTTATCAACGTAAGAACACGCCATGGCGTGTTCTTAGTCTAGCGAAATCTCTGCAAATAGGAACATTATCCAGCGCAGGAACACGACTTGGCGTGTTCTTACATAAAATTTGCAACGGAATTTTTACAGTAACAATTTATTTAGTTTTTAGTCGTGTCCAAGTGTCTGTTTTTCCAAAGAGAGAAACACCCACAAAACCACGCACTTCTAGCGTATTGGCATCTGGCATTACTATCTTACAGTTGTAAGTAGTGCCACTTTCTGGGTCGTAGATAGTGCCATCTTCATACGTACCATTTTGTTTGTATGAGAAACTTTTTAAGAGTAAAAAGCCCATTAGTGCTTCTTTACGTTTTGCTTCGTCTGGGTTGTTTTTGTCCAATTTTGCTACACCAGATTTTGGGTCGTTTGGCTCACGTAACCAAACAATTTTACCATAATATTTGCCATTTTTGGCAAGATAGATGTTCACACGTGCTTTTCCACTGCTAGGAAGCCACAAACCAGCAATGTCGCCAGCTGCTTTTTGTGCGAAAGTCGTGCCACTCAAAAGGAAAAAAGCGCATAGAAAAGTAAGGAAAATGTTTCTTGATTTCATATTTTTCTGAAAAATTTAGAAGTTGATTTTTTTATTGATTATTTATTTTCTTGTATTGAAAAAGCCAAAATTTCGTATTTCGTACTTCAAACTTCGTACCTCAAAACCTATGGGCTAACAAGATTTAAGCTTACATTGAAATAAAGCGGATTTGTGAGTGTGTTTTTCATTACATAGAGTTGGTCTCCGCCAAGTCCTCTGTAAAATTCTCCGTTATCTACTTGGTATCTGAAGTTAAAGCGGTAGCCTGCCTGCACAGATAGCCAAATGAAACCACTTAATTGTTTCTCGTAAACAGCCCTAAAACGCATTTCAGAACGTCTAAGTTCTACATCTTTCCTAGGTGCGCCAGGCGCATCAAATTCACCGCTTCTATTTTGCAAACGGTAGCTATTCCCTTCCAATTCGTAACCCAAAAGTAAGATACTACGTGGGTTAAAGGTACGTCTGTAATGCACACGTGCAGGAAAAAGTGCTTCAATACCCCATTTTCTGTTTTCTGCCGTAAAGTTGTACAAAATTACAGGAATATAGTTTAATTCACCTGCTCTATAAGTACGTGATACACCAAAACCATACTGCAAACGGTCGCTTTTTTTCCAACCATAAACCGCAGTAACGGAATGTTTCATATAACTAAGTGGTTGCCATTCTGTGAGGTCATAATCTCCATTTACTTCGTGTTGGGTATTGAATAGAAGAAAAGTTTTGATATTCAATGGTTTGAAAACTGTAAAATTTACGTTTGTGCTACGTAAAGCGTTATTTTGTACTGTTTGAGAAAGTCGGTTATTTAGTGGGCTTTTGTTTTCAAACGCATAATGACTTTCCATATAGCTTGCGCCAATATTCACCGTAATTTTATTGTTAGAAATTACAGGGAAATTAGCCAAAAAGCGCAAACCATGCGTTCTGCTTACGTTTTCTGTTTGTTTGTTAGTTACATTGTCTTTATCAAAGACATCACTTGTGTTCATTTTGTAGCCTAATTGGTAGTCGTAGCCAATAGAAATAAGTTTTGTGGGACTTATTCCAAAGATTTTGGACGTACAATAGCGTTTTGTGCCTGTTGCTTCTTGGACTTCTCCTTGAAACTGGCTGAGGTCTGTGCCGCCACCTGCTGGGTCTGCTGCGCCTTCATCATCATCTTTATTTTGCTTTTTGGTCGTGTCTGTTTGCGCTATTGCGCTAGACATCATTCCAACACAAAACAAGGAGGAGAAAATAATTTTTTTAATAGTTGATTTTAGCATAATTTTATACAGTTACTTGTTATATTATAGTATTACTTGCGTTATAAGCTCAAACATAAACAAAATAAGTGTTACTTTGTTTATAATAATGGTAAATTTCTTCTTTTTTTTACTCAATTTATTGTAATATGTTCATTATCAAGCTAATTATTTTTAGTACATTGCTTATTTTTAAAGTATTACTTTTATAAAATTATATTTAATTTTATAAAGTCTTTGATGTAAGAATTATTTTCATTGAAGATGTTGATTTTTCTTTTTTTTGATGTTGTTTTTTTTGTATTTTTAGGCAAATATTTAACTAACTTTTCATTCTAAAAACAATTTATTTTATATGGATATTTATCAGCTTGTTGCCTCAAAAACAGATGACAAAAAACTTGAAAAATTCTTCAAAGAACTACAGAAACTTGACAAGCAAAAAGACTACTCAAAACTCTCTAAATCCCAAATAGAGTTAGGGCTGATTTTCTTAAATGGCTTCCCTGAACTCCGCCTAACAGAAAACGACACCAATCATTACTACACAGAATACGTGGTCCAAAACTCCAAAAAGCACCAACGTATTGTGGCACTTTGCGACGGTGAAGGCACAAAGTTAGGCACTAATTCAGCCACAAAAAATAACATCTGGGACGAAAATCAGGCACTGTGGACGTATTTTTTTGGTGAAGAAACCGCAAAATTTATCAAAGATGCAATGCAACTTTATCCAAAAGCTCCTTTTCAGCAAGGATATGCTAGGCAGGCTTTGCGTGCGCCTAATATGGCGGATATGCACTTTATCAACCAGCTAAATGGCATTATAAACCTGTTGGCACAATTTTTCTATGATTTTACATTGGCTGAATACGCCATTTATAGCAATCATCTAAACCTCTACAACTCCAATATTACCTATCTTTGGGCGGCGGCAATCAACCAAAAAGATAAAAATATTTTTCCAATAATGTTGGATATTATTCTTGGAAAACACGAAACAGATGCCGTTACTACGACTGTCAGCCAGCCTATCATCAAGGCAATGCTACTTTCTGATAATAAAGATGCTTGGGACGCTGTAGAGAAACTTTTACTTGCCGCACAGCGACAAGAAGGACTTAGACAAGTGGTGTTAGAATGTCTTTCAGAGGTGTCTGTGGGTGCAATGAAACACTTTATTAAGGTGATTTTGAAGGAAAAATTAACAAGGTTTTCTTCCGTGGTGCGTGCCTTAAATTCGTGGGCAAACCTTGGCTGGGAAGCTGAGAAAGAAAGCACTATTATACGCTTTTTGGAGCTTTCTGATAAGTTTTTAGGCGAAATTTCAGAAGAAAAACCATTACTTATTGATAGTAAGGTTTTTACTGATGCAGTTGCTAACGTAAGTGTGAGTAAAGACAATGCAGAAATTTATATGGCGTTGTGGGCGCAAGGCGTGTATGACGTAGAAAAAACTTATCCTTTACTTGATTATCTTACTGATAATCAAGATAATAAAAATAATACTCAAGCTAACAACCAAATTTTAGCTTTGTATTTTGTGCAGCAAATAGGTTTTCTAGAAATTAGCATAAAATATGCTCTAAAACTGCTTAAAAGCAATAATTCAGAAATTTTGGCGTTTGTTTTGCCACTTTTGAATAACCAAAATTTGACTCCAGCAAATTATTTTTCTTTGTTTAAAAATAACAAAGCAGAAATTTTTGATATTTTGATAGAAAAATTGAAAGATTTGCCTGCAAAACCTAAAACTATTGAAGGTTCAGTTTTTCCTTGGCACAAGGCGGAAGTAAGCAAAGATAATGCTTTTGGGGTGATGTTGCACCTTACTGATTTCACAGAGGAGAAGGAAATAGATAAGATTTTGCCGTTTTTTGGTGAGATGAATACCTCACAAAGGCAACATATTGTATATTCTATTTTGTTAAGTAATTATAAATATGAAGCTGATGGAAGAGTTGTGCAACCACCACTTACCAAAAAACAGCGTGATTTTGCGTTTAGCATCATCAAAGATAAGGTTGATTATATCAGAACGGCTGCTATCAATGCTTTTAAAAATGAAGAAATTGCTGAAAATGAATTGCCTATTTTTGAGGATATTTTGAGCAGAAAGTCGGCTGATATGCGCAAAATTGTCATTGACATTTTTTTGAGATTAAAACCGCAACTTTTGCAAATTTCTATTGAAAGATTGCTTAAAAGTGCTGCAGAACAACGTCTGGCAGGTTTGGATTTGCTCACACAAACCAAAATAACTAAACTTTTGCCTTTGGAATGGATAAACAAAACTGCCCTAAAATTCTCTGAAAACCCTAAAATAACGGCACAGGAGAAGATTATGGTGGACGTTTTGGTGTCAAATGCTGCCACACTTGACTACAACGTTGAAAATGGTTTTGGACTTTACAATCCTCAAAATATAACGCTTGCACAAGAGCCTACTTTTCCCATAATTGAAGAATATGAAGAATATGTAGAAAAAACAAAAAATAATCCTACTGGGCTTTCTTTGTCATTAGAACACATTAATAATGCCTTTGAGGAGCTTAAAAAGCTATATTTGGAGAATAAAAACTTTGAATATACCGTTGAAAATTGGGATAATTCTGTTCAAACGGTGCTTTTAGGAAATCTGTTTTCGCCAATCAAAAGAAACAATGCTGGCTTTACAAACGAGCAAAATTTTGATAATTATCCGCTTGCCAAAATATGGAGAAAGTGGTTTGATGATGCCAAATTCACTGATTTGGATTGGTATTTGATAGCACTTGGAAGAAATATTGCGCCTATGATTTTGCCAGAAAATCAACCAGAAATATCTACGGAAAAAGAAGAAAAATCAGGCAAAAAAAGTAGCAAAACCTCTTATGGTGGGAAAAAACTCACCTCTGAAAATCAAGATGCGTTTATTGCATTTTTTCAAAAAACTTTCCAAAAAGTTAGTGATAAGACTATTCAAGCGACTATTCCAGCAGTTGGAGAGGAGGGCTGGAACAATCCAATTGACCAAATAATGACTATTTTTATGTACCTTGTTGATTATCCAAACAAGTTGGAATTTTTGGAAGGTTTTATGCAAACGTTGTATGCAAGTGTGGACAAGGACGAAGTGAGCAAACTTTTTGTGCAAAAAGACCAATGGGAAAACGAATATTACCAAACGTGGCGTGATGGAGCTATTTTTACGCAAATTTTAAGTAATTATAATGCTTTGTCGTGTTCTAGTGATACAACTGATGCGCAATTTATAACGTTTTGGCAACTTGAAAAATGGTATCACCAAACAATACCTGAATATCCAAATAAACCGCTTTATTTGGCTGATATGCAACATTCTGCACGTGCTTTTAGCTTAAATCTCATCACAAAAGATGAGCTTTTGATGCGTATTATGCAGCCTGATTTCATTACAGCTATTACCACAAAACCTATCAAAAAAGAAGTGCTTTATGGCTATGAATATCAAAAACCAATCTTAGAACAATTCCCTTATCTTATTGAATATCAAGATATTGTGAGAAATAGGATTTTGGAAATAGAACTTAAAAGAGGTGATACTGCCACACCTGTAACGCATCTTGCGACAAGTCTGCAAAGCCTTTTTGGTATTAGTGTTTTTGTGGATATTCTGACAGGATTAGGCAAAGACACACTAAATAGGGGCTATATCTACTATTGGGGCGGACAAACTAGTAAAAAAGAGCTTTTGAGTACGCTCCTAAAAAGGTGTGAAACCCTCCCAAATGAAACACAAAACGACTTTAACGAAAAAATAAAAGCTGCAAAAATCACAGAAAAACGCTTGGTAGAAGCCGCTACTTATGCTCCTCAATGGCTCAAATATGTTGCTGAAAATCTGGACTGGAAAGATATGCAAAAAGCGGTTTGGTGGCTTCACGCCCATACAAATAGCTATCATTCTGCGGAAACAGAAACAGAAATTGCTAAATATTCAAAGGTGGAAATTGCTGATTTTAAGGAAGGTGCAGTTGATAGAGAATGGTTTAAGGAGGCTTATGAGTCTTTGGGTGAGGCACGCTGGAAACTGCTTTATGATGCTGCAAAGTACATTTCTGACGGAAATGGGCATATTAGGGCAAAACTCTATGCAGACGTGATTTTAGGCAATATTACACTAGAAGAAATCACCAAAAAAATTACTGAAAAACGTAATCAGGATTATTTGAGGGTTTTTGGTTTGTTTGCGCTTTCTGCAAAAAAACAAGAAAAAGAAGTGCTTTCACGTTATCAGTTTTTGCAGAAATTTAAGAAAGAAAGCAAGGCATTTGGCGCACAAAAGCAAGCTAGTGAGGCACTTGCGGTGCGTATTGCTATGGATAATTTGGCTCGTACTGCGGGCTTTCCTGACCCTATGCGCCTTACGTGGGCAATGGAAACGCAGGAAGCAATAGACATAATAAGTAGAGCTAAAGCCTTAAATTTCAATGAAGTAACTATTTCTTTGATTATTGATGAAGATGGAAAAGCCTCTTTGGAGTGTTTTAAAGCTGATAAACAACTTAAAAATATCCCTGATGCGCTCAAAAAAGAGCCTGCTGTTATTGAATTGAAAGAATTTAATAAAACCCTCAACGACCAATACAAACGCACTCGTAAGTCTTTGGAGGAAGCTATGGTGAATGGTGATGTGTTTATGTTGTCAGAAATCAGTAATTTGATGAATCACCCAGTTGTGTCGCCAATGCTAAGAAAACTGGTGTTGAAAACTGAAAAAACCACCCCTAACCCCTCCTTAAAAGGTGGGGGACAAAAAACTCCCCTACTTCCTAAGGAGGGGCAGGGGGTGGTTAAAATAGGTTTTTCTTTAGGTTTTTGGAAAGAAAACAACCTCGTTTCTGCAACTGGTGAGGTTTTTGAGCCAAATGCAAGTATTCAGATTGCGCATTGTGTTGATTTGTATGAAGATAAACATTGGTCTGGTTATCAAAAATATTGTTTTGAAAATCAAATAAAACAACCTTTCAAACAGATTTTCAGAGAGTTGTATATACCAACTGGTGATGAATTGAAGGAAAAAACAATCTCTCGTAGGTATTCAGGGCATCAAGTGCAAACTTTCAAAACAGTAGCACTTCTCAAAGGGCAAGGCTGGACTGTGGATTATGACGAAGGTTTGCAAAAAGTGTTTCACAAAGAGTATTATATAGCCAAAATGTATGCTATGGCTGATTGGTTTACGCCTTCAGAAATAGAAAGCCCAACGCTAGAAACCATTGAATTTATTGACCAAAAGACTGGAAAGCTCGTTATTTTTGAAGATATGAACAAACGTATTTTTTCAGAAGTGATGCGAGATATTGATTTGGTCGTGTCTGTGGCACATGTGGGCGAGGTTGACGTGGAAGCAAGTCAGTCAAGCGTGGAGCTACGTGTGGCACTTGTACGTGAAACTATGCGCCTTTTCAAAATTACAAATGTTGAACTAAAAGAGGCTCACGCACTCATCAAAGGCACACGAGGAGACTATTCTGTGCATTTGGGAAGTGGTGTGGCGCATAAAGTTGCCTCAAGTAGTTTGTTTATTTTGCCTGTTCATTCGCAGCAAAGAGGGAAAATGTTTTTGCCATTCTTAGACGAAGACCCAAGAACTGCAGAAATAATGTCTAAAATTTTGCTCCTAGCCAAAGATAACGAAATCCAAGACCCAACTATTTTGAGCCAGTTGCTATAGTTGATTAGATATGTATAACCTATGCAATTCTAAATATTTAATGTTTTTGCTTTATTATTTCTTTAAAATATGTATTTTTGTAAGAATTTTCATCACAAAATTGTATTAGAATTATGCGTATTTTCTTGTTTTTATTATTGAGTATTATATCATTTGTGCTGTTATTTACAAATAAAGTATCAGCACAAGTAAAACCTAATTATGAAACTTTACTACAGAAAAAATCTGCTTTAAAAGATACTACAATCAAGTATTATCTTGCCTTAGACCGTATAGGAAAGGCGCAAAGAGTACGTTTTTATGCAGGAGATGAGATAGAATACAGGGTAAAAGGGGAGAAATTTAGAAGGAAAAACGATATTTTAGGCGTTACTAATGATGGTTTTTTGATAGCTGGCGGAGAGATAAAAACTGCGTGGGTAGAGCGTGTTTGGGTAAAACGTAAATATCAAACCAGTAATTTGCCACGTCAGGCGCAAAAACTTTTGCCACCTGTTGGGCTTGTGATGCTGATTGCTGATTTATTGAGTGAGAAAAAAATCACTGGTTTTGGGCTTGTAGGCGGCGGAATGATACTTTCAGGCATTGGTTTGCGTATTTTGAATACAAAACGCTATTTTATTGGCAAAAATAGTTTGCTTAAAAGTATTGAAGCTATTTGAAATTGTTAAAAACTCATATAAAATCTAAAACTAGATACTTCACGAATAGTTGGAAGCTTTCGTGAAGTTATTTTGAGGAAGAAAAAGCTGTCAAATACAAACAAACTGCGTTTTTGATTCTCAAAATAATTTCTTCGTAGCCGACTAACTTCACGAAAGTCAGGGACTATTCGTGAAGTTTTTCTTAATTTGTAATATAAAAAAATCTCTATGCAAAACGAAAAAGTAACTAAAAAACTGTTAGAAAACACGCCAGAGGCGGTTTTAGATTATTATTTTGGATATAAAAAATTTAGACTTCAACAACTAGAAATTATCAATCAAGTATTAGAAAACAAAGATACGCTTGTTTTGATGCCTACAGGCGGAGGAAAATCTTTGTGTTTTCAAGTGCCAGCCTTACTTATGGAAGGCGTTTGTATTGTAGTGTCGCCACTTATTGCGTTGATGCAAGACCAAGTAGATGCACTCAAAGCCAATGGAGTGAAAGCGGCTTTTGTCAATAGCTCTCAATCTGAAATAGAAAATCAAAACATTGCTAATCAGTGTTTTAGGGGAGAACTGAAACTTTTGTATATTTCTCCTGAAAAACTTGTTTCTGCGAGTTTTATGGGGCTTTTGTCAAGGCTAAATGTGAGTTTTTTTGCTATTGATGAGGCGCATTGTATTTCCTCATGGGGACACGACTTTCGCCCAGAATACACGCAACTTGGGCAACTCAAAACTAATTTTCCTGATAAAGCCATTATTGCGCTCACCGCAACGGCTGATAAAACCACTCGTAATGATATTTTAAGGCAACTTTCACTCAATAATGCACAGACTTTTTTGGCATCTTTTGATAGAAAAAATATTTCTATTAAGGTAGAAGCGGGCATTGACAGAATGAAAAAAATTGTCAATTTCGTGAAATTCAGACCAAATCAGTCTGGTATTATTTATTGCCTTAGCCGCAAATCAACAGAAGCAATAGCCTCAAAACTTGTGCAGGAGGGTTTTAAGGCTGATTTTTATCACGCAGGAATGCCCGCAGACCAAAGAGCAGAGGTACAACGTAGATTTATAAAAGATGACGTACAAATCATTTGTGCTACTATTGCCTTCGGAATGGGCATTGATAAACCTAATGTAAGGTTTGTTTTGCATTATAATCTTCCAAAAAATATGGAAAGTTATTACCAAGAAATTGGGCGTGCTGGGCGTGATGGCATAGAAAGTCAAGCAATTTTGTATTATACGTACAGTGATACAATACAATTAAATGACTTTATAATTCAAAGTGAAGGGTCAGAAGAGTTTAAACGACTACAAACCGCTAAACTAGACCGTATTAGGCAATATGCAGAGGCAAAAACTTGTCGTAGGAAGATTTTATTAAGTTATTTTGGAGAGATTTTGCAAGATGATTGCGGAGATTGTGATGTTTGCAAAAATCCGCCTAAAAACTTTGATGCCACTATTTTGGCTCAAAAAGCACTTTCTGCCTGTTTGAGGACAAAAGAACAGGTAGCGGTGGGGCTTTTGGTAGATATTTTGAGAGGTGCGAAAACATCACAAGTTCTCCAAAAAAAATACAATGAACTCAAAACTTATGGTGCAGGAGCTGATATTGGGCAAACTGAATGGGTTTTACTCGTCCAGCAAATGATAGGGCAGGGGGTTTTTGAGGTGGCGTATGACCAAAACCACGTCTTGAAAGCAGGTGTATTGGCTGAAAGTATTTTGCAGGGAAATAAGAAACTATTTCTCGTACAGGTGGAAAAAGCCACTTATCAGAAAAAAGAACAACAACCAAGATATACGCCAGAAAAATCTAAAACGGTTGTCTTAAAAGAAGATTTGTTTGACCGTTTGCGCACACTGCGCAAACGCCTTGCGGACTTGGAAGGTGTGGCTACTCACGTGATTTTCAATGATGTAAGCCTTACAGAGATGGCAGCAGAACGCCCCACAGATAGAACAACAATGCTTGGAATTTCGGGGGTTGGGCAAGCCAAAATGAACCAATATGGGGAGCATTTTTTAGTAGAAATCCGTAATTTTATGAAGGAAAAAACGGCAAGTGGCGACAAAATTAAGGGCGCAACTTACGTCATTACGTATGATATGTATAAAGATGGTTGCAGTTTTGCGGAAATTGCAGAAAAGCGTAATTTGGGCGTTACGACCATACAAACGCATATTGTAACGCTTTACGAAAAAGGCTATGAAGGTATTGAAGTAGAGAAATTTATCAATGCAAAAGAGCTTAATATTTTGAGTGATTTTGTCAAAAATAACCCTGATAAAACGCTTACAGAAACCTTTGATGCACTTCAAGGAGCATTTGATTATTTTCAAATACGACTGACTATTGCCTATTTGAACAAGAAAAAGTAAACTTTTTTGATGTACTGAAAAATATTTACAAATAATTAGGATAATAGACGTCCTGCGAAAGTCGGACAAGTGTATTAAAGTCCCTTTCCCAGCAGGGGAAAGGGACTTAGGGATTGGGGTTTTAGTCTGAATTGTGTT
>JAYUKY010000003.1:0-6015 GCA_043764015.1 Raineyaceae bacterium
AATGGTATGTCGTGGTCTTCAAATGGGTCATTAGCAATTACTTTGATAGCTGCAAGTTATTACTAAATAATTTGCAACGGAACTTTTACAGCAACAAAAACTTCAATATTCTCAAATGAAGAAAATAATCATTTCAGACTTAGTAAATGATAAAAATATAGTTAATATTTATAAATTTGGGTCGTATGTGTATGGCACAAATAATGCGCATTCTGATGAAGATTATATCATTGTTTGTGAGGAATGGTTTGATACCCAAAATACTGATATTCATTGCTACACAATCCAACAATTTCAAAATTTATTAGATAATTGTGATGTACAAATGCTTGAATGTCAATTTCTTAGCAAAGAATTTATTATTTTAGAAAAACACAAATTTATTTTTAATTTGAATAAAGAAAAATTAAGGATAAGTATTTCTACTATTACCTCTAATTCTTGGGTGAAAGGAAAGAAAAAACTTGTTGTAATGGGTGATTATGACCTAAATATTGCCATAAAATCTGTATTTCATTCGTTAAGAATACTAGATTTGGGTATTCAGTTGTGTAATGATGGAAAAATTACTAATTATGGTGCTATGAATTATGTTTTATTTGACTTAATAAAATTATCAGAACAATATAAATACATTGATTTGTGGGATAAAATCAACGAAAAATATAAAAAAGTTTTTAATGCTTTAAGTACCTCATTTAAAGCAAAATGTCCCAAAAATATCATAGAATCAAACAGAAAATTACAAATAATCAATATTTTAAAAGGATTTGGTATTGAAAATGAAGATTTAGCCAATCAACTTTTAATGATTTAACTTTATAACATATATAACCTAAAAAATACGAATATGCTCACTTTTGAAGAATTTAAACAAGCAAGCGCAGTTGTAGAAAAAATTGTACAAGACAACTTTGATATTAATACTGCAAAAAATGTGTTAGAACAAGCAACAGAAGAAATAGCACCAGAAAAACAACGTAATTTTTATAACCACATGAGTCGTTTGTTTCTCAACGTAATGTTAAATAGGTTGAATGAATTAGGAAAAAAAGCCAAAACAAATGCTATTATTGCAAGACAAATGATAACAGAATTAATCCAAGAGCAACGAAAAAAAGGAGAAGTAGAACATGTTTGAGTTTTATACAAATAACACCTTTGAAGGGCAAAATTCATTTAATTGGATTTCAATTATTCAAGTCCTTATTCAACTGGTTACATTGGGTATTGCATCTATTGCGTTATATACTGCACGTAAAAGCCTAAGTACATCAAATCAAAACTTAAATACGGCAAACAAAAACTTAGAAGGTGTAAGTAGAACACAAGCAGTTCAATCACATATGAATTTGATAACACTAGAAAATGAAGTTAGAAAAAATGGTGAAAATTTCAGAATGGCAACGAAAAAGCATAAAATTACAACAGATACAAACAAAAATGCCACAGAATTAGAATTGATGTTTTTAACAGACAATATGGATAACGCCTTCGTTTTATATATGAACTCTGCTGATAAACTTGCTTCACTTGTTAATACTGATTATCTCAAAAAACAGTTTCAAAATAGAGATTGGAAAGAAGAATATAAAGATATTTTTGATGAGGTTAATTCTTCTTTTAAAGACTACGATATAGAAATTTCTGGCAAATCTCAAATGATACGAAATCTTATCATTCTTTTAGAAATATGGGATAAAGAAAACCTAGAAAATCCCTCAAATACAATTATAACAAACTCATTACCAAACACATAAAAACACATAACCTAAAAAATGAATTCACAACAAATTTCGCAAGTTCTTACGGATTTAGGTATCAAAGACCTTAATTCAGCTTATACAACAGGGCTTTTTTGGGCGCAAGCAGACGGAAAACGTCCTGCCAAAAAAATAAATTCTCCTGTCAATGGTGAATATATTGCAAGCGTAGAAATGGCACAAGTCAATGATTATGAAGAAGTTATCAAGAAAAGCCAAGAAGCATTTGTTTCTTGGAAAAAAATGCCTGCACCAAAAAGAGGTGAAATAGTGCGCCAAATAGGGGACGAACTTCGTGCAAAAAAAGTGCCACTAGGACAGCTTGTAAGCTACGAAATGGGTAAAATCTACCAAGAAGGTTTGGGAGAAGTGCAGGAAATGATAGATATTTGTGATTTTGCTGTTGGACTTTCACGTCAATTATACGGCTTGACAATGCACTCTGAACGCCCAGACCACAGAATGTACGAACAATATCACCCAATAGGCACAGTAGGCATCATTTCCGCTTTTAATTTTCCTGTGGCGGTTTGGGCGTGGAACGCAATGCTTGCTGCCGTTTGTGGTGATGTGAGCGTGTGGAAACCATCAGAAAAAACGCCACTTACGGCACTTGCTTGTCAGCATATTATCCAGAAAGTATTGAAAGACAACGACTTACCAGAAGGAGTTTTTAGTGTGATTATTGGAGATGCGACCATTGGAGAACTAATGGCAAATGATGTACGTGTACCGCTTGTGTCTGCGACAGGCTCAACAAGAATGGGCAAAAAAGTTGGTGAAGCAGTTGCTAAACGCTTGGGTAACAGTCTTTTAGAGCTTGGTGGAAATAATGCCATTATTATTACTGAAAACGCTAACCTGGATATGGCAATGCGTGCCACTATTTTTGGTGCGGTGGGTACGTGTGGACAGCGTTGCACGACTACACGCAGGCTGATTGTACACGAGAGTATGTATGGAGCAGTCAAAACACGCCTTTTGAATGCTTACCCAAAACTCCCTATTGGTAATCCTTTGAAAGAAAGTAATTTAGTTGGTCCACTTATTGACAAAGAGTCCGTAAAAATGTTTGAAAATGCACTTACTAATGTGCAAAAAGAAGGCGGAAATTTGCTTTATGGTGGCACACTTTTGACAGGTGGAGAATATGATGGAGGTAGTTATGTTGTTCCTGCTATTGTGGAGGCACAAAATTCTTATCACACCGTTCAAGAAGAAACTTTTGCACCTATTTTGTATCTCATAAAATATGCTGGAAGTGTTGAAAATGCTATTTTCCTTCAAAATGATGTAAAACAAGGACTTTCTTCTTCTATTTTTACGAATAATATGCAAGAAGCAGAATTATTTTTGTCTTCTCGTGGCTCTGATTGTGGCATTGCAAATGTCAATATAGGCACTTCTGGTGCGGAAATTGGAGGAGCTTTTGGAGGAGAAAAAGAAACAGGCGGAGGACGTGAGTCTGGCTCTGATGCGTGGAAAGTCTATATGCGCAGACAAACAAACACTATCAATTATGGTAATACTTTGCCACTTGCGCAAGGAATTAAATTTGATATTTAAATAGTTTTAATTGAAAAAAGTCCTTTAAAATAATTTTAGAGGACTTTTTTACAAAGAGATTGTTTAGGATTATAAAAAATTTCCAAAAAAAGGTTGCATTTTTTGGCACGAAACTAAAAATACATACTTTTATGGAAATCTTGAACAAAGATACAATTTATACTTGCATTTTACCAAATCTTCAAGTAGGTGCTACTGGAAAATATTTAGAGCCAGATTTTACAGTAGAAATACAGAATGGCTTTTTAAGTAGGTCGTTATAATTAGTTTATGTTATGATTTGATAAAAAATATATGCAATCATTTCATTATCAAAGCTTTGTATTCATAACTCATAATTTATAATGCATAATTACTTAGTTTGTAATAGTTATAGTACCAGACATTGAAGTATGAAACTCACAGATATAAAATAAAGTATTTGGTGCGCTAGTAGGTACTGTAAAAGATATAACTCCAGTTGAAGCACCATTATTAGTAACGCCATCATTATAAGCATTAGCCGTTCCAGCACTTTGGACAGTTTTTATTAAGAAAGGATGCCCTGACGCATTTAGGGTAAAAGTGTATGTTCTACCTCTTTGTAAAGTCAAACCTGGATTATTTGCATTACTTAGACCATTCCCACTGAATACGTAACTTGAAGCACCTGCATTTGTTACACTATAATTGACTGTGCTTGTGCCTCCTCCTTCGTTAGACCCTATATTGCCTTGTGCAATTAAAGTTGCCATATTGCTGGCACTCTCGTGTACGTTTATGTACCCATTGAAACTTAGAAGCCCTTCATAAGTAATTGCAGTCCCATTATTTAGCCTTTTTACGCTCGTTTCACTTTTACCAGTAGCACCATTGACAGACGCAAGGTCAATGGCTATGCCTCCTCCTATAGCAACAGAGTTCAAATGAATGTGTGCTGGAGAGGTAACTCCTGAAGTTGTTCCACTTAGAGAAATACTTACTAAGGTTTCACCACTCACTCTTTTTGTAAACTTTGCTGTTCCACTTATAACAGGATTAGAAACAGCACTCAATGGATATGTTTTGCTAGTGCTGGTAAGCTCATTTCTTCCAATATCACCTTGGGCAATGAGTGTTACCAAATCCGTACTGCTAAAATGAACATTTACATATCCATTTATATTTATTAGTTGTTCATACGTTACAAGAGAGCCATCTTTCAGCGTTTTGACTACCGTTTCACTTTTACCAGATACACCATCTACATCTGTGAGGTCAAGTATAATACTTCCTCCTTCTGCTGCTGTGTTAGCGTGGATGTGTGCAGGGTGAACTGCTCCAGCGGTTGTCCCCTTTAATTGTATAGTAACAAGTGTTGTGGCATCATCTCTTTTTGCGAATGTAACAGTACCATTGATACTAGGGTTAGATTTGGAAATTAGATTGAATTGCTTACTAACTGTCGTAACTTGTGGAGTTGGGTCGCTCTTTTTGCATCCAACATAAAGGGTACAGAGTGTTATCATGAGTAAGCATTGTGCTAACCTTGATTTGATAAAATTTTTCATTTTGAGTACTATTAAAGTTAATTTATGATAACAGAACAAAAAAAATATAAAAAGGTTTAATGATGTTAATTGTAAATGAATAGATTACATTAAATTCTAATGTTACAAAACATATTCTATTTCACTTTCTGGGTTGATTTCATTTCCTATCAAAAGGCAAGAACTTCCTTTGCCCTCCAACAAATCAAAATAAAGCAAATATTGTTTAGGATTATGTGTATCACGAGCCAAAATATGCCTTGTTTCACCTTTCCCAGACAAAAAAGCACGTCCATCACTTTCAAAAAAGAAACTACCAATGTCTTTCATTTGCCATTGAATTTCTCCCATATTTTTCTGTGGTAATCTAAAAAAAACTTCTGCAGTTTGCTCACTATCAGCAAATTGTGTGGCTGCACCAATATTCCCATCAGTACCCAAAAAGAATGGTGTAAGTGCCGTTTCTGTATCTTTTCTTTCTAGAAAAAACCAAATAATTTCTGCACCTTCACCTTTGGGCATACTCACCAAATAACGGCTTTTATCCATCACCACAATAGGGAAAAACTGCCCAGTTGCTATACGTTGGTCGTTTTCGTCCCAAGTCATTTCTATAAGTTTGATTTTTCCTGTTACTTGATAGTTTTCTTGCCAATGCACAATCATATTTCCTAGTTTTATCTGCTCCAATTTATCATAAATAGTAGCATTTGATGCATTTAAACGGCTTTCAAATGATTTTTCGTAAGAAGTGGGAGAAGATTTTTCTTTTGCTATTTCTGATTTTTTTTCTTCTTTTTTTTCTGAAAAAACTTTTGTTTGCGGATTTTTAGCATTTTTTATTATGTGTATTATAAGCATCACAACGCCTATAAATGCTATTAAAAAACCTAAATAAAATAGAAAACTTGCTAATTGTGCCATTTCTTGAAGTGTGAAGTGTGAAGTGTGAAGTGTGATTGAAGTATGATGTATGTTTTTGACAACAAAATAATGTATTTACATCACAGGTGTAGGACAAGTTTAAAAACTCAAAAATTATGCGCTCAAAAATCTATCCACCGTCAGCTAAAGCAGACAGCAAAGGAAATAAAAAAGTAGAAATATCTTTTTAAGTATTTTTAAAATTAGCTTTGCCGTCTGCTTTAGCTGACGGTGCAGAAAACTTTAAGTTCCAA
>JAYUKY010000004.1:0-5934 GCA_043764015.1 Raineyaceae bacterium
ATGCAAAAAAGAAGTATGTCCTACGCCTACAAGTGCGAAGTTTAAGATGTACCAGCCGTTAGATTATAGTGAATATAATGAGGCTACAAAAACATACACACCAAAAGAGTACATTGTTGATGAAGATGTATTTTTTATGGAAAGCACTATCACTTTTGAGGCGGAAGACTCTATGGCAACCTCTTACGAGTGGAAAATAGGAGATGACGACAGAGTTTTTACAACTAAAAAGTTTAGTTTGCGCTTTAAGGAAGATGATTTAGGTGCGGTACGCCAGCTAGATATACGCCTTATTATCAAAAAAACACCTGCTTTTTGTAATGCTGGTGATAATGGCATTGATACACTTGTGCGTAAGGTAGATTTTATCAATGGACGTACAGAACCTGAAAAATGGGCTATGTATGGCAAATACTTGGGCTACAATGAGGATGAGCCAGACAAAAAGTACATTGTTGAGATAAAATATGATGTATTACCTTATGGTTTCCGACCTGTAAATGAGAAAGAATATTATCTTATTAACTTAGTAGAAAACTGCATTTCTAACAATCTACCTTTTTATGCACGTATAGGCTATGGTAATAATAGTGCATTCACATTTAACCAAGCAGACATACCTCCTGCACCTGGAGGTATGGTATATTGCACATTTGGTGACTATGGCTTTGCTTACTTATCACCAATAGATGGGAGAATAAATATAAAATATCTGTTATATAGTCCTCTGATTACAACTACACCAAAATACAGAAAATTTATTGGTACAAAAATTCTCTAAAATTAAATTAAAAATAATGAAACATATCTTAAAACTTGTAATAATTTTGTGCTTCTTCTCCCTTGATGCACAAGCACAATGTGTGGATCAATTTCTGACAACAACACCCACAGTAAATTATTGGGATTGGCGCACCACACCTACAAACCCTAACTGGCGAATTGATTACATAGGTACTGGCGGGGGAATAGTGCGAGCAAGTGTGAAATCTCCATTTGAAGAAACTAATAATCCAAATACGTTTCCTATTGCATATTATGCAGAAAAAGAGTATCAACCTACTGATGGTTGGGAACTTGTAGCTAAACGTGTGGGAATTTCTGCCAATGCTACTGATATAGATGATCCAACTCCTAATCCATATGTAATCTTATACAATAAAAATACAGCAAGATTACGAATTTTCTTATTGGTAGTTCAGTTGTATTCAGAAATAGGTAATACAACAACTAATGAATTTGTTGCTGGAGGGCATATTACTGTGGAATTTAAAGATGACCGTAATGTACCATACCAATCAAATTTATTGACAACTAACACAAGTCCAATGCTTCCGTTGGATAAGTTCACGAGAGATTTGAATATGGTAATGGTTAATTCTTTTATCAATATAACTCCATATTGGTTATATACAGATGTTCCTGTTGCTTATGACCCTTGTACTTGCTTAAATAAAGGAACATTACTGATAAGGGCTAATCTAAATCAGGGTGCAACTGTTAATTTACAAATTCTTGGTGTGCCTAGAACATCTCCTGTTACTAATACTACGGCTAATTCTGCAGGTTTCCTAAACGGTTTTTCTAATTTTAGTAATTTTGTAAAGGGTGGTTTTGAAGTTGCTACAGCAGCTAATGCAAATATTTTAAAATTGGATAAGTCTATTCAGGCAAATATTGGTTTGAATATAGGACAACCATTACAAGCTATCTTAACAAATGATTTAAATGGACTACGAGATGCCGTAGATTTAGGTTTGGGTTTTGTAAGTATGATACCTCAAGTTGGTAGTGCAGTAAGTAGTGTTGTTTCATTGGTTGATTATTTTGTTTCTGGTGGAAAATCTAGTAAAGGCTCTTCCCCTTCTGGCGTAATGATTATGAATGATTTTAAGGCAACTGGCACAATAACCTCTGCTGTTCAGAAAACAGCTATAACAGTAGCTATTCTAGGTTCAAATCAAAGCCTTGTAAATCAAGGTTTAAAACCAATATACAATAATACATTAGGCGTTTTTAATTTGTTGCGCACTCCAGAAGTATCTCATAATAGATTTGGTGCTGGGCGAGAACTTATATCTTCTAGACGGCTAGCTTGTGGTGAAATGACATACAAATATAAATATCTTTCAGATGTTTATACAAAATTAGAGCCTAATGTTTTAAATGAAGCTATTTCTTATGTTGTAAATCCTGCTATTTATCCAGATTTGGAATTATCAGATATAAGAGTAGCTATTCAGGTGGCTGGTATAGGTAAATCAGATGGTGGTAATATGATTGCAGAAACAAAAACGACAATTACCCTCCCAAATGGTACTACTGCAATAACAGACTTGTACAGAACAGAATATTATCCAATAGGACAAGCTACTGGATTAGTTGCACACGTGAGAGCTATTACATCAGAAATGGAAACTGATCCAGATGAAGATGATGAGTGGGGTCCATTTTCAAACAAGTGTAATAGCCCTATATTTCGTGATTTTTATGTATTTGAGCCACAAATGAGCATTAAAATCGTAGCACGTATCAAAAGAAAAAATACCACAAAGCCAGAAGAGGATATTATTTTTATTGCTACTTATCCAGTTAAATACCATAATATTCCAATGACACAGCCACCATCTTTTTCAAATCCTGATTTGTCTGACATGTTTTTAAGAGGATTTGATGTCGCAAGAGGTTTTAATGGTCGTTATGGTAATCCTGCTTTAAATATAATTAAAAAGGGGAATATAGTGCTGGAAAATGGTAGAATATTTGCGGGAGCGGGTGGCTTGGGTAATTGGGGACCTTATCCGCAGTCAATACTCACACAAGCGTATAATATCACAATGACAAATGATGATCCAAATAATGATTTTGTGATAGAAACTACTGCAGGAGACATTGTTTTTGAGGCAAAAAATACGGCTTATCAAGCTCCAGTATCACCAGCCAATGTTTTTGCTTTTTGTAATAGTACAGATTATAAAGTAGCATCACGTAATCAAAGTAAAACAGTAGAAACCCAAGCAGAAACGCCAAAAGACGTTCCTACTTCTTCATCAAAACCAACACAATTATTGTTTATTTATCCAAACCCAACAACTGGTGAGGCAACTATCACTTATGAGGTTGATAAAGAGGGTAGTAGCGTAAGTATTTATTTGACAAATAATTTGGGTATTCGTGTAATGGAGGTGTCAAATGAGGTTTCACAGGCGCAAGGCACACATAATGTCCGCATAGATACACGCAATTTGTCGGCTGGTGTGTATTTCTACACGCTGGTACTTAATGGCGTGGCTTATACAGAAAGGCTGGTGGTCATCAAGTAGTCTGAATCAGGATTTTTAGGATTATAAGATTTTAGGATAATACAAAATACAAATTTATTGTATTTTGCATTATCCTTTTTCATCTTGTAAATCCTGCTTTTGACAATGGTAGCGTTTTCAAAAGTATTTTTTCCACCAAGTTTGGAACACAATCACCCCCCAAATGCGGGCGTGGCTATCTTCTGGATTATCTGAAAACAATTTTTCTTTCAATTTTCGTACTTCTGAAACATCAAAAATGCCTTGTTGTTCTACGAATGTATCAGAAAGCAAGTCATCAGTAATTTTTGATTTTAGTTCTGTCTGAAACCATTTCAAAAGTGGCACTTCAAAACCTTGTTTAGGGCGGTTATAAAGCTCTTTTGGTAAGATATTTCTAAAAGTATCTTGTACAATTTTCTTTTTTATTTTTCCAGTAATTTTGGAAGAAACAGGCAAAGTAAAAGCAAAATTCACTACTTCATAATCCAAAAAAGGTGTTCTGACTTCCAAACCGTTTGCCATAGACATCATATCAACTTTTGTGAGCATATCATTAGGCAAAACTAATTTCATATCTGTATAAAGAAATTCGTTAAGATATTCTGTTTGTGTGTGATTATCTTGTAAAAACGACAAAATTTCTTTTTTCCTATCTCCTAAATCAACAGAATTAAGCTCATTTTGAGAGTTTTCTGACAAGATTTTTTTTGCATCTTCTTCTGTGGCAAAACTCGCCCAACGCCAATAACGCTCTTTTGGTGTAAGTTTTGCGCCTTCCGCAAAGCGTGCAAATTGTCGTATTTTGTTGCCTAAGAAGGAGTTCCGAGATTTGGGCAATTTGTCCCACAAACCACTCAAATTATTGACCATTTGCGCCAAAAAGCTATTTTCACGGATTTTAAATTCTGCTTGATGTTTGTTGTAGCCGCCAAAAATTTCGTCTGCACCATCTCCAGAAAGTGCCACAGTAACCTTTTTACGAGTTCTTTTACTCAAAATATAAACGGCAATAGCAGAGGAATCAGCAAAAGGCTCATCAAGATAATCCAAAATCTCGTCTAAATGTTTGTATAAATCATCATTTGACAAAGAAAAAACAGTATGATTTGTCTTAAAATGTTTTGCAACAAGATTGGCGTATTTGGTTTCGTCAAAAAACGGCTCATCTTTATAACCAACAGAAAAAGTGCTTAAATGCTCTGTATGACGTGATGCAAGCCCAGCTACAATGGAAGAATCAATGCCACCGCTCAAAAAACTACCCAAAGGCACATCAGAAATCAGCCTGCGTTGTACGGCATTTTCCAAAAGTTCTGCTAATTTTTTTTGCTGACTTTCGTAAGATAAAGCCGTATATTCTTGGTGATTGATGCCATTTGTAGGGATTTGATAAAATTGTTTTTCTTCAATTTTACCATTTTTGATAAAAATATAATGCCCTTCTTTGACTTTTTTGACACCTTCAAAAATGGTGTGAGGCGCAGGAATATAATTTAACTGCAAATAAGCGTTTAGGCTTTGATAATCAAGATGTTTCTCTATTCCAAATGCTAGAAGTGCTTTGATTTCTGAAGCGAATATTATTTTATCTTCGTCAATGCTATAAAGCAAAGGTTTCACGCCAAAGCGGTCACGAGCCAAGAAAACGGTATTTTCTTGTGCGTCAAAAATAGCCATAGCAAAAAAACCATTGAGTTTTTGCAGACAATTTTCTCCTTCCAATTCATAGAGTTTTAGCAATACTTCTGTATCTGTTTGAGAGATAAAAGTGTGTCCTTTGCCTTCTAGAGCCTTTTTTAGGAGAGGATAATTAAAAATTTCACCGTTGAAAACAATAGTAAAACGCTTGTTTTCACTTTGCATTGGTTGGTTGCCTAGCGGAGAAGTATCTAAAATGGATAATCTTCTATGCCCAAGCCCTACATAATGGCTTATAAACGTATCAGCATAATTAGGACCACGTTTTTCTAGTGTGTCGTTTGCTTTGGAGAGATTTATCATAGAAAACCGTCCAATTTCATTAAAAGCACATATTCCAGTTATTCCACACATTTTTGACCGTTATTTTTTAGTTGTTTTATGGTGCAAATTTAGTGTTTTTTGCTGAAATTCTACTACTTTTTAAATAGGAAAAACTTAATATAGAATTTGGGTGTAGGACAAGTTGTATTTTTGTAGGGTGCGACCCTTGTGGTCGCCCTAACACTAGCAGTTGCTAGGCGAAAGCAACACGACAAACAGCACGCAAAATTATCAGCAGAAACAATTTTTAAACCTATTCAAAGAGGGCGACCACAAGGGTCGCACCCTACATTTTTGAACTTGTCCTACACCCTATAGAATAATTTTGACATATTATTGGGAATTAGATGTAAGATTTTGAAGATTTAAATAATAATAAAAGTATAATTTTTCATTTATTTTGCCATTTTATTTGGAGAACTAGAATACTTTTCTTAATTTTGCGCCAGCAATTCAAAAATGAATTCATTTCTTATCCAAACAAAACAAAATATTTATGTTTAATCTCACAAACGCCAAACGCCAAACGCCAAACGCCAAACGCCAAACGCCAAACGCCAAACGCCAAACGCCAAACGCCAAACGCCGTTAAATCTTAGTAGAATGG
>JAYUKY010000005.1:0-22002 GCA_043764015.1 Raineyaceae bacterium
TTTATCATTGTAAATATTTTGTAAGATGTTATAGAATGTTTTGGAAATACAAATATACACCTTTTGCAAAATATATGGGTCATAATTGTTTAATTATCAAATAATTATGACCTTTTTAATTTCTACAAGTTAAACCTTGACGAAAACTCTAAAATCACATCAATTAGTGATGTAATTGGTGCTTATAAATCTCTTGTTATGCACCACGCATTGAAATTATTTGGAGATAAACCACTAGGTAAAATATGGCAAAAAAATATGTATAAGCATATTATTCGCAATTCAGCATCTTATGAAAAAATAGAAAATTATATCATAAATAATCCTCAAAACTGGGACAAAGATATTTATAAATGATGTTACATAAAATGTATTTTTTGTTTGTCACAAGCGTGTCGCTGGTTGCTTACGCATGTTGGGCAGGGGCAAGCCCAGCCCCTACATTTTAATACAAATTACCAAAAATCAAAAACTTAATCAAATTAACTCTCATCTTTTACAATTATGAAAACAAATATTTTTTTCTTTTCTTTTTTATTATTTAATCTTTTGATTATCAACGAAATAACTGCACAAACACCTATTCGTTTTCGTCTTGAAAATGGTAATATTGGACTTTATGACGAGGTCAATCACAAAGTTTTGACAAAAGAAAGTTATTTGCGTATCAATGCATTTTCAGAGGGCGTTGCTTGTGCTGTTGTGAGTGATGGCGCAGATGGTTTGATGACGTATCTCAATGAAAAAGGAGAGAAAATAGGCGCACAAACCTATCCAATGAATTATGGTGAGTGTAAAAATGGGCTAATTCCTGTTAAAATAGGCAACAACAAATACGAATATATCAACAAAACAGGTAAAAAAGCCTTTGAAGGCACTTTTTATGATGCTAGGAATTTTAGTGAAGGCTATGCTGTTGTTTCCAAAACAGTCAATGATGTGGGGTTTATTGACGTAAATGGCAAGTTTTGCTTTGAAAAACAACTCCAAAATATCCAAAAAATATCAGACACAAAATCTGCGCTTACTTGTGGCAGTTTTCGTGGTGGCGTGACACTTATAGAAGCAGTTGAGCATAGAAAAAAATACATTCTCAATAACAAAGGTAATATTTTTGATATGTCTGCCACCATAGAAAAAGTTGAAAATAATACGCTTTTCCCTAATAAAATAGAAAAACCATTGTTTACTTATGATGAAAGAGGTTCTCATTTTGTCTATGGAATGACCAATACAGGCACTTTTACGGTGAAATCTTACATAGGTATTTTTATGTTTGATGAGAAAAATAAGTTTGTTGGTAATTTTGAAAGTATTGAAAGTATTGGAAATAAGCGTTTTTTAGTGAGAAAAAGCAATAACCAAAGCTACTTTGCAGACATAAATGGCAAAAAACTTGCTGCAAATATTCCTTCAGAAGGCTTATATAACTATAATAGTGTTTATGATTACAATGAAGACTATATTATTTTGCAAAAAGCAAGTGCGCAATCATTGGACAATAGTTACAGTGTTTTTGACAAAAATCTCAAAGAAATAAAAGTAAAAATGAGTTATAACTATGCTAATCAACTAAATACGCATATCATTACGCTTGAAAATGGCGTGCAAATCATCAACGGATTTTATAATACAAAAAGGTTTTTAGTGTCTAGCGTGCCTGTGGATAATGTTTTGTTAGATGAAGATAAAAATGGTACAATGAATGTCAGTGAGCTAGATTTTCCTGTTGTTATCAAAAATAAAGGTAGATTTGGGCTGATTAACCAACAAGGCAAAATGCTAATTCCTTGTGAATATGACCAAATGGAAACATTTGAAGGCAATTATTTCACAACTGCTACCAAAAACGGCAAGAAAATGAAAATTACACGAAATAATAAAGTTATTGATTAAAAATTTGGCATTGATTTTGTAAATATCTGAAACGAGAAACAAAATCAAACAAAAATCTCTCAAAATCTAAATAAAATGAAAAATAAACTACTTTTTGGGCTTATATTAGCCATTTGTTTTGCTTTTAAGACAGACAATATTTATAGAAATATTCCTAACAAATTCTTCAAACGTGGCGAACACATTGAGTATTTGGTACATTACGGAATGGTAAATGCAGGAATTGGTACTGTGGACGTGGATAACAAACTTTATTCTATCAATGGCAGACCTTGCTACAAGGTTGATGTAGTAGGCAAAAGCATTGGAGGACTTGCTATGGTGGTTAATATTGATGATTTTTGGCGTGCTTATATTGACACTACTTCTCTTGCACCACACCGTAGCTATAGAAATCTCAAAGAAAATTCCTATATAAAAGAAGAATCAACTTATATGAATATTTTTGGAAAAACGGCACGTGTCAAAGATGACAAAGATAAAACAGAGAAAACCATCAATACACCTTCTTATGTGTTGGATATTGTGGGTGGATTTTATTATTTGCGTACTTTGGATTATACCAAAATGACAAAAGGGCAATTTTTTGTGATGGATTGTATTCTAGAAACAGATATTCATGCTTTGAAAGTAGAATTTTTGGGGACGGAAGATATAAAAACAAAATTTGGAACTATCAAATGCTACGTAATGTCGCCTATTGTGCCTAAAAATCAGCTTTTCAAAGGAGAGCGTCCTGTAAAAGTTTGGATTTCAGCAGATAACAACCGTATTCCTATGAGAGTTCAGGCAGAATTTGTGGTGGGCGCAGTAAAAGTTGATTTGAAAGACTTTAAGAATATGCGCCATAATTTTAATTTTATAAAATAAATATAATAATTGTAACCAAAAAATGAAAATAAATGAAAGAGAAATAGATTTTACACCAGAATTTATCTTCCAAACCTCACGTAGTTCTGGTGCAGGTGGGCAAAATGTCAATAAAGTAGAAACAAAAGTAGAGTTACGGTTTCATATTCAAAATTCTAGTTTACTGCTGGAAGATGAAAAAGTTATTTTATTGATAAAACTTACTAATAAAATCAATTTAGAAGGTTTTTTGCAGGTTATTTGTCAGCAAACACGTAGCCAACTGAAAAATAAAGAGATTGTTGTTCAGAAATTTGAAGAGATTGTAACAAAGGCATTTATACAACCCAAACCACGCAAAAAGGTCAAACCAACCAAATCAATGATAGAAAAACGCCTTAGAGATAAGCAAAAAGAAGGAGAAAAGAAATCTTTGCGTGGGAAAATTGATTTTGAATAAATTGTCCAAAGCACTTTTTTTGCAACGGGACTTTTACAACGACAAAAAAATTAAAAACATATAATAAAAAAGCCCTTTTCAAATACTGAAAAGGGCTTTTTGGTTATTTAAAATCTATTCTTCTTCATTGTGCAAATCCTCACAATGGCGGATATGTTGCTTTTTGGGAGCAGTTTTTTGAGTTCCTGCACCACCATTTTTTGCATCTATCATTTTTTGCATAATGCGTGAACGCTCTTTTTGGATATAATTACGAGCCAACAAATCTTTTTCAATATCAAAATAAACTGTTCCTTCAATAATGGTTTTTTCAGCTTTTGCATAAATAGACAACGGATTATCAGACCAGAGCACCAAATCAGCATCTTTTCCTACTGCAACGCTACCTGTACGCTTGTCTAGGTGCAGAAGTTTGGCAGGATTAAGGGTTACCATTTTCCACGCCTCCACTTCAGAAACATTGCCATATTTTACTACTTTTGCCGCTTCTTGGTTGAGTCTGCGGGACATTTCTGGGTCGTCAGAATTGATAGAAACAAGTACACCTTTCTCGTGCATAAGTGCCGCATTGTACGGAATAGCATCTTTCACCTCATTTTTATACGCCCACCAATCTGCAAAAGTAGATGCACCTGCACCATGTTTTGCCATTGCGCCAGCAAGTTTGTAGCCTTCCAAAATGTGGGTAAAAGTATTGATTTTGAAGTTAAATTGTTCTGCTACTTTCATCAACATATTTATTTCTGATTGTACGTAAGAATGGCACGTAATAAAACGCTTAGAATTAACAATTTCCAAAAGTGCGTCTAATTCCAAATCTTTACGGTAAGGCTTGCCAGATTTCATTTGTTTTTCGTACTCTTTGGCACGAGTGAAAGCATCTACCATCACTTGCTCAACGCCCATACGTGTTTGTGGGAAACGAATAGTATTGTCATCTCCCCAATTTGACTGTTTTACGTTTTCTCCCAAAGCAAACTTAATAAAGCCATCAGCTCCAGTTATACGCATTTTTTCAGGATTTTCACCCCATTTCAGTTTCACTAGGGCAGATTGTCCACCAATACAGTTAGCAGAGCCATGCAAAAGTTGTGCAGCTGTAACGCCACCAGACAAGTTTCTATAAATGTTAATATCTTCAGAATTAACAGCATCATACATTCTGACCTCTGCCGTAACACTTTGAGAGGCTTCATTTACACCAGAAAGCGCAATATGAGAATGTTCGTCAATAATTCCAGAAGTCAAGTGTTTGTTTGTGGCATCAATGGTGCGCCCACCTGCTGAAGCATTTGCTAGTGTGAGGTTTTTACCAATTTGTGTGATTTTACCATCTTTTACAAGTACGTCTGTGGTAGTCAAAATGCCATCTTTTTCATTTGTCCAAACAGTAGCATTTTTGAAAAGTATAGTTTCTTGTATTGGTTTTTGTTCGTTTCCGTGTGCTATGAAAGGAAAAATTACTTTTCCAAGTTCAGATTTTTTGATTTCTTCAGGTTTTTTCTCATCTTTTTTCTCTACAAATTTTTGAGAAAGTGTAGCCGTAAATTTGCCCCAATTCCCATCAGGACTTTGTGCATCACCTTTCAATACCATAACGGTATTATCAGTGAAATAACCGCTTAAACGTGTGATATTCTGTGTTTTAGCTTTATCAGCATTGAAAGAAAGCGTAATCAAACTTTTATCTCTAATTACTTTTACGTCAATTTTATTGGTATCATTTGGAAATAATAGTTTGTAAGTTGGCGTTTCCAAATCTCCTTCAATAAACAGTTTTCCATTTAAATTATTAGTAGAAATTTGGATATTATATGTGCCACGTACATCTAAAACGCTTATTTCAGAAAAACGGTAGCGGTTTCCTTGTACCCAATTTTCTTGGATTTTGGTATCTTTCTCAAAAAGTTCTTTGTTGGTAATCATAAAATTAGCCATAAAGCCTTTTTGCAAGCTACCAAGTTGTTTTTCCATTCCCAAAAGCTGCGCAGGTGCAAATGTAAGTGCTTTTAGAGCTATTTTTTTATCCAAACCGTTTTCAATAGCTTTCAAAAGATTAGCCATAAATTTCGTTTTATCTTTCAAATCTGCCGTTGTGATAGCAAAGTTGATATTATTTTTGGCAAGAATAGAAAGATTTGTAGGTGCAAGTTCCCAATGTTTTAACTCTGTAAGACTGACGTTTAGGGCATCATAAGGGTCATCAACGTCATAAGCATCAGGAAAATTCACAGGCACGACAAGTGGCGCATTTGTTGCCTTGATTTCGTCTATTCGTTGATATTCATCTCCTGTAACCTTTAAAATGTATTGTTTTGCAAATTCATCACCTAGTTTGTCGGCACGCAAAGCATTTAATTTTCCATTTGTTTCAAAAAAAGTAGGCAAAGCAAAATTATTATTAAAAGCCTCCAAAGAAAGATTAGTTTCCTTGCTTACAGACTGATTTAAGGCACTTTTTTTGTACCAATCAGCATCTAAATACGTCTGACGAAGTAGCGCAATACGTCCCATAATAGAGTTTGGATATTGCTGTGCAGAAGAACCATTATTGAAAGAAAAATGATTGGAGGCATTCTTTTTAAGAATTGTATTATTTTCACGCTCATTGTGCAGGCTCACGAGTGCGCCTGTACCACGTGCTATGCCGTCTTGTAGGTGTGTAAGAGTTGCACCAAAACCCATTTTACGCATTGCATCTGCACTTGTGTCATCATTTTTGAAAACATCAGCAGCGTTGTTTTCTGGCTGAATAGTCTGATTCCAGTTAAATGCACCACGTTTATTGTTGTCGTATTGAGGCGTATTGCCATAATTAGGCGTTTTTACGGCTGGAAGTCCATAATTGCTATAAATCTCAATAAAAGAAGGATAAACATGTTTTCCTTTCAAATCAATAGCAATAGCACCAGAAGGCACAGGCAAATTTGCGCCTACCGCCTCCACAACACCATTTTTAATAATAAGTGTAGCGTTTTCTATTTTGGTCTGAAAATCAACCCAAACAGTCGCATTTTGCAGGGCATAAAAGCCATTTTTATCATTTTGCACTTCATTGACAGGGAAGCTTTGTTGTGCCTGCAATGTTGTAAAAATGCCTATAAAAGCACAAAAAGCAATAAATATTTTTTTCATAAGAAAGAAAGAATTAAAGAGATTTAGTAATAGTTTCATTAAGATTTTTACAAATATAACCAAAAAATAAGAATTATCTAAAATAAAATTTTACAACGACACATTTTGTCCCTCTGCGGCTTACATTTGTGGTATCAATACAAAAAATCATACAAAAAAACATTAAATTTCTCTAAATATATGAAAAAAATTATTCTTGTTCTTTGCTTTATTTTTGTAAATGCTTGGGCATTTGCGCAACAAACGCCTTATCAAAAACGCATCAGCGCACTAAAAAGGCAGTTTCTTATTGATTTGGGCTACAGTCCTAGCGTATTTGATGGCAATAACAAAACGGCTTATGAATCTCTGTTTTTGGCAAGTAGTTTTCTGCAAAAAATTCAGACAGAAAGAGGTATACTAAAAATGATGCAACTAAAAAGAGATATTAAAGCCGCAGAAAACTTAAAGAATGCTGTTGATTTTCAAGAAGATATAAATAAAAAACAGGCAAAAGAAGCCAAACAACTCAAAGAAAGAAAAGCACAACAAGCTAGACAACTCCAACAGCAACAAGCACAAGAAGCACATCAGGCAAAAATAGCACTAGAACAGAAAATAAATAATGCTGATAAACGGGCTATTTTGCAGGAAACAAAAGAATATTTGTCGGTTTGGATAAGAAAAGGAGAATTTGAAAAACAGGAAATATATCAAAAACGCCTTTCAGAAGAGTTGAAGGCTAATTTTTTTACCTATTGCAATGATGCCATTGAGAAAAGAATAGCAAAACTTGAAATTAGGACAAATATTGGTACTTATGACACAGAAAATGAGTTTTTTCCAATGACTATAAAAATTGGTGATACAGAATACTACAGCACTTTAGCAGTCGGTATTGAGCAAGCACAAGCATTTAAAGAAACATTTTCAAATGATATATCTTTGGATTATGCTGATGCAAAATGGTCGTTTTCAGAGAATTATTTAGTGCCAAATGCTATAAATATTATTAAATATGACAGAGATGCTAATGGTATGAGAAAAGAAACTTTTAGTAAATCTGTTGTCAATATTCCGCAAAATGAAACTGAACCACTGATTATAAATTCTCGTGAACTACAAATAAGTGAAATAGAAAATTATGATATTTCTCTTGATTATAATGCTACCAAAGGCATATTAGCAACAGAAAAAGCAGAACAGCAAAGAATAAAAGCAGAAAAACAACAACAAGAAAAGGCACTTTTAGAACGTCAAGAACAAGAATTGCGTGAGAAAGAAAAACAAGAAAGAGAACTTTTGGAACGCCAAGAACGAGAATTGCGTGAGAAACGAGAAACTGCAATAAATTTGGTACTTACCAAATTTGAGAAAACCAAAAATAGGTCAAGAGAATTGTTGGATTTTACCACAAAAAGAACAGAAAAAAAGAAAAATAATGTTGGAAAAACGTTACTCACGCTTGCAGGTAAACACATCACCACCAATGAAAAAGAATCAGATTTGGAACTTTACGACAGGCAATTATCTACCTACATACGCACCACAAATGATAGAATTAAAAATAATTTTTTGAATATTGGCGCAAAAGAAAGCATTTATAAAGACGAAAAAAACATAATAGAAGTAGAGAAAATCTTAGCGGATTATGATTTATTTTTGGAAAAAGCCTTCGTAATTGCCCACGACAGACTAGAATATCAAGATTTTGGTAAGGTGAAAGTAAGTAAGGATTTTTATGAGAAACTAAAAAATTCTCTGCAAGTCTATGATATTGTGATGCAAGAGGAGATTAAAAAGAGGAAATAAAATAATTTTACATAGATGTATTTGTAGATACGTCACCGCAGTGCGTATCCACGTAGAGCAACACGAAAGTAAACAAATGCGTAATAATTGGTTTGGCGTAAATACATTGTTCTATGTGGATACGCACTGCGGTGGCGTATCTACAAAAACACATCAAATAAATCCTAAAAATATGACAAAAGAATTTAAAAACCTCGTTTCCCTTCTGAAAAGCCCTATCAAAGAAAATAGAGATTTGGGTGCTATTTTGGCAAAGAATTTCCACGAAGAATCTAGGGCGCATTTTGGGTGTGGTGTAGAACTTGCTATATTTCTGGAAATGAATTTAGAATGGAATTCTGAAATACCAATCCATAAAATTAAAAAAATAAAAATTGAAAGAAATATACTTACGTCAATTCCTGCTGATATTTTTCTGCTTGAAAATTTAACTTGGCTAAGTGTTGTTAGTGCTTCATTTAGTATTTTTCCAATAGAAATACTGCAACTTCCAAATCTAAAAACATTGTTTTTGTGCAATAATGCTATTAAAGTCTTACCCTCAAAAATAAGAAAATTACAAGGATTAGAAAATTTGAATATTTGTACGAGTAGATTACAGCGTTTACCAAAGGCAATTGGAGATTTGAAACAGTTGTATATCTTAACTTTAGGATATAACCAACTCAAAAGTTTGCCAAAAGAAATAGGGAATTTACAAAGACTAACACAACTTGAATTAAATGACAATCAACTAAAAGAATTACCTATAGAAATAGGAAATTTACAATGTTTGCGTTATTTAGATTTGAGATATAACCAACTCAAAAGTTTACCAAAAGAATTAGCACAAATAAAAACACTAGAAAAAATCTATATTGAGGGAAATCCTAAAAATATCATCATTCCTGACGAACTAAGAAATCTTATTGATGTTAGTTGGGCGTGGACTTGTATAAAATAAATAGATTATTCTTGCAAATGAAAAGAATATATTTACATTTGTGAGGAAGTGCGTAGTTGCGTACTTTGAATTTAACCAAAAAACTAAAATAAGAATGGAAACAAACAAATCATTAAAAGGGCTTTTTGAAGCAACAGAAATAAAAGTGCCTTCTTACCAAAGAGCTTATGCTTGGGAAGAAAAACAATTAGAGCAATTTGTGGCGGATATGCTGGAAGTCGCAAATAAAAATGAAGGACAGTATTATTTTGGACACTTCATTTTGGAGCAAACAGATTTGGAGCAAACAGAAAAGAAGAAATTTGAAATAATTGATGGACAACAACGAATTACAACATTTGTATTGTTTTTGATAGTTTGTAAATTATTTTCAGAAAATCAATATAGTGATTATGTTGGAAAATTCAAAACTGTTGATTACGACCAGCCAATGTTTGAGTTAGTCCAAGCAAAACGACTAGACCCTGCTGTAAAACTAAATCTTGATAAAAAATGGTTAGTTGATTATTTTGATTTTGAAGGTGATAACATCACTTTGTCTATCAAAAGAATTATATTTGCTTTGGACTATTTCAGAGCATTGTTCTTTGATAAGAAATTGGATAAAAATAAGATTGACAGATATATTGAAACTTTCACAACTGCGCATATCTCAACACATATCACAACGGAAAAAGCAGTTGCTGTTCAAATATTTGAATTGCAAAACACCAGAGGAATCAAGTTAAGTCTGATAGAAATGGTAAAAGCAATGTTGATGAAAGCAGTTTATCTACATTCTAAAACTGAGGAAACTGAATCTAATATAAATTTTGTGCGAAATGAATTTGCAGAAATTTATAAATTAGAAGAGCTAACAAATTCAAGCACATTTAGAGGTGAATTATTACTTGAAGATATTTTGTTACATCACCTTAGAATTGTTGATGACGGAAATAAATTAACTAGTGATGTTGATGGAAATAAATTCAAAAGCCCAAGTAAATCTGGTGGTAAAGAAGAGGTGGTTTTAAATTATATCAAAAACCAAATAACAGAAAAACAGTCTAACGAGATTGTGAGCTATGTTATCAATTTATCAAAGAAATTCAGGCTGTCTGTTGAGTTGGTAAGTGTAACATTAGCAAATTATGATAAAACAAATAGAATTATTGGAGATGTACTGATTTTGGATAAAAACGTAAGTATAGAATTTTTTATCCTTCTTTTTCATCTTGAACAAGGTGCGCTAATTCAAGATAAAGAATTTGTGAAACACTGGGAAAGGTTTTTGTTCACTAGGGATTTCCACGAAAAATACTACAACCTTCGTTACAAGGATAATTTTGAAGATTTATTTTTTCAAACTTCAAAAAATGAGCCTAAGGAGATTTTAGAACAGTTCATTAGTAACGGCTTTAGACGTGATAAAATGGATGATAACAACTTGTCAAATACAGTAAGAAATTTTGTTAAGCAGAGAAAAGATAATATCTTGGATAATGCTTTTCACCAATGGTTTAGAGAGAAAATATTTTATGTTTTGTATAAATATGAAATATCTAAACTGGCAGATTTAGAGAAGCTACGTCAAATTATGAAAGAAGGCAGGTCTGTTGAACACATACTACCTCAAGAATGGAATTGGGTATGGATTGACGAAAACACAAATAATATTTCTGAAAAAGGAACTGCTTTTTACAATGAAATAAGTGGTATTATACACGGTTTAGGGAATTTGCTCCTCGTAACTGTTAGTGAAAACTCTCGTGTAAATAATAACCACCCAAAGGAAAAGATTTATAATTCTTGTACTGGTGGTTCGTATTCTGAACATAATGAAAACTCAACCAAATGGGAAGATTACAAAGAATGGAAGAATATAATAGCTAGTCGTGGAAATAAAATTTATAAATTCTTAGAAGAATTCATCAGTTAAATTCCTACATTCCTATTGCAGTCAGATATTTCTACTTGACTGCAATAGGAATCTTGTGTGCAGTTATTTTTTAAAGTCAAGCAATTCTTTCATTCCCTCTATTATGTTACTATCGTCTAAAAGTTCAGGCTTACCAAATTCAAAACTAACGCCAAATTTCTTTTCAATAATTTCAATATTTTTCGTTGTTGTTTTTAGTTCTCCTTCAAACCAATTTGTCCAAGCAAAAAGGATATTCTCTCCATTATTCTCTAATTGGTAAAGGTCAAAATCAATGCCTTTGTCAAAAAGTTTACGTGAATATTCAACAGTAATTTTCCATTTGGATTTAGTGAAATACCAATTACGTTTAGTCAAATATTTGATGATTGAGTAAAATAATTTTGTTTCAATATTTGTAGCTATTCTTGTTTCCATTTATTTGTGTTTTATCACAAACCTAATAAAAGTATTTTTACTATCCAAATAAAATTCAAACCTCCACCAATCAAATGTCAAAAATAATCCATATTTCTCGCTATTTATTTATCATAAAAAAGCTAACTGCAACACCTTACTCTACTTATAATCAGATAGAGCAATATGTTATTAGCAAAACTGGCTCTTTGCTAGTAAATGGTCAGCAAACAAGTTTTTCAAAACGTACATTTCAAAGAGATTTAAGAGACATCAGAGATGCTTTTGGCGTTGATATTGAATATTCAAAAGCAGAAAAAGGCTATTTCATAAGTTATAAGAAAGTGGATAGCGTGAATTTTGAAAGAATGATGGAGGCTTTTGAGGTGTTCAATTCTTTGAAAACGACTACACAAGACGTAGAGAAATTTATTCACCTAGAAAACCGCAAAAAACAAGGTACAGAACATTTATATGATATTATTCAGGCAATAAAAAAGAGATTTCAAATCAAATTCTCTTATCAAAGCCTTTGGGGAGACGTAGATGGGGAAATTACCCAGCGCACAGTTGCGCCTTATGCGTTGAAAGAGTTTAAAAACCGTTGGTATGTTTTAGCTAAAGACCTCAAAGACCCAAAAGATACCAGAGTAAAAAGTTTTGGACTTGACCGCCTCACAAACCTTGAAATTACCGACAAAAATTTTGAATATCCTAAGGATTATGACGTTCAAAAGCGGTTTAGTGATTATTTTGGCATTTATAATCCTTTGAATATAAAACCACAGAAAATTGTTTTGTTGTTTACGGAAAAACAGTTGGAATATGTGAAAAATTTGCCACTTCACCACTCACAAAAAGTTTCAGATGACAATGAATTACAAGTAGAACTACAAATGTGTGTTACTTTTGATTTCGTGCAGGAACTTTTGTCATTTGGTGGTCAAGTGAAGGTTTTAGAGCCACAATCTTTGATAGATGAAATCAAAATAGCCTATAAAGATGCCCTTCAACAGTATAAATGACATTGTGTAATAAACCGTAATTGAATATTCGTAATTCGTACATCTAACTTTGTACCTCTTTTTATGGATATAATTTGTGCAAACGCAACAAAAAATCAATGATTTGAGCGGTTTTAAGCGTATAATCTATGTCTGTGATGTTTAGGGCTGCCGTTGGCATAGTGTCAATTAGACACTCTTCTGGGTCTTGCACAATAGACAAGCCGCCTCTTTCTACAATTTTCTGCATTCCTGCCGCCCCATCTTTGTTTGCACCAGACAACAAAATCCCAATAAGTTTATTTTTATAAACATAAGAGGCACTCTGAAAAGTAATATCAATGGCAGGGCGTGAATTATTGACCATTTCTTCCGTAGAAACAGCAAAAGTATTGCCCAATTCAATGCCTAAATGATAGTTGGCAGGAGCTAAATAAACTTTCCCCTTTTTGATAGGTGTTTTATCTTCTGGTTCTTCAATAATTTTGTTACTTTTGATATTAAGAGCTTCTGTAAAACCATTTCTAACGTGTTTTAGCCTATGCAAACACATTACAATAGGCAAGGCAAAATCAGCAGGAAGACTTTGTAAAATGCTACTAATCACCTGAAAACTGCCCGCAGAACCACCAATTACAATAGCTTTATATTGATTATGAAAATGTGTTTGATTCATTTTTGTTAGTGTTGAGTGTTGAGTGTTGAGTGTTGAGTGTTTTTGAGTAATAAATACTTGTATTTATCACTACACACTACTCACTATGCACTACTCACTAAAAATTAGTCTTTTATTTTTTTATAAATTTTCTCTTCATTATTAACCACCAAAAAATTGTGGGCTATTTCGCACCAAATCAAAGATTCTTTACTTCCAATAGCCAAATAAGCATATTTAAACAAACTAGCGTGAAAAGTTTTAAGTACTTGATTTTGAAGAGTTTGATTAAAATATATCATTACATTACGGCACATAATCAAATCAAATTTAGAAAAAGGCTCGCCAAGCACCAAATTGTGTTCTCTAAATTGTACATTTTTGAGAAGTGTAGGGTCAATAATAGCTTTTCCTGACTCTTCTGTGTAATATTCTTCTAATGTAGCCTTACCTTCCATACGCTCATAATTTTTCTTATTAAGTTCCATATTTTTGATAGGATAAGTAGCTAAACGAGCTTTATCTAAAATGCTATGGTCTATGTCAGTTGCCACCAAACGAGCTTTTTCCAAAACACCCATTTCTTTGAGCAAAATAGCCATAGAAAAAACCTCCTCACCTGACGAGCAACCTGCGTGCCAGATATTGATGCTATCTGTATTCTCTAAAATGCTGGGAATGATAGTTTTACGAAGTTCTGTCCAGAGTGTTGGATCTCTAAACATTTCTGTTACGTTTACGGTGATTTCAGACAAAAATTCTCTAAAAAAACGGGCATCAGTTTCTAATCTTTTGATGAGTGGCTCAACAGTATCCATCTTATAAAGCTCCAAAACACGCTGAATACGTCTTTTGAAAGACGACATAGCATAATTGCCAAAGTCATAATTATGATGATTGCGCACAACTTCCGTGATGCGTCTAAGGTCTGCTATTTCAACTTCTTGCATAAATTATAAAGCGTATTGTTTATTGTTATTGATAAGTTTTAAATAAAATCTTACTTTTTCTTTTAAATTATCACAAAGCAATATTAAGCAAAAAAAGTAAAACTACAAAGGATATAGTAAAATTAAAATGTTATTTGTTTTGTCAAATTCTTTGTTTAAGTTTGCTACTGATTTTTAAACCTAATTTCAATAATTTCAAACCTAATTTTAACAACAAACTTTATGGGAAACGGAAAAGTAGCCTTGATTACGGGCAGCACAAGCGGTATTGGGCTTGGCATTGCGGAAGCTATGGCAAAAGCAGGTTATGATATTATGTTCAATGGTCTTGCAAGAGATGACGCAGAAAAAGCCGCAGCACACAAAGTAGCCACAGATATTGGCACGAAATATGGCGTAAAAACGCTTTTTTCTCCTGCCAATATGATGAAACCAGATGAAATCAGAGCAATGGTTTTGGAAGCAGAAACCACACTTGGACGTATTGACGTACTCGTAAATAATGCTGGTATTCAGCACGTTGCGCCTATTGATGAGTTTCCAGAAGACAAATGGGACGCTATTATTGACATCAATATGAATTCTGCTTTTCACACAAGTAAAGCGGTTTGGAAAGGTATGAAAGCACGCAAATTTGGTAGAATTATCAATATTACGTCTGCTCACGCTTTGCAGGCATCAGAATTTAAGTCGGCTTATGTTACTTCAAAACACGGAATCACGGGTTTTACGAAGGTTTTGGCGTTGGAAGGTGCGCCTTTTGGCATCACTTGTAATGCTATTTGTCCTGGGTATGTGCTTACGCCACTCGTACAAAAGCAAATCCCAGACCAAATGAAAACACACAATATGACTGAAAAAGAAGTAATTGAGAAAGTAATGCTTTATAAACAAGCTATCAAAGATTTTGTAAAAGTGGAAGATTTGGGCGCATTGGCGGTGTTTTTGGCATCAGAAGTAACATCAATGATTACTGGCGTGTCGTTGCCTATTGATGGTGGTTGGTCTGCACAATAATTGTGGATTGAATTATCTAATTTAATTGCCACAAATGCACGAATAATTGTATTTATTCGTGTATTCGTGGCAATTATGCTTTATTTTTTTATTTTTATTAAAATAATTTTTGAATTTCAATAAATAATCTTACCTTTGCAATCCGTTATTTAATAGCGGAAATTTTCTTAATAGCATTTTAAATTTCAGCAGTTATGCCTAAAATGAAAACCAAATCTGGAGCAAAAAAACGCTTCAAATTGACAGGAACTGGCAAAATTAAGCGTAAACACGCTTTCAAAAGCCATATCTTGACCAAAAAATCAACAAAAAGAAAACGTAATCTGACACATTCTGGGCTTGTAAGCGCAGGTGATACAGTACGTGTAAAATTGATGCTAAATATCTAATTTGAAGTGTGAGGTGTGAAGTGTGAGGTTTTTAGAATACACATAAGTAACACGTTATATGTTTCATTATCAGTTAGTTTAGTATTTAATTTTCAAAATCCAGTTATTGTTCCACCAGATTTAAGGTAAAAGTAAGTCTTGAATGACTTCACCAAAAATCAAAAAACAAATTAAAATATGCCTCGTGCCGTCAACGCCGTCGCTTCTAGAGAGCGCAGAAAAAAAATGATGAAATTTGCCAAAGGTTTCTTTGGTAGAAGAAAAAACGTATGGACCATTGCCAAAAACGCAGTTGAAAAAGCGTGGGGCTACGCTTACCGTGATAGAAAACAAAAGAAAAGAGATTTTAGAGCTTTATGGATTGCCCGTATCAATGCTGGTGCAAGACAATTTGATCTTTCTTACTCTAAATTTATGGGACTTTTCCACAAATCAGGAATGGAACTAAACCGCAAAGTGCTTGCAGACTTAGCAATGAATCACCCAGACGCTTTTAAAGCAGTAGTTGAAAAAGTTAAAGCGGTTCAAGCATAACATAAACGCAAGTTAAAATATCATTTTTGATAATAAAAACGTCTTTTCAAGTTTTTGAAAAGACGTTTTTTATTTTGAGTTTGTATTTCTATGATATTTAACTAAATTTGTTGGAAATAAAAAACTCATACAAATTCACAAAAATATACCTACAAAATATGCCAACATTTGCCTTTACATATGTCTTAATTGCCCTTAACGTCCTTATGAGTGTACTAGCGTGGAACAACGCTAATTTTATGCAAAAATGGATTTTTCACCCTGTAAGCATTGCCCGCAATGGTGATTATTGGCGTTTTTTGACTTCAGGTTTTATTCATTCTGACGGTATGCACTTGTTTTTCAATATGTTTGCCTTATTTTCCTTTGGGCTAAATGTAGAATTTAATTTGGTGTTGCGCTACGGTGAAATGGGTAGATATCTGCTTCTTGTTATTTATCTTTTAGCTATTGTTGCATCAGATTTGCCAAGCTATTTCAAATACAAAAAAGATATGTATTATAGTGCTTTGGGTGCATCTGGAGCGGTTTCTGCTATGATTTTTGCAAGTATTTATTTTGCGCCTTTGAGTAAAATAAGTCTGTATTTTATTCCTATTCCAGGTTTTATTTTTGGGGTTTTGTACCTTGCTTATTGTTCTTATATGGTCAAAAATGCCAAAGATAATATTGGACATGATGCCCATTTTTATGGCTCTGTTTTTGGCTTTTTCTCTGCACTACTTCTTTATCCTGCTGGTGTGGATACTTTTATTACACAAATAGGAAGTTTTAAACTTTTTTAATACTTAGATAACGACATTGATAATTTGTATTACAGTCCAGCGGACTGATATATTTATAGAAAATAGTTAAAAAATGTATTTCGCTCCAGCGGAGCGCAATATTTATAAAACTAGCACTTGCTAGTGCCGCTCCGCTGGAGCGAAATACAAACACAATGATATTTCTATAAATATACAGTTCCGCTGGAACTAGTACAAAATATCAATGTCTTTGTCTAACTTTTCTGCATAGCCGTTGTTATGTCTTCACAAACGACTCCAAGTATTTAATTTTATCAAATTTAACATTAATAAAAATGACAACTGAACAACTAAAAGATGCAAAAATGCGTTTAGACGCTTTGAGGAGGTATCTTTGACTACGCTCACAAGATAGAAGAAATTAAAAATCTTCAAGAACAAACCCTAACACCCACTTTTTGGGATATGCCAAAAGCCGCTGAAATCATCTTAAAAGAGATAAAAGCACTCAAATTTTGGACAGATGACTACGACCAATTAGCTACTTTACTTGCTGATTTGGACGTTTTAAACGAATTTTTGCAAGCGGGAGAAGCGACAGCGGAAGAAATTGAAATAGAATACCAAAAAATATTGGTTTTGCTTGACGAGCTAGAATTTAAGAAAATGCTTAGTGGTGAGGAAGATAGCCTTAGCGCAGTCATTGAAATAAATGCAGGTGCTGGTGGGACAGACAGCCAAGATTGGGCAGAAATGCTAAGACGTATGTACATTCTTTGGGGTGAAAAACAAGGGCATAAAGTTGCTGAAATCTCGTATCAGGCGGGTGATGTGGCAGGTTGCAGGTCTGTAGTTTTGGAGTTTGAAGGCAATTTTGCGTATGGCTACCTTAAAGCTGAAATAGGCGTACATAGACTTGTGCGCATTTCTCCGTTTAATGCTAACGACAAACGCCAAACTTCTTTTGCCTCTGTTTTTGCTTATCCTGTCGTTGATGAACGTATCAATATTGAGATAAATCTCTCTGATATTGAGTGGGACACGTTTCGTGCAGGTGGCGCAGGCGGGCAAAATGTCAATAAAGTAGAAACCGCAGTACGTCTCAAACATAAACCTTCTGGGATTATCATTGAGTGTCAGGAGCAGCGTTCACAGATTCAGAACAAAGATAAAGCACTTCAATTGCTCAAATCTAGGCTTTATCAGGTGGAAGTGGACAAAAAAAATGAGGAAAAAGCAAAAATTGAAGGCACAAAAAAACGAATTGATTTTGGCTCACAAATCAGAAATTATGTTTTGCACCCTTACAAACTTATCAAAGATTTGCGCACAGGAACAGAACGCACAGACGTACAAAACGTCCTTAATGGAGATTTGAACGGCTATATTAAAGATTTTCTGATGCAACAGCAATTTTAAAAGTACGAAGTATGAAGTTGGGGATATGAAAAATTCCAGAATAAGTAAATATTTTGTACCTCCAACTTCATAAATAAACATTAACATCTTTAATTCATTGTTTGTGTTGCTACGCTAAAACACCAAACAACGGCAGTTTTTTTGATACTTTTTGCAAAAAATAATGCTATAACTATTTGATTATAAAAATATTATATTCTATTTCTTAACAACAACTTAAAAAATCATATCAATAAAAGTGCTTCTACAACGCTTGTAGTAGGTTTTTGACAAGTATTATTTTTGCAAACATAAATAGTTGTCTGATTTTCCTCTGTCGTTTTGAACTCAAAAAGTGGCAAAATAGCAGTTTCTATTACACTACATAGGATTATTTTATTAGGAATATGGTATTTATCAAATTCTTGACGTATTTTGTCGCAATCTTTCCCAATAATCACCACCTCCAGCGTAGCAACGCATATATTAGCGTACAAACTTGCCCAATTAGTAGCATAAGCCACATTTTTTAGCAAGATTTTTTCCATACGCATCACCATATTTTTAGCGCATTCTATATAGTTATTTTCATCTAAAATTTTGCCTAAAAAGTACAAATTTTGTGCCATTATGGAGTTTGATGCAGGGATTACATTATCAAAAATCTCTTTTTTTCTAGCAATAAGTTTGGGTGCATTTTTGTCTGTAAAAAAAAACATTCCTTCTTTCTCATCATAAAAATTAGCCATCACATATTGGGTCAGCGTTTGTGCATTTTGCAAATACTCAAAACCCAATATTTCATCAGTTCCCATTGTAGCCTGAAAAAGTGCCAAAAAACCCTCAATAACAGGTGCATAGTCTTCCAAACACGCCCATTGTGTTGCTTTTTCGTTTTTATAAGTTCTGTGCAAACGCCCATCTACAAAAAGTTTTTCCATCAAAAATTTCGCATTGTGTTGCGCCAACATCAAAAAAATATTCTCTCCAAAAACTCTAAAACTATCTACCAAACCCTTGATAATCAAGCCGTTCCAACCTGCAATAATTTTGTCATCTGTACTTGGTCTTATGCGTTTGTTGCGGTAAGTAAGTAATTTTTCATTCCAAATACTTACTTTATTTTTCAAAGTAATTTCTTTAAAATCAATATTTTGATGTGAAATACTTTGATGTAAGATATTTTGATTATGCTCCCAATTTCCACTAGATTTTACGTTATAAAATGCCAGACAAAGTTTTATATCATCTTCTAGTAAATCTTTTAAAATTTCTCTTATTTCTTTTTCAGTAAAGACATAAAATTTTCCCTCAACTCCTTCAGAATCAGCATCTATTGCAGCATAAAAGCTATTTTCTGGGCTTAGCATTTCTGTTTTTAACCAATCTATGGTTTGGAAAACTATTGATTTGAAAAAATCTTTTTGTTCTTGATTTTTTGTTGCTTGATAGGCTTCTGCATACAAAGAAAGTAGCTGCCCATTGTCATAAAGCATTTTTTCAAAGTGTGGCGCAAACCATTTTTCATCAACAGAATAACGAGCAAAACCTCCCCCAATCTGGTCATAAATACCACCTTTTGCCATTTTTTCTAATGTAATAAAAAGATGATTTTTGATATTATTTCTAATTTTATTTGTTTGCTCATTTATTGGTGCTATTCCGCCTATAATTTCAGGTGAAATAGTCAAATATTTCAATAAAAAAACATAAATAGAAGGCATAGGAAACTTTGGAGAACGGTCAAAACCGCCATTTTCACTATCAAAAGTTTCTGCTAATTGTGTGGCCATTTTGATAATATTTTCTTTCAAAAATTCATTTTTTTGTATATTTAAAGCATATTTTGAAATTTCGGAAGTCGCAATATTTTTAGTAAATTCACTTGCAGATTCCGTTAGTTCTTTCCTGTTTTTGGCAAAAGCAGCAGCAATATTCTGCAAAATCGCAGCCCAATCATCAGGACGAAAGTATGTGCCACCATAAAAAGGCTGCTGATTAGGTAACAAAAATACATTGAGAGGCCAACCACCTTGTATGCCCATTGTTTGCAAAGCGTCCATGTAAACAGCATCAACGTCTGGGCGTTCTTCTCTATCAACTTTTATACATATAAAATATTGATTCATTATTTTTGCAATAGCCTCATTTTCAAATGATTCACGCTCCATTACGTGACACCAATGACAAGCAGAATAACCAATACTCACCAAAATTGGTTTATCTTCTGTCTGCGCTTTTAATAAAGATTGTTCGTTCCAAGCGTGCCAATGCACTGGATTATGTGCGTGTTGCAACAAATAAGGGCTGGTTTCCTGCGAAAGCAAATTCATCTTTTAGAATTATAAATTTTGAATGGAATACAATAATACAATCAGTAAGCAAAAAAACGACAAAATAAAGTGTATTTTGTCGTTTTAATAAGTTTTTGTGAATCTAGAGTAATGTCTTCGTAAATAATCATTCACAATTTAAAATTCACAGTTATTTAGTAGGTTTGGAATTCAAATGGCACAGTTACAAGTTCTGAAAACTCCCCACCTGCCTCTTCCATATCTTCGTCGTCTTCGTGATAACACCAAATAACCTTTGCACCTTTTACTGCCTCTATTTTCGCAAGCAAATCTAGGATAAGTTTTGAAGATGCAGTATTAAAGTATTCCAATTTGAAATAGAAAGACGTTTCAGGGTTCGGGCTTGCACTATAGTCATTCACCCACTTAATGATTGGGTGATAAAACTCTGAAGCATCTTCAGGGAGCGACCGTCCAGAGAGTTCAAAGATTTCATTGGTTTTGTCAAAAAGGATTTTTGGCGTTTCCTCTGTGCTTTCTATGTTGATAACTTCCATATTTATTGTATTCTTATTGCTAAATTTATTGCTTGATAATGTTATTAAATTGTTTGACAAATATTATTATTTGGTCTATTTTGAGCTTATTATTGGTTAGTCGCCACCGTTACGAGGAACAACTGTACGCAAAGCAAAGAAAGAAAATTCATCATTGATAGGCGCAAAGTCAAAACCCAATTTATTACCAGATTTACGAGCCATATCCACAAAACCAAGACCTGCGCCCCCTTTTTCTGAGATTTCGCCATTCTTAATAATTGACTTATAAAGTTCTTTAAGCCCTTCTTTATCCAAGCTATTTACTTGCTCTAGTTTTGATGACAGAGATTTTACTACCGTATTGCGGATAGGATTACCAGATGTAACAATATATTCATTTGCTTGCTTTCCTAGCATAAAAATAGCATTATTACGCAAGCCATCTTCATCTTTCTCGTTCAAATCTTCTGCGTGTTTTACAATATTTTGCAAACACTCCACCATCACGTTAAATACTTTTCTTTTTACATTGGCAGACTCACCAATAGAGTCCATATTCCTTTCTGCCATTGCCAACACAGATTTGGTAATTTCTTGTGTAAATTCACCTTCATAAACAATGATAAGATTATTAGCTAACATTGTCTTATGCAAATCATAGACATATTTCATATATACGTGGGAAGTTTAAAAAGATTAACTTAGATTTTTAATTTGGGCGTTAAATTAGCATTATTTTTTTTAACTACAAAACAATAATTTTCAGTTTTTTTAAATATTTTTTTTATTTTTTTATAAATCCTTATAAATCAAATATTTACAGTTATTTTATTTTCAGATAAAATTAAAATAATTACAAAAGCAATTTCAAATTATCAAATACATTATATTTACACAATTAGTAATTTATCATTTATAACTAAATGTTCCTATCTTGTATTTCATAGTTTGGCATGTAACACTCGCTAAAAATCTAAAATACATTTTTGTATTTTTTGTTGCTGTAAAAGTTCCGTTGCAAATATATAAAAGATGACTTGGAATTTTCATAAAAATAACAACTTAGGAAAATTTTCATAATTTTATTT
>JAYUKY010000006.1:0-5870 GCA_043764015.1 Raineyaceae bacterium
CATTTTCTAGTATTATTCTAATTTTAGTCATAAGATTTTTTTTCGTAAAGCTACACAAAAATCAATATATTTGCAACGGAACTTTTACAGCAACAAAAATTCTAAAAACTATAAAAATTATACTTAGAAAATCACACTTAGAAAATCACACTTAGATTTAACTTTGTATTTCTTAGTGTAATCTTGTGCCTACTTAGCGTTCTTAGTGGTAAAACATATTAGAATAGCAAATTTTTCTCTTTGATTTTCAATTTGTTAAGTATTTTTTTTTAAAAAGACAGAAAAAAAGCTAAATAAAATTTGTAAGTACAAAAAAAGTTCTTACCTTTGCATCACTTTAAATGGTAGATGTCTAAAGATAAAAAAATAAAAACTAAACTTACATCAAAGTAATAAGCGAAAGTAGCTCAGCTGGTAGAGCGCGACCTTGCCAAGGTCGAGGTCGCGGGTTCGAACCCCGTCTTTCGCTCACATAAATAGAAAAAATATACTTTTCATTTTATTAAAAATGACTAAAGTCCCTGTAGTTTTCATAAGAAATGACTTCCATTTTTGGTAGTTTTTGCCGAGATGGTGGAATTGGTAGACACGCAGGACTTAAAATCCTGTGAGAGTTAAATCTCGTACGGGTTCGACCCCCGTTCCCGGTACAAAATAATAAAAAAACCTTATAAAAAACTTATTAGTTTATTTGTAAGGTTTTTTTATTAGAGAAATGTAGGCATTTAATAAAATAAAATGCCTACATTAATTTTTTTTAATCCTAAAAATCTTAGTTTGCCTTTTCTTGTTCCATATAGCCCAAAATACCCCCTAAAAGATTACGGACTTTTGTGTAACCTTGCGTTTCCAAGAATTGCTTTGCTCTGGCACTTCTTGCGCCAGATTTGCAATGAATAATCAGTTCTTGCTCCTTGAAATTGTCTATTTCAGCAAGTCTATCAGGAAGGCTACCAAGTGGTATAAGTGTTGCACCAATATTTTTTTCTTCAAATTCCCACTCTTCTCTGACATCAATAATATTGAGTATTTCGCCACTAGAAAGACGCTCGTGAAGTTCTTTTGATGTTATATCATCCATAGTTGATTTGTTTTTAGTTTTATTCCTAGAAAAAATGATTTTGAAAAGATTGATTATTTTGGTGATTATACGCTTTTAAATGATAATTTTGAACAGTACAAATATAACGAAAAAAAGCAAGAAACAGTAAAATTATGATTTTGATGAAAGAAATAGCATTAAAGTTTATTGATTTCTTCTTCTGAAAGTCCAGTGATTTTGGAGATTTTTTTGGTAGTTTCACCATCCAGTTTGAGCACAGTCGCAATTGAAATAAGTGTGTTTTTCTTTTCTATTCTACCTATTTCAATCCCTTGCTCAATCCCTTGCTTAATAAATCTTTCTGCACTTTCTTCTACTGCTGTATCAACTACATTCTTAAAATCTCGGGCATATTTCAGGCTGTCTTGGTAAGCTATCTGCTGTTGTGGTGTATAATTGGCTATTTCTGCTTTACCAAAAAGTTTTAGAAAAACTTTCTCTTTAATTTTCGTAGGAACATCATCTAATAAATAAAGGTTTTTAAGTACAAACATCCATTTATCCAAACGAGTGGTTAGCTCGTGTTCTTTTTTGGTAAATTTGGGCATTTCAATATAAATAAAACGCAAATTCTCATTAAAAACAGTACAATATTTCTTGTTCATCATTTGCACATCTGTAATAACATCATTTTGAAGGTCGTCAAACACGAAATCCATTATAGAAATGGTATAAACGGGGTTTAGCTTAAAATTCCAGTCGCCTTTTATTGCTTGTTCTTGTATTGCAAAAGTAGCATAATACAAACTTCTATCTTTAAAGTGTTTTTGCTTGGCTTTTTGAAGTTCTACAATGAATTTATCCCCTTTTTCGTTTTCGCAATAAAGGTCAAAAATAGCTTTCCTGTCTTCTTGCGCATTGCCTAAATGCTCCGTTTTGAGGAATTTTATCTTTTTTATTTTGCCTTTTTCAGGTAAAAGTTCTCCTAAAAAATCTTTCAGAATATCCTTAGAACTCTCTTCTCCAAAGATTTTCTTGAACCCAAAATCCGTGAAAATATCCACATAACGCTCTTTCATTGAAGTAATATTTAGTTTTTGTAAAAATACGGCTTTTTTGATAATTAATACAACAATAACCTGATTTTTTCTAATCTTAATTTTTATTGAGAATTAAATACCAAAAAAAGCCTTTCCAAAGTTTGGAAAGGCTTTTTTGTAAAAATAATAATAACTATTCAGTTGCACCAGTAATTTTTACCTCTGTACGGCGGTTCATACCATTCAAAATATCCATACGTTGTTTATCTTTCAATTTAGTAATAAACTGTTCTGTCAATTTATCACCTTCTTTAAGGTAAGGATAAAGTGCTGCAAGTTCTTTGCTCACTGTTTTTGGTATTCTCTCACCATAACCTTGTGGTGTAATTCTCTCACGTGCAATACCTTTAGACACAATGTAATCTACAGCAGATTGCGCTCTTCTTTGCGCCAAATTATTATTATCTTTATCCACACCTTTATAATCTGTATGAGAACCAAGTTCAATTTTAAGCGTTGGGTTATCATTCATAAAATTCACCATTTCATTGAGTTTTAAAGCTGATTCTGGAAGAATATCTGCTTTATTAAAGTCATAACGCACTTCTACTTCAAATTTAGACCCGCCAGTTGTATTGTATTCGTCAAGTCTTATTTCAATAGTAATTACGGTATCAGTAACAGATTTTGTAAGCATTTCAGTAGGTACTTTTCTGCCTTCCATAGTGAATTTATCACGTTTTGTAAGGTATTTTTCAGTTGCAGCAGCTTTTATTTCAGCAAGATAAGCAAATTGTTCTTCAGAAGTAACTTTCATTGTATCAGAATAACCACCACTTTTAGTAATAAATTCTTTGATAACTTTCTCACCATCAACCATTTTTACGACTGCACCACCCAAAGGTTTTTCTGTTTTGTCAAGTCCAACGCCAATAGTTTTGAAAGTAACCGCATAATTAATTCTTTTCTCTCTTGGCTCTGTATTGCGGAAAGTATAAATATCATCATTTCCTTTGCCATTTTCACGGTTTGAAGAGAGATAACCAACAGAATCAGTAGTGAAAACCATTGCAAAATCATCCATAGAAGAGTTCACAGGAACACCCATATTGGCAACATTTACTTTTTTGCCATCTTTTGTAGCTGCATAAATATCAAGTCCACCAATGCCAGGGTGTCCGTCTGATGCAAAAAACAAACGACCATCATTAGCAAGGAAAGGGAACATATCATCACCTTCTGTGTTAATGTCATTACCAAGATTTTTTACTTCGCCCCAATTACCATCTTTTTTCTGTTTTGCAGAATACAAATCAGTACGTCCATAGCTTTTAGCACCTTTGTCGTCTGTTTCTCTATCAGAAGAGAAATACAATGTTTTTCCATCAGGTGAGAACATTGGAGAGGTGTCAAAAGCCGCAGATTTTGGTCTTCCGCCCTCATTTTTGCTATAAGATGCTCTATCTTCATCACTACTAATGCCTGGCATAATCACAGGTTCAGACCATTTGTCGTTGATGTAGTTAGAAACATAAAGTTTTACACTTTTTTGTCCTTTCTTCTTTCCTTCTTTGTTTCCACGAGCAAAAACCATTGTTTTTCCATCAGGAGAAAACGTAGCACCAGCTTCATTTACACCAGATGCGACAAGCGCAGGGTCAAAAACCTCACCCGCACTAGCAGGTTTATCAAAACCACCAGCAATACTTGCAGAATAAATTCCTGTATAATTAGTGCCTGTTGCGCCAAAAGTACCAGATTTACGTCCAGAGGCAAAATACATTTTATCTTGGAAAGTGCTTGCACCAAATTCTGATGCAGGAGTATTGACAGCTTCCAAATTTTTCACTTCATAAAAAGAGGGTTTTTTAAGAATTTCGTCAATTTGCTTTAAGTTAGCAAGTTCTTGTTTAGCACGTTTTTTAAAAATAGGATTTTTTCCTGTTTTTTCATATTTAGCGTATTGTTCTTTTGCTTCTTCATACTTGCCAAGCTCTTCTAATGCAACGGCATAGTAGATTTTTGCGTCATCTTTGTCGTCATCAAGATAATTTTCCAATCCTTTTGGTTTTACTATCTCAATATCTTTGTCTTGTACTTTGGCATAAAAGGCTTCAGCTTCACGAATACGGTTAGTTTTGCGGTAGGATTGCGCTATGTAAAAGTTAGCTTGGTCAGCGTTTGAACCTTCTGCTGCTGCTTTTAGTAAAGGAATTGCTTTTTCGTACTCACCTTGTTGGTATTTTTTCAATCCTGCTTTATAGCCACCACAAGACGTAAGTAGCGTGCCTGCCAGCGTGGTAGCAAACAACGCAGAAAATAGATATGATTTGTATTGCATATAGGTTGTAAGTTGGTCTTTAATTTACGGTCAATATTTTTTAAATATTTTCTATTATTGCTATTCTAGCTTAGTAGTAAAATGTTTGTGCCAAATATAAGGAAAAAAATTATAAACCACAAAAATTGAAGAAATTTAAACAAAAAAATAAGAAAGATAATGCAGAAATACCTAAACCTTACCTTTCTAATAAGCGTTAGGAAAGCATAAACAAAATAATTTTTGACACCTATATAAATGTATGAGTAATGATAAGTATGTCTTTTTTTGAGTACAATGATTTTAAGACAAAATGGTGGGCTTTCAAAGAAATGGGCAAAACGCCTAAATTGCTCAAAAAAGTGGTAGGTTTGCGCTTTTGCAAACTTTTGGGAAGTGGAGGAGATGATGGCTTTAGTATTTTTCCTAATTGGGGCTTATATGCGCTCTTGTGCGTGTGGGAAACGCCAGAAGCCGCCCAGAATTTCTTTAATAATCACCCAGTTTTTTTGGATTTTAAGGAAAAAAGCAAGTATTATCAAAATGTTTTCTTAGAAGCCTTGAGTTCTCACGGCAAATGGGACGGTTTAGAGCCGTTTGAGAACCCCAAAAAGAAGACAGAGGGTAAAATAGTTGTCATCACAAGGGCAAAAATAAAACTCTCAAAAATATGGCAATTTTGGCATTTTGTGCGCCCTGCTAGTAAAGATATGAAAGGAAAAGATGGCTTAATTTTTTCTGTTGGGATAGGAGAAGTGCCTCTCATTCAGCAAGCTACGTTTAGTATTTGGGAAAATACAGAAAAAATGAAAGAATATGCCTATAAAAGCAAACAACATCAGCAAGTTATCCAAAAAACACGAGAAACAGGCTGGTATAGTGAAGAACTTTTTGCCCGTTTTACTATTATTAGCACAGAAGGAAATTGGGAGAAGTTTAAGAGTTTAAGCGAGGTTTTAGCACAGAAACCTTTAGAACTGTAATTAGAATTTTTTTAACATTTTTTAAGAGAATAAATGTAAGTTTTTATGATATAAAAAATAAAATAAATGTAATATTTTGCTAAAAAACGTCATTTTATTTGGAGAAATAAAATACTTTTCTTAGTTTTGCACCAGAATTTAAAAAATGAATTCATTTCTTATCCAAACAAATCAAAATAATGATGTTTAATCTCACAAACGCCAAACGCCAAACGCCAAACGCCAAACGCCAAACGCCAAACGCCAAACGCCAAACGCCGTTAAATCTTAGTAGAATGGTGATTTTAGCTATTCTTTTCTCCTCTTTTGCTTTCTTAGCAAATGCGCAAATAATTTTCACACCCACAGGCGTTCCTGCCACAAGTGTAGGGCTTTCAACTTCTTTTCTTCCTAATACAGTAGGAATTGGTACTAATTTCCCACTTGGTACATTAGGTCTTAAAGGAAATCTCGCTATCAATGACAGAAATACCATAACACCTTGG
>JAYUKY010000007.1:0-21817 GCA_043764015.1 Raineyaceae bacterium
ATTTTTTAATTTATGCCACGTCATTTTAACCACTTGTATTTTTCTTTATAAAAACCAAAGGTAAAACATTTTTTGCAACGGAACTTTTACAGTAACAAATACTTCATAAAAATAGTCGTTACTTGCCTGCATTATGCTAGAGGCAAGCAACAGTATAAAAGCAAAAAAACTCAAATCAGCATCAAAAAATTAGACACATAAAAAAGAATAAACCTCTTCAAAATGGCATATAGAAATTTCTCGTTAGATGATTTAGAGCAAAAATTTGGTATCAAAAACCAAATAAGTAGTCTTTTTGCGCCTATGACACCCATAAAATTAAGTGAGTGGCTTAAAATTACGTTTGAAAATTCCGCTGATTTGCCTGTACGTACAGAAAAAGCAAAATCTGAAAGTATTATTTTTCCGTTTTTGGTGGAACTTCGCAATAATAATGATAAATTTTTTACTATTTATTCTGGCGACAGCCTCAACGCAAACGAGAAAGAAGGCTTAAATGGAGAATGTGATTTTATTTTGGCAAAAGATATTCATACTTTTAATATCAATTATCCTATTGTGGCACTTGTGGAGGCTAAAAATAGTGATATTGCAGCAGGTGTGCCACAATGTGCTGCACAAATGTTGGGTGCAAAACTGTTCAATGAGCAAAAAAATATGCCTGTAAACGTGATTTTTGGTTGTGTAACAACTGGAAACGACTGGAAATTTTTGAAACTAATTGATAATCAAATTACTATAGACAAAAGAACTTATTATTTCAACGAAATAGAAGAAATATTAGCTGTTTTCCAGCATATTATCCAAATTTTTAGAGATGAACTAACCTAAAAAAACAAAAAAATCTCAAATCAAATCAAAATGAAAAAAATAGCCTTTATATTTCTTTTTTGCTTTTTATCTATCCAATTAAAGGCAAATTATTTGTTTTTGGTGATGGATAAAACACAGAAAAACCACCTCAAAGCCTACGGAATAGCTTATTGGGTACTCAAAAAAAACTTAGAAGTGGACTGGCTTCTCAACTACAAAGGTGGTAGTTTTGCTTTCAAACACGCCAAAGAGCTTGAAAGTGAGCTAAATGTGCGTGGTGTTGGTTATCAGGTTATTTCTGATGCACAATATAACCAAATTCTTAATGAAATAGCCAATCCTGATGCCAATATGGACGTAATGAAGCTAGAAAAACCACCAAAAGTGGCGGTTTATTCTCCTAAAACTAAGCAACCCTGGGACGATGCCGTTACGCTTGTGCTTACGTATGCGGAAATTCCCTACGAAACTATTTTTGATGATGACGTAATGGGCGACAAACTAAGCACTTACGACTGGTTACATCTGCATCACGAAGATTTTACAGGACAATATGGCAAATTTTATGCAGCTTTCAGAAATGAGCCTTGGTTTCAGAAGGAAAAGCAAGAAAGTGAGCGCATAGCCACTAAATACGGCTTTTCTAAGGTGTCGCAGTTGAAACTTGCTGTCGTGAAAAAAATACGTAATTTTTGCGCTGGTGGCGGTTTTATGTTTGCAATGTGTTCAGCAACAGATACTTTTGATATTGCGCTTGCAGCAGAAGGAGTAGATATTTGTGAGTCCGTTTATGATGGAGATGCAGCAGACCGCAACGCACAACAACGCCTAAACTTCAATAATACATTTGCTTTCAAGGATTTTCAGCTGGAAATGAACGCTTATGTTTATGAATATTCTAACATTGATAATCAATCTCACGAAAGACCAGGATTAAACGAAAAAACGGATTTTTTCCAGCTTTTTAAGTTTTCTGCCAAATATGACCCCATTCCGACAATGCTCACGCAAAATCACGAAAACCTAATTAACGGTTTTATGGGACAAACAACGGCTTTTAAGAAGAAATTGATTAAATCTGAAGTGCTTGTAATGGGTGAAACTAAGTCTGCAAGTGAGGCACGCTATATTCACGGCACTTTTGCTAAAGGTACGTGGACGTTTTATGGTGGACACGACCCGGAAGATTATCAGCATTTTGTCGGAGAAGAGCCAACAGACCTCAAATTACACCCAAATTCTCCTGGTTATAGGCTGATTTTGAATAATATTTTGTTTCCTGCAGCAAAGAAAAAAAAGAAAAAAACCTAGTCTTGAGGTGCGAAGTTTGAAGTACGAAGTACGAAATACAAGTTTATGCTTTTATAAAAAATTTCGTATCTCAAACTTTGCATCTAAAAAAACCTCGTACTTCGTACCTCAAACCTCGTACCTAAAAAAATGTCTGAAATAAATAAAATTTTGATTGTTGATGATGATGAAGATATTTTGATGGCAGCAAAAATGTTCCTCAAAAAACACGTCAAAAACATCACCATAGAACAAAATCCGCAAAAAATCCCGTTCCTGCTCAACCAAGATAAATATGATGTTATTTTGCTTGATATGAATTTTAATGACGACACCACAAGCGGAAAAGAGGGTTTTCATTGGCTTTCTGAAATTATTTCACGTGTTCCAAATGCCGTTGTAATTATGATTACGGCATTTGGAGATGTGGAAATGGCGGTGCGTGCCTTAAAAGAAGGTGCAACGGATTTCGTTTTGAAACCTTGGCAAAATGAAAAACTTTTAGCTACAATTTCTGCTGCTGCGAGGCTTAGTGCCTCTTATCAAGAAGTTTCTGCGCTTACACAAACCAACAAACAATTAGTTAATACTATTCATAATCAGCCATTTGTGGAAATGTTGGGAAATAGTGCGGGCATCAAAAATGTTTATCATTTGATAGAAAAAGTAGCCAAAACTGATGCCAACGTGCTTATTTTGGGTGAAAATGGCACAGGAAAAGAACTTGTAGCTCGTGCCATACATAGGCATTCCTTACGTACAGACAAGGCGTTTGTGGGCGTGGATATGGGCGCAGTAAGTGAAACTTTGTTTGATAGTGAGCTTTTTGGACACAAAAAAGGGGCTTTTACAGACGCAAAAGATGACCGTACAGGCTGGTTTGAGGTGGCAAAAGGTGGTACGCTTTTTTTAGATGAAATAGGAAATTTGCCTCTTACGCATCAGGCAAAACTACTTGCAGTGCTTCAAAACAGAGAAATAAAGCCGCTTGGCGCATCAAAAACTGTTCCTATTGATATTCGTTTGCTTTGCGCTACCAATATGAGCCTTGCGGAAATGGTAAATAAAGGTGATTTTAGGCAGGATTTGCTGTATAGAATGAATACCGTTGAGATTTTTTTGCCACCTTTACGTGAGCGTAAAAGTGATATTCCTGTTTTAGCGGAGAATTTTTTGCAGAAATATGCAAGAAAATATAAGAAAAATATTGAGAAAATTCACCCAGAAACTATCCAAAAACTACAAAATTACGACTTCCCAGGTAATATCCGAGAGCTACAACACGCCATAGAACGTGCCGTAATTATGAGCGAGGAAAATCAACTTTTGCCAGATGATTTTTTCTTTCTGATAAATCAAAAACATCACCAAAAACAAACTTCTAATCAAACTGATAATGTTTCTTCAATAACTTTATCACTAGAAAATCCTCAAAATAGTGCTTTGAATTTAGATGATTTGGAACGTGAAACCATTGAAAAAGCTATTGAAAAACATATAGGAAATATCTCAAAAGCAGCCAAAGAACTTGGGCTAACTCGTGCCTCACTTTATAGAAGATTAGAAAAATATGGACTTTGATAGTTATATAACAACATTAGAGTTTTATAACTTGATAATGAATGAGTTATGGCATAAACATCTTAAAAACCACTTCTAGCCCTCCTTTTGAAGGAGGGGAACTTTTACTCTTGATTAGCATAATAAAAATAGGTGTCCACAAGCTCCAAAGCACGTTTTATGGCTTCATTGATAGGCAAACGCCCTTCTCCCAGATTAAGGTCAATGGCATACATTTTGTAGTAAAAATCTCTTATTAGTGGAATAAAACCACCGTTTTTAATGCTTTCAACCGCTTTTTCGTAATCTTCTTTATAGTTTTCTTTGATTATACGGCAAGTAGCGAGTAATTTTTGTCCGTTTTTATCCGTAGTTGCAGAAAATCCAAATAAACGACAAATAAGCCCTCTATGCTCATAAATGGTGCAATAACCAGTTTTTCCGTTGGGCAAAAAAGGTGCAAAAAGCACGCAAATTCCATCATTGGTTACTTCATTATTGTTATTATCAAGGATATTTTTATTCTTGATTTTATCTAAAAATACATCTACCAAATTTTCTTTATATAAATGAAATGCCAATGGCAAAAACTCCAAAATAGTAGCTTCTATGTTAGGTTTTTTGCAACATTCACCGCAACCACTTTTGCAACCAAGTTTAGTGTTTTCTTGAAAAAGTGCAATTTCTGCATCTAAAATATCAAATACAGCTTTTATGGATTGTATTTTCTCTTCTAATTCCATTGTAAATAATGTTAAATCTAAAATTTAATCTAAAATAATTCCTAAAATAATTCCTAAAATAATTCCTAAAATTAGCTAATTATTTGGTTTTTTGCTAATTTTAGGCATAAAATCAATAAATAAACAACTAAAACCCAGAATAAATTTAATATAATGACAGATTTAGAGTTTGATATTTTAGATGAATTATATTTTGTAGAAACTTTTGAAAACCTACACAAAAGACTTAATTTGAATAAAACATTGCTTAAAGATAATTTAAAACAACTTTTAAATATTGGTTGGATTAAATGCTTTTCTGAAAATAGAGAAGAAATTTTTACAGATTTGATAAACTTCACAGATTTTGAGCAAAAATTTGATAAATATTCTTATCTCGCCACAAAAGCAGGACTAACAGCACATAATACACGCTAGTACGAAGTTTGAGGTTGGAAGTACGAATTTAAAAAACTGATAATCAATCTTTTATCTTAACAAAAGCATTTTAGCATTGTGGTTGGATTTTAGTCTTTGTAAAATAATTTTTGCAGGGCTTATCTTGTTCAAAACCAAATAATTACGAATAGTTTTTAAACGCCTTTCTGCGTAAGTACGTCCACGCCTTTCTTGGTCGTTTGTGCCAATAGTGATTTTGAGCAAGATATTTGGGTATTTTCGTAATACAAGCAACGTATTATCTAATATTTTTTGAGTTTTGGGCAGAAGGTCTGATTTTTCTTCATCAAAAAGTAAATCTTCATCAAAAAGTGCTTTTTCAGCTTCTGAAAGTGGAAATGCTTTTTGTGGTGTAATGATTTCTATGGGTTGCCTAATAATAATTTGCGTTCCTTCTACGTATTCTATGCGGTTGTTATTGCCATTAGAAAGCGGCAAAGCACGTTTATTTTTATTTCTATCAGTAATGTTTCTCCACGCAAACGACACTTCTAAGGCATTGCTTACCTCTCGTGAGGGCGCATTCTTTGCCAAAGAAACATCATAACTCATACCAAAAGTATAGTTAGGTTTCTCTAATTGTAGCCCAAAAACAGCAATTCCAACCGTATTATACCAAAGACCCGCACCCACAAAAGAACGTCTTGCACCTTCATCAAAATTATTGAAATAATAACGTCCCAAACCACCAACATTAGCTGTAGTTTGCGGATTACGGACTATCAAACGAAAATTTGGGTGTATGCTAAACTGCTCATTATCAAATATTTTTAATTCTCCTGAAAGAATAGTCGTAATAGGCAATGTACTAGGCTGATTATAAAAAGATAAATCTGGTTTATTGAGGTAATAAAGCCCAATTCCGAGATAATAAGGCACTTCTTGGCGCAAATTTTCTTTATAAAATAACATTCCTGCATTCACAAGCGCATAACTAGAACGAAAAACAGGAATTTTCTCATTGATAGGTGCATTTGCATCAAAACCATCTAAATATTGGCTTTCTGTACGTATTTCAGCCGTATTGATGCTACGCTGAAAATAACCACCTTGCAAACCAAAACTCAAAAAAAGTTCGTTTTCTACCTGCAAATTATAGGCAAAAGTAGCCAAAATACCCGTTGTACGCAGTAAACTATTTGTTCCAGCAGATTCATTAAGTACGCTCAAACTTGCTGCGCCACGGTTGATGGTTTTTTTTGCATCAAGAAGTGGGTAAATAAACGTAAAAAGTGCCGTAGAATAGCTTTGTCCTGCGCCTATGCGCTGATTACGTATGTTCAGACGTGCCGACATCTCACCATTAAGGCAAATACTCGCAGGATTTGTGAGGGCTGGCGCATAATAAAATTGAGAAAAACGGCTTATTTGTGCTACACAATTATCCAAAGGTAATAAAAATATTACCCAAAATAAAAAAAATCCCAATAAAAATGGCATTTTGTAGGTTTTCAAAACAAATTTTACCAATTTCGTTTTTGGAAAGAAATTTTGGAAAATTGTAGGGATAAGACACTACCTTATCTAACTACAAACAATATATTCATTCCTAATTTCTAATTTAAGTCAAACAAATCACACAAAAATACGTTTTATCCACAAATAAGCAATATAAATCAATAAAAAAAAAATATTTAAAAAATATTTCTTAAATTTGATAATAATAGCATCTTTATTGCGTTACTGATTGTTGAAGTTAAAATAAGAATAGATATGAATTTGAATTTTAAAAAATTAAGTTTTATGAAAAAGACGTTTTTGGTAGTTTCTCTACCTATTATTGTGATGATTTTTGGGTTTACTAATCCTAGTTTTTTTAGTAATATCCGCAATAGTTTTAGTGGTGCAAATGCGTCTGCAAACTACGAAAAAGTAGAAGCTGATACTAATCTTGTGCTTAAACCAAATGCGGAACTTGAAAAAAAAGCGGTACTTATTGTGTCTATTTTGAAGCGTGAACATTATAAAAAACAAAACCTTAATGATTCCCTTTCCGTGTTTATTTTGGATAAATTTATCAATGAATTAGACAAAGATAAACTATATTTTCAGGCAGCTGACATCAAAAAATTCCAAAAATATCGTATCAAAGTTGATGACGAATTGGCGCAAGAAAATGCTAATTTAACCATTCCTTTCAATATTTATAATACTTTTACTAAGCGTGTGCAAGAACGTATTGGAAGAAATCAGAAACTTTTGAAAGAAAAATTTGAATTTTCTACTGACGAATACTATGAAACTGACCGTGATTCTTTAGCGTGGCTTTCTTCTGAAAAAGAATTAGACAAAGAATGGCGCAAAATTATCAAAAACGAAATATTAACAGCTAAATTAGCTGATGAAAAAGGCACAGTAAAAGATACAGCTATCATCAATAAATTAGCAAAAAGATATGAGAAATTTAAGAAAACCCTTGCTCAAACTAAATCAGAAGAGGTTTTTCAGAGATATATGAATTGCGTAACAGAATCTTACGACCCTCATACAACTTATTTTTCACCTATTGATGCAAGTAATTTCAAAATGACTATGAACAGTTCATTGGAGGGAATTGGCGCAAATTTGGGTACTGAAAACGACTATACAGTTATCAAAGGTGTGCGCCCAGGAAGCCCTGCTTTCAAAAGTAAGAAACTTGCTGAAAACGACAAAATTGTTGGCGTTGCGCAAGGTGATGATGGCAAAATGGTTGATGTTGTCGGCTGGCAAATTGACGAAACTATCCAACTAATAAGAGGTAAAAAAGGTACTGTGGTGCGTTTGTCTATACTTTCTGCGAAAGATGGTACAACGGCAAAACCACAAGAAGTACGTATGATAAGAGAAAAAATAAATATTGACGAGGCGGGTCTTACTAAAAAAATTGTTGAATATGAAGAAAATAACAAGAAATATAGAGTTGGCGTTTTGACTATTCCTAGTTTTTATTTTAATTCTGAAGATTTTAGAGCAGGAAATCCTGACTATAAAAGTACCACCAACGACACTAAAAAGGCACTTTTGGAGTTTGAAAAGGAAAAAATTGATGCCCTTGTGATTGATTTGCGCTTTAATGGCGGTGGCTCACTAAAAGAAGCCATTGATTTGACCAGTCTTTTTATCAATAGAGGTGTAGTCGTACAGGTAAAAGATGCTAATGGACGTATTTCTGCTTATAAAACAGATAATTTTGATAAAATGTATGATGGGCAATTGGTCGTTTTGACCTCTCGTTTTAGTGCCTCTGCATCAGAAATTTTTGCAGGTGCTATCCAAGACTACAAACGTGGAATTGTGCTTGGTGAGCGTACTTATGGCAAAGGAACAGTACAAAATATTATGGGTTTAGGTGAGATGTTAGGAGATAGAGATGCCCAAATAGGAGATTTAAAACTTACTTTGCAGAAATATTATAGAGCAAACGGCACTACAACACAACTTTTGGGCGTTGCGCCTGATGTGGAAGTACCTTCTATGTTCTCTGGAAATGAATTTAGAGAAAGTATGGAAAAATCTGCTTTACCCGCTGATGTGATACGCTCCGCTTCACCTGTGGCTAATAATACAGTTTCTACAGAAATGATTGCACGCCTAAGAAAATCTTTGGAAGAAAGAAAAACATCTGACTCAGATTTTAAAAAATTAGTTTCAGATGTGCAAAAAATGCGTATTAAACGTAGTAATACAAAAATTTCTTTAAATGAAACCAAACGCAAAAAAGAATTAGAGGAACAAAAAGCTGAAAAGGAACTTAATAAAGCACTTTCTTTGGAAGGAGAAGAAGAAGTAACATCTGTTCCTGACGGCACAGCACCAAAGAAAAAGCTGATTGAAAGCTATAAATCTTTGAAAGATTTGTATGTAAAAAATAGCGTGAAAGTAGCTATTGAGATGACAAAACCATAATGAGGTGTGAAGTTTGAAGTGTGAGGTGTGAAGTGGAATACAAAGTATAATGTGTTTCAACTCACAACTCACAACTCCTTAGCCCTCCTGTATGTATGATAAGCAAACGTGCTTTTTCTGTGAAATATTGTTTTTTGATAAGGTCAAAAATAGCATAAAATAATTTTCCTGTATAGATAAATTCTAACGGAATTTGATATTTTTGCATAAAATTTTCTATAAATAATGCTAATTCTGGTTTGCTTTTGGCATAACCCCCAAAATGATAATCTAATTCTAAGGTAGCCCCCAAACCCCCAAAGGGGACTTTAATACAGTTTTTTAGAAAATAATTGTCTAAAAATTCATTCACATCATCTTTCAAAAAACTGCCATTTTTCAAAACTGAAATACCTATAATTTGCTGACTTTCACGTTGAGAAAAATACTTCCCTGCAACCAAACCTGCAAGTGTTCCACCTGTGCCTGCACATACGCATACGTGAGAATAGACGTTAAAAATCTCACTTTCAAGAATTTCCGCAGTTCCTTTTATAGCTAAATCATTGCTTCCACCCTCTGGAATAATATAAATATCAGAAAAATCAATATTCCTTAAATCAACATTTTCTCTTAATCTTTCTTTTGATTTCTCTTGTAAAATCTCTTTCAAAATACCTGTAAAGTCAGGTTTATCTTTTTGTTGATAAGTATTTCTATCTACATAAAAAAGTATCATTCCGTTCTCTTGCGCAAGTTTTAGTGTACTATTAAGTGGTAATGTTTCTTCTCCCCTAATAATGCCAATAGTTTTAAAATCATACATTTTTCCTGCAAAAGAAGTAGCCAAAATATGATTAGAAAAAGCACCTCCAAAGGTCAGAAGTGTTGTTTTTTGCTGTTTTTTTGCTTCTAGAAGATTGTATTTGAGTTTATAATATTTATTTCCTTGCAAAAGTGGGTGTACCAAATCTAAACGTAAAACATCTACAGTGATATTATTTTTTGTAAATAACTCATCTTCAATAGTTTGTATAAATTCTTTCATTTTTTGATTGTAAAATTATTTTTTAGAACGTACAAAAACAACAAAAAAGCCTTCAAATCTTTGAAATTTGAAGACTTTTTGTCGTAATTTTTAATTCCTAATTAAAGATTATTTAAACAAATTCCTAGAAATTACAAGTTTCTGAATTTCTGTTGTGCCTTCTCCAATAGTGCAAAGTTTAGAATCTCTATAAAATTTCTCAACTGGATAATCTTTTGTATAGCCATAACCACCAAAAATCTGCACAGCATCATTAGCAACCCTCACACAAACTTCTGACGCATAATATTTAGCCATTGCTGATGCAGTCGTTACTGGTTTGTGCGCATCTTTAAGGTCGCAGGCTTTTTCAATAAGAAGTGTTGAAGCTTCTATTTCTGTTGCCATTTCTGCTAATTTAAAGCCTATTGCCTGAAATTTACCTATATTTTGCCCAAACTGGTGTCTTTCTTTTGAGTATTGTAAAGCCGCTTCATACGCTCCAATAGCAATTCCTAATGACAATGCAGCAATAGAAATACGTCCACCATCTAAGATTTTCATAGCTTGGTGAAACCCCTCTCCAACATTCCCCAACATTTGGCTTTTATGCACACGCACATTATCAAAAATAAGTTCTGTTGTTTCAGAGGCACGCATACCCAATTTATTTTCTTTGCGCCCAGCCGTAAAACCCGCCATTCCTTTCTCCAAAATGAAAGCGGTAGAGTTGCTAGATGTATTAGGCGCACCTGTACGAGTCATAATAACGGCTACTTGCCCTGTTTTTCCGTGAGTAATAAAGTTTTTAGCACCGTTAATAATGAAATAATCACCATCTTGGACTGCAGTAGTTTTCATATTACCTGCATCAGAGCCTGTATTTGGTTCTGTAAGTCCCCACGCACCAATCCATTCAGCTGCGGCTAATTTTGGGAGATATTTTTGTTTTTGTTCTTCATTTCCAAACATTAGTATTTGATTGGTACACAGAGAGTTATGAGCTGCCATAGAAAGCCCAATAGAAGGATCAACCTTAGAAAGTGCCACTATTGCTGCCACATATTCGTGGTAACCAAACCCAGAACCGCCATATTCTTCAGGTACGAGCATACCCATAAGCCCCATTTTGCCTAATTCTTTAAAAACGTGAACAGGGAACTCTTGCGACTCGTCCCACTCCATCATTTGAGGTTTAATGTGTTTTTCTGCAAATTCTTTTACAGATTGTGTAATATTATCTAAAATTTCTTGTTTTTCTTGCTTATCAATGGCTTCTGCTATCATTTTTTTAAATTTTAAGTTTTTTAGGATTTTTAGAGATTTTAACAGATTTTTTTATAGTTTTGGTGAAACTATACACAAAGATACAGAAAGTTTATTGAAATTGTTATAGTTTTTCTAAAAAAAATTCTATTTTTTAAAGACTATACAAAAAAATATTCTCACTCCGCAAAAATATTACGCACAAAAAAAGTATTTTTACGTTCAATAAATAAATGGTAAGAAAAAAATCAACCTCAAACATACTTAAATAACTTAAAAATGACCACACAAGACGCTGAAAAGCAAATTGAAGACCTTTCTGCAAAACTTTCGTATTGGAATGACGAATACTACCAAAATCATAACTCTGTCGTTTCTGATTTTGAATTTGACAAAGCATTAGAAAGTCTCCAAAAGCTAGAAAAAGATTTTCCAACACTCAAAAAAGATGACTCTCCAACGGCACGTGTAGGCGGAAGTATTAGCAAAGATTTTGCTAGTATTCCACACAAATATCCTATGCTTTCTCTCGGAAATACCTACTCACAAGAGGAATTAGAGGCTTTTGATAAGCGTGTGAAAAATGTTTTGGGAAATGATGCTGATGTAGAATATATCTGTGAACTCAAATTTGATGGTGTTTCTATGAGTATTACCTACGAAAATGGCAAGCTTGTGCAGGCAGTAACACGTGGTGATGGTGTGCAAGGTGATGATGTAACCAACAATGTCAAAACTATTAAAACTATGCCTTTATCTCTCAAAGGAAGCGGTTTTCCTGCAAAATTTGAGGTGCGTGGAGAAGTTTTTATGTCTCACAAAACATTTGAAAAACTTAACGCTGAAAAAGCAAAAAATGGAGAACATTTGAGCGCAAATCCACGAAATTTAGCCTCTGGAAGTATTAAACAACAAGATTCTAGGGAAGTTGCAAAACGTGGTTTGGACTGCTTTTTGTACTTCCTTTTGGGTAAAAAATTACCTTACAAAACTCATGAAGAATCTATCAAAGCACTTGCAGAATGGGGCTTTAATGTGTCGCCTACCTACAAAAAATGCAAAAATATTGCAGAAGTTTTAGAATATGTAGCCAAATGGGACACAGACCGCAAAAAACTCCCAATGGACACAGATGGTGTGGTTATTAAGGTAAATGAATTTGCCAAACAAGAAGAATTAGGACTTACTGCAAAAAGCCCTCGTTGGGCTATTGCCTACAAATATCAGGCAGAAAGTACGCCAACACTTTTACAATCAATCACTTATCAAGTCGGCAGAACTGGTGCAATTACGCCTGTGGCTGAATTAAAGCCTGTTTTACTTTCTGGAACGACCGTAAAACGTGCTTCTTTGCACAATTCTGATTTTATTGAAAAACTTGATTTGAGAGTTGGAGATACAGTTTATGTTGAAAAAGGTGGCGAAATTATACCAAAAGTAACAGGCGTTGATTTGAGCAAACGTCCGCTTATTAGTTCTCCACTTGTTTATCCTACAAATTGCCCTGAATGTAATACGAAACTTGTGCGTAATGCTGGTGAGGCTAATTATTATTGCCTTAATGAAAATGGTTGTGCGCCACAAATCAAAGGTAAAATGGAGCATTTTGTGCAACGAAAAGCTATGGACATTGATAGTTTGGGCGAGAAAATCATAGAGCAACTTTATAATGCGAAAATTGCTACTACTTTTGCTGATTTTTACGACCTCACACACATACAACTCACGAGTTTAGACCGTTCTGGTGATAAACTTGCTACAAAAATACTTAAAGGCATTGAAGAATCTAAGAAAATGGATTTTGATAAAGTGCTTTATGCGCTTGGAATTAGGTTTGTGGGTAGTGGCGGTGCAAAAAAACTCGCTGATGCGCTTTTGAGCATAGATAAAATGATGACTTGTACCGTTGATGATTTTACGGCAGTTCCTGAAATTGGCGACAAAATTGCTCAAAGTTTGGTAGATTACTTCAAAGACCCAGAAAGCATCAAAACCATTGACAGGCTCAAAAAAGCAGGCGTAAACCTTTCGCAACAGCCTAAAAATGTAGTTTTGGCAAGTAACAAACTTTCTGGAAAGAGTTTTTTGGTTTCTGGTACGTTCTCTAAATTTAGCAGAGATGAGTTGCACGCTTCTATTGAGGCAAACGGTGGCAAACTCACATCTGGGATTTCTGCAAAACTGGATTATTTGATTGCAGGCGACAAAATGGGACCCGCAAAGCTAGAAAAAGCTACCAAACTAAAAGTTACAATGATTTCGGAAGATGAATATATTAAATTGATTGGGTAGAAATTTATTTTTATCACCACATATAAGGAACAGAAGACGTAGAAATACAAAAAATAAATGTATTTCTATGTCTTCTATGTCTTCTATGTGCCTATGTGGTAAATAAAAATTATTGCAAAGTATTAGAAGAAATTTTTGCGCCATAATAATCTCTATTCATACGTGCAATATTAAACAAAGAAATCCCTTTTGGACATTCTGCAGAGCACGCACCTGTATTAGAACACGCTCCAAAGCCTTCCAAGTCCATTTGAGCAATCATTTTCTCTGCACGAGCATCTCTTTCAGCTTGTCCTTGTGGCAAAAGCCCCAAATGGGCAATTTTTGCAGAAACAAAAAGCATAGCAGACGCATTTTTGCAGGCAGCCACACACGCCCCACAACCAATACAAGCGGCAGCGTCCATTGCGAGGTCTGCATTAGTTTTTGGAATAGGAATTTCGTTGGCATCAACGGTTACGCCCGTATTTACAGACACAAAACCGCCTTGCTGAATAATACGGTCAAAAGCACTTCTATTTACTGCCAAATCTTTCACCACAGGAAACGCTGCAGCTCTCCAAGGCTCAATATAAATAGTGTCGCCATCTTTAAAACTACGCATATGTAGCTGACAAGTTGTCGTTTGCTTAGGTCCGTGCGGCTTTCCATTGATGTAAAGGCTGCACATTCCGCAAATTCCCTCACGACAGTCGTGGTCAAAAGAGACTGGTTCACCCCCATTTTTTAGCAAATCCTCGTTCAAAACATCTAGCATTTCTAAGAAAGACATATCAGCAGAAATGCCTGTAACCTTATAATCTACCATTTTGCCTGTTTCTTTGGTGTTTTTTTGTCTCCAAATTTTCAGTGTGAGGTTCATTGTTTTTTCCGTTGTCATATTGATTATTTGTTTTTATATATGAATTTTTACGTTAAGTTTTTATTTTGTATTATCTGTGCATCTGTGGTAACTAAACCAAACTTGTTTTCTTATAAATATTTCTTAAAAGTATTTCACACTCTCCAATGGTTATTTTTTCGTTGATGTCTGCGCTGTTGTGCATCAACCAATCATCATTTAAAGTGCGTTTGTAGCTCATAATTTCAGTTTTTTCACTATCCACGAGCCAATATTCTTTCAAAGAATTTAACATTAAATAGCATCTCAACTTTTCAATTTTATCAAAACTACCAGTTGTTTTTGAGGTAACTTCTATCAAAATTGTTGGGTTTAAAAGAACATCTAAACCTTTTCTTACATCAACTTCTTCCTCTTCCTCACAACTAATAGTAATGTCAGGATAAACATATTTTTCACATTCTGGGAGTTTCAAAAGCATATCACTAGGATAAACAACGCACTTTTTATCCTCCAAACATACCACCAATGCAGCTATTATGTTAGCCACAATAATATTATGGTTTCTTTGTGCGCCTGCCATAGCCACAATCTCGCCTGCGTGGTACTCGCTTTTAAATTCAGCCAGCTCTTCCAAACGTAGATATTCCTCTTCTGATACTTTTTCTATTACTTTTGTAAGTGTTTCCATTTGATTTTGAGAATTTATATTTAAGCAAATCTATATAATAAACGCTCTTCTAATTCTTCTATTTTACTTTCAAAGCGTTCAAAGCGTTTTTGGTAGATTTTGCTAAAAGTTTGTTCTACTAATTTTCTGTCTTCTAATGCCAATCCATCAAGAAAAACATTGTATTCCACTACTATTGCATCTTGTTTTTCAGTTGGTACACTAAGAATTCTATTTATCCAATGATGGATTATTTGCGCTGCTTGGTCATTTTTCATAATCTTCTATAGCTTTTTGTATTTCTAACTTCTTTTTTTGTGCTTCTAACATCTTATCCAAATAAAAATCTATTCTTGTAGGATTTTTCTCAAATCTTAGTATTATTTTTAGATTTTCTAGCTCTATTTCTTGATATAACTTGAGAAGTTCTAACTGTCTTTTTTCATCCATTTTAAGATTTTTTTAATACTAAATATTCCTCAGATATTTTTGTGAGGGTCTCCATTTTGATTTATTTAACTTTTAGCTAGAATATCATTCACTTGTTGGCGCAAAAATGCAGTTTTTTGTTTTAGATTTTCTGAAATCTGTTTTTTCTCAAACTCATTAAGTTGTTCATAATCTTGATGAATTTGATGCAAATAAATAATTTCTTCTCCTTTATCTTTGATATTAGATAAATTTCCTAAAACCTCTTCTATATCTAGTAATTTTTTCATATAATTTTTTTAACTTCCCAAAAGTTGGAAATTTCGGGAAGTTGAAAGAACTAAAAACAACTTATTTATAACTTCTTTGGCTAGGAGTTACGTTTTCAAATACAAGCATTTCTTTATGTAATTCTTCTTGTACGTTTTCACCTTTGTATTCCCAAGCAGAAACAAACTGATAATTAACGTCATCACGCATTGCCTCGCCATCTTTTTCGTACTCTTCTCTAAAGTGTCCGCCGCAAGATTCATTTCTTGCGAGTGCGTCATCTATCATAAGCTCTCCCAATTCTATCAAATCAGCTACTCTGTAGGCTTTTTCTAGTGTTTGGTTAAATTCTTCATTTGCACCACTCACACGCACATTAGACCAAAACTCTTTTTTAAGTGCTTGCACTTCTTTTTTGGCGAATGTAAGCCCTTTTTCACTCCTTGACATTCCGCAATAATCCCAAATAAGTCTGCCCAAAACCTTATGAATTTCATCAACAGTTTTCGTTCCTTTAATAGCAAGAAGTCTGTTGATGCGTTCTCTTACATCATTTTCAGCTTTTTTGAAATCTGGGTGGTCAGTAGAAATTTTTTCATTTGACATTGGTGCAAGATAATCACCAATAGTATAAGGAATAACGAAATAGCCATCAGCAAGACCTTGCATCAACGCACTCGCACCCAATCTATTTGCGCCGTGGTCAGAGAAATTAGCTTCTCCTAGTGCATAAAGTCCTGGAACTGTGGTCATTAAGTTATAATCTACCCACAAACCGCCCATTGTGTAATGTACCGCAGGATAAATCATCATTGCCGTTTTATAAGGGTTTTGGTCAGTAATTTGTTGGTACATTTCAAACAAATTACCATATTTAGCAGCAATAAGTGCCTCTCCATCACGTTTAATGGCATCTGTAAAGTCCAAATAAACGCCCAAACCTGTTTTTGCTACACCACGTCCTTCATCACATACGTACTTAGCGTTACGTGAGGCAACATCACGAGGCACAAGATTACCAAATGCAGGATATTTTCTTTCTAAGAAATAATCTCTTTGTTCTTCTGTCAAATCAGCGGCTTTTAGTTGTCCATTTCTAATTTTTTCAGCATCTTCCTTAGTTTTTGGCACCCAAATACGTCCATCATTTCTCAAAGATTCAGACATCAAAGTTAGCTTTGATTGGTGGTCGCCCGACACAGGAATACACGTGGGGTGAATTTGCGTAAAACAAGGATTGGAGAATACTGCACCTCTTTTATGCGCTCTCCAAGCCGCAGAAACATTAGAACCCATTGCATTAGTTGAAAGGAAAAATACGTTTCCGTAGCCACCAGTACAAAGCAAAACTGCGTGCGCAGAATGGCTTTCAATTTGCCCTGTAACTAGGTTTCTGACTACAATTCCACGAGCTTTTCCATCAACGACAACTACGTCCATAAGTTCTGTACGAGTGTACATTTTTACTTTTCCAGTAGAAATCTGACGACTAAGTGCAGAGTAAGCACCAAGCAATAATTGCTGTCCAGTTTGTCCTTTCGCATAAAAAGTACGTGAAACCTGCGCCCCACCAAAAGAACGGTTTGCCAAAAGTCCGCCATATTCACGAGCAAAAGGCACACCTTGCGCCACGCATTGGTCAATAATGTTTACAGAAACCTGCGCCAAACGGTACACATTTGCCTCTCTTGACCTATAATCACCACCTTTTATGGTATCATAAAACAAACGGTAGATGCTATCACCATCATTTTGATAGTTTTTAGCCGCATTTATACCGCCTTGTGCTGCAATAGAGTGCGCTCTACGTGGGCTGTCTTGGTAGCAAAATGCCTTTACGTTGTAGCCAAGTTCTGCTAGCGAAGCTGCCGCAGACGCTCCTGCAAGCCCTGTTCCTACGACAATAACGTCATATTTACGCTTATTAGAAGGGTTTACAAGTTTCATACTAAACTTGTGTTTTTCCCATTTACCTGCGAGGTCGCCTGCTGGGACTTTTGATTCTAGGTTCATTTGGTAGCTATATTTTGAGGATTTGTTATGTTTTTCTTTCGTATTTATGCTGATACTACGCTTTATTTAACTTTTTGGACTGTAAAATGTTTTTGATTTTTTAGTGATATTTAGGTGCAAATTGTATAATTATTCTTTGATATTTCAGTAAATTTTTTATTTTTTTCTATTGATAAAATTTCTAAATCAAGTTGCTGACTTTCCACAATTTCTCCAAATCTACTATTTCCTTCATTAGTTTCAATTTTTTCTGTAAGATAATCATTCAAATCATCTTCTGACATATTTTTTAATATTTCATTTGGTATTGAAATTTCAAAATCAACCTCAATAGTTCTTTGGACTGTTTCTAATGTTTTAACAACAAAAAAAGTATTATTTCCCATTTTTCTTTATATTATAAAGTTTTACACAATTTTACTAAAAAAATCCCTTAAAACAAAATAAAGCCTATTTTCTCAAAAGAAAACGGGCTTATTTAGAATTATTCAAAATAAGAAATTCTATTTTTAGCATCTTCACAAAGACGGATATTTTTCTTTGAGATATTTAAAATATCTTGGAAAATTACTATCAAATTTCTCCTTAAATTCTTTCTCAAATTCATTCTGTTTAGAATAATAACGCACATAACTCATAAAAAAAGTATTATTTGGCACAAATTTAAGCAGTTTTTCCTTTTTGAATTTTTTAGTTTTAAAAGGGATTTCTGTAAGTCCAATAATTATTTCTTTGATAAGTGCAATTTTTAATTCTTTTTTTTCTGCTAAATTTTTTGTTAAAAAATCCTTGTTTTTATAAAGCATATCTAGCTTTTTAGCACCACTCAACATATAATTATTAAAAATATCATCATCAACTTTATCATTCATATAATAGGCTAATTGCGCAGAATTTTGACCAAATTTCTGTGTCAAAAACCTTATTGCCCCATAATCTCCCACAAAACTAGCCAAATTTTCGTTATAATCCACGTCATCTTTTACGTAAAGCGTGCCGTGCGTAAGCTCGTGTATGATAAGATTAGCCAAATCTCCTTCTTTTCGTGCCAGCATACTGCTCAAAATGGGGTCATTAAACCAACCAAGCGTACTCCACGCACTCACCTGCTCCACATCTGCATCTAAGCCCGTTTGTGCAAGCGTGGCAGAATCTTTTTCTGCTTTTTTCCTGTCAAAATGCCCTTTATACGAGAATTTGCCAAGAAAACCAAATTCCCATTGATGCGCTTTTAGCTCATAAGGCGCACTTGCCGTTACAATCCAGAGAATAGGTTTGCCTTTTTGGTCATACATTTTCTCATAACTTTTAGAAGGATTTATGCCCAAAGAATCCACAGAAAACCGTTTTATTTCAGCTATCAAGCGAATTTTTTGCTTCAAACTATCTACAAAAGCAGGGTTTTCTAAAAACTCATTTGTAGGTTTTGCATTCCACAAAATTTTTGCTTGCCCTATGCCTTGTTGTGTGCCATACCAAACAAGTTCATAATACCAAATAAGTGCTAAAACCAGTAAAAAAAGGCTTATTTGAAGTATTCTTTTAGTAATATATTTAATTTTCTTAAACACTTTTTTTTGATGTGTGATATATGATGTGTGATGTGTGATATTTTTTGCTACTTTTGTATTTTCTTAATATAAAAAATCCGTATTATCTGTGTCATCTTTTTAAAATCTGTGATTCTGACAACTACTGTGTTAAAAAACAAGCTAATCAATTGAAAACTTATAAATTTATTTCTTTGTTTTTGATGTTATTTTTGTTATTTTCTTTGCCAATAATAGCGCAAGATACTATTAAAAATATCAAAAAAGATACTCTCAAACCAAAAATAGTTCCACTTACCAAAAAACAGCTTTTCAAAAAGAATTTTAAATACAAAATTGCCCTTGATGGCACATTAATGACGGGCAATGTAGAACGCAAATTAGGCGTTTTTCGTATAGACATTGCTCATATTGATAGTGTTTTTGAGTTTGCAATGAGTCCACGTTTTGCTTATGGTGAGCAAGATGGGAAACTCGCAGAACGGGAATATTACACAGATTTAACGACAATTTTATTCCCTAAAAACAAGGTTTACGCACTTGCTTTTGGCATTTTGGAGCAAAGTAATTTGCGTGCTATTCAGTTTCGTAGTCAGGCAGGCGCAGGCATAGGTTTTCATATATTCAGAAAACCTAATAATATGCTTTCTCTTACGAATGTTATTATCCATGAAAAGACTGATTTTCAAGATGATACAAAAAAAGAAACCATAGAACTTGCTCGTAATTCTACTCGTTTGAAAGGAAAACATACGCTTATTGATAGAAAACTTATTTTTTCTCATATTACTTTTATGCAACCTTCCATTACAGACATCAAAAATCTACGCTGGAATACGCTTCTAACGCTGGAAGTGCCTATTACAAATATTTTGCGCTTTCGCATTACGTATGAACGTTTTTATGAAAGCAATGTTGTCAATAATCGTAAAAACAGTGATACACGCTTTGTAGTGGGTTTGGCTGCCGCAAATTTTTAAATTGTTGCTAAGAAATATAATAGTTTTATAATCAAATAGTTATAGTATCATATTTTTGCAAACTAAAGTCTTTGTTACATTTGTGTACGTTGGCAGCAACTAAAAAAAGTAGGAGAATTCAAAGATTATTATGAGAGAAAACTAGCAGAAGGAAAGGCAAAAATGTCTGTTTTGAATGCCCTAAGAAATAAGATTATTCAAAGAATCTTTGCCCGTGTCCAATCTGGGAAAAAATACGAAAAAACTATCAAAAAGATTTGGTTTTGTCATAGAATTCAACGGCGAAAAATATACCTAATATTACCAAACAAATGCTCTGTACCAGTTTGTTTGGCTATCCGTTCCACAGTCTCCTGAACAGAACGGATAGAATCCAACACACTACCCATTATTGATAGTGTTGTTAGTGTTTTGATTCCTGCCTAGAAGTGCCTTCAAAACGTCTGCTTTTAAGCTTTCATCTCCTGCCGTTTCCAAAAACTTAATAGCTTGTGACACCATTTGATTTTGAAGGTTAATTGTTTGATTGTCAGCATCAGCCTTTTGCACTACAGCATCTTATATTTTCGCATTAAAGCAATCCAGAGCTTCTCCTTGCCCAAGCAAAGAATCCACTACCACGCTATCCGTAAAAAGCGTGTTTTTCTCCACTCTCAAAATAACGCCTTCTACTTCTATGGTGCGTGTGCCATTGTGTGCCATTACCTAACGCAAGCTCATAGCTGTCTTTTAGGGCTTTATTTTTGGTGTAAAACTCAACCTTTGCATTTGGGTTTGTAGGAGAATAAGTAGGCTTTACCACTTTCTCCAAAAACGCCTGATTAAAACCTTTGTAGTTGGTTACAGTCAAGTATTCAAAGATAATTTGAGTACGCATTTTGTCAATAAAAGCAGGTTTTACATAGGTTGCAAGCAACTCATCAAGTTTTTCAATAGGCACAATTACCTGACTTTCAGGGTGTCCGTTAGAAAAACCAACTTTTACGTTAGATAAATACATAATGGTAACATATTCTTGTAGCAATTGCCTAAAAACAAAGTTTAAAACACGGCTTTGGTTGGGATTTACCAAATTGCGGACTGTCGTTATCTCTTCTCCTTCTTTATTAGTGCTTTCGTTAGAAGAAGAAACCTCCATTTTTCTGCTACTATTACTTTTATTGGCATGTTTTTCTATTGATTTTGCCAAATCACGAGTATTTGCCTCACGAGATTTCGTTACGCTTCTGCCAAAACCTGCATTTGTACTATTGCTTACACTTCCGCTACCAATTTTTGGTATAACAAAGCTAATGGCAGATTTTAGTGAAACTCCAGCGTTGAAGTTATTGGTTTTTGTTTGCCCTACTTTCGTACTAGATTCTTTTTCAAGTATATTCTCAAATTCTCTTGCGCTGTCTTCAGAAAATGAATCCATCACGTTTTCAACACGTTTTTTAGTTTCTACACTTTCTTTATAAGTGCGTATGGTGATGCTAGTTTTCTCTGCTGGCAACAAAGTAAAGGTGTTTAGTGTCTTTCCTGCACCATAATTAGCCAAAAAAGAAGCCACTGCGTATTCTTCCACTAAAAAGAAAGTAGGTCTTATGTCTCCAGCATTAGGGCTACAATTAGCTACAAAAATCCTCTACATATCTACATAAATGTAAATGTTTCATTTGATTTTAGCGCATTTTGTATATATTTTACGAATGTTTTTATTTTATTTGTATTAGAATAATGCTTTTTGTATCTTTGTATTATAATTTTTGACTAATGAAAAGTATCA
>JAYUKY010000008.1:0-5809 GCA_043764015.1 Raineyaceae bacterium
CAATAAATAAAATTATGAAAATTTTCCTAAGTTGTTATTTTTATGAAAATTCCAAGTCATCTTTTATATATTTGCAACGGAACTTTTACAGCAACAATGAATACAAAAGAGTTTCTCAATCATAACTGTTTTATTTTTTATACATTTTCTGAACGTATTTTCCAATAATATCAAATTCTAGGTTTACTTTATCACCCACTTTTAGCTGATGAAAGTTAGTAAATTCATAAGTGTAAGGAATAATGGCTACAGAAAAACCATTATCTTTGGAATTTACGACAGTTAAGCTCGTCCCATTGACACAAATAGAACCTTTTTCTACTGTAATATTTTCTGTAACTGTATCATATTCAAAGGTATAGAGCCAACTTCCGTTTTGGTCTTCTGCGTGTGTACAAATGCCTGTCTGGTCTGCGTGTCCTTGCACAATATGACCATCTAAACGCCCATTCATAAGCATACAACGCTCCAAATTGATTTTATTGCCTATTTGCCAACTAGAAAGATTGGTTTTTTGCAAAGTTTCATAAATAGCTGTTACTGTGTGCTGGTCGTGGTTATTTGTATGTGTTACAGTCAGACAAACGCCATTATGCGCCAAACTTTGGTCTATTTTAAGGTGAGCAGATAAGCTACTTTTTAGCGTAAAAGTAACATTTTCCTGACTTTTTTCTATGTTGATTATCTCGCCAAGCGTTTCTATGATGCCTGTAAACATTGTTTTTGGGGTTTGATTAATTCCATTTTATAGTGCTTACAAATGTACGGAAAACTTTGTTAATTTTTGAAAAAAATGCTATATTTGTAGTAAAACAAAATATAATCAAATGGAAGCTCAATTAATTAAAAAAATATCTTTTTTGCACACACAGAAAAAAGACGAAAAAAGAATGGATACAGATAAAAGAATAAAAAATGGCATTTTTTTTACAAATGATGTAGCAATAATTGATAAAATGATTGGGGTCATTGATTTTTCTACTATTGAAACCAAAAAAATATTAGAGCCTTCTTGTGGTCAGGGAATAATTATTTTGAGAATTTTAGATAAATTCTATCAACAAAATCAAAGTAAAAATTCTATGGATAAATTTATTGCTAATAATCTTATTTTCAATGATTTAGATATTGAAATGGCAGAAAAAATCAAAGAAAATATCCAAAAAATGTATTTTAATTGGTTTAATACTACTTATAAAGGCGTTTTTCAAGGTTTTGTATCTGGTTTTACATTACGTAATAATTCCAATAATAATACACTTTTTGAACAAAAAACACAATTATTTTGGAGCAATTTTATGGGCAGATAGATTATGTTGTAGGAAATCCGCCTTATATTTCTTTGTATGGACGTAGGGACAAAAAGCAGAATGAACAACAAAGAATTGATTATTTGCGCAATTATGAGCAATTTCCAGCACATTTCAAAATGGTAAAATTAATCTTGTAATACTATTTTTGGAACATTCTTTGGATTTTTTGAAGCAAAAAGTACAATTAAATTTTATTATTGATTTAGCTTTTTTTGAAACAGCTTACCAATATACTCGCAAATTTTTGTTAGAAAAAACTTGTATTCAAAAACTTATTACGAATATCACAGATTTTGATGTTGCAAGCGGACAAATAATTTTACAACTGTTTAATAACAACACTATGGACAGTTTTTCTAATAAAATATAAATTACTGATAATCAAATGTTTAATGTGTGCAGGGTATAAGAACGGCTTTTTGGCTTAACTATTCCTGTGTTGTCAGGTTTTTCCACCTGACAATAAAATGCGCTTTTAGATGCTTCCATAAAAGCCTTTCCAAACTTTGGAAAGGCTTTTATTCACTTTTAAAATTTCGTTTTCCTTTTCAGTTCTTCCTTCAAAAATTGTATTTTATAGCCTTTATTTAGCTTTTATTTCGTTGTTGGTGCATCTAAAGCATCAATAACTGCGGACATCTTGTCTATTTTTTGCTTTAAAGATAATAATTCATCTCTTAATTTGTTGATATTTATTATTAGCATAACTACTTGATTATCAATTTATTTAAGCGGCATATTTTTGCAAAAGGTCAGTGATAATTTCTTCATTATTCAGTATCCTTTGTAGTGCAATAAATCCTTTTTTTTCAAAACATTTTACAGTTTTTCTGATAGTTTTGATGAGTTTTTGTACGTGTAAAGCAACAAAGAAAAATCTTAAACGTTTGATTTCAAATCCTTGCTTAGTTTTGGTGATGGTTTGTTGAATTTTTAAAACGTATTTTAGTATTTTGAAAAATTGTTCTATGTAAGTCCTTGCAAACCAATGTCTTCGTAGCGTTTTGGCTTTCACTTCTAAGTATGTTGTATAAATAATTGTAACTTTGTTAGAATGATTTAGCCTAAAAATAAGTAAAATTACTTTTTTGTTATCTTGAGAACAATAATTGGCTTTTATACGAAGACAAAAAGCTGTTTTTTCATTTTTTGCTAGGTGTTTTTCTTTGTCTTGATGTTGCTTTTCTTTCTTTAGAAAGGTGTTTTCTATCAAATGAGTAGCTTTTATTCGCACTTCATTGACTTGAAAATTATGTGTTTTTTTGACAACACTAATGTAGTATAAATCATTATTTTCACAAATTTTGGCTAATAATTCGTGGCTATAACCGCTGTCACAACTAAAGTAAAAAGGGGGTAATAAAATCCCCTTTTTTGCTAATTTTCCTTTACAAGCAACAAAATGTTTAACGAGTTTTATAGCCACAGAGATAGCAGAATCCGCTTTTTCACCAGAAAATACCAATAAATCATCTGCTGTTTTGAGTGCTTTTTTTTCTTTTGTACAAATCACATGTTTTGAAACTTCTACTAATGAAGGCAAATCTAAGCTACTTCCTAATTGTTGCTCAAATAAATCTTCAAAAATAACCTTAAAAGTAGATAGAGATAGTTTTTTGCATATTTTGTTATGATTTCTCTGATGTTTACCATTAGAAATACCATAATTTTCCAAAATACTGTTAAGTGTCGGTAAACCAACTAATTGACCCAGAAAAAATAACGAAACTAGTCTTTTTAGTTGCTGTTCTTCTTTTTCATTAAAATCACGAGTGCCTAATTTATTTTCTAAGTCATCAAAGACACTAAAACTTTCTGTGTAAACTTCTTTGAAATAGTTTTTTACTATTTCGGCTATTATTCTGTTTTTTTTGTGTATTTTTGTGTATTTTTGTGTTGCATTTGAGAATGTATGTTGATGTTTTGCAACGCAAATATACACCTTTTGCAATAAAAGTGTGTCATAATATTCTGAATTTCAATTTATTATGACCACTTTCTTAACAACAATTTAATAAATGAACATATTTATTATTCCTTCTTGGTATCCTTCACCAAACGACCCTATTATTGGAATTTTTTTTAGAGAACAAGCGCAAGCCATTGCCGAACTTTACCCTAATTTCAATGTTGGGGTAAGCGTTTGGGGGCAAAGTGATGAGCAGTATTTGTTGTGGTTGAGAGATAGCTTTAAAAATATTACGAAAATTACAAATTCTTTCAAAAAACTTAATCAAAGTACGCTAAATCAAGCAAAATCAACAAAAAACTTTCACGAATTTTATCATTTTGCTTTCACTTGGAGCAAGAAAATATGGCGAGGGAATATAGCCCAAATCATCAAAGCTAATAAAAAAAACTTTGAACAATTTACGCAAAAATTTGGCAAACCTGATATTATTCACGCACAAATTGGTTATCCAGGAGGTTATGTAGCCCATATTTTAAGCGAATATTATGGTATTCCCTACGTTGTTACGGAACAGATGGGACCTTTTCCTTTTGCTGATTTTTTGGATAAAAACAACGAATTATTTGCACCTTTAAAAATAGCTTATCAAAAATCCAAAAAAAACATAGCTATTAGTCCACAATTAGCAGAGAAAATGGCTCTCAAAGGCGTTCAAAACCTAGTTTATATCCCTAATTTGGTTAATGATAATCTTTTTACATCTATTACCCAAAAACAAGAAGAAAATACAAATACAACTAAAGTATTTACTTTTTTCACTTTGAGCAGAATGGTGGCAGGAAAAGGCATTCCTGATTTACTTTTGGCTATTGCGGAAGTGATGAAAAGCAACCCAAATGTTTGCTTTAAAATGGGTGGTAATGGAGAAGAATTAGCTGATTATCAAAAGATTGCTAAGGATTTAGAGATAGAAAATTATATTGAATGGTTGGGTTTGCTTGACCGTGAGCAAAGTAAACAGGCATTTCAAAGTTGTGATGCTTTTGTACTCGCAAGCCACCACGAAACAATGGGTGTGGTATATGCTGAAGCCATTGCTTGCGGAAAGCCTACTATTGGTACTATTTGTGGCGGACCAGAAAGCATTATCAACGAACAAAATGGTTTTTTGGTAGAAGTGCAGAATATCAAACAATTAAGTCAAAAAATGATAGAAATGATTGATAATTATCATCTTTTTTCTAGTGAAGTTATTAGGCAAGATTTTGAGAAAAGATTTTCTAAAAAGGCGGTTTGCAGGCAAATAGTTGATTTGTACGCCAGTATTATATGAAACTAATGAAACAAAAAACACTTATTGTTATTGTGGGTGCTACTGCGGTGGGAAAAACTGATATTAGTATCAAATTGGCGCAATATTTTGATACTGAAATAATTTCTGCTGATGCTCGTCAATGGTACAAAGAAACTACTATTGGTACGGCAAAACCTACTACAAATGAGATGCAAAATGTCGTACATCATTTGGTAGATTGTTTTGAGATAGAAAAATCCTATAATATTGGAGATTTTGAAAAAGATGCTTTAGAAATTTTAGAGGATATTTTTAGTAGAAAAGATGTTGCTATCTTGGCTGGAGGCTCTGGATTGTATGTACGTGCTTTGTGCGAAGGAATTGATGAAATGCCTGAAATTTTGCCTCATTTGCGCCAAAAACTCAACGAAAATTTTGAAAAAAATGGACTTTCAGATTTACTTTTGCAATTAAAAAACCTTGATGAAAGTTATTATAATCAAGTGGATAAAGCAAATCCACAACGTGTGATTAGAGCGTTAGAAGTATGTTTGAGTACAGGAAAACCATTTAGTTTTTTTAGAAAAAACACAACCGCAGAACGTCCTTTCAATATCATTAAAATTGGGTTATCTCGCCCGCGAGAGGAACTTTACACACGTATAGATGCACGTATGGACATTATGCTTACACAGGGACTGCTACAAGAAGCCACAAACTTATACCCTAAAAAGTACCTCAACGCCTTGCAAACAGTAGGTTATAGAGAAATTTTTGATTTTTTGGAAGAAAAATATGATTGGGAAGAGTGTATTAGGCTTTTAAAACGGAACTCTCGCCATTATGCCAAACGCCAACTTACTTGGTTTCAGAAAGATACCCAAATAAAATGGTTTCCTGTGGAAGAATTAGAAGAAATAAAAACATATATCCAAAGTTTTAGAGCTTAGTAAAATTTATAAAAATAGAACCGCAGCTGTTTGTATTCTTACAAATAACTGCGGTTTTGTGTTTTATTTTTGAATAAAACCATATTAGAAGCATCTAAAGCGTATTTTGTTGTCAGGTGGACAAACCTGATAACACGAAAAAATACATTCTTCTACCTCATTCGTTGTTGGTGTCGCTAACGCTAAAACACCAACCTTTAGATTTGTGAAAAAATAAAATTATCCAAAACAGGGTAAAAAAGAAGTTGAATATTTTAGTAAAAAATTGTACTTTTACTAGAATTCATCACAAGAGTAGAGAACCTATAACACCGACTAGGACACCAAGCCCATCCGTTGA
>JAYUKY010000009.1:0-21546 GCA_043764015.1 Raineyaceae bacterium
TGAAATACGAGGTATGAAATACGAGGTATGAAATACGAGGTATGAAATACGAGGTATGAAATACGAGGTATGAAATACGAGGTATGAAATACGAATGTAAAACAGTATTTTATTAGTGGTAACTAAATTTCGCTGTTTAAATACATATTTCCTACGTTTGAGAAACCCAAAAATACGTTTCAGTTGGTTGTAGTTTTTTGATGATATGATTTAGTTTTATTTTTGGAGAAAGATAAAACAAAAACATCAAAATATCAATGGAAATATCTACAGAAAACTCTCAAAAACTTCCTCTAAACATCAAAAACCTTATTTTTACGAGTGTGGCGGTGCTTAGCATTTCTCTAAAAATTATTTATGATTGGGACAAGCTCATACAATTTTCTCCTGACGTGCTTGGCGGTTTATTTTTGGAGATTGCACCACTTATTATTATTCAAATGCTTGCTTTTTTGACTAAAAAGAAGGATTTTTCTAATACCTCGCTCAAAATAAATTTTCAGAAAACAAACCAAAAAACAAGTTCCCAAAATGCCACTATTTGGCTTAATAATGCGTTATTAAGGTTTTTATTGATAATATTGTTGGCGTTCTTGATAACGGCTATCTATAATTCTAGTGCTGTTTTTGCTACTGGTTTTTTGATTTCGTTTTTGAATACGTTTTTTATTTGGGAGGGCGTTCACCGTTTTGTACAGATGCTTCTCAAATACTATCCTCACTATGCCCAAACACCTAAAAGACTAATAATACAATTTACAGGAATTACGGTTTATGCCTTTGTGGTGTCGCTAGCGGTAGGCTCATTTGGAAAGACATTTTTACTTGTCAATTATGAAGAAAATAGTATTTTACTTGGTTTTATGATAGCTCTTGCGCCCACGCTCACTATTACGTGGCTATATGAAACTGTTTTTTTCTTTAAATCTTGGAAAATAAATACTCAAAAACTAGAAGAAATGGATAAAAACAAAGAAATTCTAACATTTTGGTAATGTAAAACAAAAATATTAAATATTTTGTTTGATTTTAGAATAAAATATTTATATTTACATGGGCTTTTAAATAATAATATTGTATGAATATCCTAAAAACAGCTTTTTTTATCTTGTTTATACTGATTTTAAACAAAAATAACCTTGTTTTTGCACAACAACCCACTTTCAAAATTGCTAAATTGCAATATGAAGGCGGTGGCGACTGGTATTCTAATAAAACGGCTTTACCAAATTTGATAAATTTTTGTCGCAAAAACCTCAAAATCAATGTTGTTTTAGAGGAAAGCGTTGTGGAAGTAGGAAGTAATGAGCTTTTTAATTATCCGTTTGTGTATATGACTGGTCACGGAAACGTATCTTTTAGTGATAGTGATGCGAAAAACTTGCGTAGATATCTGATTGCAGGCGGTTTTTTGCATATTGATGACAATTATGGACTAGATAAATTCATTAGAATAGAATTAAAAAAAGTGTTTCCAGAGCTTGATTTGGTAGAACTGCCATTTAATCACCCCATTTATAAAGGAAAATATAATTTCCCCACAGGTCTTCCAAAAATACACCAACACGACGGCAAGCCTGCGCAAGGTTTTGGACTGATGTATGAGGGGCGTTTAGTGTGTTTTTATTCGTATGAAAGTGATTTAGGTAATGGTTGGGAAGATAAAACTATTCATAACGACCCAGAAGAAGTACGTCAGCAAGCACTCCAAATGGGTGCAAACCTTATTTTTTATGCTTTTACTAATCTGTGAAAAAGCACTTAGTTTAATAGAATTTTTATTATTTGATTATCAAGTATTTAGTACAAAATAAATATCAAAACCACCCCTAACCCCTCCTTGAAAAGGAGAGGGACAAAACTCCCCTCCTTCCTAAGGAGAGGTTGGGGGTGGTTAAAAGATAATTTAATACACAACTTGTTCATTATTAAGCTATAAAAACTCTAATAAATACTCAACCAATAATTTCTTATACTTTTTTCAACAACTTCAAAAATTTCAAATTAGTGTAAAAATATCTTTTAAAAAGACGTTTTGGTTCTTGGCAAAGCCTAAAAATCCACTCTAAAGCAAGTTTTTGCATTATCTTAGGCGCACGCTTTTGCGTTTGAGCAAATACTGGGAAAGCCCCTCCAACACCCAGCAAAACGGCATTTATTTGTGGAGAGTTTTCTGACATCCAAATTTCTTGCCTTGGGCAACCCAACGCAACAAAAACCAAATGCGCATTTGACTTATTGATTTCATTGATATAACCTTGTTTTTCTTCCTCCAAAATCTCTCTAAAAGGTGGTGAGATACTCCCACAAATATTGAGTTGAGGATATTTTTCTTCAATTTTTTTAGAAATTATCTCTAAAACTTCATTAGTAGAACCATACAAAAAAATATTTAGTTTGTCATTATTATTTTTACTAATAACTTGATTATTAGCTTTTTGCAGAATATCTGGCATAAAATCCATTCCTGCAATACGTGGCTGAATGATATTGTGTTTTAGTTTGAGCGCAACGCAAAGCGGTTTTCCGTCTGTAAAAACAAAATTAGCGGTATTGACTTTTTCTGCAAAGACAGGGTTGTCGTGTGCTTCTACTATCATATGTACATTGGCAAAACACGCATACGAGGGCGTATGCGTGTTTGCAAGTTGTAGTATTTCTGTCAAAGCATTTTCATAAGAGATAATGCTCAAATTCAAACTAATTAACTTCATCTTTTTAGTGTGTAGTGAAATAGTGAAATAGTGTGTAGTGAAAATACAAAGTACAATGTATTTCACTACACACTATTTCACTACACACTAATTTTGTATGATTTCTTTGATGTCCATTATGATCTTATTAGCAAGACTATCAGCAAGTTGCCTAGTGTTTGCTTCAGAATAAATACGAATAATAGGCTCTGTATTTGATTTGCGCAAATGCACCCAAGTATCTTCAAAAATAATCTTTACACCATCAATAGTAAGGATTTCTTGTTTTTTGTATTTATTTTTGATGTCCTCCAAAATCTTATCTACATTGATTTCGGGTGTGAGTTCTATCTTGTTTTTTGAGATAAAATAATTAGGATAAGAAGCACGCAAAAACGTCATTTTTTTGTTAGATTTGGCTAAATGCGTCAAAAAAAGCGCAATTCCGACAAGTGCATCACGCCCATAATGAAGTTCTGGATAGATAATTCCACCATTTCCCTCACCTCCAATAACAGCATTATTGGCTTTCATCATAGTAACGACATTTACTTCACCCACTGCAGAGGCAAAATATTGCCCTCCCGCCTTTTCCGTTACGTTTTTGAGTGCCTGCGTGGACGAAAGATTAGAAACTGTATTTCCTGCAATAATTTCCCTTTTTTCGTTCTTATTATTCTTCAAAACATAGTCAGCAACTGCTACAAGCGTATATTCCTCTCCAAAAAATGACCCATCTTCACACACAAACGCCAGCCTATCTACATCAGGGTCAACGACAATACCCAAATCATATTTACCATTTTCAGTTTCTTTTGAAATATGCAACAAATTTTCAGGTAAAGGCTCAGGATTATGCGGAAATAAACCATTTGGCTCACAAAAAAATTCCCCAATTTGCGTTACGCCCAAAGCACGCAAAAGCGCAGGAACAGCAATGCCACCAGTAGAATTAACGGCATCAACGGCAATACGAAAGTTTTTTGATTTAATAGCTTCTATATCAACAAGTTGTAAAGCTAAAATTTGCGCAATATGTTTGTCTATGTAAGAATTATCAAGCGTATATGTTCCAATTTTTTTGACATCTGCAAACTCAAAACTTTCATTTTCAGCTATTTCAAGGACTTTTTTGCCTTCTTCTTCTGAAATAAATTCACCTTTTGCATTAAGAAGTTTTAGGGCGTTCCATTGTATAGGATTGTGGCTTGCAGTCAAAATAATGCCACCAATAGCGTTTTCAGCCACAACCGCTATTTCTACGGTTGGCGTGGTAGAAAGCCCCAAATCAATGACATCTAGCCCCAAACTTTGCAAGGTAGCCGCCACAAGTTTAGCCACCATTTCACCAGAAAGACGTGCATCACGTCCAATGATAATTTTCTTATTTTCAGCGTTTTGAGCGGTGTTTTTAAGTAAAAAGCCAAAAGCAGACGTATATTTTACGACATCTAAGGGCGTAAGATTATCACCAGCTTTACCGCCAATAGTACCTCTAATCCCTGAAATAGACTTAATTAGTGTCATTATTCTTTAAATTATGTATTTTTAGTTGTTTGTACTTTTCTTTGAAGTTCTCGTTTTTAATCAGCCGCAAAGATACATAATTTTTACTTATTCTATTTTATTCTTTCTTAAAAAATTACTTGTCCGTTTCCCCACGTTTTCGTGGTGGGAACAATAAACAAAACTATGTATAGTAGTATGATTTCAAGTACGTTATTACTAAATATTTGATAATCAAGTTATAAAAGCTCTAATATCCATATTTATCTAAAAAATATGTTAAAACTATCAATAAAGCAACTAAAAAGCATCAAAACTGTAAAATTTTGATGCTTTTTAGCTTTGTAATACTAAATAATTGGCTTACGTTTCCAAGCTTTTTCTCTAATTTCTTCTATGGTGATGTTTTTGTCTTTCCAAATACCAAAAAGGGCTCTTAGGTCTGCAGTTTTATCAGCCTTTGTGATGGCTTTTTCAAGCATAGCTTTGAGTTTTTCCTCTTTTGTAGGAACAATAATGTTGATGTCAAGAGATTTTACAAGTAATAATATTTGTTCTAACTCTTTGAGGTCGTTTGTTTCTAGTGTAAGTGTCATATTTTAGAGAATTTTAAGGTTTTATCAATAACACAAAAATATTTTAATATGGTTCTTAAAAATAAATCAACAAACCTCAAAAATCTTACGGACTGAATAGCTATATTTGTGGAAACTAAAACAAAAAATATGAAAAAACCTGAATGGATTTTGGTAATTGCAATAATACTATGTTTGGTAATGCCTCCAATTTTAACAAAAATAAGTTCTTGTATTTATTTTAACAAAGATACAGGAGAAATTGGAGATACCATTGGCGGACTGACAGCACCCATAATTGGGCTTTTAAATGCTATTTTGGTTTATCTTGCGCTAAAATCACAAATTGAAGCAAATGAGAAAATCCAAAAAAGACAAGATGAACAAGAAGCAAAATTTGAAGAAAAAGAAAGGGATGAAACCAGAACCAAAAAAATAACTGAAATTATAGAAAAAATAAGTTTTATTAAAACTGCATTGGATAATTTTTACGCTGAAGATACAGAAATTGGTACAACAGGAAAAGGAGAACCTGGGTTAAAAGTTTTGATAAATGCATTAAAAAATGACAAACTTAGTCCAGACCCAAGTAAATTTAAAACATACCCAAGCGCAATCATTTTAGAAAAACTATTAAAGTTATTTGATATATTGATAGTTGAGACTACCAAAGAAGATACTTTATCAGTAGATGATAAAGTATATCTTATTTTTCAGTTAGAGTCTGTTTTTCTTATTAAACTAGCACCGCATTTTAAAGATAAAGAAGGTATTCCAGAACAACTTACTCTAAAAATAAAAAAGATAGCTGATAATATATATGAATTTGAAGTACAGTTGCGAAATAATAATATATAGCTATTTTCTATCTTTTTCTAACAATCATATACAACTATAATTTTTTTGCTTCATTCCAATAAACGTCCATTTCTTCTAGTGTCATTTCTGATAAGATTTGGTTATTTTCTTTTGCTTTTTGTTCTAAATATTGAAAACGCTTTGTGAATTTTTTATTGGTTTTTTCTAATGCTGTTTCTGGATTGATATTGATAAAACGGGCATAATTTACCAAAGAAAACAATAAATCTCCAAACTCTGCTTCTGCTTTTTCTGGGTCAAATGCTGCACCAGCCTTAAATTCTTCTTCAAATTCTGCTATTTCCTCTTTGACTTTCTCCCAAACTTGCGTTTTATCTTCCCAATCAAAACCTACATTTCTAGCTTTTTCTTGTATGCGCATAGCCTTCACAAGCGCAGGAAGACTTTTAGGAACGCCTGCCAACGCTGATTTTTCGTTGTTACTTTCTTTCTGTTTGACTTTTGCCCAAAGTTTGTTTACATCTTCTTCCGTTGTGGCAGTCATATCTCCATAAACGTGTGGATGACGAGAAATAAGTTTCTCACAAAGCGTATTTAAAACGTCTTCAATATTAAAATTTTCATTACTATTTTGATTTTCAGAGGCAATTTTTGCATAAAAAACTACGTGAAGCAAAATATCTCCTAACTCTTTCCTGATTTCGGGCATATCCTCGTCCAAAATGGCATCAGAAAGCTCATAAATCTCTTCTATACTCAAATGTCGCAAACTTTGGAAAGTCTGTTTTCTGTCCCAAGGACACTTCTGGCGAAGTTCGTCCATTATTGTCAAAAGGCGGTCAAATGCTTGCATATTTCTTTTAATTGTGAATTTTTAATTGTGAATTGTGAATGAAATACATTGTTACCACGTTCTGTAAATACGACTAAATGCCGTTGCTTGTGTCTTCACAAGCAACAAAAAGATATTTTTAAATAATTTTCTCTAAAATAAATGTACTTATTTCGTTTTCTTGCTTAGTTTCCTGCTTGATTTCTTTCAAAAGTGCTTTTGTACGTTCTGGGTTGGCATCAGTCAAAAAAACCTGTCCAAAAGGCGCAAAACTCACAATTTGAAGTAATTTTTGCATACGTTTTGCATCTAATTTATCAAAAATATCATCTAAAAGTAGCAAAGGACAAATGTTTTTCTCTTGTTTTATTGTGGCAAACGCCGCTAATTTAAGCGCAATAACGTAGGTTTTTTGTTGCCCTTGTGAGCCAAATTTGCGCAAAGAACGTTTTTCTAACAAAAACTCAAGGTCGTCTTTGTGTATGCCTGCGCTTGTACGCATCAGCAAACGGTCTTTTTGCAGATTTTTCTTAAAAATACTTTCAAAATTTTCTGTTTGAAGATATTGCGTTTGATAATCCAAACTAACTATTTCGTTATTTTCTGATAAAATCTGATAAAATTCTTGGAAAATAGGCAAAAAAACAGACAAAAAGCGTTTTCTTTCCTCAAAAATAAGTTTACCTTTTTCTAATAATCTCTCATCAAAACTTTCTAATAAAATGGCATCAAAAGTATTTTTTTCTGCAAATCTTTTGAGTGTAATGTTTCTTTCTTTGAGTAAATGATTGTATTTCAGTAAGTTTTGTAGGTATTCGTTGCTGATTTGTGAGATAATTCCGTCCAAAAATTTGCGTCTTTCCTCACTTCCTTCACGCACAAGGTCTGTGTCATAAGGCGTAAGCATTACAACAGGATAAAGTCCTATGTGTTGTGATGGTTTTTGATAATTATTAACAGATGATTTGATAGTTTTTTTGCCTTCACGCACTCCAAAAGCAATATTTTCTGTTTGAAATTCAACTAAATTATTATCTAAATCATCATTATCTAAGTAATATTCTTTTTTAAAACTTCCATTCACAACCAAAAAATTTTCTGAATGTCTGATATTTTGTGTGTCAGTTAGTCCAAAATAGCTTTTAGTGAACGCTAAGCAATAAATAGCATCAAGCAAGTTAGTTTTCCCACTACCGTTATTACCCAAAATGCAGTTTAGACCATTTCCAAAGGTCATTTCCAGCAATTCATAGTTTTTAAAATTGATAAGATGTATTTTTTCTAATAACATTTTAGTAATTGTGAATTTTTAATTGTGAATTGTGAATGAATACAAAATTTTGATAATCAAGTTATTATGTATTTTTTGGTCAAATCAAACTAATTAAAGAAATCCAATTAATAATCTTTTATCTTTTTCTTAGCTTACTCATTTTATCTTTTACACTACTTGTAATACTATTCTTTGGTGGTTCCACTACAATATTTTCAGGAATATTTGTTATAATATTCTCATTTGTATCCAAATCCTCATCATTGCCATATTTTTCCATAAAACTTTGTAAATTTTCGTTTTTATCAAAAATTTCATCAAAGTTTCCGTTTGTTTTTTCTGTTTTATTTTCCTCTAAAACATTGTCCAAAATAGCTATTTCAACATTTTCTGGTTGTTTTTTCTTAATAACAGTTGGGTTAATATTTTTTGGGTAATCCTTTGTTTTCCCGTTAGCTTTTCCATTTCCGTTCCCATTATTATTTTTCCCATTGTCAAAAACAGCTTCTGGGATAATAATTGGTTTAGGTTTTGCCGCCTCCAAAATGGCATCATTAGCAGCTTTGATGGCTTTTTGTTCATTTTCAAGGTTAATTTTAGTGGTCAAAATGCCGCGTTCATAGCCTTCTTCATACAAATAAATATCAGATTCAATAAGACTCTTCCTTAACAAATCTTTGTTATCCAAAAGTTGTTTTGCAAGTTTGGTTTTTTCTTCTTTTTGTAGCTCCAAATCACCTATAAGCAGTATTTCTGCTTGTCGTACCGCAAAAGCAGACTGTTTTTGGTGTAAATCATTTTCCAAATTTTCCACTTGCAAAAGGGCATTTTTTTCTAGTGGCAAAATCTTGCGCAGGTGCATAGGAATTTGCAGCCAAATGCGTGTATAACCGCCCAAAATAGGAAAACTAAGTCCCAAACAAATAGCCCCAGCAACGGCAAACATTATCCCAGAAAACACGAAAGAATACAAACCAGCAGGGTGTTCTACGAGTTTTAGGCTAAGGTTTTCACTTTCTTTTGATTTGAGTAAAATTAAGCGTTCATTTTGCTCCGAAATGTCGTCTGCTTGTAGTTGTAAGATGTTTTTGTTGATACTTTCCTTCAAACGGTCAGTTTTGTAGGCTTCATAACGGAAAAGCCCCAAAGTGAAAAGCGTAACAAACGTAAAAAACACTAATAAAACCTTGAAAATCAAGTAAATAATCTCTGAAGTAAAAGTTTTTTTAAATAAATAAGGCTGTTCTATGAGCCTGTCATAAGCAGGTTTTAGGAGAACAGAAACCATAGCAAGACCCACCGCAAAAGTCCACGCTTCCACATTATTCTTGATATTGAGGGCGTAGGCAACTATTTCGTGAGAAATAACCAAATCACCAACAATGAAGATAAAACCCGCTATCAAAAACAATACGCCTGCCAAAAACGAGTATTTATTGCGTAATTTTTCTTTTTCGTTGAGATAATTATTTTTTTCGTTTTTATATGTCTGAAAATCCTCCAAACGGCGCACTAAAAGGCTTTTTTTATGATTTATTTGTTCTTGGAGTTCCGTACTTTCTTTCTGTAAAGTGGCAAATTGCGCTGTATTTATGTCAAGCTTTTGGGTTACGTTATCTAATAATTTTACATTAATATTGATAGCATCATTTAAAGCATTTTGCAGGTATTTTTCAGAGATAAAACCCTCATAATGAGATTTGTTGATGCCTTTTAAGCCATTGTCGTAGCCACGTAAAAATGCTTCTTCTGCTTTTTTGGGCAAAAGAAGTGTATTATTTTCGTCAGAAAAAAGATTATTTTGATTATTATTTTCCATAAAAATTAAGCTAACTTCCCGAAAGTTGAAAAAACTTTCGGGAAGTTTTTCAATTATTATTTTATCATTACATTTTGTTTTTTAGCGTTTTTACTTGCCAAATATAAAATATAAATCCCTGCAATCACCGCAGGAATACTCAAAATTTGCCCCATATTGATAGGCAAATTGTTTTCAAATGCCACTTGTGCTTCTTTCAAAAATTCATAAAAAAACCTCAACGTAAATGTATAAACCATAAAAATACCAAATAAAAGTCCTTGTGGCGTTTTTGTCTTAAAACGGTTATAAACAAATACCAATATCAAAAACAAAAACAAAAACGAAATTGCTTCATATAACTGCGCTGGGTGTCTAGGCAACATTCGCCCAATTTCGCCCAAATCAGTAGCACGAGAAAACACAAACGCCCACGCAACGCTGGTAGGTTTGCCCACAATTTCAGAATTCATCAGGTTGCCCAGACGTATGAACATTGCGCCCAATGCCACCACAATCACAATCCTGTCCACGACCCACAAAAACGGCTGGTCTGGGCGTTTGCGACAATACAGCCACAAGGCAAAAAGTATGCCTATTGTTGCGCCGTGACTAGCCAAACCTCCTTCCCACACCTTAAAAATAGAAATTGGGTCAGTAAGATAATCTTTCAAATCATAAAAAATCACGTGTCCGAGCCTTGCGCCCACGACTGTCGCAATAATCACGCTTAGGCACAACGCCTCAAAATCTGTTTCATTTTTCCCTTCAATTTTCCAGATTTTAGCCAAAATAAGTTGCCCTAAGATAAAACCAGTAGCAAAAAGTAAGCCGTACCAACGGATTTCGGGCTGAAAACCGCCAACAGTAAAACTAAAAATAACAGGGTCAGCTGTCCAATTGATAATATTAAATAACATTTTTTTGAATTAGGAATTGTGAATTTTTAATTGTGAATTATTGCTTGTCGTTTTGTTGATTTATTGTAATTTCTTGTTGTAAAAAAGTGTATTTCATTCACAATTCACAATTTAAAACTCACAATTAAAAAAAATTATTTGTGGTCTAAAAGTAATTGCGCCAGTACATAATCAGCCAAAAGAATAGCAATACAGCCATTTGTAACGGCTTTTGTGCTTGATTGTCCTACTTCAAAAGCTCCCCCAGATGTATAATAACCTTGAAACGCTGAAATAGAAGATACCAAAAAGCCAAAAACAACCGCCTTGATTATCATAAAAACGACATTATAAGGTACAAAAAGCATTCTTGAACCTTCTATAAATTCCGCAGGTGTAAGTGCGCCAGAAAGTGTACCAGCCACATATCCGCCTATCATAGACAAAAAAGCCGCAATAATGACAAGTATAGGAAACGTAATCATTGCTGCCAATATTTTTGGAAGAATAAGGTACGAAATAGAGTTTATTCCCATTACTTCTAAGGCATCTATTTGCTCCGTAATACGCATAGAACCAAGATTACCAGCAATATTAGAACCAACTTTGCCTGCCAAAACAATACTTATGATAGTGGGTGCAAGTTCCAAAATAGTCATATCTCGCACAATAAGCCCCACAACTGTATTAGAGATAAAATCAGAAACAAGGTTGTAAGCCGTTTGAATACAAGTTACTGCACCAATAAAAGTGGAAACAATGCCTACCAAAAAGATAGAATTAACACCAATATAAACGCATTCTTCTAAGGTTAGTTGTATATAAGTCTTCAGCTTTTCTCTTTGTACGAAAAGTTTACTAAGAAAAAGAAGATAAGTACCAAATTGCTTCATTTTAAATAATTGTGAATTGTGAATTGTAACCTAGTGTTACATAAATATTATTTTTTGGTTTACATTGCCACGAATACACGAATGATTGTACTCATTCGTGTATTCGTGGCAACTAAAAACGGACATATTTATGCAAGGCTAGCAGTTGCTAGTGTGAATGAATACAATTTGCTGTAATACGCCTGCAAGTTACAACGAAATTCTGAAATTCAAAAGAATACAAATCCCAATTAACATTTTTATCCAAAAAATAAGCATTTTAAGGCTTTTTTTCTTGGAATAATCCTATAAAAATTGAAAAAAGTCTATTTTGAAAATTATTTTTGAAAAATAATCAAAATACTTGTCTAAATATACTCTGCATACAGAACATTTTAGCTAACTTTGCGTTTAAGAGTAAGAAATATGTATAGGTTATATTTAACCAAATATTATTTTACGAAAGCAAATTTTAACCAAATAAATTTAAACAAAAAATCAAAATGGAAGCAATTCAAAATAAGGAACTAATCAAAGGTGGTGAATTTTTGATTAAAGAAATTGAAGCAAACGAAATTTTCATTCAAGAAGATTTTTCGGAAGAGCAAATAATGATGGCGCAATCTTGCAAAGATTTTATTGCAAAAGAAATTACGCCACGCCTAAACGAAATTGATAGCCAAAAAGATGGCAAACTAATGTCGGAATTGATGACAAAAGTAGGTCAGTTAGGTCTTTTAAGTGTTGGTGTACCTGAAGAATTTGAAGGTCTTGGTATGAATTTTAACTCTAGTATGCTGGTTGCAGAGGCTTTGGGTGGCGCACACTCATTTGCAGTAGCGTTTTCTGCGCACACAGGCATAGGAACTTTGCCAATTCAATATTATGGTACACAAGAACAAAAAGCAAAATATCTTCCAAAATTAGGTTCAGGTGAGTGGAAAGCCTGTTATTGCTTGACAGAGCCAGATTCTGGGTCTGATGCTAACTCTGCTAAAAGTAAGGCAGTCTTGACAGAAGATGGCAAACATTACATCATCAACGGTCAGAAAATGTGGATAACTAACGGCGGTTTTGCTGATGTTTTCATTGTTTTTGCTAAAATTGAAGATGACAAAAACCTTACTGCGTTCATTATTGACAAAGAAATGGGCGGAATTACAATGAACGAGCCAGAACACAAAATGGGTATCAAAGGCTCTGACACTCGTCAGGTTTTCTTTAATGATTGTAAAGTTCCCGTTGAAAATATGCTTTCAGAACGTGGAAACGGTTTCAAAATTGCGGTAAATATCCTAAATATTGGTCGTATCAAACTTTCTGCATCTGTAAGTGGTGGCTCAAAATCTGCGCTTAATCACGCTGTTAATTATGCAAAAGAAAGAAAACAATTTAATGTTTCTATCAACACTTTTGGTGCTATTCGTCATAAAATAGCGCAATCTGCTATCCGTATTTTTGCTACGGATTCAGCTAATTACCGTTGTGGTCAGAATATTGATGATGCTTGTGAGGCTTTCCAAGCTGCAGGAATGGATATTGCACAAGCAAAACTAAAAAGTTTTGAGCAATTTGCTATTGAATGCGCTTTGATGAAGGTTCACGGTTCTGAAACTTTGGATTTTGTGACAGATGAAGCGGTGCAAATTTATGGTGGAATGGGTTTTTCTGCTGATGCACCTGTGGATAGATGCTACCGTGACTCACGTATCAACCGTATTTTTGAAGGTACAAATGAAATAAACCGTATGCTTGCCGTTGGAACTATCATTAAGCGTGCAATGAAAGGTGAACTTGATATTATGGCTTCTGCGCTGGCAGTTGGAAAAGAAATATTGTCTATACCATCATTTGAGAATGATTTTAGTACAGACTTATTTGCAACAGAGAAAAAAGTCATCAAAAATCTCAAAAAAGCGGTTTTGATGGTGGCTGGTGCTGCAGTGCAAAAATTCACAACAAAAATCAGTGAAGAACAAGAAATAATGATGAATTTGGCAGATATGATTATTGAAGTTTATGTAGCAGAATCAACGCTTTTGCGTGTTGAAAAACTGATTGGCGTAAAAGGAGAAATAGCATACAGCGTACAGAAAGATATTGCATTAGTGTATCTTAATGAGGCAGTTACAGCTATTGAAAACGCTGGAAAAGATGCTATTACGTCTTTTGCAACAGGTGACGAACTAAATGGTATGCTTATGGGACTAAAACGCTTTACAAAAATAGCACCTTTCAACAAAAAAGATGCTCGTGAGCGCATTGCAGCAGCTATTATTGAGAAAAACGAATACTGCTTCTAATTAAGATTTGCAGGATTAAATACAATGTTTGAATCAAGATTTTTCAAGATTTTAGGATAAATACAAGGATAATACACAATACAATTCCTATAGTTGAATATTATAAATACTGATTCAAACATTACAGAAAATAATTAAAAAGCCTTCAAATTTGAAGGCTTTTTAGTTTCTTGTAGGTTAAATCTAATAATTTATCATCATTTTTTACTTCATTGACTTTATCATACTTTTAATAAAAAAGCATTATTGCATTCAAGTATTCCTTGAATAGCAATGATATTACAGGTAAAACTATTTTTTTATCAAATTAAGCAAATATTGCCCATAACCGCTTTTTAGAAGTGGTTTAGCCACTTTTTCTAGTTGTGTTGCATCAATAAAACCACTTCTAAAAGCAATTTCTTCAATACAACCAATTTTCAAGCCTTGTCTTTCTTCTATTACCTGTACGAACTGCCCTGCCTGCATCAAGGAGGCAAAAGTACCCGTATCTAGCCACGCAGTACCACGGTTTAAGATAGAAACCTGTAATTGTCCACGTTTGAGATACTCTTTATTGACATCTGTAATTTCGTACTCACCACGAGGAGAAGGCAACAGATTTTTAGCAATTTCTACCACGGAATTATCATAAAAATACAGTCCAGGAACGGCATAATTAGATTTTGGTTGTGCTGGTTTCTCCTCAATAGAAAGCACTTTGCCACTTTCATCAAAATCTACAACTCCGTATCTTTCAGGGTCTTGCACGTGATACGCATAGATAATTCCGCCTTGTGGGTCGTTGTTTGCCTGCAAAAGTTTTGAAAGCCCACTACCATAAAAAATATTATCTCCTAAAATCAACGCAACTTTATCATTTCCAATAAATTTTTCACCAATTACAAACGCCTGTGCAAGTCCGTTTGGCACTTCTTGTACGGCATATTCAAACCTGCAACCCAGCGCAGAACCATCTCCAAGCAGTTTTTCAAAAAGTGGCAAGTCGTGAGGAGTAGAAATAATCAAAATTTCTTTAATATGTGCCATCATCAAAATAGACAGCGGATAATAAATCATTGGTTTGTCATAAACAGGCATCATTTGCTTGCTCATAGCCATTGTAAGTGGGTGCAAACGTGTTCCAGAACCGCCAGCTAGTATAATTCCTTTCATTTTTTGGTTGTTTTTATGTAATTAGAACCACCCCCAACCCCTCCTTAGGAAGGAGGGGAGTTTTCGTCCCCCTCTTTTTCAAGGAGGGGTTAGGGGTGGTTATTTAAGACTTATTTGCCAATTATAAGCATCTGTAAGTGCTTCTTTGAGTGTACGTTTTGCGTTCCAATTAAGGATTTTTGAGGCTTTTTCAGTTGCGGCATAAACAGCCGTAACATCTCCCTCTCTACGCTTAACTATCTCATAATCAATTTTTTGATTTCCTATTTCTTCTAATGTTTTGATAATTTCTAAAACGCTGTTTCCAGTTCCAGTTCCAATATTAAAAGTATCAAAAAGAGAAGCGTTTTCGTGTTTTTGAAGATAAGAAAGTGCCGCTACATGTGCCTCTGCAAGGTCGCAAACGTGTATATAATCACGTATGCAAGTACCATCAGGTGTGGGATAGTCGTCTCCAAAAACCAATAATTTTTCTCTAATTTTCACCATTGTTTGGGTGATAAATGGCACAAGATTATTAGGAACGCCCAACGGAAGTTCGCCAATAAGACTACTTGGATGCGCTCCAATAGGATTGAAATACCTTAAAGCAACCGTTTTGAATGGATTTACGGTTGAAAAATCTCGTAAAATCTCCTCACAAATCTGTTTTGTGTTTCCATACGGAGAATTTGCAGGCATAGAAGGTGCATTTTCATCAACAGGAAGACTAGCAGGTTGCCCGTAAACCGTACAGGAAGACGAAAAAACAAGGTTATTCACACCTTTTTCTTGCATTATTTCAAGCAAAACACACAAAGATTGTAGATTATTTTGATAATATTTTAGTGGCAACTGCACAGATTCTCCAACCGCTTTGTAAGCTGCAAAATGGATAACACCATCTATTTTTTGCTCCTCAAAAATGCGTTGCATAAAGGGTTTGTCCAAACAATCTCCCTGATAAAAAACTGGCTTAAAAGCTATTATTTCAGCTATTTTATCCAAAACTTTTATATCAGAATTATTTAGATTATCAATAATAATAGGTTTGTAGCCTACTTCTGCAAGTGCCACCGCCGTATGTGAGCCAATAAAACCCAAACCGCCTGTAATTAGAATATTCATTCACAAATATAAAAAAAAATGCTATATTTGTATAACTGTGAATTGTGAATTGTAAATTGTAAATTGTAAATTAAATACAAAATATTGATAATCAATGTATTGCAATATTAGACATTTTACTAAAAACAATATATTTTCTGTATTCATTCACAATTCACAATTCAACATTCACAATTAAAGATGAAATATATTTACCTTGTTAGACACGGACAAACAGACTATAATTTGCGCCAAATGGTGCAGGGAAGGGGCGTAAATGCTGACCTTAACGACACAGGACGACAACAAGCACACGCTTTTTTTGAAAAATACAAACATGTTTCTTTTGATAGGATTTATATTTCTAGCCTTGTGCGCACACAACAATCTGTACAAGAATTTATCAATGCTGGCACGAATTTTGAGATTTTTGGTGGTTTAGATGAGATTAGTTGGGGCATACACGAAGGCAAAGAAAATACGCCAGACTCTCACAGAGATTATTTACATTACGTAAATCAGTGGCAACAAGGCGTAACGGATATTTGCATTGAAGGCGGAGAAACACCTCAAGAAGTAGCACAAAGGCAACTCAAAGTAATTGCACTTATCAAAGAACGTAGGGAAGAAAAAAATATTTTGATATGTATGCACGGACGTGCTATGCGTGTTTTTTTGGCACAAATATTGAACTATCCTTTGTCGCAAATGGATACTTTTGAACACGACAATTTGTGTTTATACAAGATTGGTTTTACAGGAAATCAGTTTTTTATTGAGGTTTTCAACGAAAAAATAACTCTTTAGCACTCAACTTCCCGAAAGTTGGAAACTTTCGGGAAGTTCTCTACAACAAATAATTATGCAAGTTCTTGATAAAGAAATAATTACAAATCAAAAACTTCCTGTAATGGAAGATTTTTATACTTTGCAGGGCGAGGGTTTTCATCAAGGAAAAGCGGCTTATTTCATTCGTTTGGGCGGTTGTGATGTGGGTTGTACGTGGTGTGATGTCAAAGAATCTTGGTCTGCTGATGCACACCCAAAATTTTCTATTGATGAAATTGTGTTGCGTGCTAATGAAAATACGCCTGTTTTTGCAGGCAAATTAGCGGTCATTACGGGCGGTGAGCCACTAATGCACGAACTTACAAACCTCACTCAAACACTTAAAAACGCTGACTTTCAGACAAATATAGAAACCTCTGGCACGCACCCACTCACGGGTGTGTGGGATTGGATTTGTTTTTCTCCTAAAAAATTCAAAAAACCGCTTCCAGAGTTCTACACACGTGCGCACGAGCTAAAAATCATTATTTATCATAAGTCAGATTTTGAATGGGCAGAAGGTTTTGCTAGTCTTATGAATGAAAATTGTTTGCTTTATCTCCAACCAGAATGGTCAAAAGCAGAAGAAATGTTACCTTTGATGATAGAATACATCAAAAATAACCCAAAATGGCGTATTTCTTTGCAAGTACATAAGTTTTTGCAAATTCCGTAAGCAATCAACTTCCCGAAAGTTTCCAACTTTCGGGAAGTTAAAACTCCTAAAATTATGTATGCTCTTTTCCCGTTTTTTATCCCAATGGTACTCATTATCATTGACTTTGTTTTTTTTCTTGTCAAAGGAAAACGCATAACCATCAATATAGGAATGACTATTTTTATGGTTATTTGTGAGATTATGGCACTTATTGTGTATCCAATTTGGTATGCGGATTTTGGGGGTAAAAATGATTGTTGCGGATACATCAATAATGCAGGTTTGGGCGCAGGAACGGCACTTTTTTCGCCAGAACATCAACTTACAATGGGCGTAATCATTGTTTTGTGTCTAATTGCTTATTTTTATTCAGAATTTAGAAAAAAACTGTTGCCTCCAATAGTAGAGATTATATTAAATTGCTTTCTTTTGATAGGAATTATTTTGAACATATTTGTTACTTTTCAGATAAAAACCTTTATGGAAGCGTTTTTAGGCTGTTTTCCTATTATTTTATCATTTACTTTGATGCTTGCTAAAAATCAGCAATTATTCATAAAAGAACAAGAAACAAACGAAAATCAGCAGAATACTTTTAGCCCTTCTAATTATTTTGAAAGAATTTCTTGGCAAATTTTATCTTCCAAATCTCTTATAAAATTCCCTATTTTGTTGGTACTTTGCTTGCCTATTTTGGTGCTTTTGAGTGCTATTTTGCTTCTTTTTGGGCAAAAACCAGATTCAATTATTAAGGCTTTTACAGATACGTACAGGCAAGGTTTTTCTCAATGGGATTACAAATGTGATGGGGTAGATTGTCCACACAATGGACATTATCTGTGTTCTGTGGCTGCAAACGGTCATAAAAATATTGTAAAACCCAAACGTATTGGCATCAGGCACGACCAAGAAATTATTTGTAATAGGCAACTGCTTATTTCCAACGCTTTTGAGGATTTGATACAAGAAAAAATGCCTTTTGCACACAAAATCATCAGAAAAAATTATGACAAAATAGGCGTTTTTGTGCATAAAAACTATGATTTTTTCAGAATAAAATGGATTTGTGATGTTGTTTATTTGCTTATGAAGCCTTTGGAGTGGTTTTTCCTGTTGACCCTTTATATTTTGGACAGAAAACCAGAAAACAGAATTGCAAAACAATATATCAGCAAAGAACATAAAAAAATACTTGAAAATTCGCTTAGAAATAAATTGTAAATAAAATCCTAATTTTATTTGTTTATTCTAGGTGGCGTTCACGCCACCGTAGCCTAAAAATCAGTTTTTTGAAATCAGGAACTTATTTGCAACACGTTACTTAAAAAACAGTTGATTATTGAGAAATTATTTCTTGTATTTTCAATAAAACCACAAAAAAAGTAGCTTATACAGAAAGTTACTTTTTTTTAGTTGAGTAATTGTGTTTCCAAAATCTCTTTAAATTTTCGTAAAATGCCTATAATTGATAACAAATCACTTTTATCTGCACTATCATAAGCCTTAGAAACACAATAACTGCTATTTTCTATTGTAACAAACTTCCAAATAGCACCATTCACCTCACAACCATAAAGTGGTTTATTATCATTGTTGATAGTTTGAGCTATCAGAAAAGCCTCCAAAAGCTGTGCCATAGAGTCACCAGTAGGATTTTTATCAGGTTTATATTCCTGAAAATGAAAGTATGGTTTTTGCATAAAATCCATCATTCCCTTAGCAATCACAAAATCAGCCTTTACAGAAAGTGCATAACCTTGTACTTCTGCTGCTAGTTTTTTGTCAAAAAATGTTACAAATTTTTTATCTTTTATTACACGCCCTAATTTTAAGACATAACTAATAAATTTCATTTTCAGGTCTTCCTCGCTCCAAGTGCTGATATACTCTCGCCCATCTTCATAAATTTCCTCAAAAATAGATTGTTCAACATCTGAAAAAACAGGCATTTCTGCATTTAGCCACTCGCTCATAATAGGCGTGAGCGGATTTATTATTTTGTTTAGATTAAAAGCAAGCACTATCTCACCTTCTCTCCACTCTTTTTTCTTTGCCATAATATTTATTTTTTTTGACAAATATACAACTTTTAAACCACAAAAAAAGGTAGCTTAGGAAAAGCTACCTTTTTGATTTTTTGAACTAGAAAATACTATATTTTGGTGAGGGTAGAATTTACCTTTACAGTTATTGTACCACCATTTTGGATATTTTCAGTAATGGTAATAGTTACTTTCAGTATAGAATCTGTAAGTTCTTCAACTGTATAAATATCACTTCTAACAACTCCACTGCTATTATCCGTAGAAGTGACTGTTAGTGCTTTTCCATCAGGCGAAAGAACGTAAGTTCTTGACGCACCAAAACTTCGTGGAGGGGTACAAGAAGTAGCACCTTCACTATCAATCAGTTTTCCGTCTGTTGTAAATTCTGAAATATCGTCAGCCACACAAACAGGGCGACCAGAAAGATTATCTCTAGTTATACCATTAGAAATGCTACTACTTGCTGTGAATTTATATTTCCCTACAATTTTTTGTGCTGGCGTAAGTTCCACATCTTTTTTCTTACAAGACAAAACAGTTGCTACCATTACGAGCATCAATAAAAAGTTAAATGTTTGTTTCATTTGGATTTTTTGGTTTAGAGTTTGAATACTAAACGCAAAGGTATAAAATAAAATAAAATAGAGATTTGAGCATTTATTTTCCAAAATAATTTTAAAATGTTATTATTTTAAGATTAAATTGGATTATTTCAATACAAATACTAGGTATTTCTAAAATATGTTATAAATTTTATACAAAAACAGACTTAAAAAAGTATTAGGGAAGTTTGTATTTTTTCTTGTATCTTTGCATTGAATAAACTTATGACTTACGCATTTTGCCTCTAAATCCCTTGCGCTACGCTAGGGAACTTCAAATATATTTGTCGTTTTCGTAATAATGCACTTGTATTACTCCCCTTTGGGGCTGGGGGCGACTTTTGCGACAAACAAACTATAAAATTTTATGCTCACAAAAGTAAATCCAAAAGTAGATTTAGTTTTTAAAAAACTATTTGGCACAGAAGAAAATAAAGATATTTTACTTTCTCTGATAAATGCTATTTTGCCTCATTATCAGCAAATTGCAACAATAGAACTCAAAAATCCTTATAATTTGGCTGATTATACAGATGGCAAACTCACCATTTTAGACATCAAAGCAGAAGACGAAAAAGGCATACAATACGACATAGAGATGCAAATTAGAGGTTCTGGATTTTACGGAAAACGGACTTTGTATTATTGGGCGAAAATATTTGGTTCACAGCTTGACTTTGTTCCTGATGATAATACTTATGTAGATGACAAATATGACGGAGAAGGTGGTTATTCTGAACTAAAAAAATGTATTGTAATCAGCCTAATGGACTTTACATTTTTTGATGATGACGTTTGCCATAGATGTTTTACTTTGAAAAACAGAGAAACAAACCAAATTCACAAGGATTTGGACTATTTGGATTTGTATTTTATTGAAATGAAAAAGTTTACCAAAGAATTGACATTAGCAAAAACAGTTCTAGATAGGTGGATAAATTTCTTAAATAATGCCCATAAGTACACCAACAACAACTTACCCGCACAACTCAAGGAAATCAAGGAAATTAGAAAGGCAAGTATCAAACTTGATGCTATGTACCTTGACAAAAAAGAACGAGAACATTATGAAGGGCAACAAAAATTCCGCCTTGATGAGATTTCTAGGCTAAAAGAAGCACTACAAAAAGCACTACAAAAAGCAGAAATCAAAGCAAAAGTACAACAAGAGAAAGCCGTTGAAAAAGCTGAAAAGAAAATAAATATTGAAATGGCTAAAAAATTGATTTTGAAAGGTATGGAAAATCAATTTATTATGGAAACAACTGGGCTTTCTGAAAAGCAAATTCAAAAACTACGTTCAAAATAAATGAATCCACTCAAAAAACTTGCCTCTGATGCCGCCTGGTACGGTTTGAGTAGCATCATAGGAAGGCTTATCAATTATTTTCTTGTGCCTTTCTACACTTCTGGCATACTTTTCCCAAAAGAATATGGCGTGCTTACGGATTTGTTGGCGTACGTGGCATTTTTCAATATTATCTACACCTACGGAATGGAAACGGCATATTTTCGTTTTGCTAAAAATGATGAAAGTAAGACTTTTAACCAGATTTTGAGTAGTATTTTGCTGTCTAGTTTTGCGCTTTCTGCTTTGCTTGT
>JAYUKY010000010.1:0-21546 GCA_043764015.1 Raineyaceae bacterium
ATTGAATATAATGATGTTATTTTTATACAAAATTACAATAAAAATTTGATATATTACATTGTTATATTTTTATAAAATAGTTTCTAAACATACTCTTAAGTATTTCTGTGAGTGGTAGGGGTTAGGCAAAAGTGGTATAAGATAATTCTTAGTATAAAAACCAAAAAAGCCTTTCCAAATTTTGGAAAGGCTTTTTGTGTTTTTATACTTACTTAGTAATCCGTATTTTGTGGATTAAAGTTTGTCCAGCCTGTCGTCCAATCTGTTGTACCAAAAGCACCTTTATAAGCTACTTTTTCAAAGAAAGCATCAGCACCTTTTCCTGTCCAGTTAGCACCAGAAAGCAAAAGAGAGCCAGCTTGTAGTAAGAAATTAGGCGTAGTCAAATTAAATACGTTGGCATTAAGGCTGAGTGTTCCTAATTCTGTAAATGGTACTACACTATTCGTTCTAACTACTTCATTGAAAAAATCAGTTGTTTGTTGTGTTGTAACAGTATTTGCACCTACAAAAGGCAAAGTACAATTTGCCAAAACAATTCCCCTCAAATCTAATCCACCACTTGTTGCATTCGTAAAGGCAGGAACACCATCTAAACGCAAGCCTTCAGGATAACCAACAATTAAAGTGTTAAAAATACTTATACTTGTGTTCCTGCGCAAGTGCATAGCTGACTGATACGCACCAGAACCGCTTCCAGTAGCCGTTGAAGGCGTGCCATCATTTGTATAAACGCTGATATTTGCAAAAATAGGGCTTGTAATAGGCGTTAGTGTAGAACCAGCAGCATCATTGTCAGATTCAAAAGCGTTAGACCTAGATTGGTCTGCAAAGGCTTTATCTCTCAAAGAAACCGCAAACTGAATACGTCCGGAATATCCGTGGTCTGTATCAAAATCATCATCAAAACCTCTGTGAGCAACTAAATACTTGCAATTTACGTTTCCGCCAAACCACTCATAAGAGTCATCACCAGAGTAAGAAACTTGCACATATTCAATTTTTGTACCATTTCCCACGCCATACATTGTAAGTCCGTTTAGTTCTGAATTAGCTGCCGTAGAAAGCGCAATTCCTGCAAATTCTATACGGACATATTTCAAAACACCAGAATTGTCGTTAGCAACATCATCTGTGCCATATTCTCCTCTAATACCGCCTTCATATTTTGTAGCAGCAGGTTGATTAGCTTTTGCCTTTCCAATAAGCACCACACCGCCCCAATCACCATAATTACGGCTTCCTTTTGGTTGATTAGAAGTAAAAACAATTGGTCTTGCAGCCGTTCCTTCTGCAATGATTTTCGCACCTTTTTCAATAATTAAAGTGCCTTTAGTTCCAGCAGTGGCTACATTATCACCAAAAACAACTGTACCAGGCTCTATTGTGAGTGTAAAGCCACTTGTTACATAAACAAATCCTTGTAAGATATACTTTTCAGTTGCAACCAAAGTCTTATTTTGTGTGATTTCACCACGAAGAATAATTCGTCCAGCAGCATCTTTTTCTTCTGTTTTCACAGGGACGACTGTTGTTGTTGTGTCATCATCTTTTTTGCAAGAAAACACAAGTAAGCTGCATAATGCAAGTAATAAGGTTTTTTTTAGAAATTTCATAAATAAAATGGCTTGTTTGAAAAAATAAATTAAAATTATATTGATGTTTTTTGAAACTTGAGAGAATTAAAAACTAACTGTTGCGCCCAACGTGAAATAAGTGCCACGCTTGAACGTCCTAATTGGCTGATTATCAGATTTTGTGATGTCGGCATCTTTATTAAAATCCTGCTCCAAACGCACCGCTTGGTTAAGAATATCTTGCACATTAAAGCGCAATTCTACTTTTTCGTTGATGGTTTTGGTGATATTCAAGTCAATGACGTTTCTTGGCATTTCGTAGATAGTTGGACTGTTCAAATTTCCGACTGCAAAAATCCTTTTGCCAAAAACATTATACAAAACATTCACTTGAAAACCTTTCTTTGTATCATTATAGTAAAGCCCAGCATTGACCACATAAGGCGACTGATTTGCCATAGGACGCTCTTTTTCTTGTGTGCCAGCCGTTACAGATTCTCCTGTTGGATTGCTTGTTTTACTGATTTTCACCACATCACCAATATTCACGTTGCTGATAATGTAAGAGGCATTTGCCACAAATGAGAGTTTATTTAAAAGCTGATTAGAAGAATTAGTAAAAGATTTTCTTAGTTCTACTTCTGCACCATAATTATTGGCATTTTTAGCGTTGATAAAGGTATATTCTATCTGACCAGAACTATTTGGCGTGAGGTAGGTTTCTACTGGTTTTTGAAAATTCTTGTAAAAAAGCCCAAAAGTAATGGTTTCTTCCAAAGAAGGATAGATTTCATAGCGCACATCTAAATTGTGTATGTTGGCAGTTGTGAGGTTTTCATTTCCCGTAAAATTCCCATTCAAATTAAAATCATAATAGACAAAAGGTGCTAATTCACGCAGTTCTGGGCGGTTTACGGTATAAGAATATGCTGCTCTCACGAGTTGTTTTTCATTCAAATTAAAAGAAAGATTAGCAGAAGGCAATAGGCTTAACACAGGATTATCAATAGCTTTTTGCAAAATGGCAGAAGTAAGTTGTTGTCTGTTAAATTCCGCACGCAAACCAACATTCAAAGTAAATCTATCTGCAAAAGGCAATATTATACCTGCGTAACCTGCTAAAAGCGTGTTTTTTGCGGTATATTTATCAGAATCCAATGTATTTTCATCTATCAAAAACTTGCCTGCACCAAGATTTTCAGGGTTAAAAATACTTTCTACGGGCAAGGTTTTGAGTGCTGCTGTGCCACCTTTGTAGCCAAAAAATCTCGCTGCAAAATCCCTACTTTTTTGTTCTGTATAAAAACCAAATTTCAATTTAATGGCTTTATCTTTGTTTTCTGTCTGATTGAGGATATATTCTGCGTTGGAAGCTGCCGTAATAATTGTTTCATTAAGGTTAGAGAAAAAACGCCCAGCATCTGGCAATGCGCCATTTGCTTCTGTTGCAAACTGATTGGTAGCACCTACACGAGAGTAAACAACACGTTTCCAGTCTGGCTCTTGTCTGTTGGTGTAGGCAAATCCTAGCTGCCAATTTACGTTAAATCTGTCATTTATTTCGTGTTTTCCTACAAGTTGTCCTGTATAAATGCTTCTACTTTCATATCTTTGAGAATAAGAACGAATTTCCTTTGAATTAGCAAAATCATTTCCATTACGCACAACGGTTTCACTCATTCCCATTTGGTTAAACATATTTTTAAATTCCAAAGAAAATTTTGGTAAAAACCTTGCAGACCAATTACTTACAATACCTAAGCGTGCATTTTTGATAAAAGATTCATCTCTAAAAAGTTGCTCTGTTTGCCCTGCAAAGGCATTATCTCCATTAAGATATTTAGCAAAAGAAACAATAGCATTTTGGTTTGTATTGGAATAATTGATATTAGTAAAATTTCCTATTTGGACTTTCTTTATATTAAATCTTCGTCCTAAACCCAAATTAAAGCGTATATCAGGGCTAATATTATTCTCTGTTACTGCCCAAGTGCTTTTAAAACGACTTCCAAATTCCGCTTTTTGTGCAATAGTAGTATTTCCACCTTGAAAAACTGCCGTAGAAGGCAAATTAGGGAGTTTTCTGTTGCCATTATCAAAACCTAAAAAATCAGTATTGCTGCCTTGATACTCTTGTGCAGGTGTAAATGTTGTATTCATACGCACGCCCGTACCGAAAGAAAAGCTATTAAAATTAGTTTCTGGGGCTTTTTTTGTATAAATTTTGACAACGCCGCCCGCAAAATCACCTGAAAGTTCGGAAGAACCAGATTTATAGATATACATTGCATCAATAATCTGGCTTGGCACCATATCAAACGAGAAAGAACGGCTATCAACCTCCGTAGAAGGCGCAATCACGTCATTGACCATTACGGTATTGTAGCGTTGCCCCAAACCACGCACCAAAACAAAGCGGTTGTCAATAATAGACACACCAGGCACACGCCTAGCCACTTGTGCGGCATCTCTATCTTGATTTTTGGTGATTTGTTCACTAGAAACACCTACAGCGACTTGTTGGGCTTCTTTTATTTCAGACAAAACCGCAATTTCTGTATTAGTTTCTTTGCGCCCAGTAACCACAACTTCCCCTAAGGCGTTGTCTTCATCAATATAAGCGTTAATAACAATGATTTTACCATCTTGAATGGTGATATTATCAATTTTTTTGGTTTCATAACCCATAAAAGAGATAGAAATATCATAAGTACCAATGGGAATATTGGTAATGCTGAAGGTGCCATCAATGTCTGTTACAGACCCCAAAGCAATAGTTTCTACCAAAACAGTTGCTCCAATGATAACTTCTTTGGTTTTTGCATCTTTGATAGTACCTTTGATAGTGCCAGTTTGCGCTTTTACGTTAGTATTGACTAAAATACTTGCAAGAAGTATTAGTAAAAAACAATAATTTTTTATCATAAAATAAATTAACAATGTTCTCCAATTTGGACGCACAAAAGTAGAATTACAATGTTAATTTAAGGTGTTTTGGATAATAAAAAATGTTTATGTTTTTGTGAGATTTGAAATAATTTTAGTAATATTTGATTAAAAAATTTTAAAGAATGTGTTTTTTATATTTAATAAGTGCTTATGAATGAAGATGTTAGAATGTTATGTTAAAGTTAAGCATCTAATTTAATTGCCACAGATACAAAAATTAAAATACATATTGTATTCATCTGTGTATCTGTGGCAATTAAGTAAGACTATAAACTTTGCAAAATCTTTGTGTTTCATTCTCCCTCTAGATAAAGCCTTATCATTGGGTGAAATTCTGTTTGTTTGTACCAAATTGTTTTATTACTCAATCTAAAAAACCAAAAACTTACTAGCTTTTTGTCTTCATATACGCCAATAGTTTGCCCAAAATGTGTTCTATTTTCTTGCTCCATTTTTTTCTTATATTTTTTCCCATAAAACGGAGGCATATAAAAATATTTCTGTTCATTTGTCAGTAGCCACTCCATAGCAACCACAACACCGTTTTCAGGCATTATAAGGTTATATTTCTGTAAATCAACCTCAAACCAACCTTTATCAGTCGCAGAAACAACCAAAGAAGTACCTAGTAAATCCTCATCAGGTTGCTGTTTTTGGTCGTTATACTTGTAAATTCTCACACGAAAAGGCGTTGTTACCACACCAACGCCACCAATATAATAAGCAACTTTATTGATATAATAGTTACCTTCTTTTGTAGGTTTTGGAAAATATATAGCTTTTTGAATTTCTCTACTACAACTATCTTTCCAGCAACTAACACCAATTGTAGGAACGGTTATGTTTTTATTGCTTCCCAAGCGTGTGATTTTCGTGTTTTTAGGTCTGACAATAACTGTGGAAAGTTCTTGGGTATCTTCTTTGAGAGAGATTTCAAAAAAAGATTTTTCATAAATCTCTGCAATGGCTATTTTTTTGGTTTCAAAGCCAACACAACTCACTATAACAGAGTCTTTTATACATTTTTCTGGGATTTCAAGTTTAAAATTTCCACTTTCATTTGCATAAACACCAAATGCTGTTTTATTGTGTATTATGAGTGCATACGGTACAGATGCTTTGTTTGTAATAACTTTTCCAATTATAAAATGTTGAGCAACAATGAAATAAGGAAATAAAAATAGCAGACAAAAAATTACTTTTTTCATATTTTAGTTAATGACTTTAAAATTCTGCAATAATAGTTTGCCAAATACCCAATAAATCTTCTAAATCTGCAATATTGTAGCGTTCTGTATCAATAATTACTTGCTGATTTTCTAATTTCATAAAAATCCATTCATAACCGCTTGTTACAGTACCATAAATTACAGGAACTTGTGTTTTATGTTTTTCATTGAAAAGCTGTGCTGCATACATTTCTGCAATACATTGTGGCGCGGCTTCTATCAAATCTTTATCTTGTTTTGCCTCTACAACCGCAATAATAGGGCTTTCTAAAAAAGGTGCCTGTGGTTTTGTAGAGATGAGAAAATCACAAAATCCTCGTAATCCTCTGGTAGTATCTACATCTAATTTATATCCTGAAAACAAGGTTATTTTTAGAATATTTTGCCTTTTTAATTCCAATAAAATAGGCATAATTAAGAGTTCTGACCTTGCTTTTTCTGTGCTCATTGGTAAAGTTTTATTGAAAGCTAGCGTTTCTAAAATCCACGCAGTGGGCTTTAGTTGTAGTATTTTTTGGAATAATTGCGCTGTAGTGACAGATATTTCCAAATCAGCTAAATCCTCAAAAACATAGTGTGAATAAGATTTTTTCATTTTATTTTTTTAGTGTAAAAAGTTTTGCCAAATCTTTGGGATTTGGCAAAATCAACTACAAATTCTGCAAAACTTTTGCATTACTTTTTACATTCTGCATCATTTTCTGTACTTCTTTTGCAATATCTTCAGGTGCAAAACCGCACTCGTGATGCAATTCTAATTGTGTGCCGTGTTCTACAATGCGGTCAGGAATACCCAAACGCTTGATTTGAGCCGTATAATCATTATCAACCATAAATTCTGCAATAGCTGTACCCAAACCGCCCATCACACAACCATCTTCAATAGTAATCACTTTATCAAATTTTTGAAAGATAGTATGCAACATTTCCTCATCCAAAGGTTTCACAAAACGCATATCATAATGAGCTATAGACGTTTTTGAATTTTTGAGTAGCTCCAAAGCCTCCGTAACATAATTGCCAATATGCCCAATAGTAAGAATTGCAATATCTTCACCAGCTTTCACCAAACACCCTTTTCCTATCTCCATTCTTTCCAAAGGTGTTTTCCATTGTGGCATAGTTCCCTCACCACGAGGATAACGTATAGAAAAAGCACGTTTTCCTTTCTCTTCTGCGTTGAGCATAGCAGTAAACATCATATTACGCAGTTCTTGCTCATTCATTGGAGCAGCCACAATCATATTAGGAATACAACGGAAATACGCCAAATCATACGCTCCGTGATGCGTAGGACCATCTGCACCAGAAAAACCACCTCTATCCAAACAAAAAATCACAGGAAGCTCTTGTATGGCAACATCGTGAATGACTTGGTCATAAGCACGTTGCATAAAAGTTGAATAAATATTGCAAAATGGAATAATACCTTGTGTGGCAAGCCCAGCCGCAAAAGTAACAGCGTGTTGCTCACAAATACCCACATCAAATGCTCTATCAGGCATTTCTTTCATCATAATATTGAGAGATGAGCCAGAAGGCATTGCAGGCGTGATTCCAACAACTTTATCATTCATTTTAGCGAGTTCTACAAGCGTATGACCAAAAACATCTTGGTATTTTGGTGCTTGTGGCGTTTCGTATGTTTTTTTGAAGATTTCGCCTGTAACTTTGTCAAAAAGACCTGGTGCGTGCCATTTCGTTTGGTCTTTTTCAGCTAGTGCATAGCCTTTTCCTTTTGTGGTGATACAATGCAGGATTTTTGGACCTGGGATTTTTTTCAAATCTTCCATAATATCAGCCAAATGCTCTACATCATGTCCGTCAACTGGACCAAAATAACGTAAATTAAGACTTTCAAACAAATTGCTATGTTTGAGAAGTCCGCTTTTTATTGCACCATCTATCTTAGAAAGCACTTCTTGTGCAGTTTTGCCAAATTTACTCATTTTGCCCAAAACATTCCAAATCTCGTTTTTTACTTTATTGTAAGTGCCAGACGTGGTAATATCAGTCAAATAATCTTTCAATGCACCCACATTTGGGTCAATGGACATACAATTATCATTCAAAATAATCAAAATATCACTATCCAAAAAACCTGCATTATTCATACCTTCAAAAGCCATACCACCAGTGATAGCACCATCTCCAATGACTGCAATATGCCTTTTTTGCTTTTCTCCCTTGATTTTGGAGGCAACCGCCATACCCAAAGCCGCAGAAATAGAAGTAGAAGAGTGTCCTACGCCAAAAGTATCAAAAATGCTTTCTTTTCGTTTAGGAAAGCCCGAAAGACCACCATAAAGGCGGTTTGTATAGAAATTATCACGTCTTCCCGTAAGGATTTTGTGTCCATAGGCTTGGTGTCCCACGTCCCAAACGAGTTGGTCTTCTGGGGTATTATATTTGTAGTGAAGTGCCACAGTAAGCTCTACAACGCCCAAACTTGCGCCAAAATGCCCACCATAAACGGAAACATTATCAACAATAAACTGACGTAGTTCTGTGCAAACTTCAAAAAGTTGAGAACGGTCAAGTTTGCGTAAATCCGCAGGAGAATTGATTTGAGCAAGTAACTTGCCTGGTTGTATGTGCATAAATCTATATTTTGAAAAATCTTTTTTTACTTTTTATTTTGCAAGTATTTCTTCTACTTGCTGATGCAATAAAGCTGCTTTATCTCGCAAATATTGTGCGGTTTTATCTTTTTCATCTGTGCTAAGTGCCTCATAATCTTTGTGAACGGTGCGCAGATATAATAGTTTTTCTCCTGTATCGCGAATTTTTGTGAGATTTTCCAAAACCTCATCAATATTAAGTTGATTTTTCATAGATTATTTGGTTTCAAGTTCTTTAATTTCGTTTATTATCCTCATCAAATCATCTAAAAGCTGGTCTATTAACTCATTTTCATTACTTGTTTCTTGAACATTCTGTATTAAACTCTCAATATTATCTTTTAGTCCTTTAAGAGCATTAAGTTTTCTTTGTTTTTCGTCCATTTTTAGTTTTTTATTCACCGACTTTCAAACATTTTTCAACAAATATTTATCAAAGAAAATTAATATCATTTGGAAATTGTCTTGCTAATTCTTGCGCATTTAGACAAATTTTATCCAAATGTTGGATTTCTATTGCAATTATTTCTGGCATTCTCATAGCTTTTTGTTAATTTAAAACAATTCAAAAACGGAATTGTTTTGAAAATATTTGTGCCTTGCAAAAATACAGAAAATTTGAGAAAGTACGAAATTTTGCAACAAAATATATCAACAAAAATCATTCCATTTGCTGGGCAACTCTTAGACTAATTTCAATATTTCGGGCATAAGGCGTTTAGTTTCATCATAACCATATTGATAAATTTGTTTTGCTGCGCCAAAATCAAATAAATTATGGTTGGTAGTTTCACTTGGTTCTATGATGATATGGCATTTTTTGAGATTATTAGAGGCATTTGTCCACATTACGAGGTCAAAAGAACGCTCTGCAATGGTTTTTAAGTTCCAGCTTTCTTTACTCAAAATATTATTTCCATTGACATTTACGCCAATAATCACCTCTGAAATGTCCAAAAGTGGCTCAACAGGCAGATTATTAAGAAGTCCGCCATCAACATAAGTATAATTCCCAATTTCTATAGGCTTGAAAATCAAGGGAATACAAGCAGAAGCCTGCACAATTTTATACAACTCTCCAATGCTATGAATTTCAGCTTGTCCCGTATTCAGGTTAGAGATAGCTACAAAGAGTTTTTTCTGCAAATCTTCAAATCTTTTAGCAGAAATGTACTTATTGAGCATTTTTTTGAGATATTTTAGCTCTGTAAGCCCGTCCCAAGGCACGCCAAAAGTAAAAAGTTTGTAGATTTTCGTTTCTAATAATGCTTCCATCATTTTTTGCGTAGAAAGCCCATCAGCATACATTGCGCCCACAATAGCCCCCATACTCGCACCAGAAACATAATTAGGGCGAATATTATTCTCTTCCAATACTCTCAAAACGCCAATATGCGCTATTCCACGTGCGCCACCACCAGCAAGGCAAATACCAATTTTTTTCATTTTTTGTAGCTATTTCTAATTTTAATAACAATAAAAATATTTTCAATTATACAAAAAACCTATCAATATTCAAAATATTGATAGGTTTTTTTAATTAATTCATTATTATTTAACTACCGCAAGCCTCACAATCATCTTTATTGTCAATAGAACAATTCATATCCGAGTTTTTCTGTGAAATATTGGAATTAACTGTTTCTAATTGGTTTACAGTCTGATTAACTGTTTGCCCAACTTCTTTGTCAATAGTAACTTTTGATGCGGTTACTGCTGCGGTTGTACGTAGGTAATACATACCTGTTTTCAGTCCTTTTTTCCAAGAATAAAAGTGCATAGAAGTCAGTTTACCAAAGTTTGGGTCTTGGATAAACACATTTAAACTCTGACTTTGGCAAATAAAAGCACCTCTATCAGCCGCCATATCAATCAAACTTTTTTGCTTAATTTCCCACGCTGTACGGTACAAATCTTTGATATTTTGCGGAATTTCAGAAATACCTTGCACAGAACCATCAGCGGCAACAATCTTGTTTTTAAGCGTTTCTGACCAGATACCAATTTCTATCAAATCTTTCAAAAGATGTTTATTGATAACTACAAACTCGCCAGAAAGCACATTTCTCTTGTAAATATTTGAAGTATAAGGCTCAAAACATTCATTATTTCCCAAAATTTGAGAAGTAGAAGCCGTTGGCATTGGTGCTAATAAAAGTGAGTTTCTGATGCCATTTTCAAGTATTTGCGCCTTCAAACCTTCCCAATCCCAACGGTTTGACTCTGGCTTTACACCCCACATATCAAACTGAAAAATCCCTTGAGAAATAGGCGAACCTTTGTAGCTTTCATACGTGCCATCACGCTTTGCAAGCTCCATAGATGCCGTTAGCGCACCAAAATAGATAGTTTCAAAAATATCTTTGTTTAGTCCTTTTGCTTCATCAGATTCAAAAGGCATTCTAAGCATCAAAAACGCATCTGCAAGTCCCTGCACGCCTATTCCTATTGGGCGGTGACGCATATTTGAGTTTTGCGCCTCAATGACAGGATAATAATTGATGTCAATGATTTTGTTGAGATTTTTGGTAATAATTTTCGTTACCTCAAATAATTTCTCATAATCAAAAACCCCATTATTGATAAATCTAGGCAAAGAAATGGAAGCCAAATTGCAAACGGCTACCTCATCTTTTGAGGTATATTCCATAATTTCGGTGCAAAGATTAGAGCTTTTTATTGTCCCCAGATTTTTCTGATTAGATTTTTTATTAGCCGCATCTTTGTACAACATATACGGATTGCCCGTTTCTGTTTGAGATTCTAAGATTTCAAACCATAAATCTTGCGCTTTTACTACTTTTCTAGCACGACCTTCTGCCTCATATTTATGGTACAAAGCCTCAAATTCATCACCATAAACTTCGTGAAGATTTGGTGCTTCATTTGGACAAAAAAGTGACCATTCTCCATTGTCTTCCACTCTTTTCATAAACAAATCAGGAATCCAAAGTGCATAAAACAAATCTCTTGCACGTAATTCTTCCTTTCCGTTGTTCTTTTTCAACTCCAAAAACTCAAAAATATCAGCGTGCCAAGGCTCAATATAAACCGCAAACGCACCTTTTCTTTTTCCACCACCTTGGTCAATATAACGTGCTGTGTCATTGAAAACACGCAACATTGGGATAATTCCATTAGAATTTCCGTTTGTACCTTTGATGTACGAGCCTGTTGCACGTATGTTATGTATGCTAAGTCCCACGCCACCAGCAGATTGTGAGATTTTAGCGCATTGTTTTAGTGTGTCATAAATGCCATCAATGCTGTCGCCTTGCATAGAAAGCAAAAAGCAAGAAGAAAGTTGTGGTTTTGGCGTTCCTGCATTGAAAAGCGTAGGTGTAGCGTGTGTAAACCACTTTTCAGACAATAAATTATAGGTTTCAATAGCTCCTTCAATATCTTCTTTGTGGATACCAACCGCCACACGCATCAGCATTTGTTGTGGACGTTCCGCAATTTTTCCGTCAATTTTGAGCAAATAAGAGCGTTCTAACGTCTTAAAACCAAAATAATCATACTGAAAATCTCTGTCATAAAGTATGGCAGAATCCAGATGAGCCGCATTTTTACGGATAATATCATAGACATCTTTGGCAATAAGTGCCGCATTTTCCCCTGTTTTTGGGTCTATGTACTCGTAAAGCCGCTTTATTGTACTAGAAAACGACTTTCCAGTAGTTTTATGCAGGTTTGAGATAGAAATACGAGCTGCAAGGCTGGCATAATCAGGGTGAACAGTCGTCAAGGAAGCGGCAGTTCCTGCGGCAAGCTCGTCTAGTTCTGTGGTGGTGATTTTGTCATAAATGCCCGCAATGACCTTTCTAGCAATCTCAATAGGCTCAATAAAGTTCATATTCAGTCCATAGCAAAGTTTTTCAATACGAGCCGTGATTTTGTCAAATTTTACGGTTTCTAAACGACCGTCTCTTTTTTGTACTAGCACTTTTTTAAGTGTTTATAGGTGAAATTTTGTGTTAAATTGTTAGTTCTTTCTGTGGAAACAGAAAACGTAATGTTTTTTTACTGTCGCTTGCCTCTTGGCAAGTGACGACTATTTTTGTAGGCTTCTAGCCTACGAACTATGTTTTATGATGACTATATATTAAATTTATATGACTAACGGCTGGAAGCCGCTTTATAGTCCTCACTTGGCTAGAGCCAAGCGAGAGTAGGAGAAATTAGTAAGACCTACCACGCCCAAGTTCACTAAATACGTATGAATGAATAGTTATCAAAATAGGAAATATTACAATTGCAAGAATTTTATCTATTGTTTGTGCTTGTGTGTTATTAGAAACCATTACAATCAATATAAAGAACACAGGTATAAGTCCAATAAATAATGACATTTGTATCCAAGCATACCCTACTTGATCATGTGAACCACCAAAATATAATTTTATAAGAATATCATTTAGTCCTATAAAAAAATAGATTAAACATACTTTTTCAATAACTGCTATATTTTCTGTGCCTGCTGTCACTAATAATGTTGTAATTATTAGTACGAATGGCGTAAACATAATTCCATTTGGAGCAAAAAAACGTCCTATAAATCCGTTTGATACAACAGTGGCAAGTGCAAATCCAAGCATTAAAATATTTTGATTACTCATATTTGTATGTTTGTTGTTAAGTTTTTTGGTGAAGTCAGGTGTTTCCATCTGACTTTACAGGAACTGCTGAGCATTTTATCAATAATGACCTTTCATAGAAAGTACTATAATGAGTTCTTCATTCACTTCATAAATAATTCTATGCTCCTTATCAATTCTACGAGACCAACAGCCTGAAAGATTATGTTTTAAGGGTTCTGGCTTACCAATTCCCTCAAAAGGCGTTTCAATGATTGATTCTAGTAGTTTCCGTATTTTCTTAAGAATAATTACCTTGTTTATTTTTTTCCAATAAGCTAAATCTTCTTTGGCTTGCAAGGTATATTCTATTTCCATATTTCGTCCAAGTCTATTTTTACAGTTTTGCCTTCTGTGGCTTGTTTTCTACTTTTTTGTATTTTAGCTACAAAATCAGGGTTATAAGGAGATTCTTGGGCTACCTCAAATTTGATTTTCAATGCTTCAAAAAAAGCCATAATTATACTAAGTTCGTTGGCATTTGTAGGGTGAGCAATAAGCACATTTTGTGTTTTCATTATTTTCTTTTGTTGTCCATTCAGTTTTTAAAGATTTTGAAAGTAATTCAATAAGTTCTAATTTGCTTATTGGATTTAATCCTTCAAAAAGCCCAAAATAAGTTTTTACTATGTGTTTGTCTGTATAAGTCATTTTGATTTTTAATTAAATGAAACCTCTCTAATCTACTAAAAATCAGTTAATTACAAATCTTTACTTATTGCAAAATTACGCAATAATAAGCATATTTACTAATTTTTTGTTCCATTTTTTAGGAAAAAATCAGAAAAGAAAAGTATTGTTTTGAGTATCAAACCTTTAATTTTTTAAAAGTTTTTTTGAGATTTCAGTATCTTTTTTCCAAAAAAAACGTAAAATAAAGTAGAATAAGCAAAAGTTTTCTATATTTGTTTTTTAAACTAATCAATACTTTGTATCATTGTGAAAAATATTTTATTTTTATGTTGTTTTGTTGTTGTTTTTTTGACTAATTTTGGGAGTAATTGTGTTGTTTTTGCACAAAAAAACAAAGATGATTACGAGAAATTAGTGGAACGTAGCAACCTTTCTATCAAGATTTTGGAAGAAAAAGTGCAGCAATTGGAGTATTTGCAAAAACTACAATTAGACAATGTACGTGAACAAAACCGCAATTATCTTTCCAAAGATACCACTTATTTTGGAAATATGACACGTATGGTGCAAATTAGCATCAAACAAATTGACGAAAATTATCAGAAACAATTAAAAGAAGTTAAGGCGCAAAAAATAGACACAGAACAAGAACTAGAGGCGGTTCTTAATGTTCAGAAGGATAAATTTGACAACGAAATCACCAAACAAAATTTGCTTTTTATGTACGAAGCTATTGGCGTAATTGCCCTAAATATCATACTTTTTATCATCTTGGGCGCAGTTTTGCGTGGAAGACAAGAACGCTTTTTTGAGGAAATTAGCAGAAAAAACACGCAAGAACTCAAAACAGCATTACTTGCGGAAGTCAAAGAACTTAGCTACAAAGAACTTGAAAAAGCTATTGCTGACATCAAAAATGATAGCCAAAAAGTGCTACAAAAAGTGGCAGTAACTGACATTGAGCTTGAAAATAAAAAGCTCCAAGACGACCTCGCCCAAACGCAAAATCAAATCTCTCTTCTTACCCAAAAACTGCAACAGGAGAAAGAAAATAGACAAAATAACAACAATTTGCAAGAGAATTTTCAGCCAGAACACACGCAAAATTCTAACGGAAATCTTGCTGAAAGTGATGTTTTGATAGCGCAAAAACTCCAAATAGAGAAAATAAACAAGGAATTAAGCGCAGCAACGGCACTTATCAATAAAATAAATCAGCAAAATAAAGAAGAAAATGCTAAAAATGAAGCGTTTGAGAAAAATTTGGATAGTGAGCCATACCATAATATTGTCCTTAAAGATGAGCAAGTTATAACGAATATACCAGTCAATATTGCTGTAAATAATCAAGAAAATGCCCCAATAAGAAGAATAGAAACAGAACCAATAATGGTTTTAGAACCTTTGAAGGTAGAAGCCACTGAAAAAGTAGTGGAAATTCCAGTTATTGAAGATGTTAGAGAAAATATTAGAGAAAATCAGCATATTGAAGATATCATTTCAGATAATCATATAGAAAACCCTGTTATTGAGCAAGTTATTGAACGAGTTAGAATTGAAGAGGTAGTTTTAGAAAACCCTATTATTGAACAAGTTAGAATTGAAGAGGTAGTTTTAGAAAATCCTGTTATTGAAGATGTTAGAACAGAAAAGATAGTTTTAGAAAATCCTGTTATTGAAGACGTTAGGATAGAAGAGGTAATAACAGAAAAACCTGCGGAAAAGCCAACAGAAGACTATCTTGCACAAGCACAAAAAGCCTATGAAGAGCGTGATATTGAAAATGCTATCAAATTTTATGGCTTGGCATTAGCGCAAACGCCTGATGCAATTACCTACACAAAACGTGGAAATTGTTATCATTTGCTTAAAAAACTTGATCAAGCAACCGCAGACTATCAAAAAGCTATCCGTCTTGATACTAATTTTATTGCTGCCTATAACAATGCCATTGAAATTTATATTTTGACTGATAATTTTTTCCAAGCACTCACAACATTAGAACAACTAGCTCGTGTGGAAAAAATGCCTCAACACAAAGCATTAGAACTTTATTTGAAACTTATTGTCCAAAAAGCTCTTAATCAAAGCTCCGAAAAAACAGAAAAAGATTTGGATGAAGTGATGAGATTTGAGTTTAGTTTTAATTTTTCTTTCAAAGAAATTTCTGATTGGCTTGCTTATGCAGACATTGACCCAGTTCACAAAAGAGTTATTCAAAATAAAACTGAATTGCTGAAATTAAAGAAACTTTAATATTCAATGACGAATTATCAATGACGAATTACGTAGTTCTTCATAAAAAACAATAAACTTTCTGGTCGTAGTGTCCCACTACGACCTATTTAATGTATTCAAGCGTCCCGCTTGTTTGTCGTAAAAAAGCGGGACACTACGACTAGCTTTTAAAATACAAAAAACACTAAAAATATTATGAAAATCTTACGTGCCTTATTTCTGACACTATTTACGGCATTTGTCGTGTATGCGCTGAATAATAAATTTTCTGAAATACCGTTTTTGAAAGACCATATTCCTGAAAGTCTTGCTAGTGCGCCACCACTAGGAAAGTTTATTGATCCTTTTAAAGGTTTTTGGACAAACGCTACCTCCAAAAATATCAGTAAGCAACAAGATTTAAACGTCAAAGGACTGAAAAATAAGGTAGAAGTTTTGTTTGATGATAGACTTGTGCCGCATATTTTTGCCCAAAATGATGAAGATTTGTATTTTGCACAAGGTTATATTACGGCACAAAACCGCCTTTGGCAAATGGAATTTCAGACCCACGCCGCAGCAGGCAGACTTTCTGAAATTGTTGGTGCAAAAGCACTAGATTATGACCTTTTTCAACGTAAAATAGGAATGGGATTTGCTGCTGAAAATGCCCTTGCAGCTATGCTAGCTAATGAAACTTCTAAAAAAACGCTTGAAAGCTACACTGCAGGCGTAAATGCTTACATTGAAAGCCTAAAACCACAAGATTATCCAATAGAATACAAATTGTTGGATTATGCGCCAGAAGCGTGGACGAACATAAAAACTGCCTATATGCTCAAAATAATGGCTTTTGACTTGTCGGCTGGTGGTTCTGACGACCTTCCACTAACGGAACTTTTGGCACGCTACGACAAAAAAACAGTTTCAGAGCTTTTTCCTTCCTATTTTGACCGTACAATGCCTGTCATTCCTAGTGGCACAAAACTAGATTTTAAGCCCGTAAAAGTACCTAAAACGCCTGCTGACTTAGATTCTACACTTTTGCAAATAACTAAAAATATTGTTCTTAGTAAAAAATCTGAAAAAGATACTGAAAAAAGTTCAAAAGGAAGCAATAACTGGGCGGTTTCTGCAAAAAAATCAGCCACAGGGTTTCCTATTCTTGCCAACGACCCGCATTTAAAACTTAGTTTGCCATCTATTTGGTACGAAATACAGCTTGTAAGCCCTACAACCAATGTTTATGGCGTTTCTTTGCCTGGTACGCCTTGCGTTACTATTGGTTTTAATCAAAATATTTCTTGGGGAATTACCAATACTTATGCTGATGTTTTGGATATTTATCAGCTAAAAACTAAGGAAAACAAGTTTGAGGAGTATTTTTTTGAGGAAGAATGGAAAAAAACAACGGCAAGAAACGAAATTATTAAAGTGCGTGGCGGTGAGCCAATCACGCAAATAGTGCATTACACGCATCACGGACCTATTGTTTTTGAGAAAGAAGGACAAAATTTTAATTTAGATGTGCCTGTCGCACACACCCTGCGCTGGACTGCCTACGACAGTTCAAACGAACTTCTTGCCCTGCATAAAGTCAATAGAGCCGCCAAATATGAGGAATTTGTAGAAGGATTATCTACGTTTAAATGCCCTGCGTCCAATTTTGCGTATGCGGACAAAGACAAAAACATTGCTATGAATGTAACAGGTGCAATGCCACTTAGATGGAAAGAACAAGGAAAATACATTTTAGATGGCTCAAAAGCCTCTCACGACTGGGCGGGTATGCTAGAACAAGCGCATTATCCACATATACTCAACCCAGAGCAAGGTTTTGTGAGTTCTGCTAATCAGTTTTCTACCGACACGACAAGCTATCCCTACTACATCAATTGGGATTATATCTCGCCAGAACGTGCCATACGCATCAATGAGCAACTTGCGGCAAGTGGAAAAATGAATGTAGAGGATATGCGCAAACTTCAAAATGATTATTTGAATATTTTAGCCAGAGATGTTTTACCAAAAATATTGGCAAAAACGAATATTTCTACTGAAAAATCAGCAGAAAATACCTATCAAAAAGCTTATGAAGTGCTTACAAAGTGGAATTTGCAAAACTCTCCAGAATCTGTGGGTGCTACTATTTTTGAAACTTGGTGGACTAATTTTAATGACTTACTTTGGGCTGATAATATGGAAGATTTACGCTTTCCTGCCACAGACAAAACTATTTTGTTGATAACCAAAGATACTAATTCTCGTTGGTATGATGACATAAAAACCCCTGAAAAAGAGAATATGAGTATTATTTTGACAAAATCTTTCAAAAAAACCATTGATGCACTCCAAAAACAACACGGAGAACTTGCAGATACGTGGCGTTGGGGCAAGCATAGAGGTACAGATATTAGTCATATTGCACGTATTGGCGGTTTTGGTAAGAAAAATATACCAACTGGAGGCGGTGGCAGGATTGTGAATGCGACCACAAAAACAAATGGACCTTCGTGGCGAATGGTCGTACAGTTGGGTGATAATCCTAAAGGTTTTGGTATTTATCCTGGAGGACAATCAGGAAATCCTGGAAGTTATTTTTATGATGATATGCTTGAAAAATGGCGTTTAGGAGAACTTTCAGAACTTCTATACATCAAAAAAGCGGATTTTAATAGTCCAAGAATATTGGGAAGAGTAAAAATGAATTAAGATAAAAAATTCTCAAATTTTTAAGATTTGAGGATTTTTTAAGATTCAGGAAAATTTATTTATTTTTAATAAGCGGAAAGCTGAAACCTAACATAAAATTTTCTTGTAGAAAAAAGAAATGTTGGCTTGCTCTGTCTGCAACACTTGTGCCTCTAGTGATAATATCTGGCATATTGATAAAACCACCTTTTAGATTTGCTTGTAGAAAAAATTTCTTATAAAAAATAAAATTTAAGCCTAGTCTGCCTGAAATACCATAGCCTGCAAGATGAAATTCATCATTACGAGCATAATCAAAAAGTTTTATATTAGATTTTGGCACTAATACGCCTGCTCCTACACCAGTCATAGTTTCTAAGGCGAAATTTCCACTTTTTGAGCTATAAATATCTTGTGTAAAACTTCCCTCTAAATTGATGTAATTTAAGCCATCAGTATGTTCAAATGTTAGAAAATACTCTGTGATTTTTGTAGGAGTATTATTATAAACGCCATTATAAGGATTTCCGACTTCATTGATATTACCAGAAATATTGGCAATTTGGTCGTCTAGCATTACATATTTCATATGATCTACATTGATAGACAGAGAAAATTTGTTAGTAAGATAGTAGCCCAAAGTAAAATTATATTGAGGAACTGTAAATGAAGATAATGTAAAATAACTATTCCACTCAAAAGGTGTCTGACGGTCTAGTGCAACAGTATTATTGATAGTAAAATCATAGTTTCCGTTGGCGTTATTTCCTTTAAAATTGATATTACTTTTTGTAAATTGCCCTTTATTGTAGCCCCAAGCAAGAAATAATCTGCCCTTGCGGTTGGTATTTTCATTAAAAAATCTTTCAGAAGAAAGAATATTTTGAGAAAAAGAATTTTCAACTGTTAATAATAACAAAAATGATAAACAAATATAAAATACAGAATACTTCATAAAATAATATAAAAATGTAGGATAATTTTAAAAGCGCAAATATAGCAAAAAAAGAGAATAAAATAATACTAAAATCAGGAATAAGAAATATTTTCGCAAAAATAGCATATATTATTTTTTTATTCAGAAAAAAAGTCGTATTTTTGCAGTCCAAAATTTTGGGTAAATTATCATTTAGATAATCAATACGAATCAGTAAATCAAACGAATTAAAATTCTAACGTAAATGCCTACTATACAGCAACTAGTAAGAAAAGGTAGAGAGGTTTTGAACACAAAATCTAAGTCGCCTGCGTTGGATTCTTGCCCACAACGTCGTGGTGTATGTACTCGTGTATATACCACAACACCAAAAAAACCTAACTCTGCAATGCGCAAAGTGGCTAGGGTAAGACTTACCAACGGAAAAGAAGTAAATGCCTACATTCCAGGCGAAGGACACAACTTGCAAGAACACTCTATTGTTCTTATTCGTGGTGGTCGTGTAAAAGATCTTCCAGGAGTACGTTACCACATTATTCGTGGTGCATTGGATACTGCAGGTGTGGCAAAACGCCGTCAACGCCGTTCTAAATATGGTGCTAAACGCCCTAAACCAGGTGCAGTAGTTGCCGCTCCAACGAAAGGTGGAGGAAAGAAAAAATAAATCCTTTTTAGTGTTGAGTGAGTAGTGTTGAGTGTGTTTTTAATACTATTTCCTCCAATAAATAAGGTACAGTTAAAACTAGCATAGTTTTCTGTAAAATTATTGTGAAGATTTCAGTCAAATTTACGGGATTATCTGCTAAATAATCCTTGAATTTTGATTGAGTAACAACCAAAAAAATGAGAAAGTCAAAACCAAAAAAAAGGTATTTGTTGCCTGACCCAAAATTCAAAGACACACTTGTAACAAAGTTTGTGAATAACTTAATGTATGATGGCAAAAAAAGCATTTCATACGGCATTTTTTATGATGCTATTGATTTGATAGCTGAAAAAACTAAAGAAGACGGACTAGAAATCTGGAAAAAAGGACTAAACAATGTGATGCCTGGCGTAGAAGTACGTAGTCGTCGTGTGGGTGGTGCTACTTTTCAAGTACCAACAGAAGTTCGCCCAGACCGCAAACTTTCTTTAGGAATTAAATGGCTTATCAAATACGCTCGTGCTCGTGGCGAAAAAACTATGACTGAAAGACTTGCAGCAGAAATAATTGCAGCATCTAAAGGTGAAGGCGCAGCAGTAAAAAAGAAAGATGATATTCACAGAATGGCTGAGGCAAACAAAGCATTCTCGCATTTCAGATTCTAATTCGTTTGGTTTGTATAAAACCCTCTCTACTGCAAAGTAGAGAGGGTTTTTTGTTATAATGCTATTCATTTATTTTGCTTTTTAATAAAGAAAACAACTCACTTCTTTCTTGCCTACTTGCTTCTATTTCGTTTATTAGGGTTTTGTGCATAGATAAGACTATTTCCAAGACTTCTTTACTTTGATAAGTTACTGCACCATTATTATTACTAAAACTTCCGTGAAAGGTTTCCTTTGTTTCCTCGCTCAAAATGTCTTTTGCATTTCCAACGCCAAGCTGTTCTGCAATTTTTTTTGAGTTCTGGAATAGTCGCATCTGACTCATTCCGCTCAATTTTACTGTATTTGGTTTGGGACATTCCAAGGATGTCTGCCATTTCCTCTTGTCTAAGCCCGCTTGCTTTTCTAGCTTTTGAGATTTTGGTTCCGTTTTGCATAAAAATAAAATTTAATAGTGTGAGGTACTAATATATGGCGCAAAACTAGCTATATTTTCACAAAAAACAAGTTTTTTATTTATTTTTAATTTTTTTCAGTTTTTTTAAGTTTTTCTTAGTTTTTTTCAGTCAAAAATATTTTTATTTACCTGAAAACAGTTGCTTTTTGAATAAGCATTTTATCTTTTGTGCTTTACCTTTGTGTTGTAGTTATTGCAATAACCAACGGAGTAAGCCCAAAAGCCGTTTAACATAGAGTAGGCACATTTCTAAAAATAAATTTTAAAATAATAATGAAAAAGTTTTC
>JAYUKY010000011.1:0-21514 GCA_043764015.1 Raineyaceae bacterium
TTCATTGTTACAGCTGATGGTGATGAGTCTGCAAAGCCAATAGTGGTTGCTTCTAATGTTTCACCTAACTCTTGTAAATAATCTATGAAAAAAATATTGATTTCATTATTGTTTCTGTTTGTTTCAGCATCTATGCAGGCTCAAACCTATTATTATTCTGGTGGAGTGCAAATACCATTGCTATTAGACAGCACTCAAATTGTGGTGAGATTGTATGACGAGAAAACCGCATCAACAACCCAGCAGAAAATTGCTAATGTTTCTAACTCCTTGAAAATCAATGATTTGCAAGTGGGGGGGGGGGGGGGTAAAATACTTATTATCAGTAATTTAACTCAACAAAATTCTGTTTTCTTGCAGAATTTAAAAAAGAGTTTGGTTATTGATGCAGAATTTGTTTGTTTTTCCTACAAAGTGGGAAGTTCATCACTTCACCCTACCAATAACATTATTTTAGAGTTACAACCCAATGTAGCAATTTCTAGCGTACTTCAAATGTTCGGAAGTGAAGTAAGCTTGGAAAAAAGTCTAAAATATGACACCTATCTTCTTAAAGTTAATCAAATCTCACGTCTTTTTGACATAGCCAACCAAATCTACACAAGTGGTTGGGTGAAATACGCTCACCCTGATTTTATAGCTCCCATAGAACGAAGTAATCTATTATATCCACAGCAGTATTATCTCAATAATACTGGACAAAATGGAGGCACTTCTAACATTGATATCAATGCACCCGAGGCTTGGGCATTAGTGGCAAATGCGTGTAGTGCAAACGCTCGTATTCGTGTAGCTGTTATAGATGATGGCGTGGAAACCCATGACGACTTGAATAATTTATTGCCTTTTGGTTACTCTCCTTTAAATCTAAATGGAAATGGACGACCTGCTCTTAGTACAGATTCACACGGTCAAGCCTGTTCTGGTATTATTGGAGCAGATAACAATGTAATTGGTGCTAGAGGCGTGGCAACTAATGTGGATATTTTACCACTTAATATTTTTATTGGTGGTGAAACTTTTGCGAATATAGCAAGTGCAATAAATTGGGCTTGGGATACTGGACGAGCAGATGTATTAAGCAATTCGTGGGCGTATAATACAACTAGTGTACTATCTGATGCCATAGTAAGTGCTATCCAAAAAGCTAGAACTCTAGGTAGAAGTGGTAAAGGTTGTATTGTTGTGTTCGCCTCTGGAAATTTCAATACATTATTCTCTGGAGTATCATTCCCTGCTAATGTAGCGGGTGTAATTACTGTAGGAGCTATTGATAAAAACGGAACTCTTTTTGGCTATAGTTCTCGTGGTGCAGAAATGGATTTAGTTGCTCCAAGCGGTGAAACAGGCTTAATGGGTGATGTTACAACTTTAGACAGAATGGGAACAAATGGTTATGAAACAGGAGATTATACCAACCGTTTTGGTGGTACATCTGCAGCTTGCCCACAAGTGGCAGGCGTGGCGGCACTTATGCTCCAAACCAACCCCAACCTTACAGAGGTGGAGGTAAGAGAAATCTTACAACAAACTGCCAGAAGGTTAGGGCGTGGAGGCTTTAATAATAATACTGGTTATGGTTTGGTAGATGCGCAAGCGGCAGTTACGAGGGTATTATCTGGCAATACTAGGATTTCTCCTTCCTCTGCCTCACACTTATGCCCAGGCACAACTCAGTCTGTGAGCCTGATAGATATGCCAATAGGGGCAACGGTTACGTGGCAAGCTTCCAACGGTGCAGTATCTCCTAGTTCTGGTGTGGGCGCAGTTGCTACCGTTACGCCCACATCAAGCGGTTTTACGACAATTACCTTCACTATGGTAACTTGTGGTATTACAAGAACATTCACGAGAAGAGTAACAACAGGGTTGCACTTAGATTTCCCTGCTGGTAGCAATCTAGGAGTCATTAATGGGAATTTTAGCCCTATCATAGGCACAACGCAATTATATACGTACCCTTTGCCTAATAGTTATGATAGTTTTAATTGTGTGGCAACACCAATAGGCTTTCAACCGCCTTATCCCTATCAATGGGAAGTGCAAACTTGTAATATCAGCAATGGGCAAATGGTGGCAGGTATACAAGTAGGTACAGGCATTGCTAACGTAGGTATTGAGGTATATAAGTGTGGGGTTTTGGCTGGTAATTTCACTTGGCAAATTATGCCAGTAAAAGACCCTAATTGTGATTATGGTTTCAAAATAGTGTATCCAAATCCTACCAGAGAAAACCTCACTATTGAGAGAACTGTACTAACGCCACGTTGTGTCCAAAATTTTAAAACAGATAGTGAGGTTTTGCCTTATGAAGTGAAAATCTATGATAGTTATGGCACTTTGAAAGGTTCACAAACAACAAAAATAGACACTATCACGCTTAATGTGGCAAATCTTCCAAGTGGTTTGTACGTGTTGCATATTATTCATAACGGAGAAGTTGAACAGAAAAGAGTTTTATTAGAATAAAAATATTCATAGAAAAACTAAAAAAAGCCTTTCCAAACTTTGGAAAGGCTTTTTTTGCTTACACAGTTATTTAAAAGTCTTCATCAACAGAGAACTTTTGGTCATCTTTGTTAGACATTACGCCTGCTTTTTGGTAGTCAGCCACACGTTTTTCAAAGAAATTAGTTTTATTTTGAAGCCCTATCATTTCCATAAAAGCAAAAGGATTAGCAGCGTTATAGTGCTTTGGAAGTCCCAAAGAATTAAGCAACCTATCTGCCACAAACTCAATGTATTGCTTCATTAAATTAGCGTTCATACCAATGAGGGCAACAGGCAAAGATTCTGTAATAAATTCTTGTTCAATAGTAACGGCATCAGTAATAATTTCTAGTACACGAGCGTGTGGGAGCTTGTTTTGCATATATTCCGAGTACAACACGCAAGCAAAATCACAATGCAAACCTTCATCTCTTGAGATAAGTTCATTTGAGAAAGACAAACCAGGCATCAAACCACGTTGTTTTAGCCAATAAATAGCGCAAAAACTACCAGAAAAAAAGATGCCCTCAACAGCTGCAAACGCAATAAGTCTTTCTGTAAAATGCTCACTTTCTATCCAACGCAAAGCCCAATCCGCTTTTTTAGCTACACAAGGCACAGTTTGGATAGCATTGAAAAGATAATCTTTCTGGCGTGCATCTTTGATGTACGTGTCAATAAGCAAAGAATACGTTTCAGAATGTATGTTTTCCATCATAATCTGGAAGCCATAGAAACATTTTGCTTCCGCTAATTGGACTTCATTCATAAAATTAAGCACCAAATTTTCGTTCACAATACCGTCACTTGCCGCAAAAAACGCCAATACGTGTGAAATAAAGTGCCTTTCTCCATCATTGAGGTTGTCCCAATCTTTCTGGTCTTGCGAGAGGTCAATTTCCTCCGCCGTCCAAAAACTTGCTTCAGCTTGCTTATACATTTGCCATATCTGGTTGTGCTGGATAGGGAAAAGCACAAAACGGCTTTTATTTTCCTGTAAAAGCGGCTCTGGAAGCGTTATAATATCAGTATTTGTCATATATGAATTTTGTTTTATTTTATTCAAAAGATGATTATTTTTCAATAAAAATCATTGGTTTAATTGTTGAATTGGCATACTGCTCTAACGGTTTTATTAAAAATTTTGTTTCTTTTAAAGGCAAAATTTTTAACCTAATTCAACGCATAGCTTTTCACATCTTCTGCAGTAACGCTATCTTTACTCATAATAATCAGACGTTCAACGACATTATGTAGCTCACGTATGTTGCCTGACCAGTTGCGGTCTTGCAAAAGTTTCATTGCATCAGGCGTAATACTTTTGGCAGTTGCGCCATAATCAGCCGCAATATCATTCAAAAAACGCTCCACAAGCAAAGGGATATCATCTTTTCTTTCATCTAATGAAGGAACTTTAATAATAATAACGCTCAATCTATGAAATAAATCCTCTCTAAAATTTCCTTTTTTGATTTCTTCTTTCAAATCCTTGTTTGTGGCAGCAATTACTCTCACATTTACTTTTATTTCTTTTTCGCCACCAACACGAGTAATTTTATGCTCTTGCAACGCTCTAAGTACCTTTGCCTGTGCAGAAATACTCATATCTCCAATTTCATCTAAAAAAAGTGTACCACCATCAGCCTGTTCAAATTTGCCAATACGTTGTTTTATAGCAGAAGTGAAAGAGCCTTTTTCGTGTCCAAAAAGCTCACTTTCAATGAGTTCTGAAGGAATTGCAGCACAATTCACTTCCACAAGCGCAATATTGGCACGCTCACTTTTCTCGTGAATCCACTTACATACGAGTTCTTTTCCTGCGCCGTTTGGTCCTGTAATCAGCACACGTGCATCTGTGGGCGCAATTTTTTCAATATCTTCTTTAACACGTACAATACTTTCAGAATTTCCAACAATATCATACTTTTTAGCAATTTTTTTCTTCAGAATCTTCGTTTCCTGCACCAGCCCTGATTTATCCATAGCATTACGCACAGAAACAAGCAATCTATTCAAATCAGGCGGTTTTACAATGAAATCAAAAGCACCTTTTTTGGTTGCTTCCACAGCAGTTTCTATGCTTCCGTGTGCCGAAATCATAATGAATTGCGTATTTTTGCCAAGTTCTTGAAAACGAGTAAGCACCTCCATTCCGTCCATATTGGGCATTTTGATGTCGCAAAGTGCCACATCATAATCATTTTTAGCAAGCAGTTCTAGTGCCTCTGCGCCAGATTTTGCCTCATCAACTTTATATTTTTCGTATTCTAAAATCTCTCTCAAAGTAGCACGAATAGCATTTTCATCATCTATAAGCAGTATTTTTGGCATAATTTGGCTTTGTTTTGGTAAGTGATGTCGTATTTTTTCTAGTACAAATTTAGCAAAAATATCAGAGTAACACAAAAGAAACATTAGTTTTCAGTAAAATTATACCAAAAAACAATTGAAACACTAAGTATTTTTAAATAATTTTTTATTCATAAAATTAGTAACTGTTTAGCTAGCCTTTCAATCAATTTGGTTGGTTGGTATTTACCTTTACTAATTCTTGGAAAACAGTTCTTCCACATTTTTTGACAATATTTACTTAGAAATTGAGTAAATTATTTGACAACAAATAACGCTACATTTGTAGGTTTTACTTTTGAGAACAATCCCCAAAAAATATTTCACTTTTTCTTTGCAATACTAAAAAAAAGTATTACATTTGCACCTCAATTTTAATCTAAATTTGAATTAACCAAATAAAATGGTAAACGTACAACAATACGAAACGGTCTTCATCATAAATCCCGCTTTGTCTGAAGAACAGACAAAGGAGACCGTAGAGAAATTCAGAAAATATCTTACTGATAACGGGTCAACACTAATTCACGAGGATAACATTGGCTTAAAGCCTTTGGCATACCCAATACAGAAGAAAAATTCTGGGTATTATTACCTCATTGAGTTTACCGCTCCTACGACACTTATCAAAACGCTTGCTATTGAGTACACACGTGATGAGAAGATAATGCGTCAGCTAACAACTGCACTAGACAAACACGCTGTGGCGTACAATGAAAAAAGAAGACAAGGTTTAATAGGCAAAAAAAGAAATGAGGAAGCAAAGTAACACAATGCTGGTCAATGAGCCAGTTCACAAGCAAGAGCTAAAAAAGAAATATTGTCGTTTCAGAAAACACGGCATCAGGTATGTTGATTACAAAGACCCTGAATTTCTTTTGAAATTTATCAATGAGCAAGGAAAAATCCTTCCGCGCCGTTTGACTGGTACTTCTTTGAAGTTTCAGCGCAAAGTGGCGGTTGCTGTCAAAAGAGCAAGACATTTGGCAATTTTGCCTTTCGTAGCTGATGGCTTGAAATAAGCCTGTCATTATCAAATTTTAAACTAAGAAAAAAATGAATATCATACTTAAAGAAGATATTGCAGGACTTGGCTACAAAAATGATGTGGTAAAAGTAAAAGACGGCTACGCTCGTAATTACCTTATCCCACAAGCATTTGCGGTGATGGCTACGGATTCTGCAAAGAAAATTCTTGCTGAAAATATCAAGCAAGCAGCACACAAAGCTGAAAAAATCAAAACAGAAGCAACCAAAATTGCTAACGGTATTGGTGAAATGATACTAGAAATACGTGCAAAAGTAGGTGAAACTGGTAAAATATTTGGTTCTGTAACGACTATCCAAATTTCTGATGCCCTAAAAGCACAAGGGTTTGACATAGACAGAAAGAAAATCTCTATCACAGGTGATGTGAAAGTGGTTGGAGAGTACAAAGCAGTTATTGACTTGCACAAAGAAGTAAAACATACACTTTCTTTCAAAGTAGTAGGAGAGTAGTTTTAGTATTTTGAATTTTATAAAAAAACCGCAATTATTTTGCGGTTTTTTTGTGTAAATCATTGTAGATACATAAAATAGTTTTATATTTGCATACAATAAATAACATTACAAAATATGAAACCAAAAGGAATAGCATTATTTGCTGGTTGTGGAGGATATAGTCAAGGATTTAAAGATGCTGGTTATGATATAGTTGGCTTTGCCGAAATTGTAGAAAGTGCAAGAAAAATATATCTGGAAAACTCGCCTAATGCAGAAGTATTAGGAACAGACGTATCAAAAATTACTAATCAAGAAGTTGAAAATTGGAAAGAAAAATTTGGAGAAATTGATGTGTTATTTGGCGGTCCACCCTGTCAAGGTTTTAGTTTGGCAGGTAAAAGAAATATAGAAGACCCAAGAAATATTTTATTTCTTCACTTTGCAAGAATAGCTTCACATCTTCAACCAAAAGTTATTCTGTTAGAAAATGTACGTGTACTTACTTCTATGCAAGCAACTGATGGTTCTATGGTCAAAGATAATATAGTAGCAGCCTTTGAGGAGGCTGGTTACAGAATGGAATATAAAGAACTTAATGCACAAAATTATGGTGTTCCACAATCAAGAGCTAGAGTTTTTTTTCTTGGAGTGCGCAAAGATATAGAAACAAAAATCTCTTTCCCTGAAGCAACACATCTACCTAACGGAGGTATTAACACTCTTTTTAGCAAAAAAACATATCCAATTAAAACATTTAGGGATGCTTGTGGAGATTTGGAAAGTTTAGAAAGTGGAGAACAATCTCCAAATGATAATTGGCATTTTGCAGTAGTTCACCCACCGCACATAATAAAACAACTCCAAAATGTGCCAGAGGGAGAAAGCGCACACAATAATAAAGATGAAGAATTAAGACCCAAAAGCGGATATAATACAACTTATAAACGAATTAAGTGGGACGAGCCTTGCTCAACAATAGGAACTACTTTTGCTATGATTTCAGGCTCAAGGAATGTACACCCAACCAATACTCGTTCTTTAACTATTAGAGAGGCATTAAGAGTACAAACTTTTTCAGATAATTTTAAATTAGTAGGAAATCTAGGTCAGATACGTACTGCTATTGGTAATGCTGTTCCACCATTATTAGCCCAAGTATTTGGCAATCATATTAAAATAAATTTTATTAAAGACGCTTTTGTAACAAAAAATTTGAATATTAAATATTTTGATGAGAACGAGAATATAGATGTCACGTCTAAACAAGCGTTGCAAGTTTATAAAAATATCCAGCTTGTAAATTAAATTGTAGTTGAGTTGGATGTTGCTTTTGCCCTCCTCTTTGCATTTGAATAATGCCAAAACGTGGGGCTAAATGCTCATTTTTATCATTTTTGAAAGATCCTTTTCTAATAAAATAAGGCTTCAGTTCAAATCCAGCATACTTTTTAGATAGTTTTATAAGTTCATCAACTGAATAAATAGCTACCTCTGTTTCTTCAAATGAAGTAGATTTTTTCGTTTTATGCATCACATAATTAGGAGCAAAAGCATCATCTTTGTATGCTTTTTGTAATAATAATTTTGAAATTTCATTTTGTTTCTTTGAAAAAATATCTTCCCATTCTTGTTTTCCTTTTGCTGGCAATTCCTCCCAAAAATAACGTCTAGTATCTGATTTTCTTGTTTTTATAGTTTTCATTATATCTATTGGCTGAAATCCTACATCACCACAAAACATTTTAAGAGCATTTTCTGCATCAACAGAAACTAATATTTTATTATTTCGTAAAAATTGAGAAAAGGCTGATGCTGTTGTAAAATATAATTGTGCATTTGTTGGTTTTACATTGTTACAAGATTTTACAGAAATACCAATAATTTTGGTGATATCTTTACTCACAATTTCAATAATAATATCACTTTTTGATTTGGTAATAATATTGCCTTTGGTATCTTTTACTTGATGCCCTAAGCCAGAAGTTGCCAAACCACCAAGCCAAGACGCTTTTATTACAATTATATCTGTTATTTTCTCTTTATTTAGAATATATTTTATAAGTTCAATAGCAGGATTTCCAACCAAAATATTATCTATTAACTTATTATCAATATTTTCAATTGACCAGTCTATACCATTAATAATATCTATAATGATTTCTTCAAATTTGTGTCCCAAATTTCTACCTGTAGTGCCTGCTATAATTTGAGCTGCGTGTTTTGCATTTTTTGCATTTAGTGCCATTATATTTTATACTTCTTTTAAAAGTTCATTGATATCTACTTCTAAGGCATTTGCCAAACGGCAAATATTCACTAATGATAAATTTCTTAAACCTCTCTCTAAAAGGCTTATATAAGTTCTATCAAAACCTGCTATATACGCCAAAGATTCTTGACTTAATTGTCTTGTAGTTCTAATCTCTTTTAAATTCTTTGCAAACTGCGTGAGAATTTCATTTTTATTTTTCATAATGCAAAGTATAGTTATTAGTACAGAACAACAACGGACAAATAGTCCCATTTTTGATAATACTTAATTCTACATAAAAAAATATCTTTTTTTAGCAAATTATGGCTGTTTAGCAAGATACATATATAATAAGTTTTTTACTTGTTGATATTTTTCTTAATTTGCAGAGTAGTTTAATCCGCTATTGATGACAATTATTGATAACAATAAAATATGACAATTTCTTACAACTGGCTCAATCAATTTATTGACCTAAAAGACCATTCTGCAGCCCAAATTGGCGCACTTCTTACCCAATGCGGTTTAGAAGTGGAAAGTATTGACACTTACGAAACACTCAAAGGCGGACTTTCTGGCATTGTTATTGGCGAGGTGATGAGCTGTGAAAAGCACCCAAACGCTGATAAATTAAGCAAAACCACCGTAAATATAGGCACAAGCATCGTGCCTATTGTGTGTGGTGCGCCCAACGTGGCACAAGGGCAAAAAGTCGTGGTAGCAACTGTGGGAGCAGTTTTGTATCCTTTGGAAGGTGATAGTTTTCAAATTAAAAAAGCTAAAATTAGAGGAGAAGAGTCTGAAGGAATGATTTGTGCAGAAGACGAAATAGGGCTTGGAAACTCACACGCAGGCATTATGGTACTTTCTACTGATTTGCCAAATGGCACGCCTGCTGCTGATTATTTCAAAATAGAAACTGATTATATCTTTGAGATAGGACTAACGCCAAATAGAGCTGATGCTGCCTCTCATTTGGGTGTAGCACGTGATTTGAGCGTACTTTTAGGGCGCAAAATATGCCAAAAAAGCGTAGATAATCTTAAAATTGATAATGAAAATCCTGATAAAAATAGTAAAAACATTTCTGTTGAGGTAGAAAATTTGCTGGCTTGTCCTCGTTATGTAGGCGTTACGGTGGAGGGCTTACGTGTGCAAGAGTCGCCTGAATGGCTCAAAAACCGCCTAAAATCCATTGGACTTACACCAATAAATAACATTGTTGATGTTACGAATTATGTTTTGCACGACTTAGGGCAACCTTTGCACGCTTTTGATGCTGATAAAATCAAAGGAAAGAAAATTTTGGTTAAAAATCTTCTTCAAAATACACTTTTTCAAACATTAGACAAACAAGAACGCAAATTATCTGAAAATGATTTGATTATTTGTGATGCAGAAAGCGTACCTATGTGTATTGCAGGCGTGTTTGGTGGCTTGCAGTCAGGCGTGAGCGCACAAACGACAAGCATTTTCTTGGAAAGTGCTTATTTTTCTGCGGATACTACTCGCAAATCTTCCCAATTTCACGGACTAAAAACTGATGCTTCTTTCCGTTTTGAACGTGGCACAGACCCAAATATGCCACTTTATGCACTCAAAAAAGCGGTTTTGCTGTTGCAGGAAATTAGTACAGAAAATATTAGTGTGTCTGAAATTATTGATATTTATCCTAATAAAATAGCCAATTTTGAGATAGAAGTTTCTTATAAAAATATTGCTAGACTAATAGGAAAAACTATTGAAAAATCCACCATAAAAAATATTTTGGAAGGTTTGGAAATGGTACTTTCCAAAGAAACTGAAAATGGTTTTCACGTTAGTGTGCGACCGTACAGAGTAGATGTGCAGCGTGAGGCGGATATTATTGAAGAGATTTTGCGTATTTATGGCTTTAATAATATTGAAGTGGCGCAAAATTTGAGTTCTTCTTTTGTAGCTAGTTTTCCTAAAATAGACAAACATAGACTTCAAAACAAAGTTGCAGAAGTGCTTGTAAGCAATGGAATGAGCGAAATTATTACTAATTCTCTCACAAAACCAATGTATGCAAAAACTTTGAAAGACATTGACGAAAACCAAAACGTAGTGATTTTGAATAAATTAAGTGAAGAATTGGAGGTTTTGCGCCAAAGTTTGATTTTTTCAGGTTTAGAAATTCTTAGCTATAACATCAATAGAAAGCAAAAAGACATCAAAATCTTTGAATTTGGTAATATTTATAAGAAAAAAATTCAAGAAAATAAAGAAAATTCTTCTGAAAATTCAACAGAAAACGCTAATGCAAAAGGCGCAAAAGCCTATTTGCAAGAAATGAAATTAGCCTTGTTTTTTACGGGAAATAAAACTGGGGAAACGTGGCTAAACACTCCCCAGAGTGCTTCTCAAAAAGTTGATTTTCATTATGTTGCAGGTTTTGTAAATAAGATTTTGACAACTTTAAATGTCAAAAAATTTGATACAATAGAAGCTGATGCCACGACTTTTGCCTATGGTTTGAATTATATCATCAAAAAGAAAGTCATTGCAAAAATAGGACTTTTACAAGATTATATCACAAAGGCGGCAGATTTAAAACAACCTATTTTTTATGCAGAAATTGATTGGGATTATCTCGCAAATGTGTATAAAAATGATGTTGTTTACCAAGAAATCCCTAAATTCCCAGAAGTAAAACGTGATTTGTCTATTATTTTGGATAAAACTGTAACTTTTGACGAAATTTATAAAAAATCTTTTCAGTTGGAAAAGAAGTTATTACAAAAAATCAATGTTTTTAGCGTGTATGAGGGTGAAAATATTGGTGCAGACAAAAAATCTTATGCTATTAGTTTCTTTTTGCAGGCTGATGAAACACTCACAGATAACGTCATTGACAAAACAATGAAACGCTTAATTGAGAGTTTTAGAAATGATTTTGGTGCAATTATCAGAGAATAAAACGCATAACTTCCCGAAAGTTGCAAACTTTCGGGAAGTTATCACAACAGTTCAAACAAATTACAAAACAAAAAACCGCTTATTCATTATGAATAAGCGGTTTTTATATTTACTTGTTATCAAAAACTATTTGATAACTGCGTCAATCAAGTGAACAACACCGTTAGATGCCGCGTTATCAGCACCTGTAACGTTAGCATTGCCAATCATTACTTTACCATCTTTGATAGAAACTTTTACTTCTTTACCACCTAGCATTTTAACCATTTGACCATCTTTCAAATCTGCTGCTTTTACTGCACCAGCTGTTACGTGGTTTTTCAAGATAGCTGCAAGAGCATCTTTTTTCTCTGGTTTCATTAAGTCTTCAAGTGTTGCGCCAAGTGCTGCAAATGCTGCATCAGATGGAGCAAATACTGTCAATGTTTCTTTTGAAAGCGTTTCAGCAAGACCTGCTGCTACTACTGCTTTCGCTAGTGTTGGAGTTGCTGCTGAAGCTAAATCAACCAAAGATTTTGGTTTTGCTGCTTCTGCTGCATCAGCAATTTTTTTAAGAGAGTCTGCAACTGCAACTTCTTTAGCTACTTTTGCGAGAGAATCAGCTGTTGCTTTTTCTTTTTCTTTCGCTGCATCTTTGCAAGATACTACTGAAAGTGTTGTTGCTACTGCCAAAGCAGTCAAAAGGTTTTTAGTACTGAACATTTTTTTGGTATTTATTGGTTGGTTATTATTTCGGTGCAAAGGTAATAATTATTTTTATTAAAACAAATTTTTTTCTATTTTTTTATTTTTGCTAATGGCACAGCCAACCAAAACTTCACAATAGAAATTTTATCTTTCCCAGACTCTTGCCCCCAGTTACTAATATTATCAATATAATCAGTTTGTGGAAACAAATAACTTGCCTGAACGCCAAATCCGTAGCCGTTTTTCAAAATATACATTGCTCCAAAACTAAGCGGAAGTGTAAGTGTTGTATTATTATAAGTTTCATCATTAGCACGAGTATTGCGCTGGTCTTGTAGTTCTTTGCCTTCATCATCTTTTGGCACAAAACGCAAAAAACCTATCCCCTGACTCATATAAAGGATAAAATTTATTTTTTTAATGAAATTATACTGCAAATCATACTGAAAAGAAAAAATAGAAGTCTTAAAATATTGATTGGGTGTTGTTACCATATTATTTACGTCAGTAAATTTATATTGATAATTTTGCCCTATGACAGTTCCAAGAGTGAGGTTTAAATGGCTATTTAGGCGTTTTTTCTTATTAAATTTGATGCCAATTTGCAAAGAACTTGCAAAGTAATCATAACGAGAATTTAGATCACCTTTGTAGGCAGTTGCCCCCACGCCAATCTCTAAAAAGCGCAAATACTTTGGTTTTTCTGTTTTTATAAGTGTTGTATCTTGATTTATTTGCAATAAGCTATCCTTATTAAGCACTTGATTATTAGTATTTTGCGCTGATATTTTTGTAATAGAAAATAAAAGACAAAAAACAATTCCAAAGAAAATAAAAACTAAATAGGCATTTTTTTTGTTCATTTCAAAAGTTTGAATAAATTTCAAGGATTTATTTTAGCATTATAACAAGTTTTTTTATAATTTTTCTTATATTTGTGAAATTTTTGGAAAAATTATATTTTGAAAAAGTTACATAAAGTTTTCAAAAATACGAAAAAATCTTAAAAATCTTAGGAAAAATTAAATCATTTCAATTCATTATCCCAATAAATTTATGCTACTCGTAACCATTTTATTTATTCTACATTGGTATATGGCACTTTTTTGCCAAACTTTCTTTTTACACCGCTACGCTGCACACAAAATGTTTTCTATGAACAAATTTTGGGAAAAATATTTTGGTTTACTTACTTACATTACGCAAGGCGCATCTTACCTAAGTCCACGTGCCTACGCAATCCTGCACCGTATGCACCACGCCTACAGCGACACAGAAAAAGACCCACACTCTCCGCATCACGCATCAAATGTTTTTACTATGATGTGGAAAACCAAAGATATTTATAATGCACTTGTTGAAAATAAGATTAAACCTGCTTTGCGTTTTGATAAAAACTACCCAGACTGGAAGTTTTTGGAGCGTTTTGGCGAACATTGGATTTCTCGTCTTACTTGGGGAACGGCTTATGTAGCTGTGTATGTGTGTGCATTCTTGTTTTTGGATATGCACTGGGCATTTTTTGCGCTTTTGCCTTTACATTTTGTAATGGGACCTTTGCACGGTGCTATTGTGAACTGGGCGGGACACAAATACGGCTATTCTAATTTTGATAATAATGATAAATCAAAAAATTCTTTAATGATGGATTTTCTGATGATGGGAGAACTTTTTCAAAATAATCATCACAAATTGCCTAATAGACTGAATTTTGCGGCAAAATGGTTTGAACTTGACCCAACTTATCCTGTTATAAAATTGATGCATTGGTTGCATATTATCCGTATTTTGCCTGTTGTAGTTGTTGCGGAAACTAACGAGGTTCACCAATAAAACGTGTTTTTTAATGAAAGTTCTAGAAAACGCTGAAAAATTACTTCCTTTGGGTTATTTGTTCCTTGTGATTCTTGGAATAATTAAAGAAAGTGTATTTTATTATCAAATTGGGATAAATATTTTAAAATATTCAAGCATTATGGACATTTTGATAAGCCCCATTGCAGATTTGGCTTCTCGTCCCTTCATCATTTTGATACTTTTTAGCTTTGTTTTGCTGCTTTACTTGGGAATTTTTCTACTTTCAAAAAACTATAAAAAAGTGTGGGTTAGAAAGTTTACAGGGATTAAAAAACCGTTGGAAGAACTAACAGAAGAGGGTATTAAAGTACATTTTCAACGTATTTTAATTTTGATGCTTGCAAATATCTTAATATCATTTTTCTTAGGACTTGGGATAGGTGGTGGTGGAAAAGTAGCAGAAAAAATAGCTGCTAAAAACATAAAATATGAGTCGTCAATAGCTTATAACTCCTCAAATGAGGTAAAAGAGATATATTTAATTGGCTCAAATAGTCTAAATTATTTTTATATGGAGAAAGGAAATAATAATATAAAAATTACGCCAGTTAGCTCTGTAAAAATGATTGAATTTAAGAAAAATAACTAAAAATTAGTATTTAATGGTATTACTCACAAAAACAGCTCGTGAACTAAAAGATTTTATATTTGGTAGTTTTCATTTTTTTGAGAATTTTCCTACTGATTATCAAGCTATTACAGAAAGAGAAAAAGAAAGTATTTCAATGCTTATTTTGGAAGAAGTTTTTGGTTTGAAAAGAATTGATGTTGCACTTAACAAAAGTATTAGTTTTGAACAAAAAACTTGGGGAACTTTAATAGAAATTCTTGAAAAAATATCCTCAAATGAGCCAATTCAATATATTTTAGGTCATACCGAGTTTTATGGTATGACCTTTCGTGTGTCTAAAGACGTGCTTATTCCACGTCCAGAAACAGAAGAACTCGTGGATTTTATCATCAAAAAATATCAAAATAAAGCTGAAAACAATACCTTAAATATTTTAGATATTGGTACAGGAAGCGGTTGTATTATTATTTCTTTGGCTAAAAACCTGCAAAATAGCGCTATTTCCGTCAATGCTTTTGCTATGGATATTTCTAAAAATGCCTTAAAAATTGCTGAAATCAATGCGAAAGAAAATAACGTAAAAGTGCAATTTATTGAACAGGATATTTTGAAAGATAATTTTGAAGATAATTTTAGTAGTTTCAGTTTGGAAGGTGTTCGTAGTAATGGCTTTTTTGATATAATTGTAAGTAATCCGCCTTATGTTACACAAGCAGAAAAACAATTAATGCAGGCTAATGTACTAGATTTTGAGCCACATAATGCTTTATTTGTGGATGATTTAGAGCCACTTGTTTTTTATGAAAGAATAACATTTTTAGCAACAAAATACCTGAAAAAAAGCGGTTTTTTGTACTTTGAAATCAATGAAAAATACCCAAATGAAATGAAACTTTTATTAGAAAAATATAATTTTTCTAATGTGGAAATTTTGTTAGATTTACAGGGAAAATCTAGAATGACTTTTGGACAAAAATAACATTTAAGGAAGGGAAGGAGATAAGAAGTATGAGATATAAAACCTTGATTATTAGGTCATAAGATTATTAAATTGATATTTTCTATAAACATCAAACACCTAAATAACCTTCCCATTTTTTACTGCTTTTTGCTCCTAATTTGCATATATACTTTAATTTTTGTATTTTTGCATAGTATTAAAAAAATTACCCCCACACCTCATTATGTTTTTAGAAATATTCTCTCAAACGCTACCAGAAGTGCCTCCCCCGTATGCACACGTCTATAAAATTTCTCTTTCAAAAAGTAATTCAAAAGAAAATAAAAACATAACTGAACTCAAAGTAAACTTTGAAATTGAATATATTTTCAGAGATGGACTTAGTAATGAAGAGATTTTAGCGGAAGGTTTTAGTGAAAATGATGACTATCATTGGGAAGGCGTTTTACCTACTGTTTGGCTTACTGAAATAGAAGATTTTTTAGCAAAGACATCTTACCAACACGAAATTCTCAATGATTTGTACCTAAAAATCAATGATGACAAAAAAACGCCTGAAAATTTAGAAGAATGGCAATATTTTGTACAAGAACTCGTACAAGCTATTTACGAAAAAGCAGCACATAGTTTGCCACTTCTTATACGTTTGCGTACCGTTGAAACAGACAAAAATTTGGATAAAAACGCTCCTAAAAATGGCATTACACTTGCATTAGAGCCTTCTTTTGTGGAAAGAAAAGTTATTGCAAGCCTAAAAAAGAATAAAGAAAAACACAAAATAATCCCTATTTCTTGGGAACATTTTGGACTAACTTTGCAAAAAATATATCAACTAGAATATATAGAAGATAAAGCTCGTGAGGAAGAACCACAAAAAAATGGCTTTTTCATTGATAATGGGCAGGGGTTTTGGTACGAAGAAGGCAAATCTTTTGCAGGAGATATAAGAATCATTAATGAAGTTAAACTTTTTTTGAATAAAAATATAAAACTGTTATAAGTTATGAATTATAAGTTGTGAATGAATATAAAAGTTGCCTAAAAAAACTATTATGCCCTATCTTAATAAAAAAATATTATTTATCATTTTCTTGGTTTTATCTAATCTTTGTGGTTATTCTCAATATGCGGAGCTTATCAAAAAAGGGCGTTTGGAGCTAGAAATAGGCAATTATCAAAAAGCTATAGAAGATTTTTCAGAGGCAATACGCCTCAATAATGAGCAAGAAGAAGCACACTTTTTGCGTGGAAAAGCCTATTTTGAAACTAAAAACTACAATAATGCACTTAATGATTTTTCCAAAAGTATCATTCTAAACGCTCAAAAAGCTGATAATTATTATCATAGAGGGCTTACACATACCAAAGTTGGCAACCAAACCAAAGCCATACAGGATTTTAGTCAGGTTCTTGTTTTTCAGGCAGATGACCTAGAAACTTTGCTTGCACGTGCCAATGCTTACCGTATCTTGAAAAAGTACAATGAATCTTTGACAGATTGTCAAACAATTCTTATACAATTTCCACGCAATGCCAATGCCTATCAAGCACGAGGACGAGTGAATTTGGATATCAAAGAAGCACAAAATGCCCTAAAAGATTTCCAAACGGCTCTTACTTTTGAACAAAATAACAAAGAAAATCTTGTTTTTATTGGAATTGCTAAGTATAATTTAGGGAAAAATGAAGAATGCAAACAGAATTTTGAGCAGTATCTACAATTAGCGCAAAAAAGCAAAGATTATCATTTTATTGCAACGCAAATACAAGAATATATAAATAGTAATGAATGGTTGGAAAAGGTACAAATTTATACACTTACCGCTATTCAACTCCTTGATAATTACGAAAATAATCACCTTTACGCCCAAGTCTTGTATAAACTTCAAAAGCAACTAAATTGCTTAGAAGTAAGTGAAAAAGCTATTAGTCTTGCCAAAAAAGAAGGCTTAGATTATACTGCAACACAGTTTTTTGTAGATAAAATCAACCAAACCAATACAGACGACATTCCGCCTACTATCACGCTGGTAAGTCCTACGCTTGTGAGCGTTACGCCTGCGCAAACACCTGCGCAAGTGTCCGCACAAGCACTTATGCGTGGAGGAATTGTAGTGAGTAGTGAAAATGAAATAAATATCATAGGAAAAGTAACAGACGAAAGTGGTGTAAAAGAAGTTTTCGTTAATGGAAATCCTGCACAACTTGCTGAAAATGGGGATTTTAAAGGAATTTTATTACTCAAAAAAGAACTAAAGTCTTTTGTTATAGAAGCTACAGATTTTAAGGGAAATACCCAAAAAGCTACATTTGCCATCAATAGAGATACAAATGCAGTTGCTGCGCTACCTCGCAGCAAGTCAATGGGAAGGTGTTATGCGCTGATTTTTGCTACCAATCAGTACGAATATTGGAATAATCTTGTAAATCCTATCAAAGATGCGGAAACAATAGCCAAAGAACTCAATGAAAATTACGAATTTCAAACAGATTTAGTATTTAATGCAACTCAAAACCAGATTTTACTTAAAATAAAAGAATACGTGCAAAAAAAATATGAGCCAAACGACCAATTATTGATATTTTTTGCAGGACACGGACAATTTGATGAGGTTTTTAAGGAAGGTTACGTAGTTCCGCAAGATGCAAAACTTAATGATGAAGCAAAAACAAGTTATTTATCCCATTCAGTATTAAGGACTTATATCAATAATATTCCTTCAAAACATATTTTACTGATGATGGACGTTTGTTTTGGAGGGACTTTTAATCCGCTTGTCGCAAACAGTGGTATGCGTGGAGATAATAAAGATAATTTCATTAAATCAAATCCAAAAAATGGTATTAGCAATGAATTAGAGGAGTTTATTAGAAGGAAACTACAAAATAAAACAAGAAAGTATTTGACTTCTGGCGGAAAAGAATATGTCCCAGATGGCAATCCTGGTGAACATTCTCCGTTTGTTCGTCATTTTCTGACTGCTTTGCGCACCTACGGAGGGCAAGATAAACTTCTCTCTATCAGTGAAATAATTAGTTTTATAGAAAAAATAACTCCTCAACCACAAACAGGCGACTTTGGTAGTAATGAGCCAGGAAGTGATTTTTTGTTTATGGCAAAATGAAGTACGAGGTTTGAGGTACGAAGTACGAAATTTGATTTTTTGTATTCATTCACAATTTAAAATTCACAATTACCTAAAAATCTGTATATTTGCAAAAAATGTAATTACCAAATAATTTAAGAAATATCCAGAATGGCTTTACAATGCGGTATTGTAGGCTTGCCCAATGTGGGCAAATCTACACTGTTTTCTGCGCTCACACGCATACAAGGCGTGGCTGCAAACTACGAATTTGCAACTATAGAACCTAATATTGGCATTGTTGATGTGCCAGACCCACGTTTGCAGGTACTTTCTAAACTCGTTAATCCTAACCGTATTGTGCCAACAACGGTGGAATTTGTAGATATTGCTGGGCTTGTCAAAGGGGCAAGTACAGGCGGAGGACGAGGAAACGGATTTTTGGGTAATATTCGTGAAGTAGATGCTATTTTGCACGTTATTCGTTGCTTTGAAGACCCTAATATTGTGCGCTCTTCTGGTGATGTAAATCCTGTGAGCGACAAAGAAATCATTGAAATTGAGCTGCAAATCAAAGATTTAGACTCTATCAATGCCAAATTATCAAAAACAGAACGTGCCGCCAAAGCAGGCGACACCAAAGCAAAAGAAGATTTGGAAGTCCTAAAACGCTATAAAAGCACCTTAGAACAAGGAAAAAACGCTTTTTTGGTAGAAGTTACGGAAGATGAAAAACGAGCTGTAGCGGATTTGTTTTTGCTTACTATTAAGCCCGTTTTGTATGTAGCTAATGTTGATGAAAAACATCTTCACGAAGACAACAACCACGTAATAGCGTTGCGTAAGGCAGTAGAGGCAGAAAGTGGTCAGATGATAAAAATCTGTGCTGCACTAGAAGCTCAAATTTCTGAAATAGACGACATAGATGAGAGAACAATGTTTTTGCAAGAATATGGCTTACAAGAGTCAGGTTTGGATAGAATGATACGTTCTTCTTATGGCTTGCTGGATTTGATTACTTATTTTACGGCTGGTGTGCAAGAAGTACGTGCTTGGACTATCCGCAAAGGTTGGAAAGCTCCACAAGCGGCTGGCGTGATACATTCTGATTTTGAACGTGGTTTTATACGGGCTGAAGTGATTAAAATTGCAGATTACGACCATTATAAGACTGAAAACGCTTGCAAGGAAGCTGGTAAAATGGCTGTTCAAGGCAAAGATTATGTTGTTGATGATGGAGATATTATGCACTTTAGATTTAATGTATAAACAAAAAGCCTTTCCAAAGTTCGGAAAGGCTTTTTTAGTTTTATTATTCACTTGTGGCACGCTTTATTTTACGTTTTTCATAGTCAGAAAGTGTTTTTTGGTATAATTGGAAATAATAGGATTTTCACCATATTTGGCAACTACTTTACGCATTACCCCTTGTGCATCATAAGTAACGCCATCAAATTAATGAATATTTTTTGAGTTTGGAAAAGATGATTATTTTTTATAAATTTGAAGATATTTTAAGAAAAAATGACAAAACATAAAACACTCGGACAGGTTTTTACGCCTAATTGGATTATAGCTGAAATTTTAGATTTAGTAGGCTATAATGACGAAACTATTTTGGACAAATATATTTTAGAACCTTCAAGCGGAGATGGTGCTTTTCTGATTGAAATAGTCAAAAGATATATAAATATGTGCTTAAATGCTAAAATAGAAACGCTTGAAATTATTAAGCGTTTGGAAACTTACATTTATGGTATTGAACTTGACGAAGTAGAGTACAAAAAATCTATTCAAAAACTAAATGATTTGGTACGAGAAAAACTTAATATTAATGAAAGTCTAAACTGGAAAATATACAACCAAAACACACTAGATTTTTATAAAAATTATGTTGATTTTTTTGATTTTGTGGCTGGAAATCCGCCCTACATACGTATACATAACCTAGATATACGCACAAGAGAGATTTTAAAGCAAGATTTTATTTTTTCAGAAGGAACAACAGATATTTATTTGTCTTTTTTTGAAATGGGTTTTAAAATGCTTAAAAAAGAAGGTTTTTTAGGATATATCACGCCAAATAGCTATTTGCATAACTCTTCTTACAACTTGTTTAGAGAATATTTGAAAAGTAAAAGAATGGTAAAAACACTTATTGACTTTAAAGCGAATAAGGTTTTTTTAGGTTTTTCCACTTATACAGCTATTACAATAATCAATAAAAACCAAACACAAAATTATTTTGAATACAAAGAACTTCTCAATAATAAAATTGAATTTGTTAATAATATTGAATTTGAAGCACTAAATAAAAGTGATTGGTCATTTGCAAATACAACTGATGAAGATTTTTTAGCACAATTAGACAAAGATAAAAATTGTGCCATAAAAGATTTTTTTGACGTGCAGTATGGTTTTGCTACAATGCGTGATAAGATTTTTATTGGGAAAATAATCAATTATAATGAGGACAAACAAGTAGCATAATGAAAAAAATAGAATTACGAGATGTTGAATTTGATGAATTAAAAAAATTGATTGCTGATTTTAATTCTTATTATGAAACAGAAAAAGAATGGGATTTTCAAGATTTGGATAATCAAAGAGAAATTGGACTTGAAATAGTACAAATTTTAGATAACCACATAAACAAACAACCATAATATGGCAAAACTATTTTCAAATAATAATAAAAAGTTTTTGGTACAAATAGATAAACCTGAAAGGGAATTAAATAAATTGTTGCTGTAAAAGTTCCGTTGCAAATATATAAAAGATGACTTGGAATTTTCATAAAAATAACAACTTAGGAAAATTTTCATAATTTTATTTAT
>JAYUKY010000012.1:0-73718 GCA_043764015.1 Raineyaceae bacterium
GAAAAAAGCAGAAAATGCCGTTGTTATGATAAAATTAGCCTTTATAAGTATGATATTAAATCACTTTTAAAGAAAAATAGTTTCTAAACATACTCTAAACTTAGATGACGACATTGTTAGTTTGTATTACAGTCCAGCGGACTGATACTAACAGGTGCTAGTTTTATAGAAAATAGGTCAAAAAATGTATTTCCATCCAGTGGAGCGGCACTAGCAAGGGCTAGTTTTATAAATATTGCGCTCCTCTAGAGCGAAATACAAACACAATGATATTTCTATAAATATACAGTTCCGCTGGAACTAATACAAAATATCAATGTCGTTATCTAACTTACTATTATTGCTTCTACTTGGTTATTAGGCAAATACTCTGTTGAATATTTTGCACCAATGAATGTATCTAATTTAGTTTTCAATGAATTGAAATTTGAAAGTTTAAATGCACCAAAAACTGAATTTGTTGTTTTCCCTGAACTTGAATGTGAACCAGAATTAAAATATGTTTTTAAGTAGTTTAAAGCATTTTCAGTCTGCCATAAAAAACTTATTTCGCCATTATGAATATAGCCACAGCTCCATTTATAAATGTGCTTTAAAATTTCAAAGTCAACAGGAATGTAGGAAATATCCGTTTTATTCGCTTCAATAAATTTAAAAAGTCGTTTAAATCCATAATCAGGAGTATTTTCATGAAGTTTAGTGATTTTGTAAATTCCAAAAATTCTTTTGGTTTTGATTTCAATACTTTGTCTTAATATCATTGAAACCATACCTTGACTTTCTTTGTATGGTAAGGGATTTATCTTAATAGTAGAATTGTAAAAAAGTTCACGAGCAAACATAAGAGTTTCAGAGCTACTTGTAAAATAATTTTTTACTCCCGAAAGGAAAATGAAATTAGGGTCAGCCTTTTGTCTATAGTAATCAATAAAACTACTTATATCGTATAGAAAGTCCTCAATGAGTTTTTGATACAATTTGATATTGTGAAAAGTCAAACCGCCTCTCATCAATCTAATATTATTGACCAAATTATTCAGACACTTCCTTGCAACAAATAGATTTACTTTTATATACGTCTCTTTTTGTGATGCTATAACATTTTTCTTGTAAATCCATTCTGCCACTTCTAACTCAGAATATACGGTTTGTTATAAATAATTATTAACAGTATCATTGATATATGTTTCTAAATCAATTAAACATTCTTTTAGTGTTTTATTGATTTTAGGAAGCCCTTTTACAGCCCATTTGTTGTCAGATTTTCTATTGAAATTAGTAACTACGTCTATACTCATATTTAATATTTTTTTAAAATTTTGAAGTGTTGAAAATTATTCCTAATGTTTCTATACATACAACTGCGTACTTTGATGTCAAAAGTAAATAAATTATTTTTATTTTTCAAATAGAATGCAATTTATTTGATTTTTATTGCTTTTGGATTTATTTATTTCCAGCTTTGTTTTATATGATTTCTGAGTTCATTGGCTACATCATCAGGTAGTTTTCCTGCGTATTTTTCAGAAAGTTTTTGATCATATTTTAATTCTTTTAAAAGTTCTTCCAAAGAAAGTGTTTCCAGTTTTCCTTGCTTAAAAAGTTTTAAGTCTGCAAATGCTTCTTTCAAATTAGCAATAATTTCCTCACGAGTGTCGCCCTCGTCTATTTCTTCGTCATCTTCTATATCTTTGACAGATTTGAGGTTTTCCAAAACTTGTACTAATTGCGTTTGGTCTTTGTCAGAGCCATATAAAGTGATAGGTTTCATAGTATTTTGGTGGTTTTTATTAGGGTTTTATTTTTTGATTTTCTTCTTCGTCATACACGACTTTTCCATCACTTCCTTCAATTCTTTTGATAAGTCTGATGGTTTTTAGGATTTCTATGAGCATATCATAATCCTCATCTTCACAATAAACGGTGATAGCTTTCATACTATTTTTTTGGTTTTAATTTATCAAATTTACTATTTTTTTTGATTTTACCTACAAAAAAGTCTTAGAAACAAAAAAAACGGAAATTTTGTCGGTAAAATTTCGTTTTGGTTTTCAAAAATTCTTTATTGCTTAATACTGATAATAAGATAACATTTTCAACAAAAAGCAGTTAATATTTGATAAAGTTTTTTTTATCTTAAATTTTCTCTTAATTTTAAGCAAAAATTTATTTCTATTACACATTATCAATTACAAATTACGAATTAAATAATTGATCATCAATACTTTGTATTCATTTACAATTCACAATTCATAACTCACAACTCACAATTTTTATGTCTGAATTTGCAGAAATCATTTTAGAGGGTAAATCTTACAAATACCCTGTTATTGTAGGTACTGAAAACGAAAAAGCCATTGATATTGGCAAACTTCGTGACGAAACTGGCTACGTTACGCTAGATAGCGGTTACAAAAATACAGGTGCTACCAAAAGTGCCGTTACTTTTTTAGATGGTGAAGAAGGCATTTTACACTATCGTGGCTATCCAATAGAGCAATTAGCTGCAAAATCAACTTTTTTAGAAGTGGCTTACTTACTGATTTATAGTGAGTTACCTACTGCACAGCAACTGGCACATTTTACCTCTGAAATCAAAACGCATACACTTGTTAATGAAGATATGCGCAAAATTTTTGATGGTTTCCCCGTTAATGCGCACCCAATGGGCGTACTTTCATCTCTTGTTTGCTCACTTTCAGCATTTTATCCAAAACCTATCAACCCAAAAACAGACAAAGCATTACTTGATTTGAGTATTGTTCGTTTGCTGGCAAAATTGCCAACCATTGCGGCTTGGTCTTACAAAAATTCACAAGGACACCCAGTAAATTATCCTAAAAATAAACTTCCCTATTGTGAGAATTTTATGCATATGATGTTTGCGTTGCCTGTGGAAGATTATGAGCCAAATCCTGCAGTAGCTGATGCACTAGACAAATTGCTTATTTTGCACGCAGACCACGAACAAAACTGCTCTGCTTCTACGGTAAGGCTTGTAGGGTCATCCCAAGCAAGTTTATATTCGTCTATTTCTGCTGGTATTGATGCACTTTGGGGACCTCTTCACGGTGGTGCAAACCAAGAAGTAATAGAAATGTTGGAAGATATCCAAGCGGCAGGCGGAAATGCTAAATCTTTCATAGAAAAAGCAAAAGACAAAAATAGTGGTGCAAGACTTATGGGCTTTGGACATAGGGTTTATAAGAATTTTGACCCACGTGCAAAAATCATTAAAGTGGCTGCGGACAATGTTCTTGACGCACTTGGCGTAAAAGACCCTTTGCTTGATATTGCAAGAGAATTGGAGCAAGCAGCACTAAATGATTCTTATTTTGTGGATAGAAAATTGTATCCAAACGTGGATTTTTATTCTGGGATTATCTACAAAGCCCTGAATATTCCTACAAATATGTTTACGGTGATGTTTGCCATAGGTCGTTTGCCAGGTTGGATAGCACAATGGAAAGAAATGCGTGAAAATAATGAGCCTATTGGTCGTCCACGCCAGATATACACGGGCGCAACCAAACGTGATTACGTTGATGTTGCTAACCGCTAGGGAAGAAGTACGAAATATAAAGTACGAGGTACGAAAGTAAAATTTTGGTCGTCAAGACGTTGCAAAATAAAAAATCCTCTAAAAAAAATAATTTTTTAGAGGATTTTTTTATTGGTGAGAACCTTGAAAACAGAAATTAAATAATTTAATAATTAGCGTTTTATATTCGTACCTCGTACTTCTCACCTCGTACTTATACCAGCCATTTTGCGCTGATTACTCTTTGCATTTGCTCAAAAATCTCCCCTGCAGCAATGATTTCTCTTCCAAAAATACAATCACCTTCACCTGAAAAAGTAGAAGTTTTTCCGCCTGCTTCCTGCACAAGTAGCACGCCTGCTGCCACGTCCCAAGCATTGAGATTATATTCAAAAAAGCCTTCAAAACGCCCACAAGCCACATAAGCCAAATCAACAGCCGCAGAGCCAAGTCGCCTAAGTCCGTGAGTTTTTTGCATAAAATCCTTTAGAATTTCCAAATATTGTGGCATTTTCTCAAAATCATAATAAGGAAAACCTGTTGCGAGCAAACTTTCTGATAAAAGTTTTGAAGGAGAAACTGAAATACGTTTACCATTGAGATACGCTCCACCACCTGTCCACGCAGAAAAACATTCTTTTCTATTCACTTCATACACCACACCAACTACAGGTGTATTATGCTCCAAAAGTGCCACACTAATAGAAAAAATGGGTAATTGATGCACAAAATTAGTTGTGCCATCAAGTGGGTCAATGACCCAATGGTACTTTTTCTCTGTTTTGAGATGATTATCTTTGTCTTCTTCCGTTATAAAGCCTGCTTCTGGAAAAATCTCTTTTAAACGTATTATCAAGCGGTTTTCTGCTTCTTTGTCCACAAATGAAACAAGGTCGTTGAAACCTTTGTGTTCAATATTTTTTCGCTCAAATTGTGCATTTTGTGTAGCAATAAATTCCGCAACTTCTTCTACTAGCTCGTTGAGTGTAAAAGAAATATTTTTATAAATATTTAGTATGTTCATTTATTTTTTAGGTTTTGCTTAGTTTTTCATTTTTTTATTGGAATATCCAACTATTTTTAGCAATTTTGCCTATAGCAAGCAAACTTACCATTATTTTCCAGATTGCTTCTGAAATTTCTTATTAATTTCTCTAAAAAAACCTAAAAATGAATTTAAAATCAATAAAAAGAATATTATTTTTTTTACTAATGATGTTTTCTGTGAGCGTTTTTGCACAAGAAAAAGCATCAACTCCTGCAACAAAAGTAAGCAAAACACCAAAAATAAAAAAAGCAAAACCATCTAAAACAGATTTTTTATTTACATTGACGACACAATACGGAGATATTTCTTTTATTTTGTATGACAAAACGCCCAAACACAAAGCCAATTTTTTGAAATTGACACAAGAAAAATTTTATGATGACTTGCTTTTTCACAGAGTTATCAAAGATTTTATGATACAAGGCGGTGACCCAAATTCTCGTACCGCAGTAGCAGGAGCAGCTTTGGGCAATGGTGATGGCGGATATATGGTTGATGCTGAATTTGATGCAACGCTTTTCCATAAAAAAGGAGTGATTGCGGCTGCAAGAGATGGCAACCCTGCAAAAGCATCTAGTAGTTGTCAGTTTTATATTGTGCAGGGCAAAAAAGTTGATGATAAAATGCTTGACCAAATAGAAACTAGAGGAAATTTTAAATACACATCAGCACAGCGTGAAACCTACAAAACAGTTGGAGGAACGCCATTTTTAGACCAAAATTATACGGTTTATGGAGAAGTTTTAAAAGGTATTGAGGTGGTTGATAAAATTGCTGATGAATCAGGCGACAGCGCAAACAGACCAACAAAAGACATCAGAATGAAGATAAAAGCAGAAAAAATGAAAAAATCTAAAATTACTAAAATGTTTGGTTACAAATATATTTAAGTTCAATTACGAATTTTCAATTACGAATTACGGTTTTCAGTCAGTTATTTGATAAACAAAAAAGCCACCCTTAAAAAGAGTGGCTTTTCCTATCTTATCTTTAAACTTTACTAAAACTGATTCTTGTATTTCAAATGTCGTGCCAAACTTTTTTTGGATATTTTTTTCTCTTAATTGGGTCAAAAACATCACCTGCACAATCATAATCTTGACAAATTGTTTTTATGTTATTCTACACTCCCAATATTGCTCATAATCAAGAACTTCCAACAGAAGAAAGTGTACACGCATTACGAGTTTTACGCCTCAAAAATGGTGATAAAGTACAGTTAATTGATGGAAAAGGCGGTTTTTATGAGGCAAAACTTATCTTAGAAGGAAAAAAATGCCTTCTAAATATTTTTTCAGAGAAAAAAAACGACAAAAGAAGTAACACATACATACATCTTGCTATTGCGCCCACAAAAAACATAGATAGAATTGAGTTTATGCTAGAAAAATGTGTTGAAATAGGAATTGATGAGGTTTCTTTTCTGAATTGTCGTTACTCTGAACGCAAAAATATCAAATTAGAAAGATTAGAAAAAGTAGCAATACAAGCAATGAAGCAATCTTTGAAAACTTTTTTGCCAAAAATAAATGAAATGATAGATTTTGACAAATTTTTATTACGTCAAAATGCTGGAAATCAGTTGTTTATAGCACATTTGGAAGCTGCAGAACGCAAACTTTTTTCAAAAGAAGTTTATCAATATTTTGAAAATAATCAACAAAATAACACCTCAAATGCTAGTTCAAATGCTAGTTTTTGTATGCTTATTGGTGCAGAAGGCGACTTTTCTCCACAAGAAATAGAACAAGCCAAACAGAAAAACTATCTGCCTGTTTCTTTGGGTGAAAGCCGTTTGCGTACGGAAACCGCAGGTATTTTTGTGTGTCAGACCATAGAAATTATTAAACAATTATTTTTATAAAATATAAATTCTAATCAAAATTCTAAAAATTTCTTTGAAATATCCTAAAAAAGCTGCAATTTTGGCAATGAATTTGCACGGTATTTACTAGACTTAAATCTCAAAAAACAATTCATTAAATAACTTAATAAATGAAAAATACAATAAACGCATCAAAAAAAATACTTTTAGCCTTGCTGGTTTCACCACTTTTTTTGGCTAATTTTGAAGCAAATGCACAAAAAACAGTTTATAAAATTGAGCCTTCACACAAATCCATTGCGCCTATTATGGGTACGCCCAACTATATTTTTCAGAAAAAAGATAAGTTTGGTATCTTAAATGCAAAAGATGAGGAGATTTTGGAGGCAAAATATGATGCACTAGAAATGATAGGAAACGAAAAAGACAAAGTTTGTTCTTTCAAAGATAAAGATGTTTTTGGTTTTATTGATGGGCGTAGTCGTCCTATTATCTTGAAAGGCACAAAAAGAGAAGACCTTTTGGGTTTTGCTGACAAAAATATTATGGTTTTTGTGCGAGATACCAAAGTTGGTTTTATGAATAAAAATGCTCAACTTATCCTAAAACCAGAATATGACGTTTTGAAAAATACACCAATGTATAAAGAAGGTATTATCAAAATGAAAAAAATGGATACCGCTTATTACCTCAATTCACAGGCAAAAGTGGTTTATAGAGAGTTTGACAAAGATTTTGATGGCAGCATTTACACCAATGCAGAAACAATGAAAGCCGCTAATTGGAGCAGAAATTTTATTATTACCAAAATAAATGGCAAAGCAGGCGTTGTAAGCACAAGCGGAGGTACAGTCGTTTTAGAGCCAGAATTTGACTGGATTCAAAATAATGCCTTCACAGAACCACTTATTGCCGTTTCTAAAAAAGGTTTGATAGGTTTCTTTGATGCCGCCTTTCTTCAAAAAGTACGTTTTAAACTTCCTTTTCAATATGCGTATCACTCAAAAGACCGTTATTATGTGCAGAAAGGCACTAAATTTGGTGTCACAGACACACTCGGAAAAGTAATTTTAGAGCCACTTTTTGATGTAGTTAGTCCACAAGCAGATGGCACAACTATTGTCACCAAAGGCGGCAAAAAAGGCGTTTTGAACAAAGAATTAGGTATTATTGTGGCGGTTGGTACGTATGATGATGTGCGTGAGTTTAGTGAGGGTGTTGCGTGGGTACAAAAAGGTGGCAAATGGGGAATTATTGATGCAACAGGAAAACTTGTTATGCCTTGCAAAATAGAATCTCCTCAAACGCCTCCTCCATTCCTAAAAAATGCGTCTGTGGTTAATACAGGCGGTAAATTTGGTATTATGGCAACAAAAGGAGAATATACAGCAGCTCCACAATACGAAACTTTTGGTAGTTTTGGAAAGAAAAGCGGTTTAGCTATCGTTACAAAAGCAGATAAAAAAGGGCTTATTAAGCCTACTGGTGGTTTTGCTGTTAATTTGGGTGTTTATGATGACATACAAGAAGGTGTGGATAGTTATTTTGTGGTTACACTTAAAAATAAAAAAGGTGTTATCAATGCCGCTGGGAAAGTGATTGTACCTACAGAATTTGACGAAATAATGCTTATTGATGGTACTACATCAGCGGTTGTAAAGAAAGGAGCTAAATTTGGGGTAGCGGACTTGAAAATTTAGGTTGATACTTATTTTTTATTTCAATAAAAAAGCGTTCAAAATGATATTTTGAACGCTTTTTATTATTAGAGTTTTTATAGCTTGATTATGAATAACTTACATAATATATTATTTTTAACCACACTTAGCCCCTCCTTAAAAAGGAGGGGCTGGGGGTGGTTTTGATATTTATTTAATGCTAAATAGCTGATAATCACATAACAAAATCTCTAATATTTTATCAGAGATTCGTATTAGTTCCAGAGGAAGGGCATATTTATAAAAATATAATTATATTGGCGGATTTTTCTATAAATATACCGCCCAGTTTTCTATAAATATGCTGTCCCACTGGGACTTAATGCAATATCACTCCTCACTCAACACTACACACTTAACACTAAAAAAACTATGCTTCATTTTCTTTATCCAAATACTCCTGCACTACTTCAATAGCATTACTAATAACATCACTCAAAGCCGTAATAAAAGTGCCTTTTTTAGCAAGACTAATGGCATGTTTGATAGCATCTACCTCTTTTGATACCATCTCATAGGTTACTTTGCGTTTTGAAAGTTTGATACCCTCCAACAGAAGTGCGGTAATTTCCTCTTCAGTTCTGCCTCTCAAATGCCTTTCACGCCTAATAATGATATGGTCAAACATTTGTGCGGCAATAGTGGCACATTCTCTAATGTCTTGGTCACGTCTGTCGCCCACACCTGCAATAATGCCTATTTTGTGCGGAGAATCAATATTTGACAAGAAATCCGAAATTCCAGAATATCCCGCCTGATTGTGCGCAAAATCAATCATTACCTTAAATTCTCTAAAATTAAAAATGTTCATACGTCCTGGCGTTTGCGCAGCAGAAGGAATAAAAGTTTCCAAAGAAAGTTTTATATCTTCTGTTTTGAAGCCATATAAATAGCCTGCAAGTGTTGCTGCAAGCACATTAGCAATCATAAATTTAGCCTTCCCTCCTATTGTGAGAGGCACGTGAGAGGCACGCTCCACACGCATTTTCCAGTCGCCTTTTTTGATAGTGATAAAGCCATTTTCATAGATAGCAGCTGTTCCACCTGCTTTGCAATGCTTTTTAATAGTAGTATTTTCTTCATCTAAGCTAAAATAAGCCACTTTACAATCCAATTCTTGTGCAATTTTGACACAATTTACATCTTCTGCATTTAAGATAGCCCAGCCATCTTTTTTAACAGATTTCACCACAACACCTTTCACACGTGCCAAATCTTCTAAAGTTTCTATGTCGCTGATGCCTAAATGGTCGCCCTGCAAGTTCGTAATAATACCAATATCACATCTACTAAAGCCTAGACCTGCCCTCAAAATGCCTCCTCTGGCACATTCTAAAACGGCAAACTCTACCGTAGGGTCTTTCAAAACAAATTCTGTGCTATAAGGTCCTGTGGTATCACCTTTTTCTAAAAGATGATTTTGTACATAAATACCGTCAGAAGTCGTAAAACCAACTCTATAACCCATATTTTTGATAATATGCGCTATCAGCCTTGTGGTAGTTGTCTTTCCATTTGTGCCTGTAACGGCTATAATGGGTATTCTTGATGGTTTTCCGAGTGGGAAAAGCATATCAATTACGGGTGCAGCCACATTTCTAGGTAAGCCTTCCGCAGGCGCAAGGTGCATTCTAAAACCCGGTGCAGCATTTACTTCCAAAACCACTCCCCCACTCTCTTTTAGTGGTTCTGTAAGATTGGGAGCCATAATATCAATGCCGCAAACATCAAGCCCAATCACACGTGCAATGCGTTCAGACAAAAACACATTTTCTGGGTGCATCATATCCGTAACGTCAATAGAAGTGCCTCCTGTGCTTAGATTTGCCGTTGATTTGAGGTAAACAATTTCATTTTTCTTAGGAATGCTAGCAAGTGTGTAGTTCATCTTTTCTAGCAAATCAAGCGTATCTCTATCTACTGTAATCTCTGTGAGGACATTTTCGTGACCATAGCCACGTCTTGGGTCTTCATTTTCTTTGTCTATGAGTTGCTGAATGGTATTTTTGCCATTTCCTTTTACGTGAGCAGGCACACGTTGAGCAGCAGCAATGACCTTATTATCAATGACAAGCACACGAAAGTCGTGTCCAGTAATAAATTTCTCCACAATCACCCTACGAGAGTATGCTTTTGCGTGGGCAAGCCCCGCAAGTGCCACTTCCCACGTTTTCACGTTGATAGAAGCACCTTTTCCGTGATTTCCATCAAGAGGTTTGATAACAATTGGATAGCCAATTTTATTGATAATAGTAATTAAATCCTCTTCATCAACGGCAATACCACCACCTGCCACAGGAATAGAGTTATTAGCCAGATGGCGTTTAGTTTCTTCTTTATTTCCTGCAATATCAACGGCTATGTTGCTAGTTTTGCAGGTAATTGTGGCTTGAAAGCGCATCTGGTTGATGCCATAGCCAAGTTGAATAAGAGAATTTGAGCCAAGTCTTATCCAAGGAATATCACGAGCAACGGCTTCTTCTACAATAGAGCCTGTACTAGGTCCTAGACGCACTTCTTCCCTTATTTCCCTCATTTTTTGAATGTCGGCATCAAGGTCGTATTTGTCTCCTTTGGCAAGTGCGAGCGCAATATTTACAGCAGATTCCGCAGCAAAAAGCCCTACTTTTTCTTCTACATAAGAAAATACGACATTATAAATTCCTGGTGTTTTTGTTTCACGAGTGCGTCCAAAGCCTGTTTCCATACCTGCAAGGCTTTGTGTTTCTAGTGCAATATGCTCAATGACGTGTCCTAGCCAAGTTCCGTTGGTAACTCTCATAAAAAAGCCACCTGCAACACCTTCAGAGCATCTGTGTTCGTACATTGAAGGAAAAAGCTTTTCTAATCTTTTGTCAAAACCTTTAATTTTATTGGTGGGTTTTTGTTCATATTCACCTAAATCTAGGCGCATTTGAATGAGTTTTTTGCGGTTTACGCTCCAAATATTGGGTCCTCGTAGTGCTTGTACGCTTAGTATTTTCATAATGAGAAATAAGTTTAGAAAATTTTCAGATAGAAGATTTTAAAATAAATTTGATAAATATTTAGCAAACTACCATTAAATATCTTAAAAACAAATTTCTTATGATTTTATTTATTGATTTGTTTTTCTAAAACGGATTATGGTCAAACCAATAATAAAAAATGTGTATGGTAGCAAAAGGTTAAAACAATAACAACTGGAATTTATGAAAAAGTGTATTTTTTAATACGCTTTTTTGTTGTAAATTGCAGGAATAATTATACTATTTCACTACTTACCCAATCTCAAAATGAAGTTTTTTAGTTGTTTTTTTATTGTTTTTTTGCTAAATGCTTGTGCTATTTCACTATCACCCAAACAAAAATCACTTTATCAAGTAGAAGTTTTTTTTGCTGACGAAACGCAGGCTTTGCGTCCTTATAAAACTATGGAAAACGTCTTCATTTATGACGAACAACCCAATAAAGAAAATGCAAATCTTTCAAAAGAATTGCAAAAAAAGTATGGAAAACTTCCAAAAGGCTATTCTTATGACCAAAAAGAATATTTGTTATTTCAACTTACCCGCAAAGCAAAAACTATGGGCGCAGATGCTATTGTTGATGTAAGTTATCAATTTTATGCCAAAAAAGATGTTTATGGCTATAATTTGAGCGGAATGGCAGTTAAATATACAGACAATCCGCCCAAATAAATCTAAATAACAATATTTATAATTGTATTTTTAATATATTATTACCACGTTTCCGTAAGTACGGCTTACGGCTATTATTGTTAAATCCTTTCAGGATTTCTAATACAAAAAAACAAAAAACGACAAATAAAGCCCTGAAAGGGTTAAATATTCATAGCAGACAACTGCCAGTAGGTCGTACCTACGGAAACTCGCAAATAACAACTACAAACAAAAATCACACCTCAAAAAAATGATTCCTTTCACACACCTACATTGCCACACACAATTTTCTCTGCTAGACGGTGCCGCAAGCATCAAAGGCATTATGTCAAAAGCTAAAAAAGATGGTATGAAAGCCGTTGCCCTCACAGACCACGGAAATATGTTTGGAGCGTTTGCCTTTGTGGCAGAAGCTAATAATCAAGGCATTAAGCCTATTGTGGGCTGTGAGTTTTACGTTGTCAAAGACCGTTTTCATAAGACTTTCAAAAAAGGTGAAAAAGACAAACGCTATCATCAGCTACTTCTTGCCAAAAATATTGAAGGTTACCAAAACCTCTCAAAACTGTGTTCTTTGGGTTTTATTGATGGTTTGTGGTCAAAATTCCCTCGTATTGACAAAGAACTTATTTTAAAGCATCACAAAGGACTGATTGCCACTTCCTGTTGCATTGGGGCAGAAATTCCGCAGGCTATTATGTACGAAGGTGAAGAAAAAGCAGAAGAACTCCTAAAATGGTGGCTTGATGTTTTTGGTGAAGATTTTTATATTGAAATCCAAAGGCATAACTTACTCAATATCAATGACAATGGAATGTCGCAAGAAGACGTAAATCAGACGTTGATGCGTTTTGCACAGAAATATAACATCAAAGTTATTGCCACAAACGACTCTCATTACGTAGAAGAAACGGACTCAAATGCTCACGACATCTTGCTTTGCCTTAATACAGGCACAAAACAGTCAGCACCCAAAGTAAATTATGAAGAAAGTATAAAAGGGCGTTTTGCGTTCCCAAACAATGAATTTTACTTCAAAACACAACAAGAAATGAACACGCTTTTTAAAGATGTGCTATTTTCTATTGATAATACAAACGAAATTTACGACAAAATAGAGAAAATAAACCTCAAAAGGGACGTTTTGATGCCTAATTTTCCTTTGCCTGCGGGTTTTGATACACAATTTGATTTCCTAAAATACCTTACTTTTGAAGGTGCAAAGAAAAAATACAAAGACGTTACGCCAGAAGTAGAGGAAAGATTAAACTTTGAACTCTCCGTAATGGGCAAAATGGGCTTTGAAGGCTACTTTTTGATTGTGCAAGATTTCATCAATGCCTCTCGTAATATGGGCGTTGCCGTAGGTCCTGGGCGTGGAAGTGCCGCAGGAAGTGCCGTAGCGTATTGTATTGGCATCACAAACATTGACCCAATCAAATATAACCTGCTTTTTGAGCGTTTCCTTAATCCAGAGAGGGTTTCTATGCCTGATATTGATACTGATTTTGATGATGTGGGCAGACAACGTGTTATTGATTATGTTGTTGAGAAATATACTAGAAATCAAGTTGCGCAAATCATCACGTATGGCACTATGGCGGCAAAATCTGCCATTAAAGACGTGGGAAGAGTACTAGAACTACCGCTTGATGAAACTACTAAGCTCACAAAACTTATTTCGGACAAGCCCGGAACGCAATTAAAGAACGAATATGAGAAAGAAGAGATAAAAGATATTCTAAAAGGCACGGATTTGCGGGCTACCGTGCTGCGTGAGGCACTTATTTTAGAAGGTTCGGTACGTCATAGGGGCGTACACGCTGCAGGCATCATTATTGCACCAGACGACATCACTAATTATATTCCTGTTTGCACCTCAACAGATTCTAATTTGCTTGTAACGCAGTTTGATGGCAAGGTTGTTGAGTATGCAGGAATGCTCAAAATGGACTTTTTGGGATTAAAAACCCTTACAATCATTGCTGATGCCGTTAAACTTATCAAAAAGAACAAAAATATTGATATTGACGTTGATAATATCCCAGAAAATGACCCTAAAACCTACGAACTTTACCAAAAAGGGGACACTGTTGGTACGTTTCAGTTTGAGTCTGAAGGTATGCAAATGTATCTCAAACAACTTAAACCCACAAATATAGAAGATTTGATTGCAATGAATGCCTTGTACCGTCCAGGTCCTATGGATTTTATCCCTACTTACATTGATAGGAAACACGGAAAAGAAAAAACGGAATATCCGCATCCTTTGTTGGAAAATTTATTAGCTCCGACCTTTGGAATTATGGTTTATCAGGAGCAAATTATGCAAACAGCGCAAATAATTGCAGGTTATAGCTTGGGTGGAGCTGACCTGCTTAGGCGTGCAATGGGTAAGAAGGACAAAGACCAAATGGCAAAAGAGCGTGTTAAGTTTGTGGAGGGTGCAAAGCGTGTCAATGATATTGATAAAAAGAAAGCAGACGAGATATTTGATGTAATGGAGCGTTTTGCAGAGTATGGTTTTAACCGTTCTCATTCTGCGGCGTACTCTGTTGTTGCTTACCAAACGGCGTATCTGAAAGCAAACTTTCCTGCTGAATATATGTCGGCGGTACTTACACATAGTATGGGTAAAATTGAGAAAATTATGATATTTTTAGCTGAATGTAAGGCGCAAAATATAGCTGTTTTGGGTCCTGATGTGAATGAAAGCTACGAAAAGTTTGATGTGAACAAAGATGGAAAGATACGTTTTGGTTTAGGAGCTATAAAAGGCTCAGGAGAGGCTCCTGCGGGCGCAATCATTGCAGAAAGGGACAAAAACGGAATGTTTAAAAGCATTTATGAGTTTGTAGAAAGGGTCAATTTATCTACTGTGAACAAGAACACATTAGCAAGTTTGGCGCAAGCAGGCAGTTTTGACAGCTTTGAAGACGTAAAAAGGGAACAATATTTTGCAGAAGAGAACGGAAGCAGTTATATTGAGAAAATAATCCGTTATGGGCAAGCTATGCAAGCAGAAAAAAACAACGCCCAACATTCTCTTTTTGGCGGTGGAGGAGATAATAACGTGCTTATTGCGCACCCAAAGCTCCCAACTTATGTAGCGTGGACGAATATGGAAACCCTCAATAAGGAAAAAGAAGTCGTAGGTTTTTACATTACAGGGCATCCGCTTGACCAGTACCGCATTGAGATGCAAAATTTTGTTACTTGCAAGATGTCGGCACTTGAAGACTACAAAAATAAAGAAGTTTTTTTAGGCGGAATAGTGAGCGAGGTACAACAACGCACTGCAAAAAATGGCAACCCTTTTGTGTTGTTTAAGGTTGATGATTATGATAGTAGCGCACAGTTTGCGTTGTTTGGAAGTGATTATGCCAAGTTTATTGGGTTTGTGAAGTTGGGAGAGTTTTTGTTTATTAGGGCAAGTGTGATGCTTAGGTATAATTCTGATGACCAATTTGAGCCTAAAATCCTTCAAATTCAGCCGTTAAGCGAAATTAGGGACAAAATGATTAAAAATATTCAGCTAATTGTGGATATGGATATGCTTACAGAACGTCTAATTACAGATATTGAAGTGCTTTTGCAACATAATAAAGGCAAAGCAAACCTAAAAATGCAACTTTGGGACAGACAACAAAATACTTTTATCAATACTTTTTCTAAAAAATACACTGTTGCTATTGATAATGGCTTGCTAGAAGCCTTTGATAAGATGGACGGAGTGAAGTATAGAATAAATTAATTAGTGAAAAACAGTAAATAATAGCATCAGAGCAACAATTATATAAAGATATTGATAATTTGTATTCTGAATTTCGTAGCCACTTAATTTATCAAGTGATGTTTTGTCCCAAAACAGCGTTTTGATAAATCAAACGCCTACGTAAAAATTTATAAATTATCAATCTCGTTATCTAAATCTATTAAATCACAAACAATCACCAATTCTTTTCCCAAATAAAAATATTTCATTCCTCGTGCAAGCATTCTAAAAAAGCAGCGTCTTACTAATAACATATAAAATTAGTAATCAACAATAAAATCTTTTTTAATTATGCGCTACACAAAATTAGCCCAGAACATCAAAGCAAACGTCAGTATTTTACTGATTTGCTTGCTTTTGTCTATTACGACAACTACCAACGCTCACCCAGGCGGACATCATCACGACGGAGAAGAGTCCACTCTCAAAATTTGGACACTCACCAACGGGCAAACACTCAAAGGGAGCTTTTCTATGGGAAAAAATGGCTTTATTGTCATTGAAGAAGTAAGCGGAAAAATGACCAAAATCATTACATCTGACCTTATCTACGCTGACCAACAAATTGCTTACACAAAAGTAAGGAAATTTGAAAAAATGAACAAAGAATTCGCCACAAATTCAGTAACTGATAATATTGCAACCCAAACTAGCAATGCTTTACCTGCAACTGTTATAACAAATTCTACAAATAATCTCAATTATTTGTATGCTTTTGGAGCTATTGCCTTGCTTGCTATCTCTTTGCTCGTGGTATGTGCAAAAACAAATTTGTTTAAACAAGCTATTTATCAGAAAACTGCAGTTATTGCACTTATTATAACGACAATTTTCTCTGTTTATGCCTGTAAATCAAGTTCTAGTTCAGTTACACCAACCACTACAACTACCATTCCTAAAACGACAACCGCTTTTATGGAAACTGTTTATGGAGGTTTTAAGCCTGCTATCTCTACAAGATATGACGACACATATTTTTATATTGCCTCTACTGGTATTCCTGCGCATAATATGATGGTGGGCATCACCAACTGGCAACAACAAGTTCCTACGCCACAAGCCTATACTGGTACTACGAATAGTTGGTCTATTCCTTTACAACCTGTATATGCGGACACGCCACTTAGCACAACAACTAATTTTATGAAAGGTGCGGTTGCCGTTGCTGCCAATGGTATTCCTATTTTTAACGCTTTGAACAACAGAGGAGCGGATTCTTATCTAATTGGAGAGCTTGATAACTGGGGCGGACATTGTGGAAAAGCTGATGATTATCATTATCACGCTGCGCCTTTGCACCTTTCTACTACTAATTTGCTTGCGCCTATTGCTATGGCGTTAGATGGGTTTGCGGTTTATGGTACAAAAGAACCTGATGGTGTTGCAATGCAAACGCTTGATACTTCTCACGGACACGTATATAATGGTGGCGTATATCATTATCACGGAACTACGGATTATCCGTATGTAATTGGTGCTATGAAAGGTGTTGTAACATCTGACCCAGCAACACCTGCTCCTGAAAACCAAATTTTGCCACAAGCTTTTCCTACACCCCTAAGACCTGCAACAAATCCATTAACAGGTGCTGCTATTACGGCTTTCGCTTCTACAGGAACAAACGCTTATAAACTTACTTACACAGTAGGAACAGGAACTGCCTATATTGATTATAGTTGGACAACTAGCAATGCTTATACTTTTAAGTTTACAAGTACAACAGGCGTAATAACAACAGCTAATTATCAGCGTTAAGCTATTTTGAAGTGTGTTATGTTTAATAGATTAAATGTAACACACCTCATTTTATACCAAATATTTGTATATCAATTAGAACTAAAAAAAATGAAAAGCTACATAACAATAATGTTTTTTTGTCTTACTTGTTTGTCTTGCAAAAAAAGTGATACAACTGTTACACCAACAACGACAACTACTTCTAGTTTCAAACTAACAAGTACGGCAGTAGTAAATGACTTACTTCTTGATGCTTTTAAGTGTGAGGCAAAAGTAAATGGCGTTGAAAATTCTATGCCCTTTGCGTGGACTGGTGCGCCTGCTGCTACTGTTGCCTATGCAATGACAATGATAAGTTATCCAAATCCAAGTGATTTGACTGTTTTTAACTCTTATTTAGAACTTTGGGGCATTGATAAGTCTGTGAGTAGTATTGCCTATGGAAAAGCTGATGATGGTCCTTGGTTTATGGGTCCTAATAAAGATTTGAGGAATATTTCTTATAGTTCACCTTGTTCTGCTGGCTCTGGAACGCATCAATACATTGTTACAATCTATGCGCTTTCAGCTACGCCATCAAGTTTGCCTACTCAAAGCTCATTAACGGTAACCAATCAAGTGCTTACAAGTGCTTTATCAACAGTTACTATTTTAGATAGAGCAACTTTAACATTTAATAGTGTAACACCTTAGGGAAAAGTACGAAATAAGAGGTTGGAGGTACGAATTTAAAACTTTCATGCCATTATTTGTGAAGACACAAACAACGGCTGGCAAAAAATATCACTTTTATAATCAACCAAATCAATGAAAAAAACATTTATAGCATCTTTTTTGGCAATTATTTGTGTAGTAATTGCGTGCAAAAAATCTTCTGATGTAGTAGCTACAACTACGACAGACACTTATACAGGTACTGGCTCTGTGAGTAAGGGTTTGGCGACAACTACCGTTAGTAATTTGTTTACTTGTACAGGTGGGCGCACAACCGCAGTAGGTACAATTACGTCCACAGACAACAAAATATGGACTGTTCCTGCTGAAAACATCTTTGCAACAGCTGCAAAACTCCCTGACCTCTACAATGAATGTAATAGCAAAACGCCAACTTCTATTTCGCAGGTTGATTTGACAAGTATTCCTACTACAATTATAGATGCTGATGGTGAAATTATTACTGGTTATATTTATGGTGATAATTATTATGAATTGTATGTAAATGGCAAACTTGTTGGAGTAGATGCCGCCACTTATACACCTTTTAATGCTAGTTATGTGAAATTTAAGGCAAAACGCCCACTTAAATATGCTATAAAATTGGTTGATTGGGAAGAAAATTTAGGAATTGGTAGCGAACTTAGCGGAACTGACGCATTTCACGCAGGAGATGGCGGTTTTGTGGCTGCTTTTAGTGATGGCACAAATACAAGTTCTGCTTGGAAAGCGCAAACTTATTATATTGCGCCACTCGTTAGCCCTAATTGTGTGGTAGAAACAGGCACAGCAAGGATTTCTACTTCTTGTACAACGCCCACAAGCGCAGCTAGTTCTTATGCTTTGCATTGGGCTGTACCCGCTACGTGGTATGAAAATGGGTTTGATTTCAGTAGTTGGCAACCCGCAACGGTTTATACTGCAGCAACAGTTGGAGTAAAGCCTGCTTATTCAAATTTTACTACACAATTTGGTACAGCACAGTTCATTTGGTCGTCAAATCTGGTGTTGGATAACCTTGTTTTGTTAAGATTTACAGGAAATTGAGATTTTTTATTGATATTTAAAACCTTTTTATGTTTTTTTTCGTAGTGTACTTAATAAATGTTCTATAATCTATAATTTAATCCTTAATCTTATGAAAAAGAATGTATTTTATTCATTCGCTTTTGCTTTAGTGGTTTGTTGCCTATTAGGTAGCTGCAAAAAAGACGTTGATACAAAATCATATAACCCAGAAACACTTTTGACCGCTATCAATGCGTTGAGGGCCACGGGTTGCGTTTGTGGTACGGGTACAAGCACCAGCATAATGCCTCCTGTGAGACCTGCCGTTTGGAATGATTTATTAGAAAAAGCTGCACAATACCATAGTGATGATATGGAAATGCAGGATTATTATAGTCACGGGTCAAAAGATGGTAGAGGATTAGGCACACGTGTTACTGCGGTAGGCTACAAATGGGCTGGACTTGGGGAAGCCATTGGTGGTGCAAATACTGATGAGAATTTCATCAAATCAATACAAAAAAGTCAGGGGCATTGTGAGGGTATGATGAACAAAGATTGGTATGAAATAGGTGTAGCTAGAAGTGGTGTTGGGTATAGGTACACCTACGTAATGGCTACTCCTGCAAAATAGTGAGTGTTTTTGAATATTCTTAGCAATTATTAAATTTCCTCTGAATACGAGCTTTTAGCTTTTATTCAGAGGATTTTAAAAACGTATTTTTTAACGTCTAATAAATCTTATCTAATTCAATGAAAAAAAAATTTTTAACAATCCTTGTAGTGCTAGCTATGACATTATCTGCTAAAGCGCAAATCACCCTTATCCCTAAGTTAGGAGTTGATATTTCCAATGTTGCTTTTACTGGTGTTGGTCTTAATGGTACTCTTATGGCTGGACCTAAAGTAGGCTTAGTGCTTGGAACTGCCGTTGAAGTTGGCATAACAGACGTATTAGCAGTTCAGCCCGAAATTCTTTTTATCCAAAAAGGCTATAAACGAACTAATGCAGGTGCTACGACTATCTCAAATGTAAATTACTTGGAAATTCCTGTACTTGGAAAGGTGAAAGTCAAAATCCAAAATATGACATTTTTCACTATTGTTGGTCCTGCCATAAGTCTTGCTATAAGTGGCAAAGAAAAAAAAGGAGATGAAACTACCGCAATTAAAATTGGCTCTGAAAACTCAAATACCAAAAAAATAGATTTTAGTCTGCAATTTGGTGCAGGTGTAATGTATAAAAACTTTGTTTTTGACCTGCGTTATGGTGTATCTCTGACAAACAGTGCTGTTGTTACTACTGGTGGTGATTATAGTACCAAAAATAGGGTTATTAGTATTACCGTAGGCTACTCTCTGCCGTTAGAATTTAAGTTTTTAAAGAATAAAAAAAAATAAATTGGTGAATTCAAAACCTTTTTATGTGTTTTTCGTAATGTATTTAGAAACTATTTAATCTCTCATATATCTCATAATTTAATCTTTAATCTTATGAAAAAGAATGTATTTTATTCGTTGTTAGTGGCGTGTTGCCTATTAGGTAGCTGCAAAAAAAGTGCTGATGTCGTACCCAAAGAGTATGATGCAGCAAAACTTATGACTCTTATCAATGCGCTAAGGGCTAGTGGTTGCACTTGTGGTAGCGGTACAACCACCAAAGTAAAGCCTGCCGTAAGACCTGCTGTCTGGAATGATTTGTTAGAGAAAGCTGGGCAATTACATAGTGATGATATGGAGGCACAAAATTATTTTAGCCATACTTCAAAAGATGGTAGAACTTTTGACCAACGTATTGTTGCTACTGGATACAAACTTAGTGGTGGTGGTGAAGCTATTGGAAGCGGTCAGACGACAGAAGAGAGTTTCATAAGCTCCATACAAGGTAGTTTGGGGCATTGTGAGGGTATGATGAGCGCAGACTGGTACGAGATAGGAATAGGCAGAAAAGGTAATAAGTGGACTTATGTAATGGCTACGCCTGCAAAATAATAATTTTTCAATTCAAAAAAAGCCACACAATTTGTGTGGCTTTTTTGCTATTTCCCAGGTGCTGGTTTTTTAGGCGTAAAATAGGATTTCATTTCTTCCATCAAATCTTCAAATTTACTAAGTTGTGCAGGCGTACAAAGGGTTTTTAGTTCCTGTATTTGCTCAAAACGTATCATTTCTTTTTCGTATTCAAGGACAGAAACATCTTTTATAAGAGATTTGACAAGTGTATCATTGGTTTTTCTATTAAAAATTTCTTTGGTCAGTTCCTTTTTTTTGCTTTTCATTCTTTTGAAAAGTTCTTTTTCTTTATTGTAATATTTGGAGCGCAAAACTTGTATTTGTGCTACTTGCCCCTTGCTAAGGCTTAATTCTCTCTCCAAAATCTCGCCTAATTCTCGTGTCTCTTGTTCATTTTGGAGCTTATTACTTGGAAAATTCTCCTCTTTATCATTTTTATTTTTGTCTTGATGGTGATGTTCTGCAACTATTTTATTAGCATCACTAAAAAAGTCTTTCCACAAAAAAATGCCAATAGAAACCACATTAAGCATTGTAAGTAAAATAATGACACGTATTAAGAGTTTTTTCTGCAAAAATATATCCATTTTTTTAATTATTTTGTGCTAAAAAGTAATTCTTTTGAAAGTGTTTTTAGTGTTTTATCACGAGTACCATCTTGATTATCATTGCTGATAATGGTTGCCGTGACAAACCCCACATTGATAAGCACCAAACACGTAATCATTGTCGCAAATTTAGCTGGAAACGGTGTTATTGGCGTTTTTATTTTCGTGATGGCTATTTTTGCCATTAAATTGGCGTTCCAATTATCTGTTGTTTGTATATTTTCTATGGCATCAAAGGCTTCTAAAGCCGCCATTACTTTGATATTGATATTTTTATTTTCCATAATTTTAGGTATTTTGTGTTTAAGATAAAATTTTTAAAGATTTTTGTGTTAATAATTTAGACGACTATTTTTATTTTTCCTTTAATGTTATTTTGAAATTGTTTGAAATAATTGAAAATAATTTTAAAAATAACTTATTTAACTCATAATTCAGTTCTCACATTAAGATTTTTACTAGTTCTGCACTAACCTTCTTTTTTGCACGAGAAACCAAAGATTCTACGGCAATAAGCGTGGTAGCCATTATTTCGGCTATTTCTGTGTTGTTGTAGCCATCTATTTTGCTTAATACAAATGCAATTCTTTGGTTATCAGGTAGTTTATCCAAAACATTCATTACTTCTTTGTTTGTTTCCTCTTCAATAAGTTGTTTGTCGGGCATACTTCCGCCCACAATCCAGTTGGCAAGCCCGTCTAGATGTAGGATTTTGCCAATAGAAGTGATGCGTTTTTTGCGTTTTCGTTTTTTTATCTCGTCCAGACTCTTTGTAACGGCAATTCTATAAATCCAACTACTAATATTTGCCTCACCACGAAATGACTTGATAGACTGAAAAACCTCAATAAAAACTTCTTGCGAAATATCTTCAGCCTCCTCTCTATTCAACAAAAATCTATAACAAGTATTGATAACTTTATTTCTGTGCGCACTCACAAGCGTATCAAAAGCAAGCATATCACCCACTTTAAGCTTCTCCAATAAATCTTTATCTTCCATTATCTCCTTGATTTAGGCGGAGATAAGCATAAAAATCAGTATTCATAAATTAAATTTCGTAGTTTTAATAGTTTTTCTTAGAACAAATATAAGGAAATTAATAGTGTTTCCAAACAAAAAATTACTCTCTATAATACCTATTCAAGGTAGTTTTGTTTTGGAAATGAGCATAATTTTGCCGTTATTGCAACTTAAATACGCAAAAAAGATTTTATTTTTATGGAACAAAGAAAGAAAAGAGTTGCCATTCTTGGCTCTACTGGCTCTATTGGTACACAAACATTAGAGGTGATTGCCGCTAATCCAGATAAATTTGAGGCGGAACTCCTTACTGCTCAAAATAATGCAGACCTACTTATAGCCCAAGCCATCAAATTTGTGCCTAATGCCGTAGTTATTACGAATGAAGATTTATACGAAAAAGTCAAAAATGCGCTTTCTAACCTTCCTATCAAGGTTTATGCAGGAATGAAGTCTGTCAATTTGCTTGTGCAGATGGATAATATTGATATTGTTTTGACTGCAATGGTTGGTTTTGCAGGCTTAGAACCTACTATTAAGGCTATTGAGGCTAAAAAACCTATTGCACTCGCTAATAAGGAAACGCTTGTCGTTGCAGGAAAACTTATTACTGACCTTGCGCTGGCAAATGCCGTAAATATCTATCCTGTTGATTCTGAACACTCTGCAATTTTTCAATGCTTGGTGGGAGAATTTCATAACAAAGTAGAAAAAATCATTTTGACCGCATCAGGAGGACCTTTTAGAGGAAAAAAACGTGAAGATTTGGCACAAATCACCAAAGAACAAGCACTAAAACACCCAAATTGGACAATGGGCGCAAAAATTACCATTGATTCTTCTACACTTATGAATAAAGGTTTGGAAGTGATAGAAGCAAAATGGCTTTTTGCTGTTGATACGGCACAAATTGAGGTCGTAGTTCACCCACAATCCATTATTCATTCTGCGGTGCAGTTTGAAGATGGCTCTATTAAGGCGCAAATGGGACTTCCAGATATGAAACTGCCCATACAGTTTGCTTTGGCATATCCAAACCGTATTAAATCTGATTTTCCTCGTTTTGATTTTGCTAATTATCCTAATTTGAGCTTTGAAAAACCAGATTTAGAAACCTTTAAATGCCTTGCGCTTGCGTATGAGGCGTTGGCTCGTGGCGGAAATATGCCCTGTATTCTCAATGCTGCCAATGAAATTGCTGTGGATTTATTTCTGAAAGATAAAATAAAATTCCTTCAAATCCCTGAAATAATAGCTCAAACAATGCAAAAAACAAGTTTTATAGCAAATCCAACTCTAAATGACTTTTTGGAAACAGACAAGGAAGCAAGAATAATTAGTAGTTTTTGAAGTATTTAAGTTTTAAGAAAATTGTAAATATCTGATTATTAAGCTATAAACACCGTAGCAATCAATTTTTTGTAAATTTTATAAATTAGTTTTAAACCTTTTTTCAAAATCTACGTCAAAGAGCTGAATTTAGTTAAATTATTAGACAAATTCTTAAACAAAGTTTCACCAAAAAATAAAACAAGAAAATGAAAAAGTTATTTGTAATGTCAGTATGTGCCTTTATGTTGTTTTTCAGCCAAAATATCCTTGCTCAAAAAAGTGCTTGGGAGAAAATTGGTCAGCAAAAAGTGGATTTTAAAGTTGAAAAAGATGTTTTTAACATCAATTCTAAAAACAACAAATTCACAAAACTCCAAATCAAGGTGAAAGGTGGAGATGTCAATTTTAGAGATATGAAAGTGCATTTTGGCAACGGAAACGTACAAGATGTTTCTTTGCGTAACGTCATCAGAGCTGGTGGAGAAAGCCGTGTGATTGATTTGGACGGTAACGAAAGACATATTGTTAAAATTGAATTTGTTTACGACACCAAAAATAATGAAAAACGCAAAGCAACTGTAATGGTTTTTGCAAAAGACTAATTTTGAGGTACGAAGTGTGAGGTACGAAATACGAAAAGGTAGCTATATTGCTACCTTTTTGCTTAAAAATAATTTTGTAAAAATCAATAAACTAATAATCAAGACTTTATATTCGTACTTCCCACCTCTTACTTCGTACCTCTTACTTATTTCCCTTTCCCAAAATTGCGCAAAGGCAAGCCTTTTGAAGTAATTATTTTTTTATTTTGATAGGTAAGTTCACCGTTCACAAAAACAGCCTCAATACCAGAAGAAAATTGATTAGGATTAGCCACAGTGCCTTTTCCATTAATAGTTTCCAAATCAAAAATAGTAATATCCGCTATATTTCCATCTTTCAAAACGCCCCTGTCGTTCATTGCAGGCGCAACCACACTCGCAGGAAGTGCCGTTATTTTGTGTAAAATCTTTTCTAAGGGCATTTTTATATTGATTGCGTGTCTTATTGCAGTGGCAAAACAGCCCGCACCTCTTGGGTGAGAGTTGGCAATAGGCTCACGCTCAATGCCGCCATCAGAGCCAATCATACAAAAATCCTTCTCTAACGCCAAATTGATAGTTTTTTCTGCGGGCATTGTTCCCTCTGGCACAGCCACAAGTACGCCCTGTTGTGTACGTAATTGCGCAAAACGTGCCTTTGTGAGGTGTTCGCCTGTACCTACAACTTCCAAATCTTTATAAGTAATTTTGTAGCGTTCTTGCCAACCCTCATTAAAGCGTGCAGAGGCAATATAAGTAGCCCAAAACGTGTAAGGATAAATACAAGTAGTCATTTTCAGCCCACTATCAACTGCTTCCTGCATAAGGCGTAGGGCTTCAGGCATATTATAAGTGCCACCAGTTGAGTGAATATGGTCTATATGTACGTGTGCGCCACTTTCTTTCGCTAATTTAATGGCTTCTTTCACACCTAAAATCTCTTCTTTTTCTGAAGAATGGCGCAAATGTAAGAAAAAAGGGCGGTCATATTTTTTTGCTATTTTTGCATAATCCAAACATTCAGAATATTGTGTAGCAGGCTGATACTCAATACTATGCGCTACGCCTAACGCACCTTCCTCCAAACTTTTTTCTATTGCTTTAAGTGTGGCTGGGTGTCCTTTTCCACGCAAAACCATCACAAAAGTAGAAACACCATAATTGACATAATGGGGAAGTTTTCCAAAATGATTAAAGAATTCTTGTACGTATGCCGCTCCTCCGTGCATTTGCAAAACGCTCGTTGCGCCATCAGAAATTTTGTACTTTTCAAAGATTTTATACGTTTGCTTTGGATTTCCTGCATTGTCCGCTAAAATATCTACAAAACCAGGAGAAACAATCTTCCCTTTTGCATCAAACTCGTTACTTGAAGTTACATTTTCTCTAAAAAGCTTTATTTTATTATCTTTGGTGATAGCTAAAGATATTTCTTCTAATTTTTCACCCGTAAAAACTTTTCCATTTTTGATGAGAAGTTTAAAATTATCATCATTTATTTTGATACTATTTCCTACGGAATTGTCTGTTAATTTATCTGAAATAGCATTATTTTTGGTTTTGAGAGTATCACTTTTCGTAGATTTAACTTCTGTGCAACCCATTAGTAAATTGGGTGCAAGCGTACCCACAGTAGTAAGTAATGCTAAATTTTTGAGGACTTGACGGCGTTTCATATTTTAATATTTCTTAATTATTTATATTTTCCACAAATATAACACAAAAGCATTATCAAAAAAAATTAAGGTAATATATAAAATATTTATGGTGGTAAATGCTGTTTTTATAAAAAAACTAACTATAATTTTTTAGGAAAAGAGTGTTTATTTTGATACCTTTGTGCAAAGTTTTCAAAGTTAGTAAGGATTTTATTTCTAATACCAAACTTTCAATACTCATTTTGTGTTTATGAATTTGTAATGATGTTTTTATATCACTTATTCATTTACATACTTATTTTTTCAATAAATAAATAAATACAAATATAATGAAACGTAATCTTTTAATTTTATCTTTGGCACTTTCTACACTTTTTGTGGGTGCGTGCAATAAAGCAACAGAAACAACTAAAGCAGACGACTCAAAAACACCAAGTACAACAGTTGCAGCTGATGGAAGCACAGAAAAAAAAGCTGAAAAAACAGGTGAAATGACCACAACAGACGGAAAAGGTGCTAAAATTGAGTTTAAAGAAACAATGTTTGACTTTGGGAAAATCAAAGAAGGAGAAAAAGTAACACACAAATTTACTTTTACCAACACAGGCACAACGCCTTTGATTGTATCAAAAGTAAATCCTTCTTGTGGTTGTACTACACCAGACTGGACAAAAACGCCTGTTCAACCAAAAGAAAGCGGTTTTGTAGAAGTAATGTTTGATAGCCAAGGACGACCAGGAATGGCAACAAAATCCGTTACGGTCGTGGCTAACACAGACCCGACAGACAACAAACTTGATTTCAAAGTTGATGTAACGCCTAACCCTAATGCGGTTAAACCTGCTGCAACGCCTGATTTGAGCAATACAAAAGGTCCTTTGAAACAATAAATTTGGTTGTGAGTTATGAGTTGTAAGTTGTGAATTTAATATAAAATTAGTTCATAATTTATAACTGAAAAATAACTCATAAATAAAATAATTTACAACTAAAAATAATTCACAACTCATAACTCAAATAATGAATTTTCTTCAAAATTTTGTTCTTTTGCAAGCAGCCTCTTCTGGTGGAGCTAGTTCTCTTCTTCCCAATTTATTGCTTTTTGGCGGTATGGGGCTTGTAATGTACTTCTTTATGATACGCCCACAGCAACAAAAGGCAAAAAATCAAAAATTATTCCGTGAAGGACTAAAAAAAGGTGACAGCGTGATTACTATTGGTGGTTTGCATGGCAAAATAGTTTCTGTAAACGAAAATACTATCACTCTAGAAGTGGATAAAGGTTTAAGACTGCTTTTTGAAAAATCTGCAGTATCTGTGGAAGCCAGCAAATCAGCTAAACCACTTGTTTCTACAGAATTAGAAACAGCAGAAAAATAAATACGAGGTTAGAAGTACGAGGCACAAATGTTAAAAAAGTAAAAAAGTAGTTTTCTATAATTAGAAAACTACTTTTTTATTTTGGATTTTATACTCTAATTTCGTACCTCGTACTTCAAACTTCGTACCTAAAAAGCCTCAATGCCGTTTACTGTGGTGTATTTCAAACTTGTTTTTGTGTTTGGGTGAACGAGTTTGTGCGCACTATGCGACATAATGGCAGCTTCGTGGAAACCACACAAAATAAGTTTCAATTTTCCTTCATAAGTATTGATGTCGCCAATAGCGTAAATGCCTTTTACGTTGGTAGAATAGTCTTTTGTATCAACCAAAATAGCATTTTTATCAATATTTAGTCCCCATTCTGCAATAGGACCAAGTTTTGGAGTCAGCCCAAACAAAGGAATCAAATAATCAGCTTCAATATTTTTACTAATGCCTTCATTTCCAACTATTTCCATACCATTTAGTTTGCCATTTCCTGTAACTGTTTTGATATTTGAATAAAGTTCTAAGTTGATTTTTTTGCTTTCTGCCAAACTCATTACCTTAGAAACGGTATCAGGTGCACCCCTAAAACTACCGCTACGGTGTATTAAGGTAAGCTCTGAACAAATATCAGCTAAAAAGACTGTCCAATCAAGTGCAGAATCACCACCACCAGCCAACACAACTTTTTTATCTCTAAAAAGTTCAGGATTTCGCACCATATAAAGCACGCCTTTACCCTCAAAATGCTCCAAATTTTCTACTTCTGGCTTGCGTGGCTCAAAGCAACCAAGTCCGCCCGCAATGACAATCACTTTAGCAAAAATCTCATTTTTATCTGATGTAGTGAGCTTAAAACTCTCATCTTCAAGTCTTTCCAATGCTTCCACACGCTCACCCAACGAATAGGTAGGCTTAAAAGGTGCAATTTGTTTTTCTAGATTTGTGATTAAATCTTTTGCCAATACTTCTGGATAACCAGGAATATCGTAGATGGGCTTTTGCGGATAAATCTCGGTTAATTGCCCACCAATTTGTGGTAAGACATCAACTACGTGGCAACGCATTTTCAGCAAACCCGCCTCAAAAACTGCAAAAAGCCCCACAGGACCTGCCCCAATAATACAAATATCTGTTTTTATTACGTCTTTTGTCATTCTATTTTGATGATATTTTTATATCTTTCTTATAATTAAGTAATTGAACTTATTGAGTGACACAAAAATCCCTGAGGTGTAAGTTAGTTAATCCTTTGAATACCAAAGGATTACACCCTTAGGATTTATCCCTTTTAATAAGACTAATTACTTATTGCTCTCAGTAAAACCCAAAAAATAATATTTTGTTTGAAAATATGCTTTTTAAGATTTGATTAAACGTTTGTATGCTAATTTTTTTGCAAAGCTACGGATTTTTTGTAAAAAAATCTATAAAGGGACTATAAAATCTCATAAAAATATTTAGAAATCAATAAAAATATTTAGATTTGCTTTTTGAATAATTTTATAAAATATAATAAAGATATGTCTGAACAAACTACTACAAAAAATATCCAACAAGCTTATGATGAGCAATATAACTCTGGTGAAGGTGAGTGGAGAATGATTGGAGCAATAAAAAAAGCAGAAAATATTTTTGATATTACTAAAAATCTTGGTCTTTTTGAGAAAGTGGTAGAGGTTGGCGCAGGGGAGGGAAGTTTGCTAAAAATACTGGCACAAAATCCCCAATTTGCAAAGGAAGTATATGCCTTAGAAATCTCTAATAGCGGAATTGCTGCTATCAAAGAGAAAAATATTGAAAATCTCAAAGAAGTTCTTAAGTTTGATGGCTACCATACGCCTTATCCTGACAAATATTTTGATTTGGCGGTTGTTGCTCACGTACTAGAACACGTAGAACACGAAAGGCTTTTTTTGAGAGAAGTTGCTCGTATTTCCAAAAAACAAGTCATAGAAGTACCCCGTGACCACGCTTTTGGTGTTGATAAAAAAGTCAAACACTTTCTTTCATACGGACATCTCAACCTTTATACGCCAAGTTCTCTTAAATTTTTGCTTCAAACAGAGGGTTTTAACATCTTAGAAAACCACAACAAAATCTATAATATTGAGACTTTTCAGTTTGGAAAAACGGGCTTTAAAAGGCTTAAAGCAACACTTGTTTTTTATGCAAAAACATTGTTTTCCAGTACGCCTTTTGACAAATTTAACCACCTGTTTGTCAATACAATTACAGTGCTTACAGAAGCAGGAAAACCTATGAATATTTTTTAGTAGAGAATAAAAAAAATAAAAAATCCTTGAATGTTTTAAAACATTCAAGGATTTTCATCTTCTTAAATAACCTATTTCTTAATTATCTTGCTGATTTCTACTTCATTATTAACGGCTGGAAAACGCTTTGCAAGGTCTTTTAACCATTCTTGTTCCAAATATTTCTGATATTCTGTAATTACTTGCCCACGAGCCTCTTCATATACTTTTTGGCGTGGTGCATCAACATTTTTAATGATAATTTCTATCACACGACCATCTTTTTCTATGGTATAATTGCCTGCTTTCCACTCCACAGCATCAACAAACGTATTATCACCCTTAGAAAACATCCCTTCCGTAATTTTCAGGTTAAGAGGATTTCCTGTATTGATTGTTTTTTCCAAAGTTTTCAGAGAAGAAGAGGTCATAGCATACGTAACACGCATATTCTTAGGCGCATCTGTACGTGAAACGGTCTTAAATTTGCCATAATCTTTCGTGATAATTTGTGTTGCTTTTACTTCCCTGCTTCTCAAATATTCTACTGTAGTTTTGATACGTTCCGCAGAAATGGCTGGTTTTTCAGTTGCATCAACGTGTCCACCAACCTCCAAAGTAAGCGTAGCATCAGCATTAAGCATATTTGCAATAGAATTAAGGTTGGCTAGTGCATCTTTTGGCAAAGTAGCTTTACCTTTTTCAAATTGTGTAGCACTCACCGTAAAATCATTGACCGCAAAACTTTTGGCATCTCTTTGTTTTTTAGCATCTGCAAGCACTTTTACATTAGCTGCGTCATAAATAACCGCCACAGCACGAGTTCCAAACATATATTTATTAGCACTTTGGTCAAAAAATTTCTTTGCACCAACAGAATCTTTGATAGCTTTCCCCCAAACATTGTCGTTCATCATTTGGAAAAGCATCATTCCCTCACGGTATTCTTGTGAAAGAAGTCTGTATTCTGGGTATTTTTTAGCAAGATTTTTCTTTTCAAATTCCACATTTTTATCATCAGCAAAACGCTCAAAATAGGTTTTTGCATAATATTTAGCATCTTTCAAATCTGGTCTTGGCGTTTGTGTACGTGCCAAATAATCAGCAAAATCTCCAGCTAAAATATTAGTAGTTTCAGGCGAAATCTTATCATTATTGAAAAAAATAATGCTTTCTCCTAAAATAGGAACTATTTTAGGAGAAGTTTTATCATATTTCCAAGTACCTTTCAAAAGGCTTGTATCCACGAGTGCATAAACTTTATTCAATGTTTTTTCATTGATTTTAAAGTTATTTTCTGCTTTAATTTTCTTCAAAAACGCCATTCTACCCATATCAGCACGACTATCTTTAGAAATCTTCGCTAAAAGTCCGTTTTCTAACTCGCTGAAAGGCTCTAAACCTTTTTTATCTATCAATTTAATGATATGCCAGCCGTAAACGGTCAAAACGGGTTCTGCAATATCTCCATTTTTTTGAAGTTTAAAAGCTGCATTTTCAAAACTTGGCACAAGCGCACCAACCGTAAAATACTGCATTTCTCCGCCTGTGGCACTTGTACGGCTATCTTCTGAAAATTGCGTACAAAGTTTGTCCCAATTTTCACCTTTTTGGGCTTTGCTATAAATCTCATAAATTTTATTACGAGTATTGATAGAATCTTGTTTAGATGCACCCTGAACGGTACGTACCATAATATGAGCCACTTTTACTTTTCCGCTTGTGTTTCTGCGGTCGTTTACTTTTAGGATATGATACCCAAAATTGGTACGCACAATGTTAGAAATATTACCTTTTGGCGTATTGTAGGCTACTTGTTCAAAAGGATAAACCATTTGTAAAGACGTAAAATAGCCAAGTTCACCACCATTAAATTTGGCTGATGGGTCTTGAGAATATTGTGTTGCTAATTTGCCAAAATCTTCTCCTTTTACTGCTTTTTCCCGTATTTCTTGTAATTTTTTATAGACTAAAAGTGTGTCTTTTGGCTCTGCATCAGGTTTTACTTCCAGTAAAATATGTGCAGCGTTTACTTCTTCTTTTAGGCGTTCATAAGCCTGTTTTACAATGGCATCATTCACGTTTTGCACACGCATATAAGGTCTTGTAAGTTGCTCTTCATAGCCTGCAAATTCATCTCTAAAAAGTTGGGTTGTATCTACGCCAACAGATTGAGCATCAAGAACTTTTTGTTTAAATTTCGTATATAAATCTAGGTAATCACGTACACTTTTTTCGTTGTAAAGGCTGTCTTTTTTGGTATTTTTTTCGTAAACATACCTAAAATCAGAAAGATTGATTGGTTTGCCCGCAACGGTAGCCAAAAAGGGTTCTTCTTGTGTTTTTTGCGCAATTTTTTTAGTAGGTTTGCAGTTTGAAAGCGTGCCTACAAGCGTTGAGGTGGCTAAAACCGTTGCTAATCCAAAAGTAAACTTACGCATAGAGGTACGTAAAGACTTATTTTTCATAATTGTTTGAGAGAATTTATTTAATTTTGCCACAAATATAGTGCAAAAAATCATTCAAAAAAACTGTTTTTTGAATGATTTTTTATTTTATTTTTTAGCGTTGATTTTCTTATTGGATTTTTCTATTTTAAGTTATTTTTTGATAAATTTGTGAAAAAATACGCATCACCCGTTTTTTAATCTTTTTCACCAATCAAAATTATCAAAAAAATGTTTGTTCTCACAGAAAAAAATTCTATTGCTAACACTTTTTTAGCAGAACTTCGTGACCAAAATATCCAAAAAGACGCTATGCGTTTTAGGCGCAATTTGGAGCGTTTGGGCGAGCTTTTTGCCTACGAAATCTCCAAAACTTTTGAATACAAACAAACTATTGTCCAAACACCACTAGGTGAAAAACAAACAATGCTTTTGGAGCAAGCACCTGTGCTGGCAACTGTTTTAAGGGCTGCCTTACCACTTTTTAACGGTTTTTTGAATGTTTTTGATAATGCAGAATGTGCCTTCGTGGGCGCATACAGGGGCGCACACCGCACAGACAACAGTTTTGATATTGAAGTGCATTATACAACAGTTCCCAATCTTAATGGAAAACCTTTGATTTTAATTGACCCAATGCTTGCTACAGGCAAATCCATTGTGCAGATTTATGAAAAATTGTTGCAATGTGGCACGCCTTCTTATGTGCATATTGTGGCGGCTATTGCCAGCAAAGATGGCATTGAATATGTCAAAAAGCACGTAAAAAATGTGTCTATTTGGATTGGAGATATTGATGAAACATTAAACGAAAAATCTTATATTATTCCTGGTCTTGGTGATGCAGGAGATTTGGCATTTGGCATAAAACTCTAAATAATTATGAATTATGAATTGTGAATGAATAAAACTGTCGCTTGGCTCTTGCCAAGTGACGGCTATAATTAGGCTTACAGCCTAAAATGCAGTTTATTTATTTTTTATAAAAATAAACAAAAATAAAAGCCACACAAAAGAAATTTTTTGTACCTTTGCGGTGTTTTTGAATAGGGGTTTGATTTTGTAAAGAAATTATAATTTAATTCAAAACTCAAAAACTTACAACTCACAACTACATTAGTGGAAACCACAAGACAACAAAAATACGCCCGCCTTTTGCAAAAAGAACTAGGAGATATATTTCAAGCAGATATTAAAGGGTTTTTTCAGGGAGCTTTTATTACAGTTACGCAGGTGCGTATTACGCCTGACCTCGCCATAGCACGAGTTTACCTTAGTTTTCTGGCGGCAAAAGACCCAAAAGGACTTTTGGACGAGATAGAAGATCAGAAAAAGGCTGTCCGCAACGAATTAGGCAAACGTATTGGCAAACAAGTACGTATCATTCCTACACTTAGTTTTTATTTAGATGATTCTGCGGAATACGCTGCAAATATTGATAAATTGATGGCTGGCATTGAAATTCCGCCTGCTGACAAAGATTATAATATTCCTGACGACCAAGACGAGATTTGAGTACAAGGTTTGAGATACGAGGTACGAAATGTTAAGTACGGATTTTAAAACAATTTGTACAGAAAATTAGTAACTAATGTCGTATTTAATCCCAGCGGGACGACATATTTATAGAAATAGATAATTCTAAATTGGGCGCAATTTGCCTCCAATTCTCCAATAAAATTATGCAATATAACCCTACAAAAACACGCTTAGGCTGTTTTTTCAAGAAATACGCTTTTTTGAGAGTTGTTTTTTATAAGATTTTAGACTTAATTCTTTTGCGTGCTTGGCACATACACAAAGAAATAAATATTTGGGCAAAAGATAAAAAAGAGCAATCTTTGCATATTCTTGATGCAGGTGCAGGCTTTGGGCAATACGCTTATTTTTTGGGCAATATCTCCAAAAAATGGAATATTCTTGCAGTAGACAACAAAACAGAGTATGTTTGCAGTTGCAATGCCTTTTTTAATCAGCACAAAAATCAAAATATTCTTTACCGTACAGAAGATTTGACTACTTTTCAGGAAACGGAAAATTTTGACCTTGTGCTTTCTGTTGATGTGATAGAGCAGATTTCGGAAGATGAAACCGTTTTGAGGAACTTTTATAACTCTCTCAAACGCAATGGAATGTTACTTTTGGCTGTTCCTTCTGATAAAGGTACATCAAATGGCAATAATGATAATGATAAATGCTTTTGTGATGAGCAAATCCACAATGGTTATAGTTTGCAGGGAATTACTAAAAAACTCAAAAAAATAGGTTATAAGGATATTGAAGTCAAATATACGTATGGAAAATCTGGTGAAACTTCGTGGCGACTTTCTATGAAATACCCAATGATGGCAGTCGGCACGTCAAGATACTTGTTTAGTTTATTACCATTTTATTACCTAATTACATATCCTATCTGCTTCATTCTCAATATGATAGATACGCATACGAAAAATTTGGAAGGAAATGGTTTAGTTATTACGGCTTGGAAAAGATAGAGATAAAGCAACATATATAGCTATTTATATGATACTGTAATAATATAACCTTAGAAAATAAGATGCAGGCAATTTAATTCGTTGAATTCTGTGACAAAACCAAATCTTTTTGATAATTTTTTCGCATTTTTCCCAGATTGGACAAAGGCAAAAATTCCTGTGGTGTCAGAAGTTTCCTTCTGACACCAAAAATGCACTGTAAGTACCAATCAATTTTACTTTTCTAATCCAAAAATTACAAATGCGCCCCAAAAAATAGGAGCTGGATATGTTTTTTTGATAGTAAGTTTTGCCTCGTGAAATGCCTGACGTTTGTCACTTGATTTAAGGAAGTTTTTATAAAATTCAGTCATAAAAAGTTGTGTAACATCATCATCAACCTTAAACAAACTCATAACTACTTGGTCTGCGCCTGCCACCAAAAATGCCCTTTGCAACCCAAAAACGCCCTCTCCTACCTGCACCTCACCTACGCCCGTTTCACAAGCAGACAAAATAACAATTTCAGTGTTATCAAAATTCAAATTCATAGCCTCGTAAGCAGTCAAAACACCGTCCTGACTGTTGAAAGATGTATTTTCCTCATTGGAAAAAATATCTCCTGCGCCCACAAGCAGAAGCCCAGACCTAAAAAGTGGATTTTGTGCGCTTGCACCCTCACCCAAATCACCAGAAGTGGCTTTTTCGTCTGGTGCAAAAAATCCGTGTGTTGCAATATGAAAAATCTTTGGACTAGAAACTTCTTTTACCTTATTTTCCTCTGCCACAAGTTCCGTAAAGTTCGCAACACGCCACCCATTCTCTTCTAAAGTAGTTTTTAGGTTACTTACTTCTTTTCCCGTACCTGCCAATGACTGAATTTTCTTTGCAAGTGTTGTATTTTTATAAAAACTAGGATTACCAAAAAGCACCGCCAATTTCTCATTATTAACCACTTTTTTCTCTAATTTTTTGGTAATAATATCTTTTGTATTGCCAACTGCAATCAAATTATATTTATCTATGACGTAGCCTTCATTATTAGGCAAAAGGATAGTTTCTAGATTTATCTGATTATAAACGCCATCAGCAGACAAATAAACTACTTTTTTATCTCCTAAAAATTTTTCAATAGGTTTCCAAAGTGCCTCATAAGAAAATTTATCTTTCAACTTAAATTTTACTGCATTGCGGTAATACGCCAAACGCTCCTTTTCCATTTCGTTGCCATCATTCATAATAACCACTTCAGGGCTGCCTGTAGGCAATATTTGCGTGGTAACTTTCATAGCTACATAAATGGTAGAATCTGAAAAAGTCTTATCAAAAAGCCTAAAACGCACTATTTCTATTGCCGCCTCATTGGGTTTTAGTTGCGTTTGTACGTCTTTCCAAGTATAAATTTTATTATCTAATTTTTCTGCAAAAATTTCAGATTTCAAACTTAATTCTTTCTCCAAAACTTCAATATCTTTCTCTAAACTATTGATATTCAAACCATTATTTAAACGGTCTGTTGGGCTAAGACTAAGCGCTGTAGAAAGATTTTCTTTTTTATTTATCCAATTTTGATATGATTTAATAAGTTCAGTATTGCCACTAGACAATATTCTTTGCTTTATTTTTATAGAAGAATTAAGCAAAATTGCTTTTGTCGCAAGCGTGTGGTTATAGACGTTGCCCATAAGCTCTGGGCGTGTAGCTAATTGCTTGTAAGCAAGCGTTTTATAAAACTCAAAATCATCAGCTACAGACGACCAGTATTTAGCTTTTCCTTGCTCACTAAGTGCTGGAAAATACTTCTGAATATAGTTTAAATAGGCTTTTGTAGTAAGGTCTAACGTGGTGGTGGCACGTTCATAGTTTTTCACAGAAAACTGCACACGCCCCAGTTTGCTAAGTGTTTTGATGTAACTTTCGTGATTTTCATCAAAAATAACCTTAAAAAGCTCACTTGCTTTCGTGTAACTTGCATCAGCATCAGCAAATTTCGCCTGTCTTGTAGCGGCATCACCTTTGAGCGTGAAAACTCGTGCCGTATTGATGTTTTTCTCTCCTAATTTTGCTATCCAAATATTATTTGCTTCTTCTAAAAGTGCTTCTGCTTCCTTATAACGCTTATTTTCAATATAAATAGTAGCAAGATTTTTCAGAGATTCCGCATATTGTGGGTGGCGTTTGTCAAAGGTATTTTCTACTAATCTTTTTGCCTCAACAAAATAATTTTCAACTTCTTTTCTGTTTTTTTGAGGATTTGAAATAAACATTACTTCCCCCAAATTGGACATTGTATAAGCATTTTTGATGTGATTTCTACCTAAAATACCTTCTTGAATGGTTAAAGCCTCTTTTGCCTCTTTTTCTGCTTTTACATAATCTCCAAAACTAGAATGCAATCTTGCAAAAAGTTCTTTTCCATCAGCGTAGGCAATAGATTTTTTTCCGTAAGATTTTTCAGAAATATTTTCAAGTCGTTGAATACCCACTTCAGCAGCCAAATAATCCCCCTTTATCAAATAAAGATTACTTAACTGATAAAGTGGACTGATAAGTTTGCGGCTATTTTTGCTATATTTTTTTTCTTTTATAGCAATATTTTCTAATAGGAGTTTTTCTGTATTAGCATAATCACCAATACGCACATAAAGCCCCGCCAAATCTTCAATAGATTCCGCCTTAATTGCCGTAAAGTTGATGCCTTCTTCCTTGTCTTTTTCTAAGGCTTGGTACTTCAAATTAGCACTTCTTATGAAAATTTCTGCTTCTGTATAATTGCCAATAATAGCGTGCAAACGTGCCATATTAGCAAGTTCTTCCGCATAATCAGCAGATTTATCAGAGTATTTTGCTTTCGTAATGATCATAGAACGGTTGATTATTTGCTCTGCCAACCTATAATTTCCTAGCTTTGTATGAATATTTGCAAGTTTGTTGAGTTGTGCAATGAGTCTATAACTATCTACCCCAAATTTTTTCTCCAAAAGTGCGGTAGAAGTTTCCAAAACATTCAGCGCATCTTGAAAGCGGTCATTTGTTTCATAATATTGCGCATAATAATTGCTCAAAGGCACAAAATCTTTCTGTGTTGGGCTTAGCGTTTTCTGAATAAGTGCATAAGGCGTATTTTCAAAAATGTCTTTTGCTTGTGAAAAATCTTCTCCAAACTCACTATGATAATGTGCCAGCTTGATTTTAGCCACTTTATCTTCAAAAGAATTAGGAATTAGACGCAGGTTTTGGGTTTTGATGAAGTTTTTGTGCGCCTCGTCCATTTCCTTAATTTCAGTGTCATTTTTTGTGTAAACACTTGCTAACATTTCTTGTGCTTTTGCCCTCGTTTCGTGGTCTTTTGGGAGGGTTTTTTCATCAGAAAGTAGCTTTAAAAGGTCTGTTGTGGCTTCATTAAAATTCTTTTTGATAATATCTTTTTCAATTTCAATGATTTTGGCACGAGCAAAGTACGCACTTTGTTCTCCAAAGTGCTTTTTAGCAAGGCGTTTTAACTCAAACATATTAGCTAATTGTGTGATAAAAAGGCGTTTTCTCAAAATAGAATTCCTTGTGATACCTTCTTGCAACAAATAATAGGTTTTACTATTTTCCTTAAAGGCTTCAGCATAAAATTCATTGGCACGAAGAGCCTTATTATAATAATCAGAGGCTTTTGCGTACTCTTCTTGTCCGTCATAATTCTCTCCAATAGCAATCAAATGCTTGGCATAACGTGTATTTCTCACGCCCACGAGCCTATAAACACGCATACGAGATGCCTGCAAGCTAGAATCTCCACGCTCATAAAAGCCACTTTTGGTAAAAACTTGCCCCTGCAATGTATAAAGTGATGCTAATTGATAAGTGTAGTGTTTTTTTGCTTGTTTTGAAATATCTTTTTGAAGATTTTTATCCTCTAAAAATTTATTTCTTTCGTTCAAAAGGCTTTTTATGATAGAATCAGCTTTGGCAAATTCTCCAGATTGTAGCATTATCATTACTTTTATTTGGCTCAAATCAGCCCTAATAACAGGATTTTCTATACCTGTATTATTAAGTAAATTAAGCATTTGCATTGCTTTTTGCTGATTTCCGTAGATAGAATATACCTCCGAAATTTTTGCAATGGTTTGAGCATAAGCATTTGGGTTACTTTCTTTTTTGTCTTTGATGAGTGTTTTAGCCTCATTGAGAGCAGTTTCCATATCCAAATATTTGGCTTGTGCTTCCAAATTTTTAGCTTTTTGGGCAAAATTCCATGCCTGCAAAAAAACATCATTTTGATATTTTGAGGCAATTTTTTTACTGATTTTCAGATTCTTTTTGACAAGTTTTTTATAATTACCAATGTCATAAATGTCTTCATTATCAAGCAAAAGCTGATGATAATCTGGCAGTTTTTGTGCCTGTAAAATTCCTGCAAAAAATATAAACAGAAAAAGTAGAACAAGTTTTTGAGGTACGTATTTCAGTATAAAAAATTTCATTGTGATAAGGTTTAGTTTGGGAATTGGTGTGTTTTTAGACAAAATCAAAATAATCTTACAATAATCTCACAATTTGAGAAAAAATATAGATAAAACAAATTATGTTTTCAATATATTGTTTTTATCCTCAAAAAGTAACCAAAAAATACGTTTTTATTTGTAAGAAAAAAATATTTATAACATTTATTTTAAAACTAAAATTAATGTCTTCTTTTTGTCCACAGAAAAATAATCAAAATAATTTCGTTAATTTTTCAAAGTTTTTATATATTGTGCAATATTTGAAAAAATACTAAACCAATGCTTATAACCAAAACTTAATTATGCCAAAAATGCTGGATAAAAACTATAAATTCAAAGATTTGCTTATTTATTCTTCCAATGAAAGTTTTGAAGGAAATAAGAAAAAGTACCGCCGTGTTTTTGACAACAAAGAAACTCGTTATATGTACGCTGAACTCTCTTTTTACAACAAACTTTTTGATGAAGAGAATTGGGACATAGAAATTATGCTAAAAGCCTTCAAAGTGAACGCAGATGGCACAAAAAACGAACTTTGTAACCTTCCAATCAAAAGACAAGTCAAAAAAGATGAGAACATTGTTTTTATCAGAGAAAGTTGGGGAGAAGATACTGCAGGCACTTTTTGGGTGCGTGGCGACTACGAATGGGAAGCGTACATCAACAATGAAAAAATCAGCACAAAACGCTTTTATGTAGAAGAAGGCGGCTTGGTAACAGCTCACGAAAACCCTTATTTTGAGATTGAAAGCGTAAAATTGTATCACGGAGCGTATGAAGGCGTGTCGCAAGACCAACGTAAATATATGGTTGGTTTTGATACCACACAAACGCAATATGTTTTCGTGGAGTTTAATTGTAAGAATTTGCAGCCAAAATCTTGGTATGCAGAGCTTTTTTTCAACTTTTATAATGATGCAGGGCAACTCAAAGGCTACACCACAGAACTCCGTTATGTAGGACCTAATGAGGCTAATTTTACTATTACTTCTGGTTGGGGAGCGCAAAATACAGGCACTTGGTTTACAGACAAATACACACTTGAAGTGCTATTTATGGACCATATGATGGCGGTTGTGCCATTTGAGGTTTCTGACAAGTTTGTGGAAGGAATTCCTACCGTACACAAGCCTGATGCAAGCGGTGCGCCTATTTTTACAGGTTTTGCTGCACCAGACGACAAAGAAAAATCTTTGGAGGAAATAATGGAAGAACTAACAGAAATGATTGGTTTGGACAGCGTGAAGGACAAAGTACGTGATTATACGCATTATCTCAAATTCTTAAAACTGCGTCAAGAACAAGGTTTTGAGGAAAGCGGACAAATTAGCCTACATTCTGTTTTTATGGGAAATCCTGGTACAGGAAAAACCACCGTAGCACGTATGCTGGGCAAGATTTATAACAAAATGGGCTTACTTTCAAAAGGAACTGTCGTAGAAGTGGGTAGAGCTGATTTGGTAGGAAAATTCATTGGGCAAACCGCACCAAAAGTGCAAGAAATGATAGACAAAGCACGTGGAGGTATTCTTTTTATTGATGAAGCGTATTCTTTGGCACGAAAAGGTGACCAAGATGGGCAAGATTTTGGAAAAGAAGTTATTGAGGTGTTGATTAAAGAAATGTCTGACGGTGCAGGTGATTTGGCTATTATTGTGGCTGGCTACCCAAATGAGATGGAAATTTTCCTTAATTCTAATCCTGGACTAAAATCTAGGTTTAATTTGGTATATAATTTCCCTGATTATTTGCCACAAGATTTGCTGCAAATTTTGGATATGAAAGCAGAAAAACGCAAAGTTATTTTCAATGAAGATGCTCGTGCATACATCAAAAAACAACTTACAGAAGCGTACAGAAACAGAGATATTTCCTTTGGAAATGCCCGTTTGGTGGCATCTTTGGTAGAAGAGGCAAAAATGAATATGGGTTTGCGAGTGATTAAGTTAGGCAAATTAGAAGACCTAAATCATCAACAATTACAGGAAATTCAGTTGGAAGATGTCAAAGGCATTTTTAAACTCAATAAAAAAGAAATCCCAAACATTGAAGTTGATGATGAGATGTTGGCGGAAGCAATGGAAGAGCTTAATAAAATGATTGGTTTGCGTGGCGTGAAGGAGGAAGTGGTGGAAATAGTCAAACTGGTGCGTTTTTATAGAGAATCAAACAGAGATGTACTCAATAAATTTTCGTTGCATACAGTCTTTACGGGCAGTCCTGGCACAGGAAAAACAACTGTAGCACGCATTATTTCAAAGATTTATAAGGCTTTGGGCGTTTTGGAGCGTGGTCATTGCATAGAAACAGACAGACAAGGGCTTGTGGCAGGTTATGTAGGGCAAACTGCAACAAAAACAATGGATAAAATTGGTCAGGCAAACGGCGGAATTTTGTTTGTTGATGAGGCGTATGCGCTCACAAGTGCCTCTGATAGTGATTTTGGAAAGGAAGCAATAGAAACGCTTTTGAAACAAATGGAAGACAAACGTGGTCAGTTTGCGGTGATTGTGGCTGGTTATACGGATAATATGGCTACTTTCTTGTCCTCAAATCCAGGTTTGGCATCTCGTTTTGATGTTACAATCAAATTTGAAGATTATAACGTGGAAGAACTTACAGAAATTGGTGTAGCACTTCTCAAACACGAGGGTTTAACGGCTGATGATGAAGCTATTGCACATCTGAAAAAGTATTTTGATTATCTTTATGGAAAAAGAGATAAGTTTTTTGGCAATGCTCGTTCTATCAGAAAGGTTATTTTGCAAGCTATCAAAAATCAAAACTTGCGTATGGCATCTATCACAAAGGCAGAACGTACTCCGGAGGTGATTTCAATGCTGATTTTGGCTGATGTAAAAGAGTTTGATGAAAACTTAGATACTAGTTCATCTCAAAGCAGAATTGGGTTTAAAGTGGGTTCGTAAAAATAGGTTGGAAGTTTGAGGTTAGAAGTACGAACTTAAAACTGTGATTATCAAGCTACTTAATCTTCATTCCTTAAAGCATACTGAGAAAGTATATTTATCAAAAACAAACCTTCAAAGTCTTGAAACTTTGAAGGTTTTTCATAAAAAATAAGCACCGAAAATCAATAATATAGTATAATTTTTAGCTTATTTTCTCAAACATTTCCTTGTATTTCTGCATTTCCTGTTCGTGGGTAAGGTTTTCAGAGATATGTTTTTGTAGATTTTTGCCCATAATTTGAAGTGTATTTTTGTCCATTTGTGCCAATAAAATCAGCATTTCACGACAGGAAGAACTGTTTGCAGGCTCAAAAAGCAACGCATTTTCGTTGTGTGTGAGTACATCAGCCATTCCTGCCACGTTGGACGCAATAAGTGGCACGCCAAGCGCACCAACTTCTAACAAAACATTAGGCAAACCATCATAAAACGAAGGAATAGCCACAATATCACAAGCCAAATAGTGCGAAAGCAACTCAAAAGTTTCCATAAACGGATAATGTGAGTATTGCAAACCATCAACCTGATTTTTTTCACTTTCTTTCTGATTTTCTTGCAAAAAATCCTGCACTTCTGCGCCAATTTCACCCACAATAAGCAAATGAAACATATCTTGTAAGCCGCTTTTTTGAAGTTCTTGCAAGAAAAAAAGTACGCCTTTTTTATCTTTGAGATGTCCAAATATTCCTATCACTTTTTTTAGAGGAGAAATATGCGTATTTCTCCAATTTTTAGCATTTTTTTCGTCAAGAGCAAGGCTTTGCCATTCCGACAAATTGATGCCATTTGGAATATAACAAACTGGAACTTCTTTATATAATTTATTGATTTTGAATACTTTATCTCTGGAAACTGAGCAAACCATAGCCGACTTTTTTAGACAATCTTCCAAGATTTTTTGTTTGCGTGGCGTGAAAATCCCACTATCAAAATCATTTCCTCTAATCAATGTAACAAGTGGAATTTCTAGCCAAGCGGAGAAAATAGGTGCAGAAAACATAGGAAAATAGCCTCCAAATGCCACAATATGTGTGTATTTTTCTTCTTTATGTAAGTTTTCTAAAAAAATCCACATACAATTAAGCGTGTGCGCAATGTCGGCGTGAGCAGGAAATAAAATATCTTTTCCATTTTGGACTATTGTCGTTTTGGTTTCATATATACGTTGCGTAAGATGCACCACGTGTATATGAACGCTATTTTTACGCAAATTATAGACAATTCTGTCGCAAGAATTAGCCATTCCGCCCACATTAGGTGGATAATTTTCAGTAAGCCAAAGAATTTTCATACTATTTTATTGATTTAGCATATTTTTATGTATTTTTATACTTTTAAGATGGGCTGTTCAGAAGGCTATAATAGACTTCTCCCAATTTTTGGATAATATAAAAGCCAATAATCAAGCACTTAAATATCTTTGCACCGTCAGCTAAAGCAGACGGCAAAGAAAGAAAAGTGAACAGAAACGCCTTTTTGTCCTGTTTTTTTATTATATTTTGCCGTCTGCTTTAACTGACGGAACACTGATTTTTGAGTGCCTAAACGTACTACAATTTGTATCAAAAGCGGAGGAACTTGCCCCTAAACTTCTGAACAGCTCACTTTTAAGGCTTACAATTCACAACTATTTATGAATGATTTTTCTGAATACGAAAAAATCCCACAAAATTTTAAATCTCTCAACCTTGACGAAAAAACTTTCCAAGAGCTGGAAAAGGTCAAATGGGTCGTTACGGAGAAAGTTCACGGAGCAAATTTTAGTTTTATTTATGAACTAGATAACGAGAATAATAGCAATAATAATTACAACTTTTTTTTTGCCAAAAGAAAAGAAGTCTTATCTTGGAATGATGACTTTTTTGCTTTCCAACTTCTTGTAAATCAAATAGAAGACAAAATATTAAATCTTTTTGAAGCCTTAAATCAAGAAATTAGTAATGAAATCAGCAAAGGACACAGCAATAATACAACTATTTTCGTAAAAAAATACATCATTTTTGGAGAACTTTTTGGTGGAGAATATCCGCACGCAAATATCCAAAAAAATACAGACGTACAATCCATACAAACAGGTGTATATTATTCCAATAATATTGGTTTTTATGCTTTTGATATAGCTTTTGAAATAGAAAATAATCAGGAATATAATTCAGAAAAACAACCAGAGAGAATTTATCTTGATTATGAAAAAGCATTAAATTATTTTGAAAAATACGGTTTACTCCACGCTAAACCACTTTTTATAGGAAAATTAAATGAGTGTTTGGCTTTCAATACACGCATAAATTCTACTATTCCTGCGCTTTTGGGCTTGCCATTGCTAGAAAATAATCTTATTGAAGGAGTTGTTGTCAAGCCGTTTCATAATCCTAGTACCAAAATTATTAAGCTTAGACCTATTATTAAGATTAAAAACAAAGAATTTGATGAAAAAATTGTTTTTCATCAAGCTAAAAAATGGTCTTACACGCCAGAAACAACATTTTTGTCAAAATCTGTAGAACTTTCGTTTTTGGTTGATGAATTATGTCAATATCTCAACCAAAACCGCTTAAACAACGTTTTATCAAAAATAGGAAAATTAGATAAAACTAATATTTTACGTATGGAAAACATCAAAACAGAGTTTTTGAGAGATATTTTAGCAGATTTTGACGAAGATACAAACAATATGTTTTCAGAACTACAACCACCACAACAAAAATGGCTAAAAGACCGTTTAAATACTAAAATAAATTATTTTTTATGTATTATTGCTCTATAATAAGAACAACAGTAGATGACATCAATACAAAACCGTAATATTTCCTTTATATTTTTTCTGATTATAGTCCAAATAATAGTAATACAAGCCATTAGGCAAATTTTCTGCTCTCCATTTAAAATTTTTATCATTTGTTTGATATACTTCTTTTCCCCAACGGTTATAAACTACAAAACTGCGAAAACTATAAGTACAGTTTTCATTTGGTAAATTATCTAGTGCATAATAGGCATTTTTCCCATCTCCATTAGGCGTAAACGCATTATGAGGTGTAAATTTAGAAAAATCTATTTCTGTTTCTTTGATTTTCACACTTATTACCAGACTATCAGCAAGTGGTGGACAACCATCTTTTTGAATTATCCTAAACTTTATTTTTAGGCTGATTTGCTCATTAGGTTTTAAATATTCACAAAAAGTAGTAAGCAAAAAAGAAGATTGAAGCGTTCCTATACCTGTTTTTGGTGTAAAACTTGCATTATATTGCCTAAAATCAATATTTACATCTTTTTCTTTTTCATCAATACCAGTAGAAGAAAGCGTAATAATGCCATTATTAGGGTCTTTTCCTTCAATATCAATGCGTAAAGTATCATTTAAGCCTAATATTGCCTCTTGCGTGGCAAGGTTAAAATTAGCAGTACTTCCTACAATAGAAACAATTGGCAAAATAACAGGTTTTGGCGAAATTCTTACATCAATTATTATGCTGGCTTCACTTTGCACACAATCATCTTGTTGTCTTACTCTGAACCTTATTCTTAAATTTGTTGGCTGATTAAGTGGCAAAGCCGTACAAAGAGGTGTAAATAAAAATGAAGAGCGTAATGTTCCTGTGCCTGTTTGTGTCGCAAAACTAGCCCTATATTGACTAAAATTGATAATTGTGCCACTTGCATCAGTACCACTAGCAGAAAGCATAATCAAACGGTTATTTGGGTCGCTTGCTTCCACATCAACACGCAAAACCTCATCTACAACCACATTTGCCCTTTGCGTAATTGAGTTAAAATTAGGCGTATTTCCCACAATAGCAATAATTGGCGGAATAATTGGTTTTGGCGAAATTCTTACATCAATTATTATAGTTGCTTCACTTTGCACACAACCGCTTTGCTGACGTACTTTAAATTCTATTCTTAAATCAACGACTTGATTAAGTGGCAAAGAGGCGCAGGTAGGTGTGAGCAAAAATGAAGAATTTTGCACCCCAGTACCAGTTGCTGTAAGAAAACTTGCACCATATTGATTAAAATTTATAGTTGCTCCACTTGCATCAGTACCACTAGCAGTAAGCGTAATTAAACCATTATTGGGTTCGTTTGCTTGCACATCAATACGCAAAAAATCACCTATTGCCACGTTTCCCACTCGTGTAAGTATATTGAAATTAGGCGTACTTCCTACAATAGCAATAAGCGGTATTGTAGGGGGTTTTGGAATAACAAACAATGTTACACGTCTAGTAGCTGTACCGACAGTTGGGCAACCAGCATCAAAAATTTGTATATCAAAAATAAATTTGTCGGTTGGTGAGGTACTAACTTTACAAAAATTCCAACAAAGAGTAGTCTGTACTATACCAGTTGCACCTATTGGCAATCTTGTGGTGGTGATGGTGTAGTCGGCACTCGTGAAATTTGTACTCACAGGAATAACCCTAATTTGTGTAATTATATCACTTGGCGTATCCTGCATAATAAGCGTCATACAATTTGGGTCATTATTGCTAAAATCCATTACCATATCCGTTGCAGAATTGTAAGTATTTCCTTGTGGCGTATTTAAAGTAAGTATTGGCGGAATATTAGCAGGGCAAATTTTCACCAAAAACTGAAAATCTCGTTTTATTTCTCCTATTTTCACGCCTGCTCTAAACTCCTCACATTTGACAGAAAAAACAAAAAGTCCAACTGAACTGGGATTGACAGAAAGCACACCATTACTAGCATTGATGGACAAAGGTTGTCCTACAGCACTTGGAATGGCATTATTGGCACCAAATCCTGCCGCCCAATTTACATTAGGAATAAGTGCAGGATAAGAACTCGGAGGACCTGTAGGAACATTAAATGGTGAAGATGCTGTATTTCCAGCAAAAGCACCATTATAAGGGGTTGCAAGGGAATAGACAAGGGCATCTCCGTCTGCATCTGTTCCACCAAAATTGATGTTAGAGCTCTGATTGACACAAAGATAATCACTTGGCGGAAGCCCCAAATCTGGAGAAGTGTTCCTAAAAGGTAGTCCAGCCTGCAAAATAGCAGGAAATTCCGCATAAAAAGCATTTGCAGCACCACCAGGAAAAGTAATATTCGTAATCACATTATTTCTGCAACATCTTTCCCAAACCATTAAATAGCCTCCTATTTCGCTATAAAGTGTAGAATTTAGGACAACATCAAGAGAATACAAAATAATATTAGTAGAAAGTGCGCCTGTTTGACAGGCATCACTACCATATGGTATGTTTGTTTGGCTTATTTGATTAAGCGTAAAAAACTGTATTAAATTCCGAGAGGTTTTGCTATAAACACCAACATTTAACGTAGGGTCTATTGCAGCAGGTGAGCCATTGATATTGTCAAAATAAACATTCAAAACTATCCTATAATTATTGTTTGTACCAAGATAGATAAGTCTTACCTCTCCGCCTACAATATGCGTAGCGTGACTTTTAAGTGAGAAAAAGCATAAACAAAGGAATATAAACAGTATTTTTTTCATAATATTTTACCACAAGTAATGAAAGAGATATGCAAAAAGTTGTACTCAAAATTACATAAAAATAAGATAAAACTGAAATATTATCATAAAATATCATAAAAATAAAGTTTTTTCTATATTTTTGTAGGAAATAATAGAAAATAATTTAGGAAAAATAAAAATCTTATGAAAATTTTAGGAATAATCCCAGCTAGATACGCATCAACCCGTTTCCCTGCTAAAGCAATGCACATTATTGAAGGCAAAACAATGGTACAACGTGTTTTAGAACGCTCTTTGAAAGCATCAGCCCTTACAAATGTGGTAGTAGCCACAGACCACGAAATTATTTTTAATCATATAAAAAGCCTTCAACAAACACCCATAATGACACAGGAAAGCCATCCAAGTGGTACAGACCGTTGTCAGGAAGCATTACAACAAGCAGAAAAGTTATTTAGTGTAAAATATGACTTTGTACTTAATATTCAAGGAGATGAGCCTTTTATTCGTCCAGAACAAATAAATGCACTTTGTGGAGAACTTTCTGCAAATACAGAACTTGCGACACTTATTAAAAAAATTTCGTCAGAAGAAGAACTTTCAGACCCCAACGAAGTCAAAATAACTATGAATACAGCACAGGAAGCCCTCTATTTTAGTAGAAATATTATACCATATCTCCACAAACACAAAAGAGAAAATTGGCTAAAAAGCTATGATTTTTACAAACACGTAGGTATGTATGCGTATAGAACAGATATTTTGGAGAAGATAACTAAACTTTCTGTTTCTGGTTTGGAGGAAATGGAGAGTTTGGAGCAGTTGCGCTGGCTGGAAAACGGTTTTAAGATAAAACTTGTCAAAACGGATATTGACAGTTTTTGTGTTGATGTAATAGAAGATTTGAATAGAATGGATTTGAAGGCATTTTTGGAAGAAAAATAAAGTGAGTAATGAGTTGTTAATAACTTCCTAGTCGGTGGCGTTTACGCCACCGTAGCCTAAAAATTAATTTTTTGAAATTAGGAACTTATTTGCAATACGTTACTGAGTAACTTTCCAAAAGTTTAAAGTTTTTGGAAAGTTAAAAACTATTTCTAAAATCTAAATTCATATCCCAACGTAAAAACGTACTCACGAGAAAGCCCATCAGTATTCCTTAAACGACTAACGCCATCAAATGCCTTTCTTCCAAAGCCTGCCTTTAGCGCAGATTGTGTGTCAAAATTATAGTTAGCACTAGCCAAAAACGTAAAAGCAAAACCTTCTGTTCCATCAACTTTTATACGTTTGCTAGTGGCTGGGTCAAGTATTTCATCTTTATTGAAACGGTAAATGGCAAGCCCACCCACTTGGAAGCCAAATTTTGCAAAACGCAAACTTTTTTCTATGCGTATCATTCCGTCTGTGCCACGTTTGAGTGCCTGCGACACAGGATAACGCCTAGCGTTTTGCTCATCTTCATTATTTTTCCAAAGTCCCCATTTAAATTTGCTATCTATCTCATTTAAAGGGTGTTGTATGCCTATGCCCACAAGCCAGCCACGTGTGAGCCACGAAGCTCCAAGTACAATATCATACGTCCCAAGACTCGTCTGATAGTACATTGGAAGCACAATATTATCTTTGCTGGTTTTATTGACACCTCCAATAGGGATTTTTGTGCCAATGGTTACGTTTATTTGATTTTTTTCAGAAAAATAAACATTCCTAGAAAAACTTAAAACTATGTCAGAAAGTCCTTGCGTGTTTGCCAAAGGCGCACTTATGTACATATAAGGCACTTTTAGTTGGAAAGTATTTTTTTTGCCAACCCCAATATTAAAATCAAGGTTTGTAACAAAAATATCATCATCAAACTTCGTAATACCCAAATATTGCCCAATCTCAACAGAACGCAAACGCACATTCATTGCTTTATTAAATTTTTGAGAAGGTTTTAGTGCGCCCATTGTGCAAAAACCTGCATCACTACAACCCTGTGCCATTATTTTATCAGAAAATCCAATAAAAAAAATGCAAAGGAAAAGAGAAAAAACGTGTTTTGAAAGTAAGATAATTTTCATAATGGTATAGGTAAAAAAGTTAAAAAAATGTTATTTTAAGCTATATGTTGAGGTAAAATGGTTCGTTAAAATCATCAGGAATATTGTAGGTTTTCCCCAATAATTCACCCAATTTTTTAGGCTACCTGCCTGTCTTGCTTTTGGAGTAATATTTTCTGTTTGCTCCAAAAAAGTAATGATTACTTTGCTTCTACTACTTGTAGGAGGCATTTATTCCAGAATAATTTGCCCATTTTCAAATATTCCGTTGATAGTTTTATACATATTTGTAAAAGAGTTTAAGCCATATTTTCCAAAAATCAAATATAGTTATTTCTATCAAATTCTTATCAAAAATAGTGCAAAAAAATATTTTTATGAACTTTCTTTGCGTTTTTTGAGTATAAGAGAAGTACATCTTTAATTTTCATCTAAAATCTTTATGAACTACAAAAAAATCATTGTGGCTGCTTTAATAGCAACTTCTTTCTCTATCTCAACGCAAAATTTGCAAGCGCAAGCCTTAAAAGTGCCTGCACCAAGTCCCGCACAAACGCTTAAACAAAGTTTTGCTTTGTCTGAAATTACAATAGAATACTCTCGTCCTAGCGCAAAAGGGCGTGCTATTTATGGTGATTTAGTGCCTTTTGGCAAAACGTGGCGTACTGGCGCAAACGGTGCTACCAAAATTACTTTTGGTGAAAATGTAACAGTAGAGGGTCTTGCTGTTCCTGCTGGTACTTATGCGCTTTATTCTGTTCCAAATAAAGATAGTTGGGAGCTGATGCTTTACAAAGACCTTACTTTGGGCGGAAATGTAGCTGATTACAAGGCAACAGAAGAACTTGGACGTTTCAAAGTGAAGCCTACAATGCTTGCAAGCAAAGTAGAAACTTTTACTGTAAATATTGCTGATATTGCGCCAAATATGGCTAATATTGAGCTTTTGTGGGAACAAACTCGTGTGGCATTCAGCGTAAAATCTGATATTGACACCAAAATAATGAAAAATATAGAAACATCTCTTGCTAATGATACTCGTCCTTATTTTCAGGCGGCTACCTACTATTTTGAGAATGGAAAAGACATCAAAAAAGCATCTGAATGGGTAAATAAAGCAGTTGAACTTAACCCAAAAGCATATTGGATAGCACTTTTGAAAGCTAAAATCCAAATGAAAATGATGGACAAAAAAGGTGCTTTGGCAAGTGCAGCAGATGTTGTAAAACTTGCTACAGAGGCTAAAAATGATGATTATGTCAAAATGGGTGAGCAGGCAATTGCTGATGCGAAAAAAATGAAATAATTTTTATTTTATAAAAATAAGGCAGGTAATTAAACATAAAGTTTGATTACCTGTTTTTTGTTTTAGAATGATTTTTAGCAAGTTTTGGGTTTTGTGTCTATCAAAAAATGATTATTTTTGTGTTATGAAATACTACAAATTTTGTTAAAATAACGAAAAAATGAACGAAAATACAAATAACAACCTAAATTATGACAGAATTGCAACTGCTATCAATTACATCAAAGAAAACTTTAAAAAACAGCCTACACTTGACGAAATAGCAGAAAAAGTGCATCTTAGTTCTTTTCATTTTCAACGAATTTTTACAGAATGGGCAGGTGTAAGTCCAAAAAAATTCTTGCAATATATCAGTATAGAATATGCAAAAAATATCCTCAAAGAACCAAAAAGCACTTTATTTGATGTCGCACACGAAACTGGTTTGTCTGGAACTGGGCGTTTGCACGACCTTTTTATAAATATTGAAGGTATGACTCCAAACGAGTTTAAAAATGGTGGAGAAAACCTCCAAATCAACTATAATTTTTATGAAAGTCCGTTTGGAGAGATTTTGGTGGCATCTACCACGAAAGGCATTTGTTATATGGCGTTTGTTGATAAGCAAGAAAATAGTCAAAAAAATGCTTTTAAAAGCCTTCAAAAGAACTTTTCTAAGGCAAATTTTAATGAAATAAAAGATATTTTTCAAGAAAATGCACTTGCTTTTTTTGAGCAAGATTTCAATACAAATCTTAACGCAAATGTTGATAATAAAATTATTATTCCAAAAATAAAACTCCATCTAAAAGGTACTGATTTTCAGCTAAAAGTATGGGAAATGTTGCTTAAAATACCGTTAGGAGAACTTTCTACCTACGGAAATATAGCAGAAAAAATTAAAAATCCAAAAGCCACAAGAGCCGTAGGAACTGCTATTGGCAAAAATCCTGTGGCATTTCTTATTCCTTGCCACAGAGTTATACAAGCAAGCGGAATGATAGGCGGTTATATGTGGGGAATAACACGAAAAACCGCTATCATTGGCTGGGAAGCCGCAAAAAATAATTTTGAATTAGAAATTTTGAATTAGGAATTATAAATTAAAATACAAAAAACGCTACAAAAATGGAATTGTTTGATACAATAAATACACAAAATTTTGCTGATAAAACTGCTAATTTATTGCCTTTGGACGGCGTAGTGAACTATTTTGGCAAAATATTACCTCAAAATAAAATAGAAAATTATTTTAATACACTTTTTGATACGCTTGTGTGGGAAAATGATGAGGCAATTATTTTTGGAAAACGCATCACAACGGCTAGAAAAGTGGCTTGGTATGGTGATGAAACCTATTTTTACAAATATTCAGGAATTTCTAAAACGGCTCTTTTATGGACAAATGAGTTGCTTTCTCTCAAAAATATCATAGAAAATCTTACTGGAAATACGTTTAATTCGTGTTTGTGCAATCTTTATCACAATGGAAACGAAGGAATGGCGTGGCATAGTGATGATGACAAATATCTCCAAAAAAATTCTGCTATTGCTTCTTTAAGTTTTGGTGCAGAACGCAAATTTTCTTTCAAACATAAAAAATCAAAAGAAAATAATATCAAAAACGTAGATATTTTACTTGAAAATGGAAGTTTACTTTTGATGAAAGATGACACACAAGCCAACTGGCTACATTCTCTCCCAAAAACAACCAAAATACAAACACCCAGAATAAATCTGACGTTTAGGACAATTTTGATGCCTACAACAACATAATTTTACAAATAAATTTTCATTTTTAGGTTTTTATTGCTATTTTTGCTTATAAAATCAACTATGATAGAGGAAAAAGAAAAAATTGAGCCTAAATCTTCAACAATGCTAGAAATAGTTAGTTACGTATTTTTTATGTTATCAATGGCATCATTATTTTTCGTTTGGTTTTTTCAGCCTGATATAATAAGAAATGTAGGTTTTTCACTATTTTACTTTTTGGTTAGTATTGTTGTTTTTATACCTTTTTATAGATTTGTCAGCAAAAAAACTCCAAATATTGAAACAGATAGTTGGTCTCCTCTCTCTTTTATGGGGTTTTGTGCTTTAATACCAGCTATTATCCTAATTATCAATAAAAAAAATATAATAAGTTCAGAATGTGATAGTTATAAAATTTTAGATAAAGGAACAATGTCTAAAGAAAAAATACATAATGTTACTATTCTCGTTGAAAACAACGAGAAAGAAATAGATATTCATAAGACATATTGGGACGGGTTTAATGTAGGAGATTCTGTTAATATTTGTATTGAAAAAGGTGCTTTAGGTTTTGATTATGCTAATATCAATCAATAAATCCTATAAAAAATAATATTCCATCTTAGAAAAGTACAATTTTTGAAAAAAGATTGTACTTTTTTTGTTTTATTTTGAAATAAATTTGTTTTGTAAGAACTTAGTCGTACCTTTGCACTTGGAAATAAAGAGAGGGCTAGCGTTGCTAGTTGCTAGCATTGGGCTAGAAAGTGTCAAGGCACAAGAGCAAAGCTGCTAAATGATAATCTCAAATAGCGCAAAACCTGCTACGTGTAACACTGGTTGTGTAAATCTTCTACATATTTCCTCTATACCTCTTTGTAATTCTGCTAGTACATTTTTCGTGGAAAGTTTTGTGAAATTTTTATAAGTTTTTAATTAGCGTGGCATAAAAGTGTACTGCTAACTTCATAAAAAAGGGTCGTTTTCTTCAAAAGTGTTTGTGGAATTGGAAAGAAGGTTGTTTGAGCTAGTGATTTTAGCGTGATGCTAATTCATAACTCTGTTAATTATTCTTTCACTCTTCAAAACCAAAAAAATGAAGAAAATTCTTTTTACAGAGCTTCCATTGTCGGAGGCTGTGCAACAATCTGTTGCGGATATGGGCTTCACAGAAGCATCTGCTATCCAATCCCAAGCTATTCCTTTCCTTTTAGATGGTCGTGACGTAATTGGTCAGGCGCAAACTGGTACAGGCAAAACTGCCGCTTTTGGTATTCCTGCTATTGAAAAAATAGACACCAACCTCAAAGCAACACAAGCACTTATTTTGTGTCCTACTCGTGAACTTGCAGTACAAGTGGCGGAGGAAATCAAAAAATTGACTAAACATTCTAGAGGTATTTTTTCTACTGTAGTTTATGGTGGAGTGCCTATCACAACGCAAATCAGCGCATTAAGACGTGGTGTTCATATTGTTATTGGTACGCCAGGACGTGTAATTGACCATATTGAGCGTGGTACTTTGGTACTTGACGAGCTTAAAATGATGGTACTTGACGAAGCAGATGAAATGCTTAATATGGGTTTCCGTGAAGATATTGAACATATCTTGGAGCAAACACCAGCAGAAAAACAAACTATTCTTTTCTCTGCAACAATGGCAAAACCTATTTTGGATATTGCTCGTAGGTTTATGAATAAGCCAGAAATGGTAAAAGTAGCTACTGAAAAATTGACTGTTTCTAACATTTCTCAGTTCTATTTTGAAGTAAAACAAAACAACAAATTGCCTTTGATGACTCGTTTGATAGACAAACATAATCTTCAATTGATGCTTGTTTTCTGTAATACAAAACGTTCTGTTGATGAATTGACAGGTGAATTACAAGAATTAGGACACAATGCAGAGGCTTTGCACGGTGATTTGAACCAAAATCAACGTAACAACGTGATGCGTAAGTTCAAAACTGGTAACACAAATATTTTGGTTGCGACAGACGTAGCTGCTCGTGGTATTGATGTTGATGATGTTGATGCAGTATTTAATTTTGATATTCCTTTGGACGAAGAGGCTTATGTTCACCGTATTGGTCGTACTGGTCGTGCTGGTAAAAGTGGTATGGCATTCAGTTTTGCAGGTGGTGGACGTGATATGTATCATTTGAAAGATATTCAGAGATATACAAAAGCGGAAATCACGAAAGGTGTTGTGCCTACTTTGGAAGACATTACGAACAGTCGTCAGGCTAAAACAATGGATAAAATCAAGCAAACTATTGAAGCAGGTGGTCTTGAAATCTATGACAAAATGATAGATAAATTGTCAGCTACGGATATGGACGCTATGAAAATCATTGCGGCACTTCTTAAAATGTCGGCTGGTGATACAAATACGAAGTTTAATGATGTTGATTTCTCTTCAACTACTTCTTTCAAAGAAAGAACATCATCTAATTCTTTCAAAGATAGAAACGACAGAAATTCTGATAGAGGTTTTAACTCTGATAGAAATTCAGATAGAAACGACAGAGGTTCTTTTGGAAACAACCGCAACGACCGTGATAAGAAATCTTATGACAGAAGTTCAAACAATTCTGATAGAAAAACAGACCGCACTAGCAATGGTGGTGAGAAACGCACTAGAACAAGAAATACTGATATGACACGTTTGTTTTTCAATATTGGTCGTTTGCAACGTGTAAGTCCTGGCGACATTTTGGGAGCAATCACAGGTGAAGTAGGCATAAAAGGTAGTGATATTGGAAATATTGATATTTTTGACAAATATTCTTTCGTAGAAGTGAATCCAAAAGATGCACAGAAAGTAGTTGAAGTAATGTCAACTAATTCTATCAAAGGAAAATCTGTAAATGTTGAATTTGCTGATAAAGGCGAAAGAAACAACTAATTTTTCAATTACGAATTGTCAATTACGAATTACGGATAAATACAAAATCCCTCTAAAATTTATTTTTTGGAAGGATTTTTTTGTATGTTTGTGCAGAAATAAATGCAACATAATGGAAAAAACAAAATATGATAGTATTTTCAAAAGATTGGTTAAAAATGTCTTTTTCAAAATGCTCAATACTGAAAAAAATGCAGAAATTGTTGATTATGAAGATATTACTTCACAACCAGTTGAGCTACCAAAAACACTAGATAGAAAAGCGGATTTTGTGTTTTTGGTCACTAAAAATGCAAAAAAAAGCATTTTTCAGTTAGAAATCCAAGCAGACAACGACAAAAATATGCCAAACAGAATGCTTACGTATTTGGCACTCTTAAACGAAGTTTATAACACGCAAGAGAAAGGAAAACGCAAGCCTTTTATGCCAATTAGGCAAGTAGTGTTATATTTGGGGAATTTGAAACGAGATAAAAAACTCAAAAGTAAGATGATTTTTGAGCGGAATTTTGGTGACACACTTCACAAATACAGAATTATCAATATTTCAGAAATTTCTTATGAAGATTTTTTGAAAAATAAGGAAACATTGGTATTTGCTATTTTAGGGAACTTTAATAGCCTTGATGCAGTTTTTGTGATAGAGGAAATTGTAGAAATTAGCCTAAAATTCTTTGAGAATATTACAGAACATAATGAGTTTTTAGCAGATTTGGTAACGCTTGCTACTTTGCGCCAACTCTCAGAAGTTGTAAAAGAAAATATAGAACAAAACCCTAAAATTATGGCACATAACATTGATTTTACCAAAACTCTCCTTTTTGTGGAAGGAGAGAGAAAAGGAAAACTGGCAGATGCAAAAGAAATGTTGCTAGATAAATTACCTATTGCTCAAATAGTTAAATATACTAAATTAACTTTTGAGCAAATCCAAAAGCTACAAGATGAATTAGGTCTGTAAATCCTAAAATTATGGCACATAACATTGATTTTACCAAAACACTCCTTTATCAGGAAGGAAAACTGGAAGAAAAATTAGCTACTGCAAAAGAAATGTTGCTAGACAAACTGCCTATTGCTCAAATAGTTAAGTATACCAAACTTACTTTTGAGCAAATCCAAAAACTACAAGATGAGTTAAATGGCTAAAAATACAAAAACCTCTCTAAAATTCACTTTTAGAGAGGTTTTTCGTTTATCCATTTTATTTTTACTAAAATGTTAATAGCTTGGTTTTAAACTGTTTAGATTTATTTAAGAATGTTTAAGCATTTTGTAGCTATTTATTTCCCTTTGCTCTGTTGTGGGATTTACATAACATTTCACAATTTTTTGAACTTGTTGCTCCCCCTTTGCTCCAAGCTGCAATGTGGTCTGCGTCCATTTCTGCAAGTTTCCAAATTTTTGCTTTATTTACATCATTTCCAATAGCACAATAAGAACAATTTGAAATCCCCTTTTTTTCTGCTTCTGCTGTTTGAATAGTATATTTTGATTTTTTTGTTGCATCATCAAATATACGAACTTCTAAAAGTTTTGTATCAACTGAACCACCTAAAACAAATTCAAAAACACCTTTCCTACTTTTGATGTAAGGGTCTGCATATAATTTTTTTACTTCTTCTGAAACCGTTTTTGGTTTGTATGATTGGTTATGATATGTTTCATAAAGTCGCCCCCATTCAAGTCCTTTCATTTCGCTTTCTACATCTATAAATGTAGCAGAAATCCAGTTAATAACACTTGTAAAGTAATTTTTTAATTCTGTAATATTGGTGTCAAATCTATGCAAACTCATATATTCACCAACATTTTCTTTACTCACCCATTCCAAAGCACGTTCTAAAAAATCTTGTCTGTTTACACTACCAGAAATATAAGCACCCCATTTTTGAATATTTGCATTTTGGCTATTGCTAAATTCTGTTTTGCAAAGTGTTACAAACGAACCAGAATATACAGCATTTAATAATTCCTGATTTGCTAAAGGAACGCCTGCAATATTGATAGTTCTAAACCATTCTTTTATTTCGCTTTCTGTACCTTCACACTCATAAATTAATAATTTTGCTTCCAAAATCTTAGCCTGCTTGTCTTTGGCAATACCACTAAAATATTGTTCCATTCCATTTTCATCTTTAACTGCAAATCTATTTGTTATAAATCTGCCAAAACTTGTAATGCGTTGTTGTCCATCTAACACTTCAAGATTATCATTTTTGATTTTATTAAAATAAATTAGCCCTAATGGATAGCCTTTTAAAATTGATGTAATTACGGCAATGTCTCGTTTGCCATCTGCATAAATGTAATTTCGCTGATATTCTGGCTGAATGGTCAATTTGCCTGACAAGCCAAACAAACCTTTGCCTTCTAGCTCGTTATAAACAAACCCTTCGCAAATATCTTTTACTGTTATATCTGTTCTTAATGTCGTTTTCATTTATTTCTGTGTTTGATTAAAATTCTTTTGTAAATATTCCTTCCATTAACTGTTACACTCATATTTATGTCTTCTGACCAATCATCAGGTCTACCATAGTCATAAGAACAGCCAACTATTTCAAATTGTTCAGGTGAATATTTATCTAAAAAACTTATTGGAACACCCATAATACCCTCATAATCAAGTGGAATAGCATCAGTAAATGATACATCTATTGCATCATAATTATCATATTTTTGATATTCTTTTCCTAGTAGTTCTTTGTGTTTACTATACTTCATATTATCCTCCATTGACATAAGTTTCATTGGCTGGTGTCGTCTTCCGTGGTCAATATTTGTGTACCAACAACAATTTCTAAACTTTACTAATCCAGTTTCTTTGTCAAAAACACCTTCTGCATAGTCATTAGAGATTGGTGAAGAGAAATAAGCATTGCCAGATTGGAAACCATTGCCAAGCCACATTTTGTTATTTTTAATCAATGGGAAAATCTCTTTGTATGTAATTGCGTTCATACTGCCAATAACTACAAATTGTTTTTCTGCTTGAATTATCCAATTAACAAATTCACGGAATAAAGAAAATGGAGGATTTGTGATAATAATATCCGCTTCGTCACGTAATTTTTTTATCTCCTCACTTTTAAAATCTCCATCTCCTTTTAAATAAGCCCATTCTAAATCCTTTACATCTATTTTCCCATCTCCACTTATGTCGTGGTCAAGTGTAAATATTTTACCATTTACAATAGCTTTTTTTTTATCAAATTGTGGGCTTTCTGTTTCAAAAACTGATATTTGGTAGTTTATTTTTATTTTTTTGCTGTCAGGTGCATAGCTTGTACTGATTAGTTTTTTAAGCTTTAATCTTTCAAAATTTTGGGCAAAAAATTTAGTAAAATTGCTCCATTCTGGGTCATCACAAGGCAACAAAACCGTTTTCCCAGTAAAAACTTCAGGATTAAAATCCAAATACGCCATTATTTCCTTCTCAATATCTGAATATTGAGTATAAAATTCATCATTTTTTGCGTTTTTCGCCTTTGATAGATTTTTATTTGCCATTTATTTTGTCAATTTGTTATGAAGAATACGAGCAAATATATAACTATTTCCTCAAATCTCAACCATCAAAAAAGTTCTTTCTTTATTTTCTCCAAAATCAGTTGTGTTGCACCCAAATTAGCATTTACATAACCTAAACACGCCTTTTGCGCTTGCTCGTGAGCCACTTTATTTTGATAGATTTCTAAAAATTGTCTTTCAAAATCTTTATTATTTACTACTGCAAAAGCTCCTTTTTGTGTAATTAAATCCGTTGCTTCTTGGTATTTTTGATATGCTTTATTTCCAAAAAAAATGGGCAAACCAAAAGTTGCTGCTTCCAAAATATTATGCAAACCTTGCTTAAAACCTCCTCCCACAAATGCAAAATCAGCGTAAGCGTACAAAGACGACAACATTCCAACATTGTCAATAATCAAAACGTCATTTTTTTGGATATTTTCTAAATTATCATTTTGACTGTTTTCTGTTGAATTTTCAGAGAAAAGCGTTGTTTTTTTATTGATTTTTTGACGTAATTCCTTGATTTTTTGCTGATTTATTTCGTGTGGTGCAATGATTATTTTAAGGGAAAACTGTTTTTGAAAATCATTGATAAATGGCACTAAAACTGTCAAATCTTCGTCCCAACTGCTCCCAATGATAAGTAAGGGCTGATTGTTTTTAAATTTTTCAGCAATAATAATCTCCTTTTTAGCCTCACAAATAGCTTTTACTCTATCAAAACGAGTATCTCCACCCACGAAAACATTTTGCATTTTGTCTTCATCTAAAATAGTTGCTAAAAGCGTTTTTGAATGATTATTTTGCACGAAAATAGCAGAAAAACAGTTGAGCATTTTTCTATAAAACCCGCCATAAAACCTAAAGAAAACCTGTTTTTCTCTAAAAATAGCGGAGAAAAGTATACAAGGAATGTTCTGTTTTTTGATTTCTGACAAATAAAAATGCCAAAATTCATACTTTGCAAAAAAAACTATTCTAGGCTGCGCTATTTGAAGTAATTTTTGAGCATTTTCTTTGCTATCAGAAGGCAAATACACAACTACATCAGCGCAGGCATAGCTTTTTTGAACTTCATAGCCAGAAGGAGAAAAAAAAGTAAGCAAAATTTTAAAATCAGGATAATTCTGCTTAAAACCTTCCAAAACTGGGCGTGCTTGCTCAAATTCGCCCAAACTTGCACAATGAAACCACGCAACATTTTGATTATCAAAATATTGGGATTTATTTTTTTCCAAAATGGCAAAGTTTTTTTTTCGTCCTAAATAGATTTTTTTTGCTTTTTGATTGAAATTACTAGCTATTTTAATCAAAAAATTATACAAAAAAATACTTAATTGATAGATTAAAAGCATATTTTGTTTTATTTTTCCTCTTCAAAATTAGCATCTTCTGTATTTTTATCTTGTAAATAAGCTAAAAATTCTAAGATTTTTTGTTTGGCAATAGACACCAAAAAAAGTGCAATTTCACGCTTGAAAGTAGCTAAAATACTGTTTTCATCTAAATATTCTTTTGAATGTTTTGGATTTAGTCCAAAATTTTCAGAAGATTTGCCCTCTGGCTCAAGGTTTTCTTCTTTATTATTTCCATCACCAGAAAAAACGCTTGGCATCAGTTCTGACAAGGTAAAATCTTTCTTTCCAAAAAAATATTTCAGCACCAAATATGCGCCCACCGCCACAGAACCAATACTTGCCACAATTTTGAACTTTTCTATTGCTTCTGATTTGATGCTTGCAATTTTATCAAAAATTTCGTTTTCTTGCATCTCTTTTTCTTGTAAAAGTTGTTGCTTTTTATCCTCTAAAATCTGCTCCTTTTGGCTAATTTCAGGATTTTCGTTAATATTTTCGTTATTATTAGTGTCGTTAGTCATTGTCTGGTTTTGATTTAATTAGGTGAAAATATTTTCTAATAATGCTACTTACTTTACCAAAATTTTTGTGTAAAACAATTACAAAAAGCATAAAAATTATGCTCACAATCATAAAACCAACATATTTAGGCGTTTGCAACACGTCATTAAGCAGCCAAGCAACACCTAACGCAAAGAAAATAAGGCTCAAAAAACCTAAAAACCCTAAAATTATCAACTTAAAAAACCTCGTCACAAACCTAGAAATCTCTTGCTGGACTTCTATTTTGATTATCTCAGTGCGTGTATCAATGTATTTTTTTAATAATGCAATTAGTTCGCTCATTTGTTTAAGTGTTTAGTGTGTAGTGCTTAGTGTGTAGTGCTTAGTGTGTAGTGTGTAGTGTGTAGTGCAATGTATTTCACTAAACACTACTCACTATTTCACTACTCACTATTCGCTAAGTTCTAGCCAGCGCATTTCTTTTTCTTCAAGTATCTTATTGATTTTTAGCAAGTTAGCAGACCAATTTTTAAAATCTTCTGGAGAAGGATTTTGTACATTCTCACCTGCAAGTTTCTTGTTCAAATCAATTTTTTCTGTTTCCAAAGTTGCCATTTCTGTTTCTATTGCTTCTAATTCTTGCTTTTCTTTGAAAGAAAGTTTGCGCTTGTTGTCTTCTTTTGGAGCTATAATTTCAACTTTTTGTTCCAATTTTGGCGGATTTTTCTGTTTATTTTTGGCTTTTTGCTCTAGTTCCAAATCTTCCAATTCTTCTTTATAATCCGTATAATTGCCGTTGAAATCTCTTATTTCGCCTGTTCCATCAAAAATAAACAGTCTATCCACGAGTTTGTCCATAAAATACCTATCGTGAGAAACCAAAAGCAAACAACCTGAAAATTTCTCTAAAAAATCCTCCAAAACATTCAAAGTTTGAATATCTAAATCATTAGTTGGCTCATCTAAAATCAAGAAATTAGGGCTTTTAACCAAGATTTTCATCAGTTGCAAACGGCGTTTTTCTCCTCCGCTCAACTTATCCACCATTTTGTATTGCGTTTCTGGCGGAAACAAAAAAGTAGTCAAAAACTGCGTTGCGGTGATAGTTTGCCCGTTTCCTAGCGTGATAATCTCCGCAATTTCTTTGATAACATCAATCACACGCTGGTCTGCGCCATATTGCAGGGCATCTTGCGAATAATACCCAAAAGTAATGGTTTCTCCAATGCTAATAGTGCCGCTATTTGGCTCAATTTGTTGTGTGAGAAGTTTCAAAAATGTAGATTTTCCTACACCATTTCTGCCCACAACGCCTATTCTATCCCCTTTTTTGAAAACATAAGAAAAATCATTAATAATTTTTTTAACAGTATCTTTATCATTAAAAAACTTATTGATATGTTCCATTTCAAGGATTTTATTCCCCAACCTTGCTGTTTTCATATTCAGCTCTAAAGTTGTCTTTGTATTGTTTTGTTGTGCTTTTTCTTTGATATTTTCAAAATTTTCAACTCTATATTTTGCCTTCGTACCTCTTGCTCGTGGCTGTTTACGTATCCAATCAAGCTCTTTTTTGAAAAGATTTTTAGCTTTGTCTATTTCACTTTGAAGATTTGCTTCTCTTTCAGATTTTTTCTCCAAAAAATAACCATAATTCCCTTCATAATTATAAATTTGGGCATTTTCAAGCTCCACAATTCTATTACAAACGGCATCTAAGAAATACCTATCGTGAGTAATAAGTAACAAAGTAGTTTCAGCAGATGACAAAAACCCCTCCAACCATTCAATAGTGTCCAAATCCAAGTGATTGGTTGGCTCATCAAGTATTAAGACATCAGGCTCACTAATAAGGAGTTGCGCTAAGGCAACACGCTTTTTTTGCCCACCAGAAAGTTCTGAAATAGGTTTTTCTAAATTATGCAAATCAAATCTACCCAAAATTTGTTTTACTTTTGCTTCATATTCCCACGCATTATACTTGTCCATTTGCTCCATTGCGTGTTGTAGCCTGTCAATGTCGTCCGTATGCTCCAAACTAAGCTCATATTCTTCAATAGCCTTAAAAGCAGGCGTTGGCACACGGAAAATAGCCTCTGAAATAGTTTTTGCTTCACCAAAATTAGGTTCTTGTGGCAAATACCCAATTCCAGTTTCTTTTTTAATGGCAATAGTGCCTTCATCAGGTATGTCTGCGCCCACAAGCATACGTACAAGCGTGGTTTTGCCTGTGCCGTTTGCGCCCACGAGGGCAATTTTTTCACCCTGATTGATACCAAAATTAAGGTTACGTAGCAACCAACGGTCACCAAATTGTTTAGAAATATTATCCGCAGAAAGAAGATTGATAGCCATTTATTATGTTTTGAATTGTATTTTTATAGTAATATTTTGTTTTTATTCCCTTTGGAAACTGTTATTCATTTGCCAAACTTTTATCTAAAATCCACTGCCAAACTGCCAAAACTTCATTAGGATTTGTAAATGTAAGCGGAATATAATTGGGGTCAATATACAAATTCTTATTTTCTAATTTTAGAAAACACCACAAACGAGCGTTCGTTACACAACCATAAATAGCTTTACGAGATTGTCCTTTTTGTTCATTAAAAATTTGCATTGCATACATTTTTGCGCCACATTCCGCCAAACTTTCAGTTATTTCTTTGTTTTTAGCCTCCATAAGGCATATAATTGGCGAAGTAATTTTGGGTTTATTGATTTCTGCTGATAGAACAAAATTACAAACGCCACTTAAATTATTTTCCACATCAACCCTAAACTGAAAACCTGAATAAATACTAAATTGATAGCTATTTGCCCGTTTAAGTTCCTTCAAAACAGGTGCAATTACAAATTCTGATTTGGCTTTTAATGTCGTTAAAGATGCTCTTAAAGCATCTTCTAAATCACCTAAAAGTGCATTACTAGCCTTTATAGCAGAAAATACTTTTGGTAACCACGCTTTATTAACGTCATTGATGCCAAATTGAGTACGTAGGGTTTCTAGTTTTTTAAATTTATTATATGCCATAATTTTGCTAATTAAATTGTTTCAAAAATTACTCTTATGGTAATAAATACATTGACAGTCACACAAAAGTAGCTTTTTTTACTTGATTTAGCAAAAAAACAGTAGGAATTATAAAAAGTACAAAGAATTATGTAAGATATTGTGCAAAAAACAGACGGAAATAACTATGCTAAATTTCTAAAAAAGTGCTTATACATCAAAGGAACAAAGAAAAGAGCCGTAAAAGTACCAATACTTAGTCCGCCAATGATAGCAATAACGAAAGGTTTTTGCAAATCTGCGCCCAAACCAGTATCAAAAAGGAAAGGCAAAAGTGCCAAAATATTAGTCAGAGAAGTCATTAAAATAGGTTTAAAAGTGATTTCACCTGCTTTGCTGATAGCCTCATCAACAGAAATATTAGGTATATTTTTGCGTAAACGGTTGATAGTGTCTATTTTAAGGATAGATTCATTGTCAATAATGCCTAGCATTACCGTAAGCCCCATTGCCGCCATAATATTCAGAGTTTGTCCTGTGAAATAAAGCAACAAAAAACTACCCATAAAGCCCAAGGGAAGCGTAAAAACGACAATTAAAGGCATTTTGAAGTTTTCAAATTCTATTGCCAAAATAAAGTACAAAAGTGCAACAGAAATCAGTAAAATCAGCAATAATTGTTGAATATTTTTGCTGTTTTCAAAATATTGCCCAGAAAAATCAACTTTCAAGTTATTTTTTAGGGCAAGTTCAGTAGATTTTGTAATAAATTCATTTGTTTCTTCCTTATTTTGTAGGCTAATACTGTGAAAAATACCAGTTTTGTCTGCCGTTAGGCTACGGTAATCAGTAAAAAACTCATATTTTACAAATTCTGACAACGGATAAACCGCCAAACTATCCGCAGGATTAGCAAAGACTGGATTATTTGCTGAAATAAACGTATTTTGTAGTTTTTCTTGAAAACTTGTATTACCTTCATACAACTGAATGGGCAAAATTTCGCCAAACTTTTTTATTTGAGTAATTTCTGTGTTTCCAAGCAGATTTTGGACTTTTTCTATGATTTGTTGAGGCGAAACATTGTAACGTGTCATTGCCTCATAGTTGGGCAAAAGCCGTACTTGCGTTTCTTGTGCCAAACCTTCCCCGTTTTTAATCTCAAAATTTTGTGCTATTTGAGCCGTTTGCGCCTGTATTTTGCTGATTTCTATAGGCGTGGATGCATTTTGATTTTTAAATTTTGCATCAAGATAATTTTTTTGTTGCCTAAAAATCAAGTCAAAAGCGTTGGGCGCATCTGTGATTTGTGCGCTGGCGTTGGGATAATTCTGACGAATGAATTTATCTAATTTCTTAGAAAAAGCCTCTTTTTGTTTTTCGTTTTTACAGAAAAAATACAATTCCGTTTCCTGCAAAAGTGAAGGCGTTTGTTGTAGTAAAAATTGTTGTATGCCGACTTCACTTTCAGAAAAATTATTTATTTGATTATACTCTTTTTCAAAAAAAGTACTGATTTTCTTTGTTCTAATGCTATTTTCAGAAATATTAAGGGCTTCATTCCAACGGATTTTTAGTAGCAATTCTTGACGTTCTATCTTTGGCAAACCTTCCACTTCCAACAAAAAACCTAACATCATTCCTAAAAAACCTAATAAAAACAAGGTAGGTAAAAATATTTTTTTTCTTAGAAAAATCCAATAAAATAATTTCTTATAAGTTTTCAGAAAAAACAAATACAAACGGTTGTCTTCACGTGGGAGCGTGTAAGAATTCTTAAAAATAAGCAAATAAAGCAAAGGTAACAAGAAAAACGACACCAAAAGTGAAGTCAGCAAAATAGCTCCAACTGCAACAGCTTGGTCGTAGGCAAGCGCACCAGAAATGCCTCCCAAAAATACCAAAGGCACAAAAACGGCTTGTGTCGTGAGCGCAGAACTCACAAGTGGCGCAATCATTTCTGATGTGCCTTCTACGCAACTCCAAAAGAGATTTTCATTATTAAACTCTCTTTCTAGGCGTTTTTTGCCAATATTATCAAAAATAATAATGGCATTGTCAATAGTCATTCCTAAGCCCAACGCAAGACCAGAAAGAGAGATGATATTGACAGAAACTCCAAAAACAAAAAATACTAAGAAACTCATTACCAAAGAACTAGGCAATATTATTCCTATCAAAAAAGGTATTTTGTAGTTTCCAATAAAAATGAAAAGCATCAAAAAAGCAAAAAAACCCCCAAAAAGCAAATCATTTTTCAAATTGCCAATACCTGCGTCTAGCAGAACAGACTGATTTTGAGTAACATAAAACGAAACTTGAGGATATTCTTGCTTAAAAATTTCTATATTTTCGTTGAAAATACGCATAAGTTCGGGCATTTGCGCCTTTTCTTGTTTATGTAAGGTTATTACTAAACTTTCCGTATTATTATAAAAATGATAACCTTGTGGTCGTTGGATAGTGTCTTTTATTTCAGCAAGTTCTGTAAGTGGAATAATAGTGCCTTTGGGACTTGTAATGGCTATTTTGCGGACATTATCAGCATTTTGTAGCGTTGATTTGAGTTGCATGAAATAGCGGTATTGTCCATCTTTCACAGAAATAGACCCCAATTCTTGGTTATTTTGAGAAATAGCCTCTATCAAAACTCTTTCAGAAATGCCCAAAGCCTGCATTTTGATAGCATCAGGCTGTATAAAAATGGCTTTTCTTTGCATTCCATTCAAATCCACCAAAGACACGCCAGAAAGTGCTTCTAAACGCTTTTTAATGACTTTTTCAGCTAGTTCAGACGTTTCTATCATCTTGTTTTTCTCCTTTGGAACTACCTGCACACGCACCACAGGCACATCAGACATGTTGATACGTATGACTTGTGGGCGAGGCATATTCTTAGGCAAACGGTTAATCAGTTGGTCAATTTTCTCATTTATCTCAATATAAGCGAGTTCCATATTGGTTTTGTAGGCAAAAAATAGCACAGCTTGCCCATTTTCACTATTTGCCTGTGACGAAATATCTTGTAGATTGCTAGCTGTCAGCAATGCCTCACGCATAGGACGTAAAATGGATTTTTCAATTTCAGCAGGGGAAGCATTAGGCAAATTAACCTTTACAATGATTTGAGGCACATCAATACTAGGCAGAAGCGACACAGGAAGTTTCAAAACCGCCAATACACTAAACACCAAAACTACCAAAAAACTCATTCCTACCGCAATAGGACGCTTAAATAAAAAGTTTAACATCAGTTTTTTTTAGTGCTTAGCCCCAGCGGGGCAACATATTTATAGAAAATTGAGCAAAAAATATATTCAACACCAGTAGAGGGGCATCAATGCGCCTGTTTTTATAAATATGTCGCCCCGCTGGGCTTAATACAAATAAAATCCCAATTATATTGCTATAAATATGACGTCCCGCTGGGACTGAATACAAATTAGCAATGTCGTTGTCTAAGTGTTAAAAAAATTATGGTACGTTCAACGTGCGTTCAAAACTACGGGTGAGTCGTGGGCGAGTTGCAAATTATTGGTAATAATCACTTTTTCACCTGCTTTTAGTCCTTCTGTTATTTCTATTTCTTGCGTATTTTCTAGCCCTGTGATGACGTAATGCCATTTTGCTAGTTTATTTTCTTCTGTAAAAACAACTTTTTTACCAGAGCGCATCACAATAGCCTCACGTGGCACGCTGATAGTTTCTTTTTGAGGGACAAAAATAGTAGCCGTTGCGTTCATACCAACAAAAAGACTTTCAGAATTCAAAATACGCAGTTTTACTTTTACCATTCCGTTGCTGTTTACTCTTGGGTTGATGTCAGAAATGATGCTTTCATACGTTTTTGAGGCTTTGCTAATGGTTTTTATGCTGGCTTTCTGTCCTTTTTGAAGCATAGAAAGTTCTGTTTCTAGCACATCTACCACAAGCTCCAGACTACCAGACGAATACACCACACAAGCCACTTGATTTGGGTTAATAAAATTTCCTTGTTTGAGGTTAAAATCCGCTACAACACCAGCAAACGGACTACGCAACTGCGAAAAGCTAAGGTTATTTTTTGCTTCTTCTATTTGTAAGTCTGCGGTAGTGAGGTTATTACGTGTGCGTATGCGCTCGTGTAGGAGCGGGTCTATGCCACCATTAGGGAGCGTGGGATTGCCACCGTAGTCGGTAACTTCTTTGATATAAAGCTCATAATTGATGTTTTTTTGGTTTTGGGCTTTTTTGAGCGAGATATTTTGGTCTGATGTTTCCAAAGTAGCGAGGATTTGCCCAGCCGCTACATATTGCCCATTTGTAACTAAAATGGCACTTAAATAACCGCCAAATTTAAAGCGCATTTCTGCGTGATTTTGGGCTTCTATTTTGCCATTTGCCCTAATCTGATAAGAAAATAGTTTTTTATCCGCAGAAACAGTACTTACGGTGGTAATTTCTGTTTCTGCAGTTTTTTTGGTTATATTTTCTTTGCTGATTTCTTGCGTGGTTGATTTGTCTGTTTTGCAGGAAATTAAAGAGAAAATAATAAGAAATATAGGAAAAATGGTTTTAATCAATATTATTGGGTTAATTTTGTTTTACTATTTTTTAGCTAACTCACAAAGTTCATATAACATAACATTTTCAATATCTTTGTCTACTTTGGGTAGCCACATTCCTTCCTTAGTGAAAATAGGATTATAAGGAAATAATTTATCTGGAGTACGAGCTACTTCTCCTATTTTTTCAAGATTGGTATTTAAAATTATCAATCCAAATTTATCATCCATTTTTGGCTCTTTAAGCATAAAAACTCTACAAAAAACATCTCTAAATTTATCATAATAGACACCCATAAATTGTGAGGTTTCGTTGGCTATTTTATTACTTTCTTTTCCTTCTGATAATTCTTTTTCAAGTGTCTTAACTGTTTGTAATTGCTTAGAATTAGCTAGATAAGCAGTATTTGTTTGATAATCCGAAACTTGTAAATAGTGGTCTGCTGAAAAACTATGAATAAATTTTTTATGCTTAAATGAGTACGTTCTATGAAACATCATCAACATACTAGGATAAATGTTTTGTTGATAGACTTCTGGAAAAGTGTATTTATACTCAAATTTCTTAGTTTTCAAGTCCAAAATAATCACACAACCTGTGGAAGCGTAGTATTTTTTATTTGCTGGACCTGACGGCGGTGGGGAGCTTGAAATGTGCATTTTATTATTTACTAACACAAGAGGTGTATATGGAAATGGGTCGGGAGTAGCATTATTGGCATTTTTCTCTCTATTGAAAACTTCATAAGTATTTTTTACAATTCCTTTATGGTCAATAAGGGAAAGTTTATATAAAGGTGCATCAAGCACAAAAATAGAGTCTTGCGTATGCACCAAAAAATCCGTAATCATTCCTACACCATTATCTCCCTCTTTTTCTAGCATTATTTTCTTTGATAATTTCCCTTTATCCTCAAAATCATAAAACTGAAGTGTATTTGTTTTTCTGTTGAGAATAACTAACTCATTTGTTTTTTCAAGGTATTGTGTATTGAGTTGGATATTTGCTGTTGAATTATCTATTGGGATAGAAATGATTTTTTTACTAGTTAATTTATAATCTGTGCTAGCTATTTGCTCTTTTTGGCTTTGACACGAAGAAAAAAGTAAGAGAAAAAAAAATATTTTTAGGCTATTTTGCATTGCATTATTGGGTTTTAAACGAAATCAGACTTATTTTTAAGTCTGATTTCGTTTGATTTGAAAATGTTTTTTAGGGATTAAGCACCATAACAATCTCCACCAGAACCTGCACAACCATAAACATTAATAGTTACCCCTCCAATAGTAACATACCAATCAAACCAAGTTTTATAGACGTCTGCCACTACTTTAGGGGCTTGTGCTTCTACTTTGCTTGGTGTAGCAAAGCTCATACCTGCAAGTAGCAGGGCAAAAATAATTTTCTTTTTCATATTATTGAAGGATTAAAATTGAAGATAAATTAAATTAACTCTTCAAAAATACAAAATACAAAATACAAAATACAAAATACAAAATACTTTTAATTTAGAATCATTCTAAATAGTGTGAATTTGTTTTTAGCTAATTTCTTGGTCTGTTTTGCAGGAAATCAATAAGAGAATGAGAAGGAATATAGGAAAAATGGTTTTAATCAATATTATTGGGTTAATTTTTTACTAATTTTTGGCTAACTCACAAAGTTCATATATTAGGGCATTTTGAAAACATAAAGTTTTTTAGTGCTTCCGCCTTGTGCGTAGATGGTTTTCTCATCTTCTGAAATAAAATAAGGCTCAAATAGTGTCATATTATCATCTTTGTTAGTTTTAAAGTTGATAGTTTTAATAAGTTCACAACTTGTGTCTGACCACCTAAACACCATTACATCTCTTTTATTGATTAAATTTGGAGTCCAATCCGCAGGTCCTATGTATAATTTATCTCCTCGCACATAACAAAAACCGTGAAGAACATTAGTAGAGTTAGGATTTTCCTTAATATCTTTTTTTACTAATTCAGTATTTGTTTTAATAGGCTCATATTTAGAAATATCAAAAGAATTAATTTTATTTCCTTCTAAATCATATATTTCTACAATACCTATAGTTCTACCAACAGTAACAATACGGTTTTTATAAAGTATCATCTCTTTATAATTAGTATTCATTTGCTCTGTTATATCATTAGACTTTTTTAATATATCACCAAATCTTTTGACGACTTTACCATTACTATCCAATCTTAACAACATTTTACCACTAGGTTCTGGATCTGTTGAAAAGTAAATATTATTGTTATCGTCAAAATAAAACTGTGAAGTAACCAAATTTCCTCTATCCCCTAATTTTATACTTTTGATGAATTGGGCATTATCTTTATTAAACATATTAAGTCTATGATTACCTAAGTCGTTGGCATATATAAGATTATTTTTGATAAGATGATGTTGCGTATTACTAAATTCTCCAGGTCCATTACCTTGTTTACCAAGAATATGTTTTAGCTTAAAATCCATATTTGTAACTAAAACACGGTGTTTTTTACTATCCCCCATCATTATAATACCTTCTTGTGTCATAATAGAGGAAATTTTCCCTATAAAAATAGTATCTATTTTATCTAAAGTTTTTATAGGTGATAAAGTAATATTATCTACTTTTTGAGTAGTTTTTGTTTTGTCTGTTGTTTTACAAGCTATAGAACATAGCAATATTAACAAATAAATTAGGATGTATTTTTGCATTTTTGTTTTTTGAGTGATGTAAAAAAGATAGCTTTATTTGCGTGTTATACAAATAAAGCTAAAAAAACAGCAGTTTTTTTGATTAAACATCTGCAACTACCTTTGGACAATTTGTAGTTGTCCACTTTCCGTTATTCTTACAAGAAACAGACGTACCCGCTACAGCAGAGCACTCACTACCACTACAAGACAATGCACCACCTCCACAATTCGTACCACAAAAAGCTTGTGCATTTGCACTATTCGCCATACCAAACAAACCGCCTGCAAGTAGCAGGGCAAAAATCATTCTCTTTTTCATATTATTGAAGGATTAGAATGTTAAAAATCAGTAGAAACATTTCTACTCCCGTAAAATTGCAAAATTGCAAACAAACTTTTAAGCGTTTATTTTCCAAAAGTACCGTAATTTAGAATTTTTCTAAATAGTGTGGGTTTATTTTTTAGCTAACTTCTTGGTCTGTTTTGCAGGAAATTAATAAAAGAGTAAGAAAAAATATAGATAAAATGGTTTTAATCAATATTATTGGGTTAATTTATTACTAATTTTGGGCTAACTCACAAAGTTCATATATTATGGCATGTTAAAGATGTAAAGATTTTTGGTCATCACACCCTGTGCATAGATGGTTTTCTGGTCTTCTGTAAGATATAGAGGTTCGTATCCAACACCATTATCTGTTTTATTGGTTTGAAGTTTTATTGTTTTAATAAGTTCACAATGTTTATCAGACCAATTAAACACCAATATATCTTTTGTTTTTGTATTATTTTCTATACTACGGTCGGAAATCCCTATATACAATTTATCCCCTCTAACATAACAATATTGATTCATTACAGTAATTGAGGCTGGATTTTTCTTTATGTCTTCTTGAACAAGTTTTTGCGTTGTTTTGATTGGCTCAATAGTAGAAATATCAAAGGAATTGATTTTGTTCCCTTCTAAATCAAAGATTTCTACAATCCCTAGACTTACTGCTACGCTTACAATACGGTTTTTAGCCATTGCCATTTCCCTGTAATTACTATTCATTTGCTCTTGTACATTGGTAGATTTTATCAAAATCCCTCCAAATCTTTTAATTACCTTTCCATTACTATCTAATTTTAAAAGCATTTTCCCATCAGTTTGTGGATCTGTGGCAAAATAAATATTATTGATATCATCTAAAAAATACTTGTAGGAAACAGAGAGCAATCTTTCTGCTAATTTGATATTTTTGATAAACTTCCCTGTATTTTTATTAAAAATATTAATTCGTTGGTTTCCTTGATCATAAATATAGATTTTATTACCGTTAATAATTGGATTGCACGAATAGTTAAATTCTCCAGGACCAGTACCACGAGATTTACCTAAGATATGCTGTAATTTAAAATTTTCATCAGTAACCAACACACGAGAATTTTGACCATCAGCAAGCATTATAACGTCATCTTGTGATGTAATAGAAGACAGTTGTCCTATTAAAATGCTATCAGAAATTCTATCCAGCGTTTTGATAGGTGAAAGAGCTATATTTTCTAAAGCTTGTTTTTTTTTATCTTCAGCCTTGTCTGTACAAGTGCCTAACAAAAAACAAAATATGCAAAAAAGAGTATATTTCATAAATAAAGTAGATTGAGTAAATAAAAAAGTAAGTCAAATGATATTTAACTTACTTTTGGTAATAGTTTAATTGATGGTTATGGATGAGCAACAACTTTTGGGCAAGCTTTGATAGTATATGCTCTGCCTGTTCTGCAGACAACGCCATCTGCATTAGCAGTACAAGACTCCCCACTACAAGAAACACCACAAGTAGAGGCACACACTACCTGTGCATTTGCATTATTCGCCATACCAAACATACTTCCTGCAAGTAGCAGGGCAAAAACAATTTTATTTTTCATCTTTTGAGGGATTAGAATGTTAGATAAACTTTAAAAATTAGTAGAAACATTTCCAATCCCGCAAAATTGCAAAATTGCAAACAAGCTTTTGAGCGTTTATTTTCCAAAAATACCGTAATTTAGAATAAATCTAAATAGTGAGGGTTTGTTTTTTAGCTAATTTCTTGGTCTGTTTTACAGAAAATCAATAAAAGAGTAAGGAAAAATGGTTTTAATCAATATTATTGGCTTAATTTTGAAGACTCTTCTATTATCATTTTGATATCACTACTATCCGCTGGATAAGGTTTTTTGATGAAAATTACATTTTTGGTGATACTATTTTTGTCTGTAAACAATAACAATGGTGTATCTACACTAAGTTTTTTAATATTATTTGGTGTTTTGTCTGCTCCAATAATATTTACTTTGTATTTTTTGCTATAGTCTTTTTGATGATACTCACTTTCAGCATAA
>JAYUKY010000013.1:0-20966 GCA_043764015.1 Raineyaceae bacterium
AAAACAAAAGAGAAACACAACAAAAAATACATAAGAAGACTCCAAAAAGTGGGGGAATTTTCCCCTAGTCTTCTGAACAGCCTACCTGAAAGGGTTTAATGTTAGTAGCCGTAAGTCGTACTTACGGAACGAGGTGATAATATATTCAAAAAATAATTTAAAATGAGTTTTCTTGATAGAATAAAAGAAATTATCATTGATTTTGGGGCAGTAGTTTATCCAGACTACTGCCCTTCTTGTATTAGCTACCTTGAAAAAAATGAAGATTTTATTTGTACCAAATGCAAAGTAAAACTTCCAAAAACTCGCTCACACCTTCCTAATGCGGATAATAAAGCCATTATTAACAGATTTGAGGGACGAGTTCAGCTTGCTCATACGCTTTCTTATTTGTATTTCAAAAAAGGTTCTAATGTGCAGATTTTGCTTCATAAGCTAAAATATGCGTCACAACCTCTAATTGGCGAGAAACTAGGTTTATGGTATGGCACAGAACTCTATGAACAAGGTTTTAAGGATGTTTTTGATATTATTGTGCCTGTTCCTTTGCACGCTTTGCGACAAAAAAAACGTGGTTACAATCAAAGTGAAGCCTTTGGAAAAGGACTTGCACAAGGGCTTAATATTCAGCAAATTACACACGCTTTTGTGCGTACACAATATACAGACACGCAAACCAAAAAACAAAGAATGGAACGTGCTGATAATGTAGAGAATATTTTTCAGATAAAAGATGCTAATGCGCTCAAAAATAAGCGTATTTTGTTGGTTGATGATGTCGTAACGACAGGCGCAACACTTTTTGAGTGTGTTTTATCGTTAGAAAAAGCACAGCCAACAAGTATTAGTATTGCCACTATTGCGGTTGCTGGGTGATATTTTACCACTAAGAACACAAGAAATACACAAGTATGCACTAAGAAATATAAAATAGAAACCTAAAAGTTATAAGTAGGTTGCTGTAATTAGGTTATGTTGTGGCAATCTTAAAATGACACTTAATAAATTGATTATCAATATTTTGTATTCATTCATAATTCACAATTTAAAATTCACAATTACTTAGAATTTACAAATATCTTTCTGTAATAATATTTGTATGATGGATTTCGTGACCAACAATAATACCACACAAAGAACGCACAGAAACAGGATTATTATTGGCGTTTCCGAGCTGATTTATAGCATTTTCGTCTAAGTTTTCAAAAAGTTGTAAGGTGGTCTGACGTATCAAAACAAATTCTTCTAACAAATTTTTTAAAGTACGTTGATTAAAGTTAGCATTTTGCATATAATCATCTTGTTCAAAGCCAGGAAGAGCTTTTTTCTCACCTCTCGCCACACACAAAGCACGGTAAGCCATAATTCTTTCACAGTCAATAATATGCCCTAAAACTTCTCTAATAGTCCATTTCCCTTGTGTGTAGGTAGTTTGAGATTTTTCTTCAGAGATTTTTGTATAAAAATCTTTTACGAAATTAAGCCTTTCTGAAAGTAAAGCAAAAAGATTAGATTTTTCATCAAAGAAATTCATATATCCTTGATAAAATGTCCCGTACTCGTGGGCGTGAGGTTTTGAGATAATCATATTTTTTAATACTAGAATTATTATTTTATTGTAATTTGCAAACACAAAATCATTTTAATAAGTTCTTAGAAATGTTGTTAGAAACAGAAAAAATATTTTTTTTGAAAAAAAATAAAAAAAATAGAAAAAATAGAACAATTTTATCAAAAATTTCGTAATATTGTAACAAAATAGCATACACAAACATCAAATTTAAAGTTCAAACCAGCGTTAAACTCAAATATTAAGTCCTAGCGTTAAATCAAACCTACTGCCATATGAAAAAATTATTTCTTAGTATTCTAGTCGCATCTACCATTCTTGCAACCTCATGTGGTAAGACTGATACAGTTGCAAATGGAGGAGATTCCATAAAAAAACCTATAAAAACAGAAACAACAACAAAAGGGAAATTATCTCCAGAAGTAATTAAAAATATCATTGAGTCTATTCCTAGTCCAGCGGAAATTTCTTTTCTTATCAAAGATTCTGGCGTGAAATATGATCAATCAATGATGAATAGTGCGGATAATGTAGGAAATTATAGTACGGACTACAAAAAAGCACTTAATTTGGGTATTTATAGCACGGATTTGGGTTATGCTAATATTTATGAGCAGTCGCAAGATGCCATTACGCTCGTTACGGCGGTACGTGATATGGCTGATGGACTTAATATTGTGAAGTTTTTTGATTTTGAAAACATCAGAAAACTGGCAGCAAGCGGTAGCGAAAATTTGGATAAATTGCTGGAAGAAACAACTATGAACTTGCAAAAGATGAACGACCATTTGCAAGAAGAAGACCGTACAGATATGACTGTACTTGTTTTGACTGGTGGCTGGATAGAGTCTTTGTACCTTACTTGTAAGGTAGCAAAAATAAAAACAAGTGAAGAGCTTAACTCTCGTATTGCAGAGCAGAAAATTACACTAGACCAGATTATCTTGCTTGTAGAACACTACGAGGCATCTCCAAAAATGAAGACTTTGAGAGAAGAACTTGTGGCACTTGATAAGATATATGCAGGTATTGAGGTAAAAACTGTGGCAGGGGAGTCTAAGAAAATAGAGAAAAATGGTGTAGTTTCTGTAGAGCAAACTGGCACAACAGAAGTAAAAATGAAACCTGGTGATTTAGATGCTATCTTGGCACAAGTTACGCTTATTCGTGATAATATTATTAAGAAATAAGTGCCAAAAAATGTATTATTAAAACTTAGCACGGTTTTAGTAATACCTTGAAAGTTGGGTGCAAGCTCAACTACATTTTAAATATTAACATAAATTTTATAATCTCAAAAAAATGAAAAAAATAGGATATGTTTTTGCAATGATAGTAGCACTATTTGCAGTAACAAATAATGTCATTGCACAGTGTGATGTTACGAGCTACACTTCTAAATGTGTGGAAAAATTGAAGCCACAAAGCTACCGTTTCGTGAAAAGCTATAAAGTTGATTTTCAGAAAGGGAAGGTAAATGACGTGGAATATTCGTATGTATTCAGTCGTGGAAGTACTTACTTGATTACGCTTTCTAATGGAGATGCGAAAACACAAGGTTTGAGATTCACTTTGCTTGACACAGAAAAAAGATCACTAGTATCAAGTTACAATGAGGAAACTAAATCATTTTCTTCTGCGGTGCAGCTGAAATGCCAGAGAACTGGTGTTTATTATCTAAGATATAGCCACGACAAGACGAGCAACTATTGTGGTGCTAGTGTTATTGGTATGAAAAGACAATAACATTATCTAACTAATCTTTATTTGATTCGTCAGATATTATAGAATCAACCAAATAAAGCAGAAATAAAAATTTCTGCTTTATTTGGTTATGCTTACTTTAAACATACTCAAACTATTCTACTTCTTTTATGATTTTTTCTATGAAAAAAATACTCGTTAGTTTTTCTCTTGTTTTTTTATTATTCTCTTGCAAAGAAGAAGTAAAAGACAAACCTAAAGTTGAAGGCAACAAAGTCGTTGTGAAAATTGATTTTAAAGCATTAGAAGCTGTGCCTAATCCTATTGAAATAGCTTCTTTGATGAAAGATATTGGCATTGCCTATGACCAAAACTACATTAACCACGTTGATAACATCTCTAAATATGATACAGATTTTAAGAAAGCACTTAATCTGGGCATTTATAGTACAGATTTGGGCTATGCTAATATCTATGACCAAAGCCAGGAAAGTATCAACTGTATTACTGCTATTAGAGAACTTTCAACAGGGCTGAAAATTGACTCCTATTTTGATTTTGATAACGTCAAAAAAGCCATAGACCAACGAGATAACCCACAAGAACTTTTGAAAGTTACGCTTACTAATCTTCAAAAAATCAATGAAGGATTAGATGAGGAAGACAGAGGAGATGTAACCCTTTTTATTATCACTGGTGGCTGGATAGAAGCTTTACACCTTAGTTGTACGGCTGCAAAGGCAAAAGGTAAAAAAGAATTATTAGACAAAATTGCTGACCAAAAAATTGCGCTAAAACAACTGATTGATATTTTGGACAAAAACAAAGATAAAAATACGCATCTTGCACAATTAAGAACAGATTTGGACGAAATTGTAGCGGCGTATGCTGCCGTTAATATTGAAAGTGTAGAAAAAAATAAGCCTGCACCAACCAAACAAGAGGGTGATATTGTAGTAATTGACCAGAAAGAAATAGAAACAAAGGTAAATTTCACACAAGAAGATCTAAATAAAATCATTGCTGCAGTAGATAAAATGCGTGCAAAAATCATTGGATAATTATTTTGAACAACAATAAGATGCGAATAACGTAATTTATTGTTGTTCTATTTTATCAAAAACTTATTAACATTCAATAAAATCTTTTTATTATGAAAAATTCTCTTAAAGTTGTAAAATCAGTAATTATGATTACGTTTTTGTTCCTCACTTTTGGTGCTTATGCACAATGTGATGTAACAAAATATACTGACAAGTGTGTTGAAAAATTAAAGCCAGCAGGCTTTAGATATCTAAAAAGCTATAAAATAGATACACAAAATGGCAAAAAAGCAGTTGTAGATTACGCTTATGTACTTAGTGCAGGTATTACTTACATCATTACCCTTTCTTCTACTGACACAAAAGGTTTATTTGTAAGGTTGCTTGACTCACAGAAAAAGGAAATTGTAAGTAGTTATAACGGTTCACAATTTTTCCCTGCGGTACAGATAAAAGCACAAAAAACAGGTATTTACTACTTCTCTTATGCTTTCAAAGATTCTAAAACACATTGTGGAGCAAGTGTGTTAGGACTTAAAAAGTAATAAAAAGATTTGTTACCATACACTGTTTTTTATTATTGGTCTGTACTGTAGTGGAACGCAGGTCTGACCAATAATAAAAAACAGAAATTTCAATTTTAAAAGAGATTATGGTCAGACCTACGCTACGCTACGCTACGGTACAGACCATAATTTCTTTTAAAACTGTGTATGATAGCAAAATAAAAAAAATATTTATACAAAAAAAGGCAACAAATATAACTATTTGTTGCCTTTTTCTAAAGAATATAAAACGTTTCAAATTTCCAAAAAATACTAATATGCCTGCCGTAGATAACATAATAGTTGTAATTGATGGCATTACGTATGATACGCAAGAGATAATGCGCAAAATAGTTGTCAAATATGGTGAAAATCCTATTATTTCTGATTATGCTAAAAAACGCTTGCTGACTACGAAAAATGTAAATTAGAGCGTGCCACAACATTAGACTAAAAAATATATAAAATAAAATCTTGTAACAAAAATTACAAGATTTTTTTATTTGTATTCATTATTGCACTACTTCAAAAAAAAATCTATATTTGCAGTAATAAAATGTTTTTAATAATATTTTGACAATATTTTTAACAAAAAATTCAACAAAAACTAATGGAACAAACTCAAAAAAGCCCTGCAATGCGTCATATACGCAAGGTTGCGGTACTTGGCTCAGGAATTATGGGCAGCCGCATTGCTTGCCATTTTGCTAATGTGGGCGTGGAAGTCTTACTTTTGGACATTGTCCCACGTGAGCTAAACGACCTTGAAAAAGCTAAAAATCTTACACTAGAACACCCTGCCGTAAGAAACCGCATTGTTAATGAAGCATTTGCTAATACACTCAAAAACAAACCTGCATCTCTTTATTCTGATAAATCTGCTGATAAAATCACGCTAGGCAATTTTGATGACAATATGAAAGATATTGCCTCTGCTGATTGGGTTATTGAGGTTGTGGTGGAAAGATTAGACATCAAAAAACAAGTTTTTGAGAAAGTGGAGCAATTCCGCAAAAAAGGCTCACTTATCACTTCAAATACATCAGGAATACCTATTCATTTGATGACAGAAGGGCGTAGCGAGGATTTTGTACAAAATTTCTGTGGTACGCACTTTTTTAACCCTCCTCGTTACCTAAAACTCCTTGAAATTATCCCAACGCCACAAACTAGTCCAGAAGTTGTGGACTTTTTGATGCATTACGGAGATTTATATTTAGGCAAAACTATGGTTTTGTGTAAAGATACGCCTGCTTTTATTGCCAATAGAGTTGGAGTTTATGCCATTATGGACGCTTTGCACGCAGTTGAAGGTATGGGGCTGAAAGTTGAAGAAATTGATAAATTGACTGGTCCTATTATTGGGCGTGCAAAATCTGCTACTTTCCGCACTTTGGACGTGGTTGGTTTGGATACAGTTATTCACGTAGCTAACGGAATTACGCAGTCTTGCGCTCACGACGAGAGTTTAGAAGCTTTCAAAATGCCTAAAATTGTTAGCGCATTAGCAGAGAAAAAATGGCTTGGAGATAAAACAGGACAAGGTTTTTATAAATTGGTGCGTGGAGAAAATGGTTCAAAAGATATTATGTCTTTGGATTTCAATACGTTGGAATATGTGGCGCAAATCAAACCTAAATTTGCAGCATTAGATGCCGTGAAAAATATAGAACGCCTTGCAGACCGTTTTCCTGTGCTTTTTGCAGCCCAAGACAAAGCAGGCGAGTTTTATAGAAAGACTTTTGCAGGGCTTTTTGCTTACGCAACTAACCGTATTCCTGAAATTGCTGATGATTTGTATAGAATTGATGATGCCATTTGTGCAGGTTTTGGTTGGGAAATGGGTCCTTTTGCTACGTGGGACGCTATTGGCTTGGAAACAGGTTTAAAAATCATTGCTGATGGTGGCAAAAAAGCTGCTGCTTGGGTAGAAGAAATGAAAGCTGCAGGGCATACTTCTTTCTATAAAGTAGAAAATGGAAAGCAAAAATACTATGATATTCCTTCAAAATCATATAAAAATGTGGCTGGAAGTGATGGAATTATCATTTTGGATAATATCAGAAAGACAAATGTGGTTTGGGGCAATTCTGGTAGCACTATTTTTGACTTGGGAGATGGCGTTTTGGGCTTAGAATTTCATACAAAAATGAATTCTATGGGTGCAGAAATCATTCAAGGTATCAATATGGCTATAGAAATGGCTGAAAAAAGCTATAGAGGACTTGTGATTGGTGGTGATGGAGAGAATTTTTCTGCTGGTGCAAACATAGGAATGGTTTTTATGCAAGCAGCACAGCAAGAATTTGATGAAATAAATATGATGATTGCGCAATTCCAAAATACAATGATGAGAGTGCGTTATTCGTCTATTCCTGTCGTTACTGCGCCTTTTGGCTTGGCTTTGGGTGGCGGTTGCGAGATAAATCTTCACGCAGACCACGTACAAGCACACGCAGAAACGTATATGGGACTTGTGGAAGTAGGCGTTGGGCTTATTCCTGCTGGTGGAGGCACAAAAGAAATGGCTTTGCGTGTTTCTGATGCTTTCAAAGAAGGAGACCCAGAACTTAATATTTTGCAAAGTGCCTTTATGAATATTGCTACTGCAAAAGTTGGTACATCTGCACGTGAGGCATTTGATTTGGGTTATTTGCGCAACGGAAAAGATAGTATTACCCTAAACCGTTCTAGACTTTTGGCTGATGCAAAAGCAAAAGTTTTGGAACTTGCTGATGCAGGTTATACACAACCAAAACAACGTACAAACATAAGAGTACAAGGGAAATCTGGTATGGCGTTGTTTTCTGCTGGTATTACTGGTATGAAATTAGGTAAATACATCTCTGAACACGACCAAAAAATAGCTAATAAATTGGCTTACGTGATTTGTGGTGGTGATTTGAGTTACCCACAAGAAGTAAGTGAGCAATATTTGCTTAATTTGGAACGTGAGGCGTTTTTGTCGCTTTGTGGTGAGCAAAAAACACTGGAACGCATACAAAGTATTCTGACGACTGGAAAGCCGTTGAGAAATTAGTAGTTCCCAAAGGAATAAAGGCAAATACAAAAAAAGTGTTCTGAATATTATTCAGAACACTTTTTGTTATTAGGAAAACAGCATTTAGTTTTTAGAGTGCTGATATTTCTGCAGAAGTTAGAACACCACTGTAAAAAGCCAAATTATCTAAGTTTCCTTGAAAGTTATGCCCTATACGGTCTCCATTTCCAATGTTGATGTTTTGGTTTGCGCCTACATAATCAATATTCAAACTGCTTCCATTTGGAAGAATATTTGCAGTACCAGTTTCTACTCCATTGATATATATCTTAGAAACCATATTCGTTTTTGAATACGTAAAAACAAGCGTCTGCCACCCGTTATTACTACTATTATTGGCAAATGAAAACGCTGAACTAACTGTATAAGTTGTTTGTGAAGTACGTGTTACAAATTCCAATCTTTGACCTCCATCAGCAGCATAAAACAGCCTTATGGCAATGCCTTCACCTATTTCTAGGAAAGTCGCATATTTGAATTTAGGTGTTGTAATGGCTGCATTCCACTCTGCACGTGTCCAATTTTCATCATATTTAAACTTCATAGCAATGGAGAAATCCTGACTTGTACCTAGTTTTAGGTTGGGATAAGTTGCAAGACTGTAACTAAGTTTTGCCCAGCAGTAGCATAATAAGCACTATTACTAGCTCCTGTGGCATCATTAACGAAATTTCCTTGCGCAATGGTACTGATAGCAGCACCTTGTGTGTCCGTAAAATTATTGCTAAAAGGCAAATAAAATAGCTTGGGAGTTGTTGGTACAGGGTCTGAAGTGCTTTTGCAAGAACTAACAGTTAGCACAAATGCTAATAAAACAAGATAAATAGCGTTTTTTTTCATTATTATAAAATTTATTGATTGAAATATTATCTCAAAGCTAATTCATTTCTATCTTTTTTTTATACTGGACTTTATGAAAGTAGGTTTTGAATTTACGAAAGTACCCTTTTGTTTGATTTGGCAAGTGCCTCAACTCCTAAAAGTTTAATAGGGAATATTTTAAATTAACTTTTTTTCTTATCTTATTTTTAATATATTTGTATCAAAACAAATATCTCCCAAAATTAACATAAAATGGCGCAAAAAGACCTCAATAAGTTCCTTGCTAGCATCAAAAAAGGAAAAACAGAAGAAGACATTAAAAATGCTTATGCCAAATATTTTGATATTGACTACGACACCGCAGACAAACACGACCTCTACACGCCTCGTGTGCTTTTTGAGTTTAAATTTGATAAAAATTTCCAAAATATCAAAACTAGAGCGCAAATCATTGCACAAACGCTTTATTACGTCAGAAGGCTCAAATACAAAGGTTTTATTGACAAACCAATTCCGCCTATTTTGTGCCTTGCAGACCAAAATGAGGCTATTCTCACAGAAACCTCCATTTGGAAAACTTTTTATGACGACCAAACAGACAAATATGACTGGGATTTAGCTCCAAGTCAGCCTGATAAAAACCTCGTCAATGATATTGCAAACGCCAAAATTGCCCTTGATACGCATATTTTTGATATTTCTACAGAAACGGAATTTGTCGTTTTTGCTGAAAAACTAACCAAATACCTTAATAATCAGATTGCTTTTGATTTTGAAGATAAAAAAGTCATCACGGAAGAGAATTTTGAGGATATTTTTGTCTATTGGAATAAAATTTTTGGTGATGCAGTACGCAATGGCACTGCGACAAGCCGTTATTTTGTGAGTGATATTCAGCAAGATAATACCATTTTTATCAAAGAACAAAGCAAAGTTATTTTTAGGATTGGGCAAACTGGTGAGATGAAAGAAAAGAAAATCCTTACCAAAGATTATGAACATTTTTGGAGTTTGTATGAGAAAACTAATAATATGGATACAGTACGAGCCATTTTTTCTAAAATTGATAGGCTCACAGACGAAACTATGCGCAAATTTCACGGTGTGTTTTTTACGCCTGTCAGGTTTGCTCAAAAAGCACTTGATTACATAGAAAAGACCATTAGCAAAAATTGGTGGCAAACTGGAGAATACCGTTTGTGGGATATGGCGGCTGGTACAGGCAATTTGGAATACCATTTGCCACAAGAAGCACTTAAATATTGCTATCTTTCTACGCTTTACAACGAAGATAAGGAGCATTTGGATAAACTTTTTGTAGGTGCAAATATTTTTCAATATGATTATTTGAATGATGATATTGAAAACGTCTTTTCTACTACCATAAATTTTGGGAATACGTGGAAACTACCAGAAAAAATACGTTTAGACCTCCTAAACCCTAAAATAAAATGGATAATTTTGATAAATCCACCTTTTGCAACCGCATCACATTCAGATACGGCAACTGGAGAAAGTAAAGGAGGTGTTGCGGATACCAAATTGCGTAAAATGATGCATTCTGACAATTTAGGTGAGGTTTCTAGAGAATTATTTTCTCAATTTATTTTCAGAATAAAAAAAGAATTTAAAGGAAAAAACGCACATTTAGGTTTATTCTCAAAAGTCAAATACATTAACTCAAATAATGACCAAAAATTCAGAGATAATGTTTTTGATTTTAAATTTGAACGTGGTTTTGTGTTCTCTTCTGCTAATTTTTCTGGTACTTCAAAAAATACACAGTTTCTTGTTGGTATGATTATTTGGAATTTAGCAGAAAGCGTAAAATTAGAAAATCAGATTATTGAATTAGATGTTTTTGATGAAGATGTTGAAAAAATAGATGTCAAAGTATTTTCATCAGAACACAGAAACACTTTTTTGAATAAGTGGATAAAACGTCCAAAAGCTACTGTTAAATTTCCTCCTTTTAGTGCTGCAATCACTATGAAAATAGATACAAAGGATAGACGAGATAGAATTGCAAAAGGGTTTCTGGCTTCCTTAATGTGCAAAAGTAATGATTTCCAAAATCAAAACTATACGGCTTTTCTTTCTGGTCCTTATGTGAGTGCGGGAGCATTGTCTGTTACAGCAGAAAATTTTGAGCAGGCAATGGTGGTTCACGCTGCCCGCAGGTTGCCCAAAGCTACTTGGCTCAATGATAGAGACCAATTTATGCAACCTAATGCGGTGCTTTCCGCAGAATTTATTTCAGATTGTACGGTTTGGAGTTTGTTTAGCAATAGTAACGCAACGGCAAGCCTCAAAAACGTGGTTTATGAGAAGGAAACGTACCAAGTGCGTAATCATTTTTTCCCATTTTTGGTGTCAGAAGTTAAAAATTGGCGCATCACAGACACAGACATCTCCATTACGCTGGCAGGCGCAGAAGATACTTTTGTGTCAAAATGGCTATTAGAACGTGAATTAGGCGGTTCTTTGTCTGCGGAGGCAAAAGCCGTTTTGGAGAAAGGCAAAGAAATTTATCAGTTTTATTTTGCTAATTTGAATGTTTTGCGTAGCAATAAATTTAAAATAGAACATTGGGACGCTGGTTGGTGGCAAATTAAGCAGGTTTTGCAAGACGAAAATCTCCAAACCGCAGAACTGAAAGCATTAAAGGCACTCCACGACCAACTCAAAGAGAAATTATTGCCACAACTAGGAGAATATGGGATAATTAGATAGCATAAATGAAAAGAAATAAAAAAATTCAACAAAAATTTGATTTTTTTCTCAAAGATTTTGAGGAAGATGCAGAACACAAAATAATTGAAATCAAAATAACAGAAACACGTAGCTACATACAGGAGTTCAAAATAGAAGCTCCTGAATGTTATGTTATGCATCCGTTCATTGTATTTATAGCTTTCAAATATCTGAAAAAATATAGGTATTATGGACGAGATGAAAAAGTAGCTTGGAGAATTCCAATAAAGTATAGGGGAATTCCATTTGTACTTACACACGAAAAATTTGGCTTTTCCATAAAAACAAACTACGAAAGTGAGGATATTACACAGAAAGCTATTGAAGCAGTTTTAAATATCAAAAAAGCTATTCCTTTTATTGAGGTTTTATTTGAGGATTTTATACGAGGAGAGGTAAATGTAGGAAATGTTACAATAATAAATCAATATCAAATCATCAAGGAGAGATATACTTTTTTCAGAGTAAAAGCAAAACAGCAATTTGAGAAAATAAAAAAAATAGAAAAAGAGGACTGGAGTAAAGCAAACTTCAAAAAGAGATTGAAATATCAAAAAGAAGGTGAGAATTATGCAACTGCTATGCTAGACTCCTATTTTTCTTTGATTGAACATCTTTTTGTTCTATTATTGCCATTTATGAAGCATCTTACAGTTGAAAGTATAATTCTTGAAGAATTTATAGGTTTTAATTGGAAAGTAAAATTTTCTACTATAATTCCTCTTACAGGGACTGTTGAAGCGTTGAAACTATATGAGCGCATTAAAAAAATAAAAGATGATTTTAGAAACCCATTAACACATGGTTATTTTCATAGAGATGGGCACTCCCTTTTAGTTCACATACCAAGTTTGGGTGCTATTCCTGTAACTTTAACGAAAGAAAATAAAAGTTTAAATTACAGATTTCTTATTATTAAAAGCTCTAGTTTTGATGATATTTGTAGTTGTTTTGATGATTTTGATAAATTCCTAGAAACAGAATCAGGAACTAAGTTTGGTGTTCAATTTATAAAAACTGGGTTACAAATAGATTATAACAAAGAGTCAAACGAAATATATAAAAGCGTTATGACAACAGATAAGGAATTTAAGGAATTTATTGCTTACAAAGTGATGGAAGAAACTAACGCAGATAATATGGATTGGTAGGCACTAATAAAAGACTAGCTTTTTTGAAATTATTTTGTAACCAAGTTTATAACCAAAATTCTAAGAAAATGCAAAGTGAAAACCTAAAAAACTTTTTGAAATTAGTTTCAAAAACAAAAAAGTCAATTATCCACGAAAAAATGGCGTGGAGAAGAGAGAACAAAGAATGGTTAAGAAAATCTGTCAAAATTGCATTAAGAGTGCTTGATGCAATGGAAGAAAAACAAATTACACAAAAAGATTTAGCAGATTTGTTGCAAGTTGCGCCACAACGAGTTTATACTATTTTGAAAGGTGAAGAAAACTTTACCTTAGACACCATTACAAAACTTGAAAAAGCATTGCAAATAGAAATAATTGAAGTAGTGAAAGTGCCTGTTTGCGAAGTTATTATTTCTGAAGCTATTAATACGGAAATAGAAATTTTTGAAACAAAACTAGCATAAAAAATACCCTTTTGGAACTTAATTTGAAAGAAGAAACTTAATTATTTTTCCAAATCACATAAAAAAGTGGTTGAATTACGTAAGCAATTCAACCACTTTTTAATTTATAAATATTTGATAATCATTAACTTATCCATTTAGCAAGCTATAAATCAGCAAGTAAGTAGCTGCGCCAGCAAGATAGCCTACAAGCGTAATAAGTGAGATTTTCTTTAAAAACCAACCAGATTCTACTTTTTCCATTCCCATTACGGCAACCCCAGCCGCAGAGCCAATAATAAAAATACTTCCACCTGTTCCTGCGCAATATGCCAAAAATTCCCACATTTTGCTATCAATTGGGTGTGCTGCAAGTGGGTACATTCCTTGCATAGCTTTTACGAGTGAAGCATTATCAATAATAGCAGAAATAAGCCCTACACTTACAACCACAATATCCAAATCAGACACTTTTGAGTTGATAAAACCTGCAAAACTTTCCAAAATTCCTGTTGCTTCTAGGCACGCAATAGAAAGCAAAATTCCCATAAAAAAAAGCACACTTACAGTATCAACTTTCGTAAGTGCATGAGCAACAGACAACATACGGCGGTCTTCATCACGCTTATTGTAGTGAAGTCTTTCAGAAACTGCCCAAATAATCCCAAGCCCAAGCATTGCACCTACATAAGGTTGGTAACCTGTCAAAGTCTTAAAAATAGGAATAAAAACAAGTGTTCCTACACCCATACAAAACATTAAAAGCCCTTCAAAACTACTGCTAGAGCTTTCTTCTTCTTGCAAAAGCATTTTTTTCTTAGGCAAATCTCCTTTCATTTGAAAAGAAAAATAAATGGTAGGAATAAGTACAGATACCAAACTAGGTAAAAATGTGGTTAGCATTAGTGTAAGCGTGCTTACTTGTCCTTTTGTCCATAATAAAGTAGTACTTACATCACCTATTGGCGACCACGCACCGCCCGCATTTGCCGCAATAATCACGACACAGGCATAAATAAGGCGTTTTTCACGGTCAGAAACGAGTTTGCGTAACAAAGAAACCATTACAATAGCGGTAGTAAGGTTATCTAACACCGCAGACATAAAAAAAGTAATAAAAACTATCACCCAAAGCAAATTTTGCGCTTTTTGTGTGGTGATACGTTTTGTAATTACGTTAAAACCTTCGTGAGCATCTACCAGTTCCACAATGGTCATAGCAGCAATAAGAAAAAACAAAATCTCTGCAATTTCCGTAAAATGATGCGCCATTTGCTCTTTTATGTGGTTTGCTTCTGCTACATCTTTGGCATAGATAATATAAACAGTCCAACAAAACATACCCAAAAGGAGTGCAGTGGCGGTTTTGTTGATTTTAATGACGTTTTCAAAGGCAACAGCTGCATAACCAATGAGAAAAATAGCAATAATTATAGTAGTCATTTTGAATGAGTTTCAGGGAAAAGTATAGGTTTATTTTTCATTTATGTTGTTATATTTTGGCTACAAATGTAAGATTTTTTTGTGAGAATAGTTCAGTTTTGAGTAAGTAAACTTACATAAAGCACATTTTTAGTCAATAATTACCTCTAAATTTTTATAAATAAAAGCAAATGTTGTTTCTTCTTGTTGAATATCTATTTGTAAGTTTTTAAGTTCCGCACCGCTATATCCAAGCCCTTTTGTCTTCAAAATATTAGCTATTTTATTATTTTGAGTACGAATTCCTACTAGCATTTTTGCACATAAGCCCTGTCCTTGTATCTGAACACTAAGAAATTTTTTATTATTTATTTCTTGGTATTTATCCAAAAAGTAGGTCAATTGAGTGTTATTGATGTTTTTTAGTTGTTTGGCTAATTCATTTTTATATTCTTTCTCTTGTGGAGAATATTTCTCAAAAATGGGATTTTTATTAGTACATTCAGGTTTATTGCAGGAAAGCAAAAATATTCCAAAAAACAAGCAAAAAGATATTTTATAGCTATTTTTCATTTTAATTAGATTAAAAAGTTACTTGAATTAGTTTTCCAACAGCTACAAATTTATCAAAAACATTGTCGTTGTGTGGTGCTGTAAGCATTTCTGCCGTCAGGTCTTGCCCTGCCCAATGCTCATAATGTTTGCCATTTTTCCAAAGACGTGAGGCAGAAACATCATAAATAATGCCCTCAAAAGCGCACCAAATCTCTGGGCGGTCTTGCCCATTGCGTAGGGCAAGTTGTGAGCGTGTGTAAGAAGGTAAATCTTGTAAATTATTCATTTAAGATTTTTTACTAAAATAAGGATTTCCTTTGAATTATTGTGGCAATTTACTATATTTGTTTTAATTATTCGTATAATAATCAATCATCATTTAAAATTTAAAAAATGAAAGTATTAGTTGATATTCCTAATGATGAGGCGGTTTTTGGAATACAAGTCTTAAAAAGCCTTTCTTTTGTCAAAAAAGTTAAACCAATTTCTACTGCTAGTATTGATTTATGGAAAGATTTAGAAGAAGCATCAGCAGAAGTTCGGTTGCATAAACAAGGAAAAATAACACTCAAAACTGCGCAAGAACTTCTAAATGAGCTATAACATTGTCATTACGCACCGTTTTGAGAAAGAACTTAAACGGCTCTCTAAAAAGTTTCATTCAGTTAAAAATGAATTTGCAGACCTTATTTCAGAGATAATAGAAAATCCTGAAACAGGAACTTTTTTAGGTAATAATTGCTATAAAATCCGTTTGGCTATTGGTAGCAAAGGAAAAGGCAAAAGTGGTGGCGCAAGAGTGATAACTTATTTATATGTTGCAACTGAAATGGTTTACTTGCTCACTATTTATGACAAAAGTGAAAAAGCAGATTTGAAATCTAATGAACTCAAAGAAATGGTTGATGGTTTAGAATTAGATATTTAAGTTTTGAAGTCAGAAAAACTTCTGACTTCAAAAAAATTATCCTTCAAAGCGTATATCCAATTTATCTTCTTTTATTTCTTCATCATCTAACATCAAAAACTCCTCCCAAAAAGGGTCAACAGGCAAACTTCCAATACATACCACAGGCGTATTTTTGGTAGGATGCTCAAAATAAAGCCTTCTAGCGTGCAAATTGATACATTTATCAAGATTAGCCTGCGAGTAGCCATATTTCAAATCTCCACGAATAGGACAACCCATTTTTGATAGTTGCGCCCTAATTTGATGAGAACGTCCAGTAATAGGCGTAACTTCTAGCAAATAAAACCTGTTAAGTTCTCCCAAAACACGGTAAGAAAGTTCAGCACGTTGTGCACCTTCCAAAGGCTCATCATAGGCTGTTACAGTATTTCGTTTTTCATCTTTTACAAGATAATGGACTAATTTTCCTTTCTTTTCTGGCGGTTTTTGGCGCACAACTGCCCAATAAACTTTCTGAACTTTTCTATCCTTAAAAAGTTTATTCATACGTTCTAATGCCTTAGAAGTACGAGCAAAAGCTACAATACCACTTACTGGGCGGTCTAGGCGGTGGATTGTACCTAAAAAAACATCACCAGGTTTGTCGTATTTTTTCTTGATATATTCTTTTACATAGTCAGAAAGCGTTTTATCACGAGTTGCATCTTCGTGAACTAAAATTCCTGCTTTTTTATTGACTATAATCAGGTGATTATCTTCATATATTACCTGAAAGTTTGGATTTGTTTGCATTTTATTTTGTTATATAATTTATTTTTAATATTTTGTCCATTTTTGTATTTAAAGTTAAAAAATGACAAACAATGTATTTACATCAGACATCACACCTCACACCTCAAGAAATGCTGTTACTATTTTGATAAATTCTTGTGGTTTTTCTGCGTGTAGCCAATGTCCAGCCTCTGGAATGGTTTTTAGTTCATAATTAGGAAAAAAAGTTTTGATAAGTGGCAAATCCTCATCTTGTATATAATTTGATTTTCCACCTCTAATAAATAGTGTAGGATTATCAAAAGACTGTTTTTTCTCTAAAATATTCATTATTCCTTGTATTTTTTCATTGATAACAGGAATATTGATGCGCCACGCAAATTTGCCGTTTTCATCTCTGTAAAGACTTTTTAATAGAAAATTTCTTGTATCATTTTCAGGAACAAACTTTGCTAACTGCTGCTCTGCGGCTTGCCTAGATGCCAAATTAGCAACATCAATGGTTAAAAGTCCTTCCAAAATAGCCTTATGATGTAAGGGATAAGTACGAGGTGCAATATCCGCCACAATAAGTTTTTCTATATTAAAAATATTTTCGTTTTGTGCATTTTTTGGTTGATTGCAGGCAAAATTCATTACTGTTTTTCCACCCATAGAATGCCCTAATAAAATAACATTTGTCAAGTTTTTTTCTGTCAAAAATTCTTGTAAATCATTGCTCATTGCGTTGTAGTCCCAATCTGTACTATGTGGGGATTTTCCGTGATTGCGTTGGTCTATCAAAAAAACTTGTCTTTTTTCTGCTAAAACTCTCCCTACTGATATCCAGTTGTCAGATGCGCCAAAAAGTCCGTGTAATATGACCATTGGGGTTTCTAACGAGATTTCTCCTAGTTTTTGGTGATATAATTTCATTAAATTGTAAATTGTGAGTTAATACAATGCACTAGATAACAAAAAACGTCCTTTGCATTTGTGGTGCAAAGAACGTCATTTTTAGTTAAATATTGGTTATATATTTCTAAATTATACAAAATTATTGATAAAGTTCCGTAAAAACATTCTCACGAGGTGCGCCTATTTGTATGGTATGAGAAAGCTTTTCTATTAAAATATTGGCTTTTTGCTTAGCAAAACCTAGTTTTTCAGCGAAAGATTGGCAAGTTTTTATTTCTTCTGGGTGAATTTTACCATCAGCCAGCATCATTTCTACAAACTCACAAACCTGCTCAAAACGCTTGTATTGGTTGGTCTGAATGTCAGCATCAACAAAGGCATTTTCTCGTAAAAAAGCAAGTTTATTGGTCAATGCCTCCACAGAAGGAATATCTACGCCATATTTTTCACTCATCAAAACTAAAAATTGATATTCTGACATATCCAAATGCCCATCTGCAAGTGCCACCATAAAAAGATATTCTATGTGGTTGCGTTTGTAGTCTTCTTTTCTAAAAAGTTTTTTAATACTTTTTAATAATATATTAGTTAAAAAATGTAACATAGAATTTTATCATTGAAAATAGTTTAATAGTTTATTTTTAAATATGAGTTTAATGTAAGATTTTCCTACAATAATAATAAGAAAAAATATCATTTCCAAATATTTTGGTGCATTTATTTTCAAAAGTGATGTAAGATTTGCTTTTACGAAAAATTAAACAAAAAAGTTGCGGTTTTGGGGTATTATTTTGTTCTTATTGTTTTGTGTTGTTTTTTTGGAATTCTGTCTTCTTTTACAGAACTAGCATCTACATCACCCATTACAACCATATACTCACCATCTACTAAATGACTTTCACTTTCTTCTATTTTTCTCAAACTATCATTTTTTTCTATCTTATCACAAGCTATTTTTGTGGCTGATTTATCTATTTGAGCAGATTTTTCATCATTATTTTGAGTGCTTACTACTTCAATATTTGGCGTTTCCTTAGGGGTTGTGTCGCAAGAAGAAAGTAAAAGCGCACCCGCCAAGATTTGATACAAAAAAGGATTTTTTTGTTCGTTTGTTTGTGTCAAAGCTCTGTTTAGTTGTGTTTTGTTGAAATGCCCACAAACTTTTCCTTTGCTATTTTCTATCAATTTAATCACTTGATTATCTGATAGTTTGCTGAAATCTACAACTGTTTTGGCGCAAACTGCACAATGTTTTCCCTTGTCATTTTGGGTCATTTCGTTCCAATTTTCTTGACAAGGATTATTTATTTTGATAATATAATTAGGCTTTTTCATTTTATTTCTTGATTAAGATAATACAACAAAACACTAGCAAAGATAATGCAAATAAAAACCAACAGAAATAATCAGTAAAATAATTCACAAAAAAACACAAAAAGTTATCAAATAAATACTATTTTTTGTAACTTTGCAAAAATATCAAATTGATATACAAACTGATATCAATATCCATACTTTGTCAAACATAAAAAACTAGAATAGTAATGACTGAAACAGGGAAAAAATCTACCAAATCTGGCTTAGAAGCATTAGGAATAAATAAAGTTGCTGAATGTTTTTGGAACTTAACACCAGCGGAACTAACAGAACACGCTTTAGCTGCAAAAGAAGGCGTTTTGGCGGCAAATGGTGCGCTTATGTGCGACACAGGCAAGTTTACGGGACGTTCTCCAAAAGATAAATTTACAGTAAAAGATGCAAAAACAGAAAATTCTGTTTGGTGGGGCGACATTAACATACCTTTCACAACGGAGCAATTTGATAATCTGCACAACAAAATGGTGGCTTTCCTTGCGGATAAGCGTGTATACGTACGTGATGCCTACGCAGGCGCAAATCCAGATTACCGCCTCAATTTGCGTGTGGTAAACACAAAAGCGTGGCAAAATCTTTTTTGCTACAATATGTTTATTTGCCCAAAAGAAGAAGAAATTAAGGATTTTGACCCAACTTTTACCATTATTTGTGTACCAGAATTTGAGGCAGACCCAGCCACAGATGGCACACGTCAGGCTAATTTTGCAGCTATCAGTTTCACTAAAAAAATGATTTTGATTGGTGGCACAGGTTATGCAGGGGAGATGAAAAAAGGTATTTTTACAGTTTTGAACTATATTTTGCCACACGAAAGAGATACACTTTCTATGCACTGTTCCGCTAATATTGGCAAAAATGGTGATACCGCTATTTTCTTTGGACTTTCTGGAACAGGAAAAACAACCCTTTCTGCTGACCCAAACAGAGGTTTGATTGGTGATGACGAACACGGTTGGGCAAAAGAAGGCGTTTTCAATTTTGAGGGCGGTTGTTATGCTAAAACCATTGATATTAGTCGTGAAAATGAACCTGAAATCTTTGATGCTATCAAATTTGGTTCAATTTTGGAAAATACACGCTTTTTTGAGGGAACTCGCACTCCAGATTATAGCAATACAAGCGTTACAGAAAATACTCGTACTGCTTATCCTATTGAATATATTGCAAATGCCGTTGCTCCTTCTGTAGGTGGCGTGCCTAAAAACATCTTTTTCCTTACGGCTGATGCTTTTGGCGTGATTCCTCCTATTTCTAAACTCAATGCTGGTCAGGCTATGTTTCATTTTATTTCTGGTTATACAGCAAAAGTTGCAGGAACAGAAATGGGCATTACAGAGCCACAAACTACGTTTTCTGCTTGTTTTGGAGCGGCATTTTTGCCACTTCACCCAACGAAATATGCAGAAATTTTAGGTAAAAAAATGAAAGAAAATGAAGTAAATGTTTGGTTGATAAATACAGGCTGGACTGGTGGCTCGTATGGCACAGGCTCACGTATGAAGCTAAAATACACTCGTGCAATGCTTACGGCAGCTATGGAAGGTAAACTTGCTGATGTGGTTTATGTAAATCACCCTGTTTTTGGTATTGCTGTGCCTCAAACTTGCCCAGAAGTGCCTTCAGAAGTGCTAAATCCTCGTGAAACGTGGGCAGACAAAGCCGCTTATGATGCAAAAGCAAATGATTTGGCAGGTCAATTCCTTAAAAATTTCCAAAAATATAGTGATTTCGCAAATGAGGAGATTTTGAGCGGTGCGCCAAAAGCAATTTAGAGATTATTGATTTTTATTCACCACATAGGCACATAGAAATACATTTTTTGTGTGCTGTGTGGTGAATTTTTTTAGAACATTTTTTACACTAGTAATAAGTTGTTAATAACTTCCTAGTCGGTGGCGTAAACGCCACCTCTTTATATCAAAGGCAAAAATGGTTTTATGTATAGCGGTGGCGTTTACG
>JAYUKY010000014.1:0-20791 GCA_043764015.1 Raineyaceae bacterium
TATTTTTTAATTTATGCCACGTCATTTTAACCACTTGTATTTTTCTTTATAAAAACCAAAGGTAAAACATTTTTTGCAACGGAACTTTTACAGTAACTAATAATTTACATTTTCAATATCTTCCTCTGCGGTATCAATATAGTTTTTGGTAGCTAAAACATCATTAAAAATGAGTTTTATTTTTCGTATAATTTGTCCAAATCCTTCAAAATACTTACTAACAACAAATAAATTTAATTTTTCTATTTTATCATCTAATTGTAAAATTGCTTTTGCATCAATAATTATTACATCTTTCTCCAAGTTTATGGTTACATAGGCTTGTGAAGCACATTTGTCTGCCACTAGAGAATGATTTATATACATTTCTCTAGCATCTTCAGTAAGACTTTTATTTTCAAAAATCCCTAAAATAATATCTTCATTCGTATAAGGACTTATTTTTCTAAGTAGAATAAACATTGATTTATCAGTATTTTGTATTAACTCAAAATTCACAACTCACAACTCATAACTTTTCCTACTGGCTATCTCCTCTCAAAATTCTAAATCTTTTCCTTGCATCAGCAATATAAAGGCTTCCAGAGTATTTAGTAAGCATTTCCTTGTAAATTTCCATTGCTTTTGGTTTGTTGTTTAGCTTTTCTTCATAGAGTTTTGCAGAATAGAAAAACGCATCATCACCCAAAACATCTGTTGGATATTCTGCCAAAATTTTCTGATACATCTCTAAAACTTTGTCATTTTTGCCTTCTTTGGTAAAAATTTTAGCTTTTTGCCAATAAATTTCGTCTGTAAGCGAGTGTTTAGGGAAATCTTTGAGCATTTTATCTAAAGCAACTAATGCTTCTGTATTTTTATTCTGAAAAAGCAACTGGTCAATGCGGGCATACTCACGCATAGCACGTGAGAGCGTGTCTTCGTCTGTGAGCGTGTTATTTTGGATTAGCAAGCTCAAATCCATTGCATCATTTGCAATTTCACGAGTGGTAGCCGTTTTCAAAATATCCAAATGTGCCTGTGCTAACTCAAATTCACCTTTATAATAAGAAAGTTTTGCATTTTTGAGTTTTGCATCATAACCAATGGGCGCATCTTTTTGGAGTTTTTCTGCTTGTGAATAAAGTAAACTAGCGTCCCAAGGCTCACCTTTAAGCAGCGTTATATCACCTAATGCAATCTTACATTTAGCCACAAAACGAGGGTCAAATTTGCCAAATTCTATGGCTTCATTAAGCAAAACGGTTGCCGTATCTTTGCTATCCAAATAAAAACCGTAAAGCATTGCCACATTTTGCATTGCATCAAGCGTGTTGGTATTTTTGCCCAAATCCGCAATCATTCCATCATAATCCTTGATAACTTCACGTACACGCTGTTTGTCAATAGGAAAAGTAGTTTTTATAATTTCTTCTTTTGACAAAATCAAATACCTACGAGCAGATGGATACGTATTTCCTTCTGGATATTCTTTAATCAAATATTCAAAAATCTTCTGTGCGCCACTATAATCTTTGTTTTCATACGCAATAAATCCGACATCTAAAATGCCCTGTCCACGCAATTTGAAGCGTTTATCAATGGCTTTAGCCTGCACAAAAGCCTGTTTGAAGTTTTTTTGTTGCACATACAACCATAAAAGCAAATCAATATAAACCCTTTGACTAGGGTTTTCCTGTACTTGCGCCAAAAGTGTACGTTCCAATTTTTCTAGCTGAACTTCATCTTTTAATTCATCTTGTAAAGAATTTTGTACTAATGTAAGGTTTTGCTCACTTTCAATAGCCAAATTGATGTATTCTTTAATCATATCATCAGTTTTGTTCATTATTCCGTAAAGCTCTGCAAGTGCTTGTGAGTGTAAAGCAGGTTTTTTGGTATATTTTCTGCTTTCTAAGTACATTTTTTCTGCCCATTCTAGCTTTTCAGCCTTAATAAAAGCGTTTGCAGCCGCATTTGTACCAGAAACAGATTGTTTGTAATACTTAATAATGAGGTTATATTGTTTTTCAACCAGTTTTGTATTGCCTCTTTTTTCCAAAACGACGCCCAAATCAACGTCATAAAGTGGCATTTCTGGATTTTGTTTGATTTGCTTGCGCACAAATTTTTCTGCTTCATCAAGTTGATTTAGAGCATACAAACAATCCATAAAATTATAGTAAGTACGTGGCTGGATATTTCCTGCAGCAATTATTTTCTGATAAGAATCTTTTGCTTTTACATAATCTTTGTTTCTAAAATATTCTTCCGCCAACTGCAAATCTTGCGCTTGTATATATGTAGGCATATATAATGTAAGCAGAAAGAAAAAACCAAAAATTACCTTCTGAAAATTCTTTTTTAAATTATTCTGAAATAGGATTTTTAAGAATTGCATTTTTTTTATATGGTTAGATTTTCTGTTTCTGAATTTTACTGAATATACGAATTTTTTATTTAACGACCAAATTTTTCTTTTTGCTTTTTTATTGTATTAAAAACTTTTTTTTCTTTTTTTAAAATACATTCGTCGTTGTTATAGGCAGTCTTTTTGTGAATAACTTTTTGCTTTTGAAATTATCAGAAAGTTATCCACAAATCTGTGGATAACTCAAAGAAACTTATACACACAAACAACTTATTCAAAATCAAAGGATTGTATCAAAAAATATAGACTTATCCACACGAAAAAACTTAAAATGTGCATAACTTGTTGATAACTATTTAGTATATTTTTCTTCATGAGAAGATTTTAGCGGTGGATAAGTACCTCTTTTTGGTGGATAACAGGTGGATAACTTGTGCATAAGTAGGTTAGTTATCCCCAAGTTAGTTTATTCAAATTCTATTTTTAGACTAATCTAAAATAGTTATCCCCAAAAAACTTTGAAAATGTGGATAAAATGGCACTTATCCACACAAAAAACGGACTTATCCACAGGCGTTTGTGGACAACTTTTTGTCATCAACTATCGTGCTAAGAAAAGTTATCCACAGGTTATCCACAAAGTTTTTTGGTATTTGTGGATAAATAGTGTACTTATCCACAAATGTATGTGGATAACTTATTTTAGGGTTTGTTTTGGGAAGAATAGAATAGATAGGGGGTTTTTTGCACTATTCTAAGAAAGGCAGACTAGGATTTTTAGAATTATAAGATTTTAGGATAATACAAAGATGCAGGAGGCAGTAAACGTATTATCCTAAATATTTTATATCAAAAGCCCAATTAAAAGCATCAAAAATGCAATAGAAGGCAAAATAAGTAAAATGATTGCTTGAAAAAATGAAGGAGATTTGAAACTTTTGTTATTTTCTTTTAAGACTATTTTTGCGACTAAACTATCCTTCAAAACATTGTTTTTAGGATTATTTACATCATAAAAAAGCATCTCTTGTGCCTCGTTTGTGAGTTTTTCTGGTTCGTGAGATTTGAAAGAAAATGTATGTTTTTTACTGTTTTTGTCTTCAAATTCATAAAAAATCCTGATAACTTGCTGGTTATTTACTCGTACATTCGTGCCTTCTGTGCGCAAGACTTTTGCATAACCAATTTCTCCATTTTTCAGTAATGAAATAGCTTTGAAGTTCTTCTTTAGCCCAAAAAACAAAATAAAAAGGATGACAACAGGAAAAATAGTAATAAAAGAAACATAAAAAGGGAAAGTTTTTTGTCGCATATCTGTTATGCGTGAATTTTGAGGGTTTTTAGCCAAATATTCTATGATTACCTCGTTATTTTTTGGAGTATCCGTGCTAAAAGACGTACCATTATAAACTTTATCATTTACCAAAAAAGTGTAATTAAAAGCAAAAACGTACTGTTTGTTTATCCGAGAGTCCGTTTTTGTGGTGTTGGTGATATATCCTTTGGCAGTTGTGTCACTATCAAGCGTGAAATCACTAAAATCAGCTTGATTTACAAAAACAATCACAAACACCATCAGAAATGAAAAAACGCCATATAAAGTTTGTGTGATAGAGCCTCCAAAAAGGATTTTGAGGCGTAAAAGCAAGGAAACTTCTCGTTTATTGCCAAAAATATTATCATTCATAAAAAGTAGGGAATTTTAAATAAAATACAAAATATTAAGCGTACATATCACAATTGTACAGATCGTAATGATTGGCAAAATAAGTAGTAATAATCCTTCAGAAATGCTGGGAGATTTGAAAGTGCCGTCTTTTTGTAGTTTTATTTCAGCATATAAGTTATCTATTAAAATATTGTTTTTAGGATTATTCGCTTCATAAAAAATTGTCTGTGGCGTTCCTGTTGCAAGTATTCCCATTTTATGGAATTTAAGCGTGCTAGTGTATTCCTTACCATTTTTGTCTTCAAAATAGTAAGTATTTATATTTATGTTACCTCGTTTTTTTGGTTGTGGCGTATTTATAATTATTGCACTTGCCATTTGACCAGTTTTTATCAATGAAATATTTCTTAAATCATATTTCAATTTAGACAATATCCCCAAAATAAAGATACTTTCAACAACGGAATGAGTAATAATTTTAGTCGTTTTGCTAGTACGCCTCGTACCAACAGGGTTTTTTATTGAAGTAAAAATTATTATTGCAAAAAAGCAGATACACCCATAAAAAACCTGTGTGATAGTGCCTCCAAACAAGATTTTAAGGCGCAAAGGCAGAGAAATTTCTCGTTTATTTCCAAAAACATTATCATTCATAAAAGTAAAAATTTACAAAATAGTTGTTTTTTCGTTTGTTTTGAGGTTTATTTTGATGATATGATGATTATTAGTATCAGAAATAAACATAAAATCATCTATAAAAAACAAGTCATTTGGCTCATTTAAGCCTGCCACAACAGTAGAAAGTTGATTTGTTTTTAGGTTGATTTTTTTGATTTTTCCGTTGTAGGTGTCTGCCACAAAAATCTCCCCGTTTTTTTCTGAAATACCTACATTATGCTGCAATAAAGCAGTTTTTAGGTCGCCATCTTTGTCGCCAAAAACAAATAATCCACGTCCAAAAACAGTTGCAACAGTACCATTTTTTAGGTCAATTTTTCTTACTGCACTTGCTTCTGTATCAGCAATATACAAAAAATCTCCAATTTTGTGCAGTCCGCTAGGTTGATTAAAAGCGCAACTTTTAAGATTTCCGTCCAAAAGTGCCTCTGCGCCTGTGCCCGCAAAGCGTGTGAGCTGATTATTTGGCAGATTTGGCTGCAAATGCATCTGCAAAATTTGGTGATTTCCTGCGCTCGCCACATACATTATGTTTGTGGCTTCATCTATCAATAAATCCCAAGGAGAATTTGGCAAAACTTCTTTTCCCCAAGAATTTTCTGCATAATAACCCATTTTGCCGTTTCCTGCAATGGTTTTTACTGTTTTTGTAGTGAGGTTTGCGACACGAATAGCATTATTTTTGGCATCAGCAATATAGAGTAAATTATCTTTGAGTGCAAGTCCGTGAGGTTCATTAAAAGTTGCATTTTCAAAAGAAATTTCTTTATTACTGTTCTCAAAACCTTGTTTTCCATTTCCAATAATAGTCAAAATTTCCCCATTTTGAGAGATATTCAAAATACGGTTATTGCCACTATCTGCTACCCAAATATTATTTTGAGCATCTTTTATGATTTTGGAAGGAAAATTGAGGGCTGATTTTGTTTGTTTTTCTTCTAATTTAAAATCAAAGATAGTATTACTTATTTTCCCTTCAAATTCAGTTTTTAGTTTCAAAATCTGGTCATGCATATATTTAGGTGCACTTTCACCAGATTTTTGTGTCGAAATTTTGCCTTCTGGCGTGATAAGTACAAGCGTAGGCCAACCTGTAATGGCGTATTGCTCCCAAATTTTAGAATCTGCATCATTGACGACTGGGTGCGTGATACCAAACTTCAAAATAGCTTTTCTGATTGTATTGGTGTTTTTTTCTGTATCAAATTTTGCAGAATGAACGCCAATAATCACGAGTTCTTTGCTAAATTCTTCTTCTAATTTTTTCAAATCAGGCAAAATATGCTGACAGTTGATACAGCCAAAAGTCCAAAAATCTAATAAAATTATTTTACCTTTAAAATCCTTCAAAGAATAGCTTTTATCTGTATTTAGCCAACCAAAAGTAGTGTTTATTTCAGGTGCATTGATGCGTGGAGTGGCGTTTTCATCAATAGTTTTGTCTATTTTTTTGTCTTCTTTTTTATTTTGATTATCATTACAAGAAAGCATAGAAAAGGCTATTAGAAGTGTTAAAATGATATTTTTCATATTTTTTAAATTAGGGTAAAAAAATTACGTACAAATATAGGTTATTTAGTGCGTAATATTTCTTTGGGAAACAATATTTGATAATTAAAAAAAATCAATTTGCTTCTATAAATTTACTAGGGCTTCCGCATCTAATTTGGCACTTTTTGTGAAAGGGATATTTTTTGCAAATTGCGTGATGAAAACATCAGCTATTTTTATAAATATCCAAGACTATTGTGTTGTTTGTCGTTGCACTCATTCAGTAATAAGTTGTAAATAATATCCTAGTTTGTTTTTTCTTACCACTAAGAACATTAAGAAATACACACTAAGTAAGCACTAAGAAATATAAAGTTAGAAACTTATTTACAATGTATTACTCACTTGAGTAATTTAGAAATAATGCCACAAGCATTCAGATAATATGTTAGAAAACATTGGGGAGTAAAAAATGACTTATATTGGCAAAATTAGACGTTACCTTTAGAGAAGACCAAGCAAAAATAAAAAACGAAATAGCTATTGTTAATTTACACCAGGTCAGGAAATGGCATTACATTTGTTGAAAAAAGACGAAATAAAACGAGTATCAAACGAAAAAAAAATCATACAGAAATAATGAGTATCTAAAAAGTATTATTGTGTCAAATTAGAGGCAAAAGTTCTTTGCAAATAAGTAGTTCTAAGTTTTCAAATTCTTGTGTAATTTTTTTAATCTCTAAAAAATCCCAAAAAATTAGCCTGGTTTGAAAGTACAGAATAATGTTCTACAATGGTTTTGCGCGCATTTTGCCTAATATTTTCTACTTTTTCTGGATTTTCTAAGATGAAAATTAAAGCGTTTTTAAAGTCTTGCTGACTATCACAAATAAAACCGTTCTGAAAGTCCGCATTATGTGTAATAATGTGGGTATTCACGCCCACAGGCGAAACCACCGCCACCGCACCAACCGCCATATATTGCAATGCCTTAAAACCACATTTGCCATTTGCCCAAATGTCATCAATAAGTGGCATAAGTCCTATATCAAAAGCTGATAAATCTTCTATTTCAGTCGTTTTATTCCATTCTTTGAAAATAAAAGATTTTGGGGCAAAATCTTTCCCACTTATCTTAAAAAGCGGTTTTTGATTGGAAATAACCCTAAATTCAAAAATATATTTCTGCTCTAACTCCACAATTATTGGCAAAATAGCATCTAAATATTTGATAGTGGAGTGTGTGCCTGTCCACCCTATAATAATTTTTTCTTTTAGTATATTTTTTTCTGCAAACAGATGTAAGTTTTCTGTATCAATTGTAGTAGGATTTAGTATGTTTTTATCCTTCATTTTGAATTTTGAGGCATAGGCTAATAAATACGGGTTTCCTACACTGGTTTTATGCGCCCATTGGCAAATCAAGCGTGTTTTTGAATGGAATTTGAGTTTTGCTACTATTTTATTATTTTCTGATGTATTGGGTAACCAAATAGCATCATCAAAATCAAAGATAATTTTTTTTCTAAGAATTTTTGCCGTTATCCACTCAAAAAAGGGTAATCCAATAGGAGATGCTTCTCTATGAATAAAAACATAATCATACTTAACGACAGAAAATAACAATGAAAACCTTCTCCAAAATCCTCCTAAAATACCTATTATTTTCTGAAATTGAAAGCCATTTTTGTATAGAATTTGCCAAGTTTTTTCGTCAAGAAAGGGAGAAGATGTGTAAGAAAAATTGTTTTTTATTAAGATATCCAAATATTGCTCAAAACGAAAGCGTTGCGAGGGCGCACACGCAAGCGGATAAGGGCATACAAATAATATTTTTTTCATTATTTTTTATAAATTCTCATAAATTATAGTACAAAAGCTATATTTTATCCATAATTGATGTATAAACTTCATTGTACTTTTGTATGCCTTTTTCTAGGCTGAAATAATCCAAAGCCACATTTCTTAATGTTTCACGTGGAACAAAAAGCACATTATCAATATTTTTAATGACTTCCATATAATCATTTTCTGAAAATTTTTTGACAAGCGCACCAAAATTGTACTTTTCAAATAAATAATCATTATCACCCATATTTCCGTTGATGATTGTAGGTACGCCACAAGCTAAAATTTCGCCTAATTTGGTAGCAGAAGAACCTTTTTTGGAATAACTTGTTTTGATGAAAAAGATAGAGATATTGCTTTTTTTTATCAAATTTGGTACTTCTTTGCGCTCTGCTTTCTGTATAATGATTTTTTCTGTCGGAATATTATATTTTTGTATTTTTTCAAGAATAATATTAGGATTATCAGGTGTGATAAACGAAAAGATAGCATCAGGTTTTGTTTTTAAAAGACAAGAAAAAAAATGCAACATTTCATCAACCAAATACCAAGTCCCCAACGACCCCAAATAAGACAAAACAAAAGGTTTGTTTTGAGTGTTTTTTTGTCCTTCAAAATCAAACAAAACTGTATCTACACAACAAGGAATAACTTTTATAGGCGTATTTTCTAAATTTTTCCACGACAAAATCTCCGTTTTGGCGTTTTCTGTAAGTGTAATAGTGGCGTCAGCCTTCAACAAAAAATCCGTTTCTTTTTTCTTAAAAAACTTATAAATTTGGTTAAAAACAGGATTTTTCAAGTTCCATAAATTGCCATCAACACGTTCATCAGCCCAAAAACCACGCATATCAAAAATAAACTTGACAGGCATTGTAGTCTTAAATTTATCTTTAAGATACTCACCCACCAGCGCACTAATGTAACTTCTACAATGAATAATATCAAAATGCTTAATTTTGTGGAGTTGAACCGCTTTTTTGCGCATTTGCCAAACATCAAAAAGCGTAGAAAAAATGGGCGGATTTTTGGTATAAAAAATAGGTTGCCAATCAATTTTATCTAAAATAAGTGTTTCAATAATGTTTTTGCACAAGGCATAATTTTGAGGTTTCTCAAAAGAAATAATGGTAATTTGATGTCCTAATTGTGCCAATCCAAGCAAGTAGGGCAATATTTGGGACTGCCCAAGCGGGTCTGTCAAACCATCATAAGAAAGGAATAAAACTTTTTTCAAAAACCAAGGAAACATAAATACTTAATAGCAGACTTTTACTACAAACGTAACAAAAGTATTCTTATTATCCAAATATATTTTAATTTATATAAACAAAAAGCCTTTCAGCCTGTCTAGGATAATTCAAAATAAAATAAAATAATATTATTTTGATTGAATAAAACAAAAATAAGAATTTGAAAATTAGGTAATTTTGACACAAAACAGAAATTCAAAAAGATAATTCTCTACATTTCTAACACAACAAAACCTGGTGATTACTTGCAAAAATTCTATAAAACTCTTATATTTGTATAACTTTATTAACCGCCATAATGACAGACATACAAAATACCTATAAAAAACCTACTATTTCGTTAGAGGAAACCTTAGAAGAGATAAAACCTACTCCCAAACTTCAAAAACCATCTTTTAAAAACATTTTTAAAGACCGCCGTTTTACGCTTGTGTGTGGTTTTGGCTTACTTTTTTTCTCTTTTTATTTACTTATAGCCTTTGTTTCGTATCTTTTCACAGGAAAAGCTGACCAAAGTCTTGTAGAGGCGTATAGCTCTACAGGTGTGCGTGAGGCGGGTGAGGAGGTGGAAAACTGGTTGGGCATTTATGGAGCTATGCTTTCCTACAAATTTATTTATAAATGGTTTGGCTTGGGAGCGTTTTTGCTTATCCCTATCTTGTTTGTGTATGCAGTAAGACTTATTTTGAAGATGGATTTGTTCCCTGTAAGACGTTTTACGCAATTTGCCGCTTTTGCTATTTTTTGGTTGAGTATTTTGCTTGGATATATTATTTCTTCTCTCAAAGAAGATAGCTATTTTAGCCTAATTGGTGGCTCACTTGGCTACGAAATTGCGAGCTTTTTAAAGGCTTTGCTGGGTTTTGGCGCACTTTTATTGATTATATTACTTGCTATTGTTTTTATTATTTATTTTTATAATATTACTTCTATTGATGCGCAAATCCTCAAAACAAAAGCGCAAAAACAGAAAGAAAATGACGAAAAAATTAAAAAGGAAGAAGTAGAACAAGCCGAAATTTTAGCCAAAATACAAGCAGAAAAAGAGCTAAAACCCATTACTTCTATTCCTATCAAAAAAACAAAAATAGCTGATAATGAAGAAGATAAAAAACCATTTGAACCTTATGAAATGCAAATAACCTCAAATAAGGACAAATTAAGAAATAATACCAATGAGCAGGAAAATAACCCTGTTTTTTTTGAAGATAATTCAGCTAAACATAACCTTATTGATGGTATCACGCTCATAGACAAAAATACACGCAGGGAAATTTTGCCAGAAAATGAAAATTTACACAATGAAATCATAGAGAAAATTGCGGAAACACCTATTTTAGAAGAAATAGAAGATAACCAAACTATTATTTCAAGGTTAGATTTGGAACAATTAGCAGAAATAAAAGACCCTTACAATACTATCAATGATGATTTTGATATAAATTCAGAGGAAAACCTTTTAAATATTACCTCTAATATTGCTCCTATTATTCCTGTTGCTATCGTTCCTGTTATTGTTTCAGAAAATACCAAAGAGCATATCAAAGAGAATATAAAAATATCAAAAGATATTCCTTTTATTATAGAAAAGCCTACTTCTTATGATGATAACAATGATTTGGACAATTTGGAGGAAACTCTTTTGGAGGAAAATTTGGAAGAAATTGAAATAATAGCTTCTAAAAATAATATTACTAGTGATGACGACACTGCGTATTTAGCTTCTCTTTCTCCTTATAATCCTCGTGAGGATTTGAGTAGATATCAATTTCCTGTCCCAGAGCTTCTAAACGAGGTTTTTGAAGTGAAAATACAGGTTTCTGATGAAGAATTGCAGGCAAATAAAGACCGTATTGTAGATACTTTGGGCAATTATGGAATTGGTATTGACTCCATAAAAGCCACAATAGGACCAACCGTAACACTTTACGAGATTATTCCTATGGCGGGAGTCCGTATTTCCAAAATTAAAAATTTAGAAGATGATATTGCCCTCACGCTTGCTGCGCTTGGTATTCGTATTATTGCGCCTATCCCTGGGAAAGGCACTATTGGTATTGAAGTTCCTAATAAAAAGCGTGAAATGGTGCCAATGCGTGCGCTTTTAGCGTCAGACAAATTCAAAAACTGTGAATATGATTTGCCTATTGTTTTTGGGAAAACCGTTACAAATGATATTTTTATTGTTGATTTAGCAAAAATGCCTCATTTGCTTGTTGCAGGCGCAACTGGGCAAGGAAAATCAGTAGGATTAAATGTTATTTTGGCATCTTTGCTTTACAAAAAACACCCTGCGGAACTCAAATTTGTACTTATTGACCCAAAGAAAGTAGAACTAAATATTTTTGCAAAAATAGAAAGACATTTTTTGGCAAAACTGCCTGATGAAGAAGATGCCATTATTACGGATACTTCAAAAGTTATCAATACATTAAATTCTCTTTGTATTGAAATGGACACTCGTTATGACCTTTTGAAAGCCGCTAATTGCCGTAATATTAAGGAATATAATCAAAAATTTATTAGTAGAAAACTCAACCCAAAGAAAGGAAACCGCTTTTTGCCTTACATTGTGCTTGTTATTGATGAGTTAGCGGATTTGATGGTTACGGCTGGGAAAGAAGTAGAACTTCCTATTTCACGCCTAGCGCAGTTGGCTCGTGCTATTGGCATTCATTTGATTGTAGCCACACAACGCCCGTCTGTAAATGTGGTTACGGGCTTGATTAAGGCTAATTTTCCTGCTAGACTTTCGTTTAGGGTGAGTTCCAAAATTGACTCTCGTACTATTCTTGATGCAGGAGGAGCAGAGCAATTAGTGGGTATGGGTGATATGCTTTATTCATCTGGAAATGACCTTACACGCCTGCAATGTGCCTTCTTAGACACACCAGAAGTAGAAAATATTTGTGATTTTATTGGTGAACAAAATGGTTATTCTTCTGCTTATTTGTTGCCAGAAGTGGTAGGAGAAGCAGGTACAAATGTCACTAATAGCGTAGATTTATCTGATAAAGATGCCCTTTTTGAAGATGCAGCACATATTATTGTTATGCACCAACAAGGTAGTACCTCACTTTTACAACGCCGTTTAAAATTAGGCTATAACAGAGCTGGGCGTTTGATAGACCAATTAGAAAAAGCTGGAATTGTAGGGCAATTTGAAGGGAGCAAGGCTCGTGAAGTCCTTATAACAGACGAAGTTGCGTTAGAAAAACTATTGAAAATGCTATAACAAATTTAAGTTTTTGGTGAAGTCAGTTGTTTCCACCATAGCCGTCAAGTTAAGTCTTCAATAGACTTCCTGCGAAAGTAAATAATTAAGCAAATTTATCCTTAATATATTGATTATTAAAATATACGGCTATGGGGCAAGCCCAGCCCCTACAAAATACAACCTAAATAGTTACAGAAAAATACAATTTATTTCAGCAAAAAACCTCACTAACGTAAGTTAGTGAGGTTTTTTATTATTGGTCTTCTTCCTCTTCAGGTTGTTCTTCTTCTAGCTCTTCCTCTTCTGACTCTTCCTCTTCTGACTCTTCCTCTTCCAACTCTTCATCTTCCGACTCTTCATCTTCCGACTCTTCATCTTCCGACTCTTCATCTTCCGACTCTTCATCTTCCGACTCTTCATCTTCCGACTCTTCATTTTCCGACTCTTCATCTTCCGACTCTTCATCTTCCGACTCTTCATCTTCCGACTCTTCATCTTCCGACTCTTCATCTTCTGGCTCTTCATCTTCCGACTCTTCATCTTCTGACTCTTCATCTTCATAATCCTCGTCATCTTCCTCCTCATACTCTTCACCCTCAGAAGTTTCGTCAAAATCATCTTCCTCGTCGTCTTCCTCTTCTACTTCCTCATCTTCACTATAATAATCCTCATCATCTTTGTCATCATCTTCATAAACTTCATCTTCCAAGTCGTCATCTTCTCCTTCTTCCAAATCATATTCTTGATAAATGCTGCTCATTGCCTCGTCGTCATCATCATATTCCAAAACATCTTGGTCTGCATATAAAAGATTATCAGGCAAATCTTTGTACTCGCTTGGGTGATACACTTTTACTTTTTTCTTAGGTGCGCCACTTTTTGCGGGTTTCATTACAGATTTTTTTTCTTTTACCCAAGATTTCTTAACGGCAGGCATTTTGGCATTTTTCTTAATTATCCAACAATCACCCGTCCATTTTTCATTCATTAGATAGTTGTAGGGAATGTAGCAATAGCCTTCTTCTCCCCAACTTTCACCCCAAGAATTACGCACAACAAACACTTTATCTTCGTCAGAGTAGCCTACACAAAGCATTGCGTGTCCGCCGTGTGATTTTCTGCCTGCTTCTTTTGGAGAAGGCATTGGCACAACGCCACCATTTTCTGCGGCTTTGTCAAAAGATTTATACAAAGTTGTTCCAAATACAATAGGATAGCCATCAGCGAGGGTTTTTTTCCACGCTTTTAGCTTAACAGGCACAGACATTATTTCATCAACCAAAAATTTCTTACCTTCTGCGTAAGATTCTTTGTGAGGTTTTTTGTTTACAATTTCTTTTTTGAATTTCCAAGTAGCTTCAGAGCAAGCACCTGCTTTTTTGAGGCATTCCATTGCATATTGAATTACGCTACCTTCATCTTCAATATCTCCACCGCCTTTTACTCTTGCGTTGTAATACACAAACATACGACTGATGTCGTAATTTTGTTTCTTAAATCTTTTGAAAAGATACTCATACGCACCCACGACAGCGTTAGCCGTACAACTGTTGGTTTGTCCTTGGTCTTCTACTTTTGTCATAAAAGGGCGCAAATCCACTGCTGGTGGTAATTTGTCGCTTTTGAGTTTTGACGAGTAGGCTTTTGCTTTTGGATTTGGTTTAGCAAATTTGTAGCCTCCTTTGAATGCTGACTCTCCCATAATTAAAATTGATTAGTTTTTTTGATAATAGTTTAGGCTGGAATAGTGCTTGATTTACTCCGCTCAAATATAATTAAACTATTTTAAATTCCTACTAAATAATTAAAAATTTTTCAAGGAGAGATGAAAAATACAATATCTTGATTATTAAGACATTGTACTTCTATAATAACTTAATAATTAATATTTCATATTCGTACCTCGTACTTCGTATTTCATACCTCCACTTACCATTCTAGCGTTTCTTTATTGACAAAAGCACCTATTCCACGCTTGCAATCAGTTGTTTCTCTTGCGTGAGCGTTCATTTGAGCGGCGTATGTGAGGGCTTCTGTAAGGTCTTTTTCTTGTACTTCTGCAATCATTTTTTTGGTAAGTTGCAAAGATTGCATAGAATTTTGTTTGCAAACCATTTGCGCATAATCAAAAACTCGTTTTTCTATTTCATTTGCTGGTACAATAAAATTGATTAAACCATATTCTTCTGCTTTTTTTGCTGAAATAAGTTCCCCAGAAAGTAGCATCTCTTTTGCTCGTGTTTCACCAATCTTTCTCAATAAAAATATCGTAACAATGGCAGGAACAAAACCAATACGCACTTCTGTATAGCCAAATTGTGCCTCTGGTGCACTAAAACTGATGTCGCAGACAGTCGCAAGCCCACAACCGCCTGCAATGGCGTGTCCGTGAATTTGTGCAATGACGACTTTTTTATGGGTATAAATTTGGTGAAAAAGGTCTTTTAGGTGAGAAGAATCTGCAAGATTATCCGCATAAGAATTTTTTTGAAGTTGTTGGAGATATTCCAAATCTGCGCCAGCGCAAAAAACCTTTCCATTAGCACGCAAAACCACTACTTTGACGTTTGGGTCTTGCTCCGCATCTAAAAATGCATCTTTGAGTTCAGAAACCACATCAAAATTAAGGGCATTGCGTTTGTCTGGGCGGTTGAGTGTAATGTATGCCACACGTTCACTAACAGAGTAATTGATAAAATTCATTATTTTTGTATTTAATTGGTAATCACAGGTTTATTTTAATTTTTTGATTAAATTTCTGATGATAATTTAGCTTTCAAATGCTTGGACAAATTTAGCTAAATATCAATCAAATACAAAAAAAGATAGGATTTAGCATTATTTTTGATTTTTTTTCAAAAAGCAAAAAATAATTGTCAAAAAGTTTTTTTATTCAAAATAAAGGTGTACCTTTGCATCTCCAAATAAGGAACACCAAGCGGATATGGCGAAATTGGCAGACGCACTAGACTTAGGATCTAGCGCCGCAAGGCATGTGGGTTCAAGTCCCTCTATCCGCACAAAAAAATCCCTTGCTTTAAATAGTAAGGGTTTTTTTATGAAAAAAATACTACTAAAGTCGTAAAATTTCATAAAAAACATACAAGAATTTCATAACTTATCACTCAACCAAATATTAACGTGAATATTGTTCTTGACAAAAAAGATGCTACCACAGCGTCACTTAAAGTAACCATTACGCCAGAAGATTACAAACCAAAGTTAGATAAAAAACTTAAAGAATTTAGTAAAACAGCACAAATAAAGGGCTTTAGAACAGGAAAAGTACCAGCTGCGCTTGTTCATAAATTGTATGGAAAAGATGCTTTGATGCAAGAAGTAAATACTCTTTTGCAAGAAAGTGTAAATGAATATCTTAAAGAAAATCCGTTGCCACTTGTGGGTGAGCTTTTGCCTGCGGAACAGGAAAATATTGGTGATTTTGACAATCCAAAAGATTTTGAATTTATGTTTGACTTGGGAATGTCGTCAGAAATTAAGTTGGAACTTGATAAAATGAGCATTGCAAAGAAAAATATTATCATTACTGACGAAATTATCACAGAAACTATCCAAAATATGTGCAAACAATTTGGCACAAACGGAGATGTAGAAGTCATAACAGGAAATTCTATGGTTTATGGTACACTAACGCAAAAAGAAGGTGACTTTACGCTAGAAAATTCTGCTATTCCTATTGATGAACTTACAGAAGAAGGTAAAGCATTGTTTTTGGGCAAAAAACTAGAAGAAGTTACCTTTGCAATGGAAGGATTTTTGTTGAAACCTGAAAGCGCAAGGCATATTTTGGGCGTTTATCAAAATGACGAGCAACTAGAAACGCTTTCAAAAGGAACTTTTACTATTGTTATCAACAAAATAATGGAAAGTGTGCCAGCAGAAGTAAATGCAGAGCTTTTTGCTAAGGCTTTTCCTACTGAAACGGTTGAAACAGAAGAGCAATTCCGCCAAAAAATAAAAAGTATTTTGGGTGAAAACTACAACAACGAAACACAGTATTTGCTTGATGCAGAAATCAAACAAATGGTGCAGGAAAATACAAACTTTGATTTGCCTGTTGATTTCCTAAAAAGATGGCTTTTTACTATCAATGAAGGCAAAATTTCAAAAGAAACTATTGAAGATGAGTACAATGATTTTGAAAAAAATTACCGTTGGACTTTGATACAAAACGTACTTATAAAAGAACACAGCATTACTGCAACAAATGCAGAAATTCAGCAAGAAGCAATGTACTCGCTGATGGACCAGTTTAGGAAGTACGGAATGACTGATATGAGTGCATTTGGTGATATGAAAGATATTGTAAGCAATTATTTGAGAGCAGAAGATGGCAAAAATTTCAGAGAAACGCAACAAGCAGTCGTAAATAAAAAATTAGCTGTTATTTTTGCTGCAAGCATCAAAATAGAAGAAACTGATGTTACTGTTGAACAATTTGGAGAAGCTGTAAAAGCATATTCAGAAAAACAAAAATAATCCGTTTTTCAGTAAAAAAGTAGCCATTCGTACAGAATGGCTACTTTTTTTGGTTTTATTTGGATTGAAAAATACTAGAATTTGACATAAGTTTCTGTATCTGTTTCAGTTATACCACTATTATCAGTAAATGTATTTGTAATTTTTAATACATTACCAGTAAGTTCTAATACTGTCCATTCTTGCTTTCCTAGTGGATAAACATATTGCAATTTTTTCTCATCAGCAGAAAGCTCATAATTTATTGAAAGAGTTGCTGTTGGTGGTGTGCAAGAAGTTGCACCTTCAGAGAATATAAGTTTGTTATCTGTTGTGTATTCAATTACGTCATCTTTCCTACAAGCAGGGTCATCAGTGAAAGTATCTATTGTGGTAAAAGCACCACCTGTGCGCCCATAAGTGGAGCTACTAGCGGTCATTTTGTATTTCCCTACAATTTTTTTCACAGGTTCTGCATCTTTTTTGGTACAAGACAAAGCAGTTGCTACCATTACGAGCATCAAAAGGAAGTTAAGTGTTTTTTTCATTGGGTTTGGTTGGTTTTTTTGGATTTATTATGAGAATTTAGAATATCAAACGCAAAGGTACAAAATAAAATAAAATAAAATAAAATAAAATAAAATAGAGATTTAAGCATTTATTTCCCAAAATAAATGCTTAAATGTTATTATTTTAAGATTAAATTGTACTATTTCCATATAAGAATGACTAAAAAGGATTTGAAAAGTTTTAATTTTTCTTGTATCTTTGCAATAAATAAACGTCAAAATTTTATGCTCACAAAAGCAAACCCCAAAACAGATTTAGTTTTCAAAAAACTATTTGGAACAGAAGATAACAAGGATATTCTAATGTCTTTGGTAAATGCTATTTTGCCCCTCACACAACAAATAGTAACGCTAGAACTCAAAAATCCGTACAATTTGGCAGATTATACAGATGGGAAATTAACCATTTTAGACATCAAAGCGCAAGATGAAAAAGGAATACAATATGATATAGAAATGCAAATTAGAGGTTATGATTTCTATGGAAAGCGTACTTTGTATTATTGGGCTAAAATATTTGGCGCACAACTAGACCATATTCCAGAGCTTCAAAAACTCACTTCTTTGGTAGATAATAGCTATTCAGAACTAAAAAAGTGTATTGTGATAAGTTTGATAGACTTTAATTTTTTTGATGATAAAACACCTCATAGATGCTTTACACTCAAAAACCGACTAACTAATGAAACACACAAAGATTTAGATTATTTGGATTTATATTTTATAGAAATGCGCAAATTTAAGAAAGAACTAAAATTTGCTACGACTATTTTGGATAGATGGATAAATTTTTTGAACAATGCTGCAAGATATGTGAATGATAATCTGCCAACAGAACTAGCAGAAATCAAAGAAATAAGAAAAGCCAACCTAAAGCTTGATGCTATGTATCTTGATAAAAGTGAGAGAGAACATTATGAAGGGCAACAAAAATTTCGCCTTGATGAAAGTTCTAGGTTAAAAGAAGCATTAGAAAAAGCAGACATTAAAGCAAAGGCAGAACTAGAAAAAGTACAAAAAGAACTAGAAAAAGCAGAAATTAAAGTTAAAGAGGCATCAGAAAAAGCAGAAATTGAAGTTATCAAAAAATCAATATTGAAAGGATTTGATAATGAAACTATTGCAGACATCACAGGATTCACAATAAAACAAATTCAGAAAATAAGAACTCAAAAATAAATAAAAAAGTAGCTTTTCTATGTTGAAAAGCTACTTTTTGGTTATTTTATGAAAAATCTTAAAACTATGCAATAGCTTTCACAGCAGCAATAAGTTTTGGCAAAATCTCAAAAGCATCACCAACAATGCCATAATCTGCCGCTTTGAAAAACGGTGCTTCTGGGTCTTTGTTGATAACAACAATACATTTAGAAGAGTTTACGCCTGCCAAATGCTGAATAGCTCCAGAAATACCCACAGCAATATATAAATTAGGGCTTACTTTCACGCCTGTTTGTCCTACGTGTTCGTGGTGAGGTCTCCAATCTAAATCAGAAACAGGTTTAGAACAACCAGTAGCCGCACCCAAAGCGTGTGCTAAGTCTATAATAATTCCCCAGTTTTCAGGTCCTTTCAAACCTCTACCACCAGAAACTACGATATTTGCTTCAGGCAAAGAAACTTCACCAGTTGCTTTTTCTGTTTTAAGGATTTTTACACCAAAATCAGCATCAGAAAAATTAACTGCAAGCGTTTCTACTGTTGCTTTTGCATCTGTTGGAGTTGTAGGATAGATATTTTTCTTAATAGCTAAGATTTTCTTTTCAGAAGAAATAACAGTATCAGCAAATGCTTTTCCTGTATAAATACTTCTTTTTACAGAAAAGCTACCACCAATTTCTGGAAGTGCTACCACGTTTGAGGCAAGTCCAGCTTTCAATTTTCCTGCTACACGTGCTGCTACTGCATCTCCCAAAGAAGATTTTGCATAAACAAGAATTGAACTGCTTTCTTTTTCCATAGCTGCCACTACAGCTGCCTGATACGCTTGTATCACGCCTGCATTTAGGCGAGAGTCGCCTACGTGTAAGACTTTTGTTGCACCATAATTGCCTAAATTTTCTAGGTGTGTATTATCCAATTCTCCCAAAACAAGTGCTGTAGCAGTTGTAGCGGTCATTTCAGCAACTTTTGCACCATAAGCAACAGCTTCCAAAGAGGAAGATTTTATGGCACTATCTGCAATTTCTACAAATATTAAAACTGACATATATTTTTAGTTTTTAATTTTTCTTATTAGAACAACAAAGTGATTTTTATGATTATCTTATATTCATTCATAATTCACAATTTAAAATTACTTATAAAACTTTCGCTTCGTTTTGTAGCAAAGCAATCAAAGAAGCCGCATCTTCTGCAGCTATCATTTTCACGCCTGTCTTTGCAGGAGGAAGAGAAAATACGCTTACTGCAGTTAGCATTTCTGGGCTAGCAGGCTCTACAACCAATAATGGTTTAGAACGTGCAGACATAATACCACGCATATTAGGGATTTTCCATTCTGCTATTGGCTCTTGGCAACCCAAAACTAATGGCAATTGTGCTTCCAAATATTCTTTTCCCCCTTCAATTTCACGCAACATTTTAGCAGTGTTTCCTTCCAAATCAAGTTTCATAACTGGAGAAAGAGAGGGAATATTAAGCATTTCAGCTACCATTCCGTGAACTTGTCCGCCATTGAAATCAATAGACTCACGTCCCATCAAAATCAAATCATAACCGTTTTGTTTGGCAATATGTGCAATTTGTTGAGCAACAAAATAGGCATCAGTTGGCTCTGCATTGATACGAATAGCATCATCAGCACCAAGTGCAAGGGCTTTGCGCATAGTTGGCTCTGTTTCTGCCGTACCTACATTGAGTACAGTAAGTGTTCCGCCAGTTTGTTCTTTGAGTTCTATGGCACGAGAAACGGCATAATCATCATAAGGACCTGTAATAAACTGAATACTAGCTGTGTTTAGCTTTGTATTTCCTTCAATAAACTCAATTTTTGAGGTAGTATCAGGAACATTAGTAATACAAACGAGAATTTTCATTTTTTCTTTGTTTATTTTTCTTATTTATTTCTCTTTGACTTTAGGATAACTAAAATTTTGCCACAAAGTTATCAAATATTTAACGAAAAAAAAATAAACAAAAAATATTCTGTATGCAGAGTATTTATATATTCCATATCATTGTAAATTATACTGCAAACGGAAAAGATTTCGGAAAATGTATTACAGTCCAGCGGAC
>JAYUKY010000015.1:0-71371 GCA_043764015.1 Raineyaceae bacterium
TGTAGACCACGAATACATGGCTAGGTATGAAAGGGATAAAATTAAAGCCATCATAAAAGCCTATGACAAAAACCGTAGTACAGACCAAATGTATGATGCCGTTTCTTGGTTTGGGCTAAATGGAACTGACAGGTATAAAGAAGAAGGATATATTGACCCAAATATGGATGATAATCGTAAAATTAATACTAAGAATCTTCAAAATCTTCGTAAGCCTGAAAACCCCTGCAATAGATAATTTAACATTTAAATCCATAAAATATCATGAAAAAGTACATTTTTATATTGTTTTGCTTGTTTTCAATAAACAAGTTATACGCTCAAAATGATTTATACCTTATTTTTGATGCAACTGAGCCTTCTGTAACCAAGAATGTTTACAAATATGTTAATAATCAAATAAATAATCCATGTATAATGGAATGCAGACCAGCTAAAATAGGCACTAATGGTTATTGTTTTGGCTATCCTTATGTTTATGGTACTGAACTAGACCTAGAAATGAAGCCTAATACTCCCATACGAACTATGACCAAAGCGCAAGCACTAGCATTATACCCCAGTAATGTTAATTTCTAAAAAAGTACTATATTTGGATTTTAAAATTAGAATTTTATTTTATGGATTTATCTGATTTCTTTATCAATCTTGCAGACCCACGTAGAAAACAAGGGCAGCGTTACCCATTTGAAGCTTTTCTTTGGATGTTTTTTTTATCCGTAGCTAGTGGTTACACAAGTTCTCGTAAAATAGGAACTTTTTGCAAAGCGAATGATTCACTTTTCACGGATTATTTCGGACTTCAACATGGTGTGCCAAGCCATGTGAGCATTTTCAAACTATTAAGAGACCTAGATAATTCAGGTTTTACTTCCCAATTTAATACATTTATGTCAGTTTCATTCCCCTCTTTATCTGATGATTGGATAGCAGGGGACGGTCAGACACTTCGTTCTACGGTAGTCAATGCAAGTAGCCCCGAGCAAAACTGTTGCTCAATAGTAAGCGTATTCTACCAAAGAACAGGTCTTACACTAGCTTTGACGCACTATTTGAATAAAAAGGAAGGCGAGCAAGCTAACTTACGCTCTTTGCTAGATAATCTACGCAATAAAAGCATTATTTTAACATTAGATGCCCTACATTGCCAAAAAAAACATTAGATGACATTGTAGAAAGTGGTAATCACTATGTTATACAAGTGAAGAAAAATCAGCCTAAACTCTCCCAAGCTATTAAACAACTACCTCATCAGCAGGCACATACAGATACACATATTGTAGAAGAAAAGAAAAATGGCATCAAAACTATTTGGCAAACTTACAAATATGCCTACACAAATCCTTGATGGAAAAGCGTTTTAACAGCAGTTAGTCTGTAAAACACTCATTAAAGCTGATAATACGCTCATACATACAAAACGTTTTTACGTATCAGATAAAACAGATTTAACGGCACAACAACTTCAAGAAGGCATAAGAGGGCATTGGGGCATTGAAAATAATGCACACAAACCAAAAGATATGCAATTTAATCAAGATAAAAATAAAACAAAAGAAATCAGCGCAGCAGTCAATAGAGCAATTTTTAATACTATTGCAGCTAATTTCCTAACATATAAATTTACTGAAACTATGGCTTACAGTCAAATAATTTTTGCTCAAAATATCAAAAAATACCTAGACGAAATTAGAAATTAACATTACTGGGACTTAGCCCTATTCACGGAAATATAACCCAAATTTCCTTAGAATTATTGGAAAGTTTGGAAAAAAAATAAAGATTATCTACAAAAAGCCTTTCCAAACTCTGGAAAGGCTTTTTTCCGTAATTCGTAATTGATAATTTGTAATTGAAATCAATATTTCACCAATTCATTTATTTTCGCTTCTAATTTGTTGTAAGGCAAAAATTGTTCTTCTAATGGGCGTGTGAACGGCACAGGCGTATCCATAGAGGCAAGGCGCATCACAGGTGCATCTAACGAGCCAAAACAATGCTCACTTATCCAAGCAGCTATTTCTGCACCAATTCCGCCAGTAAGTGTGTCTTCGTGCAAAATAAGCACTTTCCCAGTTTTTTCTACTGATTTTTTTACGGTTTCTTTGTCCCAAGGCAAAAGCGTACACAAATCAACAATATCCGCACTTACACCCATTTTTTCAGTGATTTCTTTCGCCCAAAGTACACAAAGTCCGTAGGTAATAATAGAAATATCATTACCAGTTGCGGTTAAATAGGCTTTTCCTATTTCTGTTGTGTAATATCCATCAGGGATTTCGTCTGAAATAGAACGGTACAAAAATTTATGCTCAAAGTACATCACAGGGTTTGGGTCTTCAATAGCAGCGTTTAAAAGCCCTTTTGCGTGATAAGGATTAGAAGGATAAACAATTTTCAGTCCTGGCGTATGAAAAAACCACGCTTCATTGGATTGTGAGTGAAATGGTCCTGCGCTGGTATTTGCACCTGTTGGCATACGTATGACCACGTCTGCGGGTTGTCCCCAACGGTAATGAATTTTAGCTAAGTAGTTGATAATGTTATTAAAACCACAAGTTACGAAATCTGCAAACTGCATTTCCATCATTGATTTATGGTTTTTGATAGAAAGTCCCATAGCCACGCCCACAATAGCGGACTCACAAAGTGGCGTATTTCGTACTCTATCTTTTCCAAAAAGCTCCACAAAACCCTGCGTAATCTTAAATGCGCCACCATATTCTGCAATATCTTGCCCCATAAGCACCAAATTGGGGAATTTTTGCATACTTTGGCGCAAACCATCAGAAATAGCATCAATATAGCGTTTTTCACTTACAGAATTACCTTCTGGCTCAATGACTTGCTGCACAAAAGGCGCATAAACATCATTTATTTCTATTTCTGGGCTGACTTCTGGAAAAGGCTGATTAAAACCTATTTCAACAGCTTTTTCTATTTCTGATTTGATATTTTGGCGTAGTGTTTCAATAATGCTATCATTGAGAACATTTATTTTCAATAAATATTCCTCAAAGTTGTTGAGAGGATCTTTTTTTGCCCACATATCCATCAAATCTTGTGGGACATATTTCGTGCCTGATGCTTCCTCGTGTCCACGCATACGGAACGTCATAGCCTCAATAAGCACAGGACGAGGATTTTTGCGCATATCTTCTGCCAAATGGAAAATAATATTATAAACTTCTAAGATATTATTTCCATCAAGTTGGTAGGCTTCCATACCATATCCAATGCCTTTATCAACCAAATTTCTACAATTATATTGCTCTTCATTTGGAGTAGAAAGCCCATAACCGTTGTTTTCTATCATAAAAATAACAGGAAGTTTCCAAACGGCAGCCACGTTGAGAGCCTCGTGAAATTCTCCCTCACTTGTTGCGCCATCACCAGAAAAAGTAAGCGTAACTTTCTGTTCATTTGATAGCTTATGAGCCAATGCAATACCGCCAGCCACAGAGAGTTGTGGACCCAAATGGCTTATCATTCCTACAATATGATGCTCATTTGTACCAAAATGAAAAGAGCGGTCTCTGCCTTTGGTGTAGCCATTGTCTTTGCCTTGCCATTGTGAGATTAGGCGGTCTAGAGGCATATTTCGTGCCGTAAAAACGCCCAAATTGCGGTGCATTGGCAACACATATTCATCATTTTGGAGTGCCATAGTTGCGCCTACTGCTATTGCTTCTTGCCCAATCCCTGAAAACCACTTACTTACCCGCCCCTGGCGCAATAAAATAAGCATTTTCTCTTCTATCATACGAGGTTTTAGTAAACCTTTATATAAATCTAATAACATTGCATCAGAAAGCTGAAGTCTGTCAAAAGTCATTTCTGGGGTAATGAGCGTTTCCTGCATATTTTTTCAGTATTTTTTTATATATTTTGTAAGTTTTTCAAAATTTATCCAAAGTTACATAAAACCATTGAATATGAAAAAAAAACGTGAAAATTCTATGAAATCATTTACCACAAATGCACAAATAATAATTACGTTAATATGTTCCTTCTTTGAAAATACCAATTTGTTTTCTATCTTCTAGTGTGAGATATTTCAAAGGAAAATCAAGTAATCTTTCTTTTGTAACACATTGATTATCAATGCTTGAAGAGTTAATATTAGGTTCATTTTTGCGGCTCATTGTGTCATCTGACTGCATAGAAAGCCATTCATAGAAAGTTTTTTTGTCGTTAAAAGTTTTTTCAGCATAAAAAACATTGCCATCATAACACTCGCAGTAATAATAAATGCCTTCTTCTTGGATAAGTGCCATTCCACAATAATCTCTATGGCTGTTGGCAATCACTCCGTTTTTTTCCAAGAAATCAGCTACATTCTGCGCTATTTCGTTGCCGTAGGGCATTTTGTCGTGTTTAGCTTTGTGCCAGTCGTAAGTTTTCATCTGATTTTAGGTTTTAATTTCTGCCACGAATACACGAATAAATACAAAATTATAATCCGTAATTGACCTTTATTTTTCTAACCAATTTTGAAATAAAACATTCTTTTCACGGCTTACAAGTACTTCTTCTGTGGTTTGTGGTGAAAGTTCTATTTTGAGTTTTCCGTTGAAATAAGTATGAATTTTGTTGATAGCAGCCACACAAGCAATAAATTGTCTGTTTAGTCTGAAAAAAATAGCAGGATTTAGCAAATCTTCCAACTCCTCCAATGTATAATCCAATAAAAACTGCTTACCCTCCTTCAAAACTACACAAACCATTTTATTAGTAGCATAAAAGTACGCAATTTCATCACACGCAATAGGGATAATTTGCTCATTGTGTTTGACAAGAAAGCGTTGTTTATAGTTTTTGGGTTTTGGATTTAAATGTGTTAAAAGAGCTTCTAATTGATATTCTACTTGAAAATCAGTAATATTATTGGTGTTTTCAGAAGAAAAACTTTTTTTCATTTCTAAAAATTTGTTGTACGCCTGCGTGAGGTCTTGCATTTTGATGGGTTTGAGCAGATAATCAATACTTTTCACCTTAAATGCTTTCATCACGTATTCATCATACGAAGTAGTGAAAATAATAGGACTTTTAGGCGTAATTTGCTCAAAAATCTCAAAACTAAGCCCATCAGACAACTGAATATCAGAAAAAATCAAATCAATATGATTGTTATCTTCTCTAAAAAACTTCACAGAAAGCTCCACACTTTCCAAAATAGCAACAATTTCTATGTTTCCAAGCTCCCTGACCATTTTTGCAAGACGTTCTGCAGCGGGATATTCATCTTCAATAAGAACAATTTTTATCATATTTAATTAGGAATAACTCTCCAAAAGTTTAAAGCTTTTGGAGAGTTTGATTACGAAGTTTGATTACAATAAAGGTAATTCTACTTTAAAAGATTTTTCGTTTTTTTCTATCAAAATCAGCTTAGAAGTAAGTAATTGATAGCGGTTGCTGATATTTTGTAGTCCAACTTTGGTAGATTTTTCAAAGGTTTTTTTCTCTTGGAAATTATTTTCTACTACCAAATAATCCTCATTTTCCAGCAAAATATCCGAAATTGAGATAGTCAAAGGCTTTTCTTTAGAAACAATATTATGTTTTATGGCATTTTCTACAAGCATTTGCAGGCTTAGAGGAATAATTTTTTTATCTAGATTTTTAATAGAAATATTACTTTCCAGCATCAAATTCTCTCTAAAACGTATTTTATTGAGATAAATATAAGCATTTACAAAGTCCATTTCCTCTTGCAGAGAAACCGTATCTTTCTGACGACTCACAAGCACGTAGCGGTACACATCTGCCAAATGCTCCAAGTATTTTTGGGCTGGTTTGTTGTCGTCTATCAAAAAACTAAGCGTATTGAGGCTATTAAACAGAAAATGTGGGTCTAACTGGCTTTTTAGTGATTCTAATTGAGATTGTATGTTTTCACGAGCTAAGGCTTCCGTTTTGCGGACATTTATTTTCCAAGATTCAAAGAAAAAAACCGTTTCATAAAGCAATGTAACTGTAAAATTAGCAAAAAGCCCTATCAAAAACGAAAATAAAGGACGTGGCGCATTTTTTGAAATAAAATAACTTACAAAAAATTCAATAGAGAGTGTAACCACAAACGTATAAGAAACAGCTATAATTACTTGATAAATAAGTCTTTGGGTGGTTTGCTCTACTTTTGGGAATTTACTTTTTAAGATAAAAAAAATCCTTCTTGTGCCTTCCCAAATACAAAAAGTATTCATAAAACAAATCAAAAAACTAACCAAAAAATGAATATCAAGGCTTATTTTCTTATCTCCACTATACACAAAAACAATCAAAAAACTCACCAAAGGCATTCCTATAAGCCTAGCTTTTTTGTCGTTGATGTATGGTTCTTGAATTTTCATTTGTTTATGCTTATTTTTCATTCAAATTTACTAAGAAATTTGTTTATTTTGTTATTTCGTAACAGAAATATACAGTTCCTCTGGAACTAACACAAAATATCAATATCTTTGTCTAATTGTTATTTTCTGACAATTCTTTAATAATTCCTTTGAGTATTTTAGGCACAATAAGCCTATAAAATGGGCATACAGGCACAAAATATAGTTTTCCAAATCAATTATTAAAGATAACAGTTGCAGAAATCGTGATTATTTTATTCTAAGGATTAAAACAGCATTTTCTAAAAACAAGAAAACCCTAAAATTACTTCCGTTTCTGTTTTATCAAAAACCTTAAATAAGTTAGATAATATAGTTTTATTATTTGATTATCAAGTATTTAGCATAAAATAAACATCAAAACTACCCCAGCCCCTCCTTAAAAAGGAGGGGCTGGGGTAGTTAAAAACCATACATCAAAATATCATCTACATATTCTCTGTTGTTGGCAAGGCGTGGAACTTTGTGTTGTCCACCTAATTTATTTCGTTTTTTCATCCACTCATGGAAAGTTCCTTGTGGCATATTACGTACCACAGGCGGATTTAGGGCAATATTGAGGTAGCGTTTGGCATCATAATCAGAATTTACTTGGCGCAAAGTTTCATCTAAAATTTTTGTAAAACCTTGAAAATCATTGGGTTGTTGTATAAATTCTATGAGCCACTCGTGTCCTCCTTTTTGGTGATTTCCAACTAAGCTATTTTCCATATAAATTGGGCAAGCTGTAAATTCCGCAATAATAGCATTAGTGGCTTTGCAAGCAGCAGTAATGGCAATATCAGCATTTTCTACCATTAGCTCTTCTCCAAAAGCATTTATAAAATGCTTTGTACGCCCCGAAATTTTGATACGGTACGGATTTTTTGAGGTAAATTTAACTGTATCACCAATTTTATACCTCCAAAGTCCTCCGTTTGTACTAATTACGAGAGCATAATTTTTGTTGAGTTCTACATCTTCAATGGTTATTGCATTAGGAAAAGGGCTTTCAACGTCTTCCATTGGCACAAATTCGTAGAAAATCCCATAATCTAACATAAGTAGCATATCATCTCTATTGAAGTCATCTCGCATAGCAAAAAAGCCTTCAGAAGCGTTGTAAGCCTCCATATAGTTGATATTTGGTGCAATCTGGTTGAAAAGTTCTTGGTAAGGTGCAAATGCAACCGCACCGTGAAAAAACACCTCCAAATTAGCCCATATTTCTTTTATATTTGTCTTTTCTGTGGTTTCTAAAAGCCTTTGTATCAACACAATAGTCCACGTTGGCACACCCAAAATACTTGTGACATTTTTATTGATGCATTCTTCTGCCATTCTTTCTATTTTTTCTTCCCAATTTGGCAAAAGTGCTACTTCTAAGCTAGGAGTGCGCAAATATTGCGCCCAAGAAGGCAAATTTTGCGTCATTACGGCAGAAACATCACCATAAAAAATGCCTTTTGTATCACTTTCCTGAAAACTTCCTCCAATAGACAGCCCTTTACCCAAAAATATCTCACTATTTTTAGCATTTTCTAAATAAAGTGCATAAATATCTATTCCACCCCTAAAATTAGCAGTTTGTAGGCTTTCTTTTGATACAGGAATGAATTTGCTACGAGCATTTGTTGTGCCAGAAGATTTAGAAAACCAGTTAATTTTACTTCCCCAAAGTATGTTTTGCTCTCCTTTCATCATACGCTCAATATAGGGAAAAACGTTTTCGTAACTACTTACAGGCACTTGAGTTTTAAATTCTTCATAACTACGTATCTTAGAATAATTATATTTTTGCCCCCATTCTGTTTGTGCTGCCTGTGTGAGTAAAGTCAATAAAGTTGCCTTTTGCACCTGCTGGGGGTGCTTTTTGAAAAATTCAATACGTTTGATGCGCTTTGAAAAAAACGCCCATTTTATAAAAGATGAAATAACAGACATTAAATAATTATGGATTATGAATTGCAGATATATACAAAACATTGATAATCAACTTATTATATAGTATATAAAAATACTTAGAACTACTGTAAGTGTAAAATTCGTGCAATTCCACAAAAATAGAAAAAAAATAACGAAAATCAAAATAGAAAAATAACTAACATTTTTATCAGAGTATCACTACTACAAATACACAAATAAATACAATTATTGTTACTATAAAAATTTCGTTGCAAAAATGTATTTATAAATGTAGGAACACGCCGTGGCGTGTTCTGAATCTAGCGAAATCTCTGCAAATAGGAACATTACCCAACGTAAGAACACGCCATGGCGTGTTCCTACATAAAATTTGCAACGAAACTTTTACAGCAACCAATTATTTGCGCATCTGTAATAATCATATCATTTCTTAATTATTTCCTACTTTCAGTTTTGATAAGTTCCCACGCTTGCGCTACGTGTGTAGATGCAAGATTTGTTTGTCCTAACACCATTCTAAGCGTATATTTGCCGTTGAGTTTGGTATGTGTGAGGTAAATTTTCCCTTCTTTGTTGAGATTTTGCAAAATCTTTGCATTTATTTCGTTGAGTTCTTCTTCTGACAGTTTTGCTGATAATTTTTTATCTGAATTATTATTTCCAAGATACCTAAAACAAACTAAATTTAGGTTTACAGGCGCAAGTAATTCAAAATCAGCATTTTGCAAAACTTTATTTTCTAACCATTTTGCAAGGTTTATATCATTTCTAACTTTCGTTTGAAGTCCGTTTAAGCCATAATTTCGTAAAACAAACCATAATTTTAATGCTCTAAAACGCCTTCCAAGCGGAATGCCCCAATCTCTATAATTATTTACGACAACTGCATCAGCACCATTTGCAAGGCTATCAGTAGCAGTTTTTAGGTATTCTGGCAAAATCTCAAAAGTACGAATAAGCGTACCTTTATCTTTTACAAAGTACGCAGAACAGTCAAAATTAACCATCAGCCACTTATGCGGATTAAAAACATAACTATCCGCCAGCTCCAAACCATCAAACATAAATGAAAACTCAGGCAAAATAGCCACAGAACCCGCATAAGCGGCATCTACGTGATACCAAATACCATATTTCTGACAAATTTCGCCTGTTTTGCGGATATTGTCTATTGCAGTACTGCTTGTCGTGCCTACAGTTGCTATCACACATAAAGGCTTTTTACCTATCTTCAAATCTTGCTCTATTGCGTTGATAAGCGCATTTTCATCAATACTAAAATCCTCCTTTACAGGTATATAAACAAGATTTTCTCTGCCAAAACCTGCAATTTTCACACCTTTTTCTATGGAAGAATGCGTTTGAGAAGAGGCATAAACCCTAAAATCTGTAAAACCTTCAAAACCAGTATTATTGACAGCAAAATCAGTGTATTTTTCTCGTGCAGAAAGCAGGGCGCAAAGCGTGGCAGAAGAGGCAGTATCTTGTATCACTCCGTGCCATTTTTTTGGTAAATTCATTGCATTTTTAAGCCATTCCATCACTTTTTCCTCTAGTTCTGTGGCAGCAGGTGCAGTTTCCCAAAGCATACCTTGTGCGCCAAGCGTGGCGGTAAGCATTTCTGCCAAAACAGAAGCATAACTACTATTTGCAGGAAAATAAGCATAAAAATTAGGACTTTGCCAATGCGTAACGCCTTTGAGGATTTTCTCCTGAAAATCTTTAAAAATAATGCTCATATCTTCTCCATTTGTCGGCATATTATCCTCAAATTGGTTGAAAATCTCACGAGGTGCAACTTGCGCTTTTACAGGATATTCTGCTACATTTTCTAGATAATCTGCCATCCAATCTACAAAAAGATGCCCCATTTCTCTAAATTCTTTATTGGTCATTATATTTTATGTTTTAAAATTCTTTGTATTCTGCATCAAATTAAACCTTTTTATCTGAATGGCAAAACTAAAAAGCAAAAAATGCTGACTTTGGACAAATAATATTGCAACAATACTCATAAATAAAATTATTAGGATTAGGAAAAAATTCGTATTTTTGCGGAGATAATTCCATCTAAAAAATCTAAGAAAATGAAAAAATCAAATATTGTATTTTCTATTATTGTTGCGCTGGCAACTACGCTATATTCTTGTGGAGAAAAAGCAAAAGATACCATAAAAACAGAGAAAACTGGCACAGAAACTGCTTCAAAAGATGCCTTTTTTGGTGAAAAAATAACTGAAAAAGATGCAATAGCAGCATCAGAACTGCCAAAAATGTTGGAGAAAATGGATTCTACCAACACCAAAATCAAAGCAAAAATTGTTCAGACTTGCAAGAAAAAAGGTTGTTGGATGGACGTAGAGTTTGCTGATGGCAAAACTATGAAAATTACGTTTAAGGATTACGGGTTTTTTGTTCCAAAAGAAGGAATGGAAGGCAAAGAAGTAATTATGCAAGGAATGGCTAGAAAAACTATTACAGACGTGCCAACACTCAAACATTATGCAGAAGATGCCAAACAAACAAAGGCAGAAATAGATGCTATCACAAAGCCCAAAGAAGCTATTACATTTGAGGCTACTGGCTTGATTATCAAGGGATAAGTGAGAGGTACGAGGTAGTAATTACGAAGTACGAGCATAAAACTTTGATTATTGCGTTATTGGGTTTATAAAAATAACTCAATAATCAAGGTTTTGTATTTGCACTTCTTCCTAAGTTACAGTGAAGTGAATTGAAATTTAACGTAAGAAAAAAATAATAAACTCATTTTTTTTGTGTCGCCTACACGTATGCGCTCGTGCATAATTGTCGTTGCGGGAGCATTTTTTATTTTTTTGAATAATTCTAAATAATAAATATAGGCTAGGTAAACGCCCATTTTTGCATCTTTTGGCAACTTTTTTATTCCCTCAAAAGCATCATCAAAATCCTGTTTGATGTCGTCTTCAATAGCTTTTTTTTCTATTTCAGAGAATTTTAAGAAATCAATTTTAGGGAAATAAGTCCTCCCACGTTCTTCAAAATCACTTTTTATATCTCTCAAAAAGTTTATTTTTTGAAAAGCTGCGCCCAAACTACACGCAGGGCTTTTTAGGGCTTCATATTGCGCCACGTCAGTTCCGCAAAAAATCTTCAAACACATCAAGCCAACCACTTCCGCAGAGCCATAAATGTATTCTTTGTATTTGTCGTCTGTATAATTAGTGAAACTCAAATCCATTTCCATACTCCATAAAAACGCCTCAATGAGGTTTTTATCAATATTATATTCGTTCACCACCATCTGGAAAGCGTGCAAAACAGGATTTAGGCTAATTTTTTCTTCAATAGCCAAATAAGTATCTGCTTTGAAACGTGCTAAAAGCGTTTTTTTGTCGTATCCGTGAAAAGTATCTACAATCTCGTCTGCGTAGCGTACAAACCCATAAACAGCATAAACAGGAAGATGAAATTTTTTATCTAATGTCTTGATACCCAACGTAAAAGATGTACTATAATGTTCCGTAATGAGTTTGCTACATTTGAGCGCAGTAGTAGAATATAAATCAGTTTGCATATAAATTTAGTTGTGAATTTTGAGTTGTGAGTTTTGAGTTAATACAAAAGCAACAATCAAAACAGCATAAAAAATTATTTAAAAGATTAAATTTTGATTCCTATTACCAAAACATCATCAGTTTGTTCTTTATCTTGTTTCCAAACATCAAAAATCTCTTTTAAAAGCTCCTTTTGGTCAGACATATTATCATTATGGATAGTTTCTAACAACATTGTGAATTGTTTACGCATATATTTTTGGTCACTAGGACCTCCAAACTGGTCTTGAAATCCATCAGTAGATAAATAAAAGGTAGTCGGCAAAGAAATATCAATGGTAGTTTTATCATATTTTCTTTTTACACCAAAAATATCCACCATACCTCCTATACCATATTTATTACCTCTGACAATATTGATAGTTCCATTCTGACAATAATAAATATAATGGTTTGCACCCGCAAAATCAGCGGTTTTATTGGTAAAATCAAAAGAGCAAAGCAGAATATCCATACCTTCTCTACCGCCCGTATATTCTTGGTTGAGGGTTTTTACTATCTCTACGTGTGTTTCTGACAATATGAGACCAACATCTCGTACTTTTTTCTCGTGAAAAACTTTATTAAGTATCATATTAGAAATACTTGCTAAAAGTGCACCGGAAACGCCGTGACCAGTACAGTCGGCACAAGCCAAATAAACAACATTTTCATCTTTTGCTAACCAATAAAAATCTCCTCCCACAATATCACGAGGCTTATTAAGAATAAAATTATTTGGGAAAAACGCATTAAATTCTAATAAAGACGGCAAAATGGCTTGTTGTATGCGTTGTGCATACTGCATACTTTGCGTAATATTAGAATTTTTGTATTCTATTTCGTTGAAAGCGTTTTGAAGTTCTGTTGATTTTGAGCGTATTTGTTCATTTTTTTGTGCAAGAATTTCGTTTATTTTTTTGATTTGTCTATTCTTAACATAAAAAACAGAAATCATTCCTATCAAAAAAATCCAACATAATATACTGATTATAAAGACTATAGCACTTATTTTTTCTTTATCTTCCTGCATTACTCTATTTTTTTCTAAGAGCCTGACAGATTCTAGATTTTGGATTTTTTGACTTGCTTCCTCGCTAAATAAAGAATCTTTTGAAGTAATATATCTTGTTTGGTACTCTAACGCAGTTTTATAATCTCCTAATTCGTTGTAAACTTTATATAAAGCAAAATAAGCCTCTTTTAGGTACATTTGGTCGCCAACAGATTTGAGGTATTCAATGCTTTTTTCTGCTGCTGCTGTTGCTTCTTTATATTTTTTTTGTTTGACATAAAGGTTGGCAAGTCCTGCATTATTGGAGGCTACACTACGTTTATCTTCAAATTTATCACCTATTGCAATTGATTTTGCAAAAAACTCATTTGCTTGGTCATATTCTCCTTGTTCCGTGTAGATTTCAGCCATGTTTTGATACACAGCGGCTATTCCCAGCTCATCTTTGAGTTTTTGACGAATAAGGATTGATTTTAGCAGAAAGTCAATAGCCACAGAAAAATTAGCTTTATCTTTGTGCATACGCCCAAGATTAAGGTAAATATAGGCTAATAAAATCTCATCTTTGAGCTTTAAGCCAATCACTTCTGCTTGTTTAAACGAATTTTCGGCACGAGTATAATTATGCTCCAAATGATAAATCATTCCCATATTTACATAAGAAAAACCTTCATTTTCCAAATCTTTTTCTTCTATGCAGCTCTCAGAAGTACGAATAAAATACTCCAAAGCCTTAATAAAATTCCCTTGATTTTTATAATTAACGCCTATATAACTAAGTGCTTTGTGATAACCAGGAAAATAATCTATTTTAAGGGCGAGTTCACTAGCTTTTTTGCCATATTCTATGCCTAGATTAGGCTTTACGTTGCGGTAGTTCCAACTTAGGCGGTTGAGAATATCTACTCTTTTTTTATCATCTTTTGGATTATTAGCAAGGGCTTTGTTGAGGCTATCCAAATAAAATTTATGGGGCATTTGTGCGCCTACATTCGTGCAGCACAAAATAAACATTCCCAATAAAATTACATAAAATTTCTTCACTTTATTTAATTACGAATTACGAATTATCAATTACGTTATTTAACCACGAGTTTTGTCGTAATTCGTAATTGATAATTCGTAATTGAGTTTTACATTAAATTCACTTCCATAGAAAGTATAATCCCGAATTTTTCTTTTACAGTTTCCTGAACTTTATCAGCTAAATCTTTGATTTCCTGACCTTTAGCTTTGCCATAATTCACGAGTACAAGTGCTTGCTTTGCGTGCACGCCTGCCTCACCCACACGTAATCCTTTTAGTTCGCATTGTTCTATCAACCAACCCGCAGGAATTTTGACATTATCATCATCAACAGGAAAAGAAGGCATATTGTCAAACTTTTTCTTCAATTTGTCAAATGCTTTTTTCTTTATAGTAGGATTTTTGAAAAAACTGCCTGCATTACCTATTTGCGCAGGAATTGGCAACTTACTCATTCTTATATTAGTAACAGCAAGGCTCACATCTGCAATAGTGGGCGCAGGGATGCGCATCTCCAAAAGTGTTTTTTGAATGTCCCCATAAGCAATACTTAATTTAGGCTTTTTTGTTTTATTTCCGAGCTTAAAAGTTACAGATGTAATAATATATTTTCCTTTAAGTTCGTTTTTAAAGATACTTTCTCTATAACCAAACTTACATTCTTCTTTATTAAAAGTACGTATTTCTCCTGTTTCAATGTTCATAGCCTCCAAATCTTCAAAAACATCTTTGATTTCAACGCCATACGCCCCAATATTTTGCATTGGTGCAGCTCCAACCGTTCCATAAATCAATGATAAATTTTCTACGCCTGCATAATTATTAGCAATACAAAACTTGACAAAGTCGTGCCAAATTTCGCCTGCACCCACACGTATATAGATGTGTGTAGCATCATTTTTGACTTTTTTCGTTCCTTTTAGGTTAATTTTGACCACCAAACCATTAAAATCTTTCGTAAACAAAATATTACTTCCACTACCCAAAATCAGCAAAGGCAAATCTTGTGTTTTTTGATAATCTAGGGCTTCTTTGAGTTCGTCCACAGAAGTAACTTCACAGAAACAAGCTGCTTGTACGTCAATTTGGAAGGTATTTAATTTTCTTAGAGAAAAATCTGGTTTTATTTGTAGCATTGCAAAATAGTTACGGATAGTGAAGGAGAGATAGAATTTTATTGATGTTGAATAAAAAGGTACTCAAATCACCAAAAATGCACTATTTTAGGATTATTTGTAGCATAGAAAATATTTATTTATGATACATAAATAAATATTTTGATGATAAATAATGTTAAAACTCCCGCAAGTTAGTAACTTTTTGTGAAAAACAATGTTTTTTTTGGTAGGAGATGTGTTAAGCACTTCACGAAAGCCGTTGACTATTCGTGAAGTAGCTTTTTCTATTAGAGTTTTTATAGCTTAATAATGAACAAGTTATGTATTAAATTATCTTTTAACCACCCCCAACCCCTCCTTAGGTAGGGGAGGAGTTTTGTCCCTCTCCTTTTCAAGGAGGGGTTAGGGGTGGTTTTGATATTTATTTTGTACTAAATACTCTATTTAAAACGGTGCAGTTTCGTTTGTATTGTCAGTTGGTTTTGCTTTTGTGTCGTTCATTTTGCTGGCAAGCGTGATAAATTGGTTGGGCGCATCAGCCGTAGGAAATGAAGTTGGTTCAGCCGAAAATGTAGTATCTGCACCAAAACCAAAATTATCCATATTTCCAAACTTCGTAAATTCTCCAATAAATTTGAGTTTTACTGTGTCTAGTGAGCCGTTACGGTGTTTTGCAATAATCACTTCTGCCATATTCTCACAAGGCATACCGTTTTCATCTTGCGTAATTTTGTAGTATTCTGGTCTATATAAAAATATTACCATATCAGCATCCTGTTCTATACTTCCCGACTCCCTCAAATCAGAAAGCATTGGTTTTTTATCTCCTCCACGAGTTTCTACGGCACGACTAAGCTGCGAGAGTGCAATCACAGGTATATCCAATTCTTTGGCAATATTTTTGAGAGAACGAGAAATAAAGGCTATTTCTTGCTCTCTATTGCCTTTTCCACCACCGCCATCTCCACCAGACATCAGTTGCAAATAATCTACAATCAAAAGTTCTATGTTGTGTTGCGCCTTCAAACGGCGTGCTTTTGCCCTAAGCTCAAGCACAGAAAGCGCAGGCGTATCATCAATAAAAATAGGTGCTTCTGTGAGTTTAGTGATTTTTGAGTGCAGTTGTTCCCACTCATATTGCATCAAATTTCCTTTTTTGATTTTCTCACTATTTAGCTCTGCTTCTGCTGATAAAAGCCTGTTTACCAATTGTATAGCTGACATTTCCAGAGAGAAAATAGCTACTGCTTTTTGGTGGTCAACGGCAGCATTACGCAAAGCAGATACCACAAAAGCAGTATTATGCGTTACGGTCATATCTTCCAGCAAAAAAAGCCTGTTTCCATCTATTTCAAAGCCATAATAATCATCAACTTTGTCATATTCAATTTTAAATCCTGTAACTTTCCAATCAATTTTACTTCCCCAAGCACGAGCTTTTTTGCGTTCTACCTTGACAGGGATTTTATCAATATCTCCATAAATACGCACTCTCCACACATCACACTCATAATTTATAGAAGTGATTTGGGCTTTTTTCTTTGTGAGAGAAGTTCTAAAACCAAGTGTATCACACAAAAACTTAATTTGTCGTGCTAAATCTTGATTTTTTTGCGTGATTTCGTAACCGTTAGATTGTACCAAATAATGTCCGTCAGAATCCAGCAAACCAGCAAGCAATGACAAACGGTTTTCCGTAGAATTGACCAAATAATGCTGTGGAATGTGTTTATTCCTTATTAAGTTAAGATTTTGTAATCCTTTCAATAATGAAAACAAAGGAAATTCATCTTTCTTTGATGTAATTCTATAATCAGGGTGTTTTGCTTTATTAGTTGGTAAAGTGACACGAAGCCCTAATCTGTCCGCATATTCTTTTAAATATTCCACGACCTCCTCATCTACATTTGTAATGGTTGTTGATGTACTTGCACCATCTCCTAGCCACATTCCCAAAAAATAAGGCTCAATAGTCACAGGTTTTTCTGCAAATTCTACTGCAACTTTGTAGCCTTTGTAGTTAGATTTGAATTTGTCTGATTTTTCTAAATACTCTTTCACAGAAATGTGCAGAACTTCTCCTTTTTTATGTTTTCCTTCATTTCTACTACGTTTCAAAGACAAAATATGACTTTCATTCACACCATAACGAATGCCTTTATTTTGGTTTATCCAATACATTTTTTCTTGTCCTCGTGCAAGAGAAAGCACTTTTCGTGGTGTAGAATCATCACCCATCAAAAATTCTCCTACCTCAATATCTTCTACTTTTTTGAGTTCTCCATTGAATAAAAGTACCTTGGTTCCCTTACGAACACATTTTCCCATTCCGGGCCTTGCCGCTAAAATAATCAAATCAGAGCGTTGCCAGCCAGAGGTTACTTGGTCTAAGTCATTAAAACCCGTTGGTACGCCTGTAAGACCATCTTTTTTATCTTTTTTTGCTTCTAACTCTTCTAATGCAATGCTCATCAAATCCTTCATCTTCATATAATTTTTTCTGATATTTTTTTCAGAAACATCAAATAAAGATTGTTGAGCGGCATCTAGGAGTTGTAAAACGTCTGTGGTATCTTCAAAAGCCTGCGTTTCTATTTTGGAGCAAATAGTAATCAAAGCACGTTTTATGGCGTATTGCATCAAAAGACGTGAATGATACACAATATTTGCCGCAGAATTGACACGAGAGGTCAGTTCTGCAATCACATAAGCACCACCCACAAACTCCAACTTGCCCAAAGAACGCAGTTTTTGTGTAACTGTAATAATATCAATAGGCTCAGAATTTTGGAACAATTCTTTGATAGCGTTGTAAATTTCTTGGTGTGCAGGCTTGTAAAACGTGTCTGGGTACAAAATATCAATGACATCATTGATAGCTTCTTTTTCTATCATCAATGCACCCAAAACAACTTCCTCAAGTTCTAGGGCTTGTGGTTGCAATTTCCCATTGGTTACAGGATTTTTGAAAGGCGTCTTGTAAGTGCCTTTTTTATTGGCAAAATTGTCGTTGTTGAGGAGATTATTGTCCATTGTTGTTGTAACTTTTATACAACTTTTGGAGGGTTTTAAACCCTCCAAAAGTTTATTTATCTTTATTTTTTCCTTGTGATTCACTACAAATATACGCAGAAAAAGTGGGATAGTTTTATATTTTTTTAAGTAAATTTCCTTGAAATTCTTAATGATTTGATAGTGAAAGAGATAAAAAATGCGTACTTTTGCACCTCAATTTAACCCAATTCAATACCAACTCAATGGACGCACTTACGGATTTAGCCAAAATTATTTTACCTGCAGCACTCGTACTTTATGGAATGTACTTGACTATTCAGTCTTTTCTAAACAAAGAATTTCAGAGAAAACTCGCTGAAATTAAACTAAAAAACACGGAGGTTATTCTCACAGGGCGTTTGCAGGCGTATGAGCGTATGTGTTTGTTTTTGGAAAGGATTTCACCTGAAAATCTGTTATTGCGTATCAATGCTAATTCTCCAGAACTCACCGCAGATGATTTGCACCAAATAATGCTCCACGAGATACGCAATGAGTTTTCGCATAATCTTTCGCAACAAATTTATATGTCTGACGAAACTTGGGTGCTTATCCGCAACGCAAAAGAAGAAGTAATTACGCTTATCAATAATTCTGTGGCAACAATGCACGATAACGCCACAAGTTTAGACCTTGCCAAACAAATTTTTGAGAATATCAGGGCTTATAATCTTTCGCCTATTGCACCTGCAATGGCAAATTTGAAAGAAGAAGTAATGAAATTATTGTAGGAAATCTTATAAATTGTCTAAATATAGTTTTAAAACATCAATCAACCCCTTATTTAAAATATTATTTAGACAGTTAAAATAAATTCTTGTTTAGTTTACAAAAAATACCTACATTGTAGAACACTAACATAATTGGAATTTTTTTATGACTTTTAAATGATGCAAGCACTCCAACAATTTTTTAAAACATATTTTGCTGTGGGTTTAGCTGATGATAAGCTAAAACGGCAACTTATAGCATTGAATTTTAATTTGTATGTCTTCCTTATTATGATGTTTTTTGCTATTATTTATTATTTAATAGGCATTGACGCAATCATCACGACTTATACACTCTGTTTTGGAATTACTTTTTTGGGTACTTTCCTGTTAGCTTGGCATAGTTATCATTATGCAAGCATATTGTACATGTTTATTTCTATCAATCTTGGTTTTGGTGGTGGTATGCTCCTATGGGGAAATCCTTTTGAAATAGGAATTGTATTCTTACCTCTTATTTGTGGTTATTTTGTACTTTTTGACTTAAAAGACAAAGGAGTTCTTTACCTTGTCTTTCTTTCAATTACTATTCTTGCTATTACTCGTCTTTTTGATTGGTCAATTTTTGTGGTAGATGTTCCTATTTTGTACAAAAAAAATATTTATATTTCTATTTTAGTAATTTCGTTGCTTACTGCTTTGTATTTTATCAATATCATTACCAGAATGAGTGGTAAGACTGAAAGAAGGCTAGAACTTCAAAGCTTTGCTATGGATAATGCAGGAGATAGCATTTTGTGGTTAGATAAAACGGGAAATATTTGTTATGCTAATAAAATGTCTATAAAAACTTTTCAATATGAAAAGCAGATTTTACTAAAAAGTAATATTTTTGAACTTTGTAAAGACTTTTCTAAGCAAGAATGGCAAAATACGTGGCAAATACTAGAAAAAAACGAATTGATGTATTTAGAATACGTCTTTTGTAATGCTGTTAATGCAAAAATTGATATGGATATTTCTTTTTCTATGATGCATACTGGAAAAGAATATTATGTTTGTGCTTTTATGAAAGATATAAGTGAGCCAAAACGCTTGGAAAACGTCAAACAAGCAGAAAAAAATGTACTCAAAAACATTGCACAAGGCTATAGTGTGCAGGCATCAGTAGGGATTTTCCTAAGAAATTTGGAACATTCTGTACAAAATCAAATGTTTTCTTCTATTTTACTTATCAATAAAGAAGGTGTAGAGAAAGAAAAACTTGCTTATTATTCTGCGCCAAATCTCCCAGAAAGCTATATTGATGTACTAGAAGCAACAGAAATAGAAATAAATGCTTCTACATCTGGTAGAGCTGTTTTTAATAGAAGAACAACTATCATAGAAAGTATTGATAAAAGTGATTTTGAAGAAAATTACAGAGAAACAACTAATAATCATCATTTTAAAGCCTGTTGTGCTTTGCCTATGTTTGCTAGTAATGGCGAGGTTTTGGGCGTGCTTACTATTTATTATGACAGTGAGCAAAAACCCACTAACAAAGATTTGGAAGTCTTGGAAAGTGCCAAAAATACTCTTTCTATTATCATTGAGCGAAGTTTGACAGACCAAGCACTGCGCAAAAGTGAAGCCAATAATAAGGCTCTTATTAAAGCTATTCCTGATAATATCTTTATGATTGACAAAGAAGGCACGTATCAAAAAATAATAGCAGATAATGATACAGATTTGATAGCTCCTATTGAAGATATTATAGGCAAAAATGTTATTGATGTTATGCCAAAAGAAGTGGCTATAAAAATGCTACGAATGATACAAAAAGTAACATCTACGGGTTTTCCACAGTCTTTTGAACATACTAATAATAATATTTTTGGTATTCGTAAATTTTATGAAACACGAATGGTTGCCCACGAAAACGGTGGCGTGGTTACTATTGTCAGAAATATCACTGAAAGAAAGAAAAATGAACAACTTATTGAGGAAAATAACAGCAAAATTAACGCTATTCTTGAAAGTACCTCGCACATTATCTTTGCCTTAGATACGGAACTGCGTTATATTGCGTTCAATCCTACACATAAGGCACGTATGAAAGCTATTTATGATGTTGATATTGCTATTGGTGTTAGCATACCAGAAAATGCTATTTTTAATGCTAAAATAAAGGCTAATTTTTTGCGTGCATTGCAAGGAGAGCAGTTTGTCTTAGTGGAAGAAGTTCACGTCAATGATCACAAAACGCTTTATTACGAGATATTCCATAATCCTATCCGTAATGCCTTGTCAGAAGTTACGGGACTTGCTATTTTCTCACAAGACATCACAGAAAGAATACTTTTTGAAGAAGAACTCAAAGAGGCAAAAATAAAAGCAGAAGCAGGCGCAAAAGCAAAATCTGCGTTTTTGTCTAATATGAGCCACGAAATAAGAACGCCAATGAACGTGATTATGGGACTTACTAATATTGTTTTGCAGGATAATTTGTCCGCAAAATCTAGAGAAAATCTAAGAACTGTCAAATCTTCTACAGAAAATCTGCTAGGAATTATCAATGATGTATTAGATATTTCTAAGATAGAAGCAGGAAAAGTTTCTTTGGAAGAGAAAGATTTTGACCTTTTTGAGTTGTTGAAAGACATTGAAAGAGTTTTTTCTTTTTCAACGAAAGAGAAAAAATTGTATTTTAACGTGAACATGGCAGACAATATGCCAAAAATTGTCAAAGGAGACCGTTTGCGCCTTAATCAAATTCTTATCAATTTGCTTGGCAACGCTTTTAAATTTACCAATGAAGGTGGCGTAACGCTTAGTGTGGATATGTTGGAAGAAAGTTTGAGTTTTGATGTACTCAAATTTGTCATTACAGACACAGGAATAGGTATTCCTGTAAGACAACAAGAAAGTATTTTTGAAAGTTTTACGCAGGCTTTCAGCGACAAAGCAAAAAAAATTCAAGGGACAGGTTTGGGACTTGCTATCACCAAACAACTGGTAGAACTGCAAAATGGGCGTGTTTATGTAAAAAGTGAACTAGGAAAAGGAAGTGATTTTATCATAGAATTGCCATTTTTGAAGGCAAATACCACACAAATTGTTTCAGAAAATACTATGCAAAATAATAAAGTTCAAGGCACAATTAGCCTAAAAGGAATAAGGATTTTGCTTGCAGAAGATAACCTGCTTAACCAATTTGTCGCAAAACAAATTCTGGCAGAATGGCAAGTAGTGCTAGAAATAGCCAATACAGGCGTAGAAGTGCTAGAAAAAATGGCTAAACAAGATTTTGATTTGATACTTATGGATTTGCAAATGCCCGAAATGAGTGGTTTTGAGGCAGCAGAATACATACGTACCAAACTTTTTGCACCAGAAAATAGCATACCAATCATAGCACTTACGGCAGACGCTTTCCAAGAAACACGCCAAAAAGCCTTAGAAATAGGTATGAATGCCGTTGTTACGAAACCTTTTCAAGCTGAAGAACTTTTTAATGTAATTGCACAATTTGCAACTCAAACAACTCAAATACAACCAACATTACAAGAAACAATACCTAAAAATACAGATTTAAAGCAAAATGCACCACAAAATCAACAAATAGACCTCAATAATCTCAACAAATTACTTAATAATGACCCAAAGGCTTTAAAACAGCTTTTCAAAATATTTACAGAAAACTTTAAAGTAGATATCAAAATGCTTAAAAAAGCACAAGAAGCACAAGATTTGTCAAAACTGGAAAGCCTTGCACACAAATTAAAATCTACTTTCAGCACTTTTGGCATACATCACACAAGTAAAATCCTACTTGAAATTGAAAAAAATGCTATGAATGGTATCAATCAAGAAGATTTAGCAGGGCTTGTGGGTGATGTTACACATAGCTACGAATGTGCTTGTGAGGAGATTAAAGGCATTTTGAATATGGCAGTCGTACAAGGATAGGTAAGAGGTAAGAGGTACGAAGTAAGAGATACGAAGTACGAATATAAATCACGGATTTAATAGCTAGCGTTTTATGTTCGTACTTCTTATTTCATACCTTTTCTAAGAGCTGTATCCAATTATTCTATAAACACTATATCCAAGCCATTCGTGAAGTAAAATGTAAGAATGATATAAAGATTTTTCCGTTGGTACAAGCCAAGAAAGTGCGTGAATTGTTTTTCTATCAGTACCATTATTATAAAAATCTGTAGCAAATCCATCAGCTTTTATTCCTGCTTTGTCAAAGCAGCCCAAAGCACGCCTCAAATGAAAAGCAGAAGTAATGATTAAATACTTTTGATTAGGGAAATCTTTGTTGAGAACTTTGGCAGAAAAGAGTGCATTTTCACGGGTATTAGCAGATTTATCTTCCAAGATAATAGCATTTTCAGGTACGCCAGCCAATAAAAGAAATTTTTTGAGGTCTTGTGCTTCATCTTCATCTTTTTGTGGCTGAAAACTCCCACCAGAAATAAGTATTTTTTTGATATTTCCATTCTTATAGAGTTGTAAAGCGTGGGTAATACGGTCAGCTCCTTTGTTGAAATAAGTGCGGTCGTGGGGTATTTTATGGACGTTTAGCACACCTGTAAGCACCACTCCAACCTCATAAGTAGCTACATTTGCCATAGGCGTAGGTGGTACTTCCCACTGCAAAAACGCTTCATTGGTGAGGGCAGGATTACCAAAAATAAATAATATTCCTATACATATTTTGAGGGCTTTTTTTCTTCTTTTGTCATTTTTAGTAAAAATTGCATAAAAAAGCAAAAAGATAATCCAAAACATTGGCATCAATACATAAAATAGTGTTTTTGAAAGGATATAAAACATTTTGGTAGTTGTAGAATTAATATAAAATGCAAAAACTCACCTTAAAGATATTAAAGCAAGTTTTGTCAATACCATAAATTTAATAAATCAGATTAAAATTTATTTTGTTACTGTGAAGGTCATATATAAAAGATTTTTTCCTCCAGCCTGTTCCAAGTTGGCGTGAATTTCTTTGATTTTCCAGCCGTCTTGCAAGAAAGTTTGTATCTCTGTAAGGTCTGCAGTAGGGTTACTTGTCAAATTGACAATTTTGTTTATTGTTTTAGATTCCATATAATTTTGTTAGAAATACCAAAGAAGCGGCTTTGAGGTTGATTTTAATTTTTACAAAACAGTCTATAAAAATGATTTTGTAGTAATTGTTCTGCAAAGATAATTTTTATTTGTTTTATTTAATAATTTTACATAAAAATATTTTCAAAGTTATCTTTAAATGGTATTTTTATCATATTTTAAAAGCCTTTGTCTAAATATTTTCTTCAAACATCATTCTTAGACAGTTTTTGTAGCTTCAACAGTTTTACTGGCTTCGTTCTTTTTTGTAAGTTCGTTTACTTTATCTGTAAGTTTTGTCATTTGTGTACCAATGCTAGACTTGATATCACCTGCTTTTTTAGCTAGTTTTTTGCGAGTTTCTTTTCCGCTATCAGGTGCAATAAGTAAGCCTGCAACTGCTCCCACGCCCACACCAGCAAGGAAAGAAAGAAGAATTTTTTGTCCAGTATTCATAAAAAATTATGTTTAAATTGTGAAGGATAATTAAATTTGGAATTTGATAAAAAAAGAATATTCACAAAAATATGAAATCTTAGTTTTAAAACACTATTTTTGGGAATAAAATTTACTTTTTTAAAAATATTTCTTTTTTTCTTACTTTTTTATGTTTTTTCTTAGAAGATTATATACTTTTTGGTGTTTAACGTGTTTTTTTGTTCCTTTGTTGCTTTTTTTTCCATTTTTTTTATTGCTCAACAGTCGTAAAGAATGGCATAATGGCGTTTATGTTTTGAACAAAATTTGGGCAAAAATTTATTTTTTTTGTTGCTTTATTCACGTCAATATTCAAAGAAAAAGCGTTTTATCTAAAAATCAAAATTATGTTTTTTGTGGTAATCATACCTCCTACTTGGATATTGTCGCAATGGGGCTTGTGGTACATCAAAAACATTGTTTTGTTGGAAAAGACTCACTAGGGAAAATTCCCGTATTTGGGGCAATGTTCAAAAGATTGCATATTTCTGTGAACAGAGCAAGCAAAATCAGTTCATACCGTTCTATGGTGAAGATGAATGACGTTGTAAAAGAAGGCAAAAGCCTAATTATTTTTCCAGAAGGTGGCATTATTAGCAAACAACCACCAAAAATGTCAGAATTTAAGGAAGGAGCTTTCCGCATAGCCATAGAAAATGGTGTCCCTATTGTGCCTGTGAGTTTTCCTTATAATTGGATTTTGCTCAAAGATGATGGAAGATTTTTACCACATTGGCACGAGTTGAAAATTATTATCCACGAACCAATCCCAACAAAAGATTTGACTTTGCAAGACATAGAAATGCTCAAAAATAAGGTTTTTGATGTTATTCAGAGTGGTTTGACACAATAATACTGTCGCTTAGCTCCAGCTAAGTGACGACTATAAAAAGGCTTCCAGCCTTATAAATCAAAAAAGATAGTTAGATGAGGACATTGATGAATTGTATTAAAATCCTGAAAGGATCTAATATTCATAGCCGTAAGTCGTACTTACGGAACGAGGTAACAATATGTTAAAAATAAGTTACCAATGTCCTTATCTAAGTTTAGGCAAGATACCTAAATTATAGTCGTCACTTGCCTAGAGGCAAGCAACAGTAGTTTTTTGGTGATTTTTTATTTCTTTTGTTGAAAAAACGCTTTGATTTCTTCTTTTGAGAGTGCATTTAGGCATTTTTCCTTATAAAGTCCGCCTTTTCTAGCAATATTTACCCCAAATTGTGTTTTATGAAAGCCTAAAATATCATGAGCATCAGGATTTATAGCAATAAAAACGCCTTTTTCAAGCGCATAATGCACATAACGCCAATCCAAATCTAGGCGCAAAGGATGTGCATTGATTTCAATAGCTACTTTATTGGCAGCGCAGGCATCTATAACTTTATGAAAATCAATAGGATAGCCTTCTCTACGCAACAGCAAACGACCAGTTGGATGTCCTAAAATAGTGGTAAAAGGGCTTTCAATGACTTTTATTAGGCGTTCTGTTGCTTTTTCCTTATTCATTTTGAGATTAGAATGGATAGAAGCAACCACAAAATCAAAGGTTTTTAGCGTTCCTATATCATAATCAAGTTTTCCATCATTCAAAATATCAGCCTCAATTCCCTTAAAAATATAAAAGTTAGGGTTTTGAGCGTTCAAAAGGTCTATTTCTGTATGTTGTTCTTGCACACGCTTTTCTGATAATCCGTTGGCATAAAAAGCAGCTTTTGAGTGATCTGTAATGCCTAGATACTCATACCCTAAACTTTGACAATAATCAGCCATTTCTTTGAGTGTATTTTTGCCATCACTATACGTAGAATGATTGTGTAGGCTGCCTTTTAAATCCTTTTCTGTGATAAGAACGGGCATATTGGGCTTTTTTGCAAGCTCAAATTCAAAAAGTCCTTCACGTAGCTCTGGAGCAATATAAGGTAAATTTGCTTTTATAAAAATATCTTCTTCAACCACAAAAGTTTGGTTTAAAGCTGTTTGAAGTAATGTTTTATTGTTTTCTGTTGTGTGAGAAAGATGTTCGTTTGTGCCTGTAAGCAAAAACAACCGACTATAAAAATCTGCTTGATTGGCAAAGTAAACCTCAATTTTAAGTTGCGGATTTTCCTTGAAAATCCCCCTCCACACAAATACGCCACTTTTTTCCTGATTTTTTTCAATAAAATTACACACATCTAACATATCGTGCATATATGTAGGCGTAGGCGGACACACAAGCATAACGACAGTATCCACAATCTCTGTTTTGCGCCTTATTTGTCCCGCAAAACTGTGCATATCACAAACTCCGCTATCAATTATATGCTTTTCAAGTTGTAGAGCATATTTTTCAGCATCATTGTATAGACTTTTTTCAGAGCTAAATGCCATAAAAAGTAGTCCATTTTTAATTGTTTCTTGTGTTTTCTCTCCAAAACCTTTTACTTCTGCTACTTTGTCGTTTTCGCAAGCCTCAAAAAGTGCTTCTACTGTCGTAATATTGAGTTCTTGCCACAAAACACGTACTTTTTTTGTACCAATTCCCTTTATTTTGAGTATGTCTAGAAGTCCTATTGGTGTGATTTTGAGAATATTATCCAAATCAAGAAAAGAACCTGATGTATTTTGACCACTATTTTGGTTAATTTCGTTTAGTTTTTCAGCAATACTTTTTCCTACACTTGGAAGTACTTTTAGTTCGTTTAGAGAGAGTTGGCTTATATTTTGAGAGATTTTCTCCAAATGAAAAACGCCAGCTCTGTAGCTACGAATTTTGAATTCATTTTCGTTGTGTAGCTCCAAAAGATCTGCATAAGTATCTAAAAGTGCTATAATTTGGTTGTTAGTCATTGTTTTTGGAGAAGTGGTTTTATTTTATCTTTGCACAAATTTAGGAGAAATATTGAAGAAATGGCGGATTAGACAATAATTAGATAATGACATTCTTGATTTGTATTGAGTCCCAGCGGGACGGCATATTTATAGAAAATCAAATCACAAAAATGTATTTAGCCCCAGCGGGGCGGCATATTTATAATAATATCCCTAATTAGATAGTGCTTTGTTGCAGTAGCTAGCACACTAAAATGATACTTTATTAATTTATATTTTTTTGTAATCCTTTAACTTGTTGATAAGACAATACATATAATAGCTTAATAATCAACCAGTTCAAGTGCTATTTCTTTGCAAAAGGTATCAAAAATAACCGCCGTTGTTTGGTGTTTTAGCGCAGCAACACCAACCTTTAGATTTGTGAAAAAAATAAAATTACTTAAAATAGGGTAAAAAAGAAGCTGAAAAATTTAGTAAAAAATTGTACTTTTACTAGAATTCATCACAAGTGTAGAAAACCTATAACACCAACAGGGACACCAAAGTTTTAAAACTTTGGGTGAGTTGGATAGTGTGTTGTTGTACTACCTCATTCGTTATTGGTGTCGCTAACACTAAAACGCCAACAACGGCAAGAAAAAATTATAGAACTTGGTTTTAGTGGGCAACTTCAACTAATTCTAAAGTTTTAACCACAAAACAGCCTTTCCAAACTTTGGGAAGGCTGTTTTGATTTTATTGTTTTTATTTTTTCTCTAAACTTTGGAATAATTCCAAAGAAATTTGAGTTATATTTCCGTGAATAGTGCTAAGTCCTGACACGTTTGAAAGAATAATCACACTATTTTTGTTTTTCATATTTATTCCCATTGACGAAGAATAGCCTCCAGTACCGCCATTGTGAAAGTAAATATCTTTATCAGTTTTTGATTTCAGAATAACCCAACCCAATCCCATTTTATTTTTTTCATTGATTGTAAACGTAAGAACTCTCGTCAAGGCAAGTTCTTTATTGCTTGCTTGGAACTGCGCATTGACGAATTTTGATAAATCCGTAACATTTGACAAAATCCCGCCTGCACCCGCTAAAACATCAAAATCCCAGTTAGCTACTTCTTTTCCGCTTTCGTCTAAGCCTTTCACAAGGCGACTTTTAATTTGCTTACTACCTATAAATGAGCTTGTCATTTTATATTTTCTAAATATCTTTTCGTTTAGTAATTTTTCATAACTACTTTTTTGAAGTTTGCCTAGCGTAAAACCCAAAATACCTGCACCTAAGTTAGAATATTCAGATTTTTCTCTTGTCGTTTGGCTTTGTACTAGTTCATTTTTGAGATAGAAATTCAGTTTTATTTCGTCATAATCTTTGTATGGATTGTCTGGACTTACTTTTTCAAAATCTAAATTAGTTGGAAGTCTTGGAAGCCCTGATGTATGGTTTGAAAGGCTTTTAAAATCAATTTTGGCATTATTTTTAAACGGAAAATCATAGAATTTGCTAATATCATCATCAAGTTTTATTTTTTTCTCTAAGACCGCATTAGCAAGAAGTGTTGCAGTAAAAACCTTTGAAATAGAACCAATTTCAAAAACGCTTTCTTTGTTATCAATGGTTTTGAGAGAATCATTTTCTTTAATTACACCATAATAACGTACTTTTTCATTCTCAATAAATGCAATAGACAACTGTGTTTTGTTAGGGAAACTTTTTGCCTTGTCAAAAATAATTTTAGCTTGTTCTTTGCTGATATCTGTTAGTGCATTGATAGTGGGTTTCTCCTCAAATGCTTCTACTGTTAAGCCAGTTATTTTGCCATTTTCATTAGCAACAATCAGTAAAACAAGTGTTGATTTTTCACCTTCCATTTTGTAAACAGCAAAACCTTGTTTATAACGCTGAAAAGAAGTTTGTTTTATTTTCCCTGTATTACTTTTCATTGCAGTTAGAAATTCTTTCGTTTCTTTTAATGGTACTGCTTTTTGCATATCTGTATCAAACATAGAAAAAATACCCTCATAATCATTGTCATTGTATTTTTGCTGAAACTGATTTACAGCAAGTTTGTCAGCAGGTCTTTCTGTTTGCGCCATCATAATTTGATTAGTAAAAACTAGCATAAAAGCTAAAAAACAACTTTTTACAATATTTTTCATAAATACTCGTTTAAATGAAACCAAAAAACGCTAAAAATGTGTTTTTATTGTTAATTATCTTTAAAGCTAAAAAAATATTTTTTATGCTAAAATACACCTTCGTTTTCTTGCTTCAAATAGCTTTTATTAGTGTTTTTGCACAAAACAACCAAAGTACAGAGCTTGATACTGTTGTGCAAACGGGCAAATACAAACTTCCTGCAAAGGTAGTTTTGCCCAAAACTAAAAATTTTCCTATCGTGATTATGCTGGCTGGCTCTGGAGCTATGGACAAAGACGTTAGTATTGCACCAAACAAAATTTTCAGAGATATTTCAGAAGGTTTTTTGAAAAATAATATTGCTTCTATTCGCTACGACAAACGAACGCTCACGTATGGTGCAGAAATAATGAAAGAATACGACAGTCTTAGCATTGAAAAAGAAACCATTGAAGATGCTTTGAGTGCCGTTGCGCTGGTAAAAACTTTCCCTAATGTGGATAAAAACAATATTTGGATAATGGGACACAGTTTGGGCGCAATGTTTGCGCCTGCCGTTGGCGCAGATAAAAGTGTGAAAGGAATTATTATGTTGGCTGGCTCATCTCGTAATTTTGAAGATTTGGCGTTGGAGCAATATGAGTACATTTATTCGTTGGATACCACGCAAACAGCTATAAAAAAAGAAATTAGCAACTTAAAAGTAAAAATTCAAAACCTCAAAAAAATAGATAAAACGAATAAAACAACCACTTCTCCCAAAGATTTGCCGTTTTCGTTGCCACAAAATTATTGGCTTAGTCTACAGAAGAACAACCCAGAAAACTTTGCAAAGGCACTTTTACAGAAACCTATTTTGGTTTTGCAAGGTGAAAAAGATTATCAGGTTTTGATGAAAGATTTTGAATTACTGAAAATCTTATTTCAAAAGCATAAAAAAGCTAATTTTATTTCTTATCCTACTCTAAATCATTCGTTTATGGAAAGTAAAGGCGCAAAAGGAATACCAGCAGATTATATGGTTGTGGGCAAATTCTCTGAAAAAACAATCAAAGATATGGCGGATTTTATTGTCAAAAATAAGAAGTAAAAAATTACGTTTTCATCAATCCAGCATTCAGATATTTTAGCTAAATTTTTGTTTATTCATATTTTTTTACCATATTTGGCAGCAAAAATAAATCCATACACAAAAATAATATAAAAATGCTCTCAAAAACTTATGGTAGTGCGGTTTATGGTGTTGATGCTTATCTGATAACAATAGAAGTAGATGTAAGTCAAGGGCAAGGTTGTTTTGTTGTAGGTTTGCCAGATGGTGCTGTAAGAGAGAGTGTTCAGCGGGTAGAAACTGCCGTAAAACAATTAGGTTACAAGTTTCCTAGACAGAAAATTCTTATAAATCTTGCTCCTGCCGACATACGCAAGGAAGGTGCAGCCTATGATTTACCTATTGCTATTGGCGTTCTTACGGCATCTGGTCAAATGATTGCTGATGAACTAGAAAAATATGTTATTATGGGTGAACTTGCCTTAGATGGCACTTTACGCCCAATAAAAGGTGTTTTACCTATTGCCATTGAAGCACGCAAAAACGAAATGAAAGGCTTTATTCTCCCCAAAGAAAATGCCAATGAAGCCTCTATTGTCAATAATTTAGATGTTATTGCTGTTTCTACATTAGAAGAGGCTATCAATTTTTTGGAGAAAACCCTAAAAATTGAGCCGCTTACCAAAGACACACGCAAAGAATTTTTAGAAACTGAAAATAAATATGATGCTGATTTTGCAGATGTGCAAGGACAAGAAAATATCAAACGTGCTTTAGAAATAGCCGCCGCAGGTGGTCATAATGCCATTATGATAGGTCCACCTGGTGCAGGGAAAACTATGCTTGCCAAACGGCTTGCCTCTATTTTGCCTCCGCTCACCCTGCAAGAAGCCTTAGAAACAACAAAAATTCATTCTGTGGCTGGGCGTTTGCAATTAGATACAGCACTTATTTCTGCAAGACCATTCCGTGCGCCACATCATACCATCAGCAATGCGGCACTTGTAGGTGGAGGTAGCATTCCGCAACCAGGCGAGATTTCTTTGGCACATAATGGGGTACTTTTTTTAGACGAATTGCCAGAATTTAAGCGTGAAGTCCTTGAAGTGATGCGTCAGCCACTAGAAGAAAGACGTGTAAATATTGCTAGGGCAAAAATGGCAGTAGAATTTCCTGCTAGTTTTATGCTGATTGCAAGTATGAACCCTTGTCCTTGCGGCTACTATAATCACCCTGAAAAAGAATGTGTTTGTGGTGCAGGTGTAGTACAAAAGTACCTTAATAAGGTTAGTGGACCACTTTTAGATAGAATTGATTTGCACGTAGAAGTTACGCCTGTTTCTTTTGATGAAATGACCGCCAACCGCAAAGCAGAAACCAGTGCAATAATAAGAGAGCGTGTAATTAAGGCACGAACTATACAAACAGAGCGTTTTAAGGATATGAAAAACATCTATTCTAATGCTATGATGGAACCTCAAATGGTGAAAGATATTTGTGTAATTAGTGAGGCAGGTAAAAGCCTTTTGAAAGCCGCAATGGAAAAATTAAGTTTGTCAGCACGTGCTTATGACCGTATTTTGAAGGTTTCACGCACTATTGCAGACCTTTCTGGCGCAAAAAACATAGAACTACATCACCTTGCAGAAGCCATACAATACCGCAGCCTAGACAGGGAAGGCTGGGCTGGATAGAAGCAATTACGAATTATCAATTACGACAATAATCCGTAGTTAAACCACGTAATTCGTAATTGATAATTCGTAATTTAACTCAAAACTATGTTTTTTTTATTTACAGTTGGCTTTTTGGAAATAGACTGGATAGATATCTGTGATATTCTTCTGGTCAGCTACCTTATGTTCCAACTGTATTTGGTAATTAAAGGCAGTGTAGCAGTCAAGATTCTTTCTGGTATTTTGGTAATGTATTTGGTTTATGTAATCGTAGAATCTCTTGGAATGAGGCTTTTAAGCACTATTCTAGGGCAGTTTTTGGGTGTGGGTGTGATAGCTGGGATTGTGATTTTTCAACAGGAAATACGTAAATTTTTGTTGATGTTGGGGCGTAGTTCTGTTTTTGATAAAAGTAATAAATTTAGTCCTTTTTCGTGGAAACGCACAGAAAATAACTCAAAAGTAAATATAACTGCCATTATAGAAGCAATTTTTGTACTTTCTAGTACCAAAACAGGCGCACTGATGGTAATTGCACGCAGTTCTGAACTAAAATTTTATGCAGAAACAGGAGATATGATGCACGCCATTTTGTCTAAAAGGCTTATTTTGTCTATTTTCAATAAATATAGTCCTTTGCATGACGGCGCAATTATTATTACTAATGAAGGACTTATTAAGGCGGCAAGGTGTATTTTGCCTGTTTCTGAAAGTGCCGAAATTCCGCCTAGTTTGGGCTTACGCCATAGGGCTGCCGCAGGTTTGGGCGAGGTAAGTGATGCCGTTATTCTGATTGTGTCAGAAGAAACAGGCAATGTTTCTCTTGTTAGTGGTGATGAAATGATGATAAACCTTAGTCCTGCAAAGCTCAAAAAAACACTTCATACATTACTTTCTCAAAAAATAACGAATGAAACACACGAAAGTAATGCGCCAGATACTTCTAGTTTCAATCCTGATTTTGTGGAACGTACAAGAGAAATTTAAAAAGTTCTCGTGGTAGTATCTAAAGTTCACACAAAACTCCCCTCAAAAACAAAAAATAATTCTTACTCTTTTAATTTGTTGTTAAGAAAGTGGTCATAATAAATTGAAATTCAGAATATTATGACGCACTTTTATTGCAAAAGGTGTATATTTGTGTTGCAAAATATCAACATACTTTATCAAATGCAACACAAAAATACGCAAAAAAACAAAATAATAGCCAACATAGTAAAAGATAAAAGACTATTTCAAAGAAGTTTACACAGAAAGTTTTAGTGTCTTTGATGACTTAGAAAGTAAATTAGGCGTTCGTGATTTTAATGAAAAAGAAGAACAACAACTAATTGATGTGTTTGTGTATTTTAACAAAAAGGCTAGAATTTCTATGAAATTCTTCCTTTTTCAGTTTGAATTTCCAGCAAATAAATACCACTTACAAAATTTCCCAAAGGAATTATCATCAAATTACTGTTATTTTCAGAAGAAAATACATTTTTTCCTTGCGCATCATACACACACACAACGGATTTGGTCACATTGATATTTCCAATAATTTTGGCACAATCAAAATTATTAAAATAATCTTATGCAAATCTATTTTTTAGTTCTTCTTCTCTAATATTTTGGTAAGACATTTTTTTAGTTACTTTTTACCATTTTTATTCATAGCATAGTTTTAAACAATAGCGTTTTTATATACGAAAATTTACAAATTTGAATGATTTATTTTGCGTAGTTAGTGGCAGTTTCCAAAATAATATCAGCGTATTGAAAAATATCATCAATACGACTAATTTCAATTTTGCGTTCTGCTTTGTCTGCACCCTCAAAAAGGCTCAAATACTTCTTAGCACTATTCAGATGCAGCCTGCAAACAGGCTTACGAACATTGTTATCCAGCAAAATACCGAAATAACTTTGCGTATCTTTGTAAAAAATGCGGTTAGGTTCAATTTTGGAGCGCAAAATTCCCTTCACAATATAAAAACATTCCATTTCCTCTTCTGTAGTAATGATTTTGGAAACTTCATCATTTTTATTTTCAGTAGGAGAAAGTTTAGGGATTTCTGCAATTTGGAAGTTTTCATTTTCAGAAATAACGGCATTATTCAGGCGTGCATTCACCGTTTCAGAGATGACCTGCTGGAAACTTTTACGCACAATACTACCAAATTTTTCTATCACTTTTGCACTGACAACACCTGTGTAGATTTGCTTTGTAAAAAACTTAATCAGCTCATCAGTAGGCGTGTTGAGTTCCGTAGCAATGATTTTCTTGAGTTGGGAAGTATATTTCAAATCACTTGCGCTGGCAAGTATCTCTTCCACAGAAAAATAAGATTTATGAAATTTTTTAAGTTCGTTGATTTGAGATTCATTGAAATTTGAGATGTCAATTTCTAAGAATGGGTTGTCGTCCATCTTGTTTGGAGCTTCCAAATCAGTATAAAAACGGTAGATAATTCCGTTGGTCAGAACGCCAAAACGTGCCTCCGTAACGTGGAAATACCTATGTAGTTGTGTGGCGTGAACATCTAATTTTTCTTTGAGATGCTTACATTCAATTATCATTATGGGCTTGCCATTGACAAGAATAGCATAATCAACCTTTTCTCCTTTCTTAATTCCCAAGTCTGCAATTAGCTCTGCCGTAACCTCCAAAGGATTAAACACATCATAACCAAGTTTCTGAATGAAAGGCAAAATAAAAGCCGTTTTAGTTGCTTCTTCTGTATTTACACTATCTTTAAGTGAAACTACACGCTCACCCAATGTTTTTATTTCGTCTTTGAAATCCATATTATGAAAAGTTTTAGTTGATATATTTCTCAAAAATACAAAAAAACTTTATATTACAATACTTTTGTAAGATAAAGTTATAGCATTGGAGTAATTTTTTAAAAGGCACAGATTAAAAAAATCCGTGCCTTTTATATAATCTTTAAAACTCTAATTAAAATTTGTACTTCCAATCTCGTATTTCGTACTTAGTTTTTAGTGCGCTTTTGCTACTGCAATACCTTTTCCTTGTCCCAAACCGCCCAAATGAGGACAATTCAGCAGTTCTTTCACAGAAACAAAAGGAACAGCAACTTTTTCATAACCAAAACTACTTTCTAATGATTGTGTTGATTTTGCCTCGCCCATACCAACTTCAATGTCGTGCATAGTCATTTGGCTTGGGTGTTCGTAGTTGCAGGCGTGTGTAAGTTCCACAATTTCTTTTCTTAGCGTTTTGATATAATTAGCAAAACGAGCAGATTTTAATTCTGGATTTAGACCACTCATTAGCCATTTATTTTGTGTCGCAACACCTGCAGGGCATTTATTTGTGTGGCAAACTTGCGCCTGAATACAACCCACAGACATCATTGCCTCACGTGCCACATTGATACAATCCGCACCCATAGAGAACGCCAGCATAGCTTTTGCAGGAAAACCAAGACGACCAGAAGCAATAAAAACAATCCTATCAGCAAGCCCTTTGGCTGCAAAAAGTTTATAAACATTCGCAAAAGCAAACATAAACGGCAACGCCACGTGGTCGGCAAAAGCGTGTGGTGCAGCTCCTGTGCCACCTTCTCCACCATCAACGGTAATAAAATCTGGTCCTTTACCAGTTTTTAGCATAATGTCCGCAAGCTCTTCCCACATTTCCATTTTACCCACAGCCGCCTTAAAACCAACAGGCAAACCTGTCTGTTCTGCAATATTTTCAATAAAATCTACCATTTCTTGTATTGTCGTAAACGCAGAATGACAAACAGGAGAAAGTGCATCTTGGTTTGGCATCAACCCACGAATAGCCGCAATTTCAGGAGTAACCTTTGCGCCAGGCAAAATACCACCTTTCCCAGGCTTTGCACCTTGTGAAAGTTTCACTTCAATAGCACGTACAAACTGATTTTTTTCTACTAACGCCTTCAGTTTTTCCATAGAAAAATTGCCTTTTTCATCTCTCACACCAAAATAACCTGTTCCAAAGTGAAAAATTACATCAGCACCGTTAGAATGATAGGGAGAAAGCCCGCCCTCACCCGTATTGTGGTAGCTACCAATCATTTGTGCGCCCAAATTCATAGCTTGAACAGCATTTTTTGAAAGAGAACCATAACTCATAGCTGAAATATTGACAACAGAATACGGTCTGAAAGGTCTTCTACGCTTGTTGTAAGCACCAAAAATTTTGGCACAAGGCACAAAATAAGGGTCTTTTTGGTTGGGGTGGTCTGCTGCCATACGGTACGCAAACAGAGAAGGATTGATAAATACGTGTCCTGGCGCATAAACGTCTTTATCTGTACCAAAAGCCCCATAATTATTTTCTTTTTTTGAAGAAGCATACACCCAACCACGTTCAGAGCGGTTGAAGGGAAGTTCTTCACGGTTGCTAGCAACAATATATTGCCTAAGTTCTGGTCCTATTGACTCCAAAAGGTAACGCAAACGCCCTACAACAGGAAAATTATGCTTAATGGTTTGCGACTTATTAAAGAAAATATCTTTAATAGCCATATAAATAATGACAATAGGAATCAATATCCAAAGATAATGAAAGCCTATTTCTTCAATTTGGATAATTTTTTCAAAGAAATTTCCAATGGATTTAAAAAATTCATTCATAATAAAGTTGATTTTGGGAAATAATAGTAAGGTTTGAACTAAAAAATTTCTTAAATATAACAACTTGATTTGAGATAATCAATATTTATATACAATATTATTTAGGACTTTTTATGTATTTGTCTTTTTCTACTAATATTTGTAACAAAAATGTTCTTTTATGTGTTTAAAAATGAGGCAGCAATCATTTTTATTTAAAAAAATCTTATGAAAATTTTATTAGTTTTTTCCTTTATTCTTTCCGCTTGTATAGGCGGAACAACCATCAAAACACGTCCAACCAATATGACAACAGAAGAAAATTCAAACAAAACAACATTTTATTCCTTCAAAATGAAAGGAATTGATGGCAAAGAGATTGATTTTAGCCAATACAAAGGCAAAAAAGTTTTATTGGTCAATGTAGCCTCTGAATGTGGTTACACAAAACAATATGAACAATTACAAGCATTACACGCTCAATATGCAGAAAAAGTAGTTGTTTTAGGTTTCCCTGCTAATAATTTTGGCGGACAAGAACCAGGTACAAATGCAGAAGTAGCTACTTTTTGCAAAACAAAATTTGGTGTAACTTTCCAAATGTTTGAAAAAATCTCTGTGAAAGGAACAGACACGCACCCACTTTATCAGTGGCTTTCTACAAAAGCAGAAAACGGCTGGAATGAAGAAGCTCCAAACTGGAATTTCTGTAAATATTTAGTAAACGAAAAAGGAGAATTAGTTAAATTTTTCAAATCTGGCGTTGATCCTATTGGTGATGAAATGCTTGCAGCTATCAAATAAAGTTACTCAAAATCAAGTTATTGCATAGAAAATGCAATAACTTGTAGAAAAATCTCTAAAAAAGTTGCAAAAAAGTTTTTTAGTTCAAAAAATAGTATTACATTTGCAGACTGAAATAACAGAATGGAGGTTGTAGCTCAGTTGGTTAGAGCGCTGGTTTGTGGTGCCGGAGGTCGTGGGTTCGAGACCCATCATCCTCCCCAAAATGTTTTCAAAATAAAAAAGTGTTCTAAATTTAATTTTAGAACACTTTTTTTAGTTATTTTGAATAATCAAAAAAGTATAAAAATACATAATAAAATTAAAAAGCCATTCCAAATATTTGAAATGGCTTTTTTGTTGTCAAAATACGTAATTCGTAATTGATAATTTGTAATTGAAAAACTATGGTTTTTTGTTAAGTTTTTCTTTCTTTTCTTTCTCAATCTTCTTTTTTTCTTCTTCTAAGGCTTTTTTCTCATCAAATTTAGTGTCTTCAAATTTCTTTTCTTTGTCAAATTTATCTTTGATTTCAAGCGTTCCGTCAGATACATAATCCAAAATTTGGAATTCTACACGTCTGTTTTGCGCTCTGCCTTCTTTAGTGTTGTTTGTCGCAATAGGCTTTCCTTCTCCAAAACCTTTATGTTCCATACGGCTCATTTCTATACCTTGTGAGCCAATAAAAGTATAAACAGATTTTGCTCTGCGTTGCGAAAGGTCAAGGTTGCGAGCATCTGTACCAACGGCATCTGTATGCGCCCAAACGCCCACTTTTAGGCTTGGATTTTCTTGCATCAATTTATTTACATAATCAACTTCTAATTTAGAAGCTGGCGTAAGTTTATCAGAATTAAATTCAAATGTAATAGAATTCACAACCAAAACTGCATTCTTTTTCAGCCTTCTCAACAAAACAATTTTTTCTAATTTTTTCTTACTATTAAGAATATTCATAGTATCATTTTTGAAAAAATACCCTTTTGCACTTACTTTTAAGTCAAATTTTCCATTATTGATGTTTTCCAAAGATTTTTTGCTGACATCATTCACATCCACAATATCTTTTTTAGTTTTGTCTGTTACAATAAGACGTGATGCAACTGGTTCTCTTGTTTCTTCATCTAAAATAATTACCACAGGCACATCAGCTACTATTTTTATAGGTGTAAGCGGAATTTCTATCAAATCATTTTCTTTGTATTTAGCTAATTCTTCTGGCGTAATTTCAAAAAATTTGTCTTCAAAACCAACTTTCTTAACAATCATTGTGTATTTGAAATTTTTATTAAATTTGTGTGCCACCATTCCATTTTCATTGGAAGCTGTAGGAGTATCTTTTTCTTCTGTTACTTTAATAAGTACACTTGCAGTTGGTACAAACTTTTTAGTTTCTGCGTGAATAGTGATAGCAGCAAGCATTATATAGCTTGTAAAAGGTTTTTTAGACGAAAACTCATAAATATCATCTCGTCCCACACCGCCTTCTCTATTAGAAGAAAGATAGCCCGAAAGGCCGTCATTTGCTACAATCATACCAAAATCATCTTTTGGCGTGTTCATTGGATAACCCAAATTAACGGGTTTCATAAACTTTCCATCTACGTTTTCACACATAAACAAATCTAATCCACCTAAGCCACTATGACCAGTAGAAGAGAAAAACAAATTGCCACGAGCATCTACATAAGGGAACATTTCGTTACCTAAAGTGTTGATTTCTTTGCCCATATTTTTAGGTTCAGACCATTTTCCATTCTCACAAACAGACACAAAAATATCTTTTCCACCTATTGATTTATCCGTTGGGTCAGAGATAAAATATAAAGTTTTGCCGTCTGGCGCAAGTGCAGGCGCACCTACAGAATATTCGCTACTATTATAAGGAAATTCTTTTTCATTAGACAAAACGCCATCTTTATTTTTTGTAGCAATGTATAATTTCAATTTATTAACGCCTTCTGTGCTTGTTTTGTACTTGCTATTGGTATAATTATTCCTTGTAAAAATCATAGAATCACCAGAAGGAAAAAATGCAATAGGACCCTCGTGGTACTTGCTATTGAGCTTTTTAGAGTATTTTTGAAGTTCTTTTGGAGTAGTTTTTGCATCAGCAACAGAATACAAATCAAGGTATGAAGTATTATTCCATTCAAATTTGTTGCCACCTGCTTTATGTCTGTTAGAAACAAAAATAAGTTTGTTTTCGTCTTTATCCGTTATGTTATAAGTTGGGCTAAAATCATCTTGGTCAGAGTTGAAAGGCGCAATTTTCACTTGATATTGTGTAGAATCTTTATAAAAACTTGGCATATTGCTATAAGCCTCTGAAAATCCTTTTGGGCGACCGTCTTCTTTTGCTTCTCTTGCGTAGGCATCATACCAAATTTTGGCTTGGCTATGTTTTCCATTGCTTGCAAGTGCTTCTGCATAATGTAGTTTACTTTTCACCTCGCTTGTTGGTGCAGAAACAACTTTTGCATACCAAATTTCTGCTTCTTTTGGTTCATTCATTTTTTGATAACAATTAGCTATTTTTTCTTGAATAAAAACTGAATTGGTATCTTTTTTCAACGCACTTTGATACTCTTTTAGGGCATCAGCGTACTGCAAACGGTCGTAAGACGTGTTTGCTCTGGCAAGTTTTCTTTCTACTTTTTCTTGCGCAAATGTGGCAAAAAAACTGAAAAATAAAATTCCGACAACGAGAATTCTTTTCATAGATATTATAAATTAAAATGGTTGATATGGTTTAATTGTTGTGGTATATCAAAGCAAAAATAACATTTTAAAACTACAAAACAAAAAAGCACAAAATATTTAGGATTTTCCTAAATATTTTGTGTCTTTTTTGTGGTACTTTTGAGAGTTTTTAGACTCTCAAAAAATTAAAATATTAGCAAAATTCTGTAAAAACCTGCTCCAAATGCGCTGCAATCATTTGTGCAGTACGTCCTTCTATATGGTGTCTTTCTACAAAGTGTACCAATTCACCATCTTTGAAAAGTGCAATTGAAGGAGAAGACGCAGGGTAAGGCATCATATATTCACGCACCTTGCTAACAGCATCTTTTTCCATTCCTGCAAAAACTGTTGTCAAGTTGGTAGGTTTTTTTTCACTTATTGAAAGGGCTAATTTGATGCCAGGACGAGCCGTTCCAGCTGCACAACCACATACAGAATTAATAACTACAAGCGTTGTACCCACTTTATTGTTATCAAAAGTGCTTATTACTTCTTCTGCATTTTTAAGTTCTTTGAAACCAATAGAAGTTAAATCTTCTCTCATTGGTTTTACCATTTCTTCTGGATACATATTATTATTCATTTTAAGATTTTAGTTTTTTTTTGACGTTTAACTTCCCGAAAGTTGAAAACTTTCGGGAAGTTGAGATACATCAAATCCAAAACACAAAAATATTATTTTTTGTTCAATTTGTCAATTTCCCAACTAAAAATAACGTCTGCTACTTGTTGTGGTGTTATTTCTCTGATACAAAAGCAATTTTGCGTTTTTTTGCAATCATTACAATTTTTTTCTACACACATATAGGTAGCGTGTGTGCCAAGCGGTTGCCAACGTGTTGGGTGCATAGGTTTTATAGGTGGATAAATGCCCAAAGCATATTTTCCTAGTGCTGCCGCAATATGCAAAGGTCCTGTACTACATGCTAAAAGCCCATCAGCAAGACCTATAAAAGCAAGAAGTTCTGTAAGTGAAAGTTTGCCTGTTAAGTCTGTAATATATTCATTATCAACTAATTGAAAATCAAGATTTGTTATTTCTTTTCTAATTATTTCACCTTCTGCTTGCGTTCCTGTAATAAAAATATGAAATTTATTATTCTTATTACTTTGATGTAATATTTTTGCTAAATCCAGATAGTTTTTAAGCCCCCATTCTCTTGCGCTTCCGTTTGATTTTGGGTGAAAAATAAGGTTAAATATATTTTTAGATGTATCTTTTTTTAGTAATTTTTCTATTTTTTGTAGATTTTCCAAAGGAATTTTAGGTATTTCAATTCCATAAAAATCAGAAAAATATTCTAAGTTTAAATTATCAATCATTTTACTTAAATAATTGATTTTAAGCAATTTAGCAAGTGGTTTTAGGAGTTTGAAATTAAGTTGGGTTTCGTGAAGATTAGAGTTTTTACGAGAAAAATTAATAAGTTTGTTACAATAAATCCAATGAAAAAGTCGGTGGCTTGTGCCAATACGCAAAGGGATATTACTTTTTTTAGCAATTTTAGCAATTTCTTTATCAGGGAAAATAAAAATAATAGCATCTGCATTTATTTCTGTGAGCTTTTGGGGAGATTTTAATAATTCTTCTCTATCCAGAAAAACATCAACAAAACGACTACTTTCTATGATTGGTTTGGTGTAAGTTTTTCCTATAAAATAAATTTTTAGACTAGGGCAAACGCTTTTCAAAAAGCCCGCCAAAGGCAAAGTAAGCACTACATCACCTAGATTGTCGGTACGACTAATAATTATTTTAATGAGTTTTTCCTGCATTGGAAGGATTTAAGACGTGTTATCTATGCTTATCTTCTGGCAATCTGCACAAATGATAAGAAATCTTCAATAAAAAAAGATAATATCCAAAATAGTCTAAGGAGGCTATTCTGTATTTTAATAGTTGGGTGTTTAGTTTTTGTAATTCTTTGGTAGGAAACCAGAAAAGCTTGTCCAACATAGCTAAATATTCTTTTCCATTTTTTGGGTTTGGTGGCAAATAAAAGATGTTAGAATTTTGCTGATTTTTGATATTAAATTCAATATTTTCTATCTTAATATTTTTATTTTTACATATTTCTGAAAGATAATCTTTGAGTTCTACAAGTGGTGCAAACAAGATTTGCTTGGGTATATCTCTGTTTTTGGTTTCATCTTCCATATCACAAGTGCTAGACACAATGATAGCACTTGTGATTTTTTTCTCATAATTTCTTGTTTCATCATTCCAAAAAGGTACTCTAATCTCAGCAATCAAATCCCCCTGCAATAAAAATCCACTTTCAGAACTAAGATAAAAGTGTGTATAATTTTTATCTGATTCAGATTTCTCAGCACGAAATTGTGCTAATCCCTTACGCAACCTGTCTTTATCTGTTTCATAAATATATGGTTGAGATAAAAATTTCTCAAAAAAAGTAGTATTAAACTCAACCATATTACAACATTCCTTCAATTATTGATGTATTTTTTAAACTTCTCTCCCATACTTTTATTAAAATATCATATGCTTCACCTGTAAGCGGTTTTGAGCCTTCAAACATTTCATTTCCTAAGCCAATAAAGTCACCTTGTTGCAAAAAAGCATCACTTTCAATAGAATCATCTTCTTTTATTGGGCTAATTACTGCTTTGGAATAATATAAACTAAATAGATAAGTTGATTTCTCCAATGCAGAAAAAACAAAGGCATCAGGTTGAAAATAATCTTTTTTAAGATATTTAGTGGTATCTTGTATTATTTCAGTGTGACTGTTGCTATTGTTTTTTGCTATTTCTTCTGTCATAAGTATCATATTTCTAGCTAATTAAAGTTTTGAATTTTTCTTGTGTAATGGTTTTAAATGCTTTCACAGCATTAAAATGCGAGTTTTCTATGGTTTTTTGCCAATTACTTGAACTTATATCACGTCCCATAGATGTTAAGCAACCACATTGCAAAGTAACATTTTTCTTTGATCCAATGGTCTGACAAACGGTATTTAAATAAATTTTCGTATGTGTATCAACTAAAAAATCACTTTGAAAAGCGTGGTTCAACTCTGTTCCTTCCTTAAAATCACTCATATCTGGCACGTGTTTTAAGTAACTGGCTAAATGTTCATTTACTTTAATTTCAAATCTATTGATATATAAAACATTAGTATGTATAAGGATTTTTCCCAAACCTAAATCAAAAAAACATTGTACATATTTTCTTATTTTAGGTTCAAAAACCTCCCAACCTTCATAATGACCAGTAGAATGAATAGAAAGTAGTGCTTTGCTCATTATTATGGCATATTTCTTATCTTTATCTGTGTAAATCATTCGTAAATCACCTATTACTTGTTCTTGCAAACTTTGCCCAGTTTCAGGATTAAAAGTAATATTGATTTGTGTAGGATTTTGTTCTTGTGAGTTCACAAAACCCTCACTTTCAATAAGCTTGAAAAAATCTGCAAACTTCCCAACATTCCAATTTGGCTCTTTATCTCCATCAAAATTAAAGGCACAAACTGCTTCTATTATTTTATGATTGTTGAATTCCATTTGTTTTTTGATAATTAAATAAAAACTCTCTATTTCTCTGCAAACATACATCTTCTAACTTAAAAAAACAAATACAAAAAATGCTTATATTGATGTGAAAATTACAAAAACTAATTTCTATACCAATATAAGCAAAAATCATTCCTCAAAATAGATACTTAAAATATCAATTCTTTTTCTGTCATAAGTGTAAGTACATCAGTATCAAGCAAACGTGTGGCATAAGATTTTGTTTTTGGTAATTCATACGCAAAATAAAACTTCATTGTATGGATTTTACTTTCATAAAAACTTAGTTCATCTCCTTGTGGATTATTACTTAAAATGGCTTTTTGAGCCACAATAGCCTGTTTTAGCCACTGCCACGACACTACAATTAGGCTGGCAAGTTCCATAAACAAATTAGCATCAGCCAAAAACAAATTGTATTCTCCTTTCATTGCAAACGGCACCAAATGCTGAATAACTTGTTGCAAACGCCCTAATTCTTTTTGCAAAGTTTCACTATATTTCTTCAAATCATCAAAAGCAGCTGCTTCTTGTATGGTTTGCATTATTTCTTGCGCCAAAAGCATTACTGCTTTTCCATTTTGCATAGTGATTTTTCTTCCTAACAAATCTTGCGACTGTATGCCTGTTGTACCCTCGTAGATGGTCGTAATGCGTATATCACGAGCCATTTGCTCCAAAGGAAAATCTTTACAATAGCCGTAACCGCCCAAAACTTGCATACCTTCACTTACAGAACGTATTCCATGTTCTGCGGGGAAAGTCTTGACAATAGGTGTAAGCAAATCCAACAACAAAAAATATTTTTCTTTATCCTCTTGACTTTCAGATGCTTCTGATAAATCTGCATAACGTGCAGCCTCCATAGTAAGTCCCAAACCACCTTCAGAAATAGCTTTTTGTATGAGTAACATACGCCTAACGTCTGGGTGGTTGATAATTTTAGTTTGAGGGACATTTTTAGCATCTTTTTCCATCAAAGAACGCCCTTGTGGTCTTTCGTGGGCATATTCTAAGGAGGCATAATAAGCTGCTGATGCAATAGCCGCACCCATAAGCCCAACCCCAATACGTGCTTCATTCATCATTTGAAACATATATTTTAGTCCTTGATTAGCCTCACCAACGAGCCAGCCCTCACAATTATCTTTATCACCAGCAATAAAATGCACTGCAGGTGTGCTTTTTTGCCCCATTTTGTGGTAAATTCCTGCTGTAATCACATCATTATCAACAAATTTGCCGTTTTCTTCTCTAAATTTAGGTACAATAAACAAAGAAATACCTTTTGTGCCTTTTGGTGCGCCTTCTATGCGTGCAAGCGTAAGGTGAATGATATTTTCTGCACAGTCGTGGTCACCTGCAGAAATAAATATTTTTTGCCCTTTGATTTTGTAAGAGCCTGTTTCTGTAGGTTTTGCACTACTCGTGATGTCGGAAAGGGAGCTACCTGCTTGTGGTTCTGTAAGTCCCATAGTGCCTTGCCACGTTCCTGCAAGCATTTTTGGAAGATATTTATCTTTGAGTTCTTGCGCGGCAAAACTTGCAATAAGTCGCCCTGCACCCGCAGAAAGCCCTGTGTACATAGTTGCGCCATTGTTTGCAGCACTCAAAATGTACGAAACAGCCACCTGCACAAGATTTGGGAGTTGTTGTCCACCATCAGCGTAGCTATATGTTGCGCCTATCATACCAGCATCACCCATTGCTTTGAGATATGCTTTTACGGCAGGGTGAACTGTGATTTTATTATCTTTTAGTTGTGGCTCATTGGTGTCCATTTCTATATAGGCAGAGTGCAAAATGTTATCTGCAATTTGTCTAGCTGCGTCAATGACCATATCAAAAGAGGCGTTGTCATGGTCTTTGTAGTGGTGCAAATTGGTTAATTCTTTTGCATTAAAAACTTCGTGCAACAAAAATTTTAAGTTGCGAGGGCTATAATATTGCTTTGCCATTATTTTTTGATGTTGTTTTAGTATTGAAAGGATATTTTTTGATAATGTAAATCTACACAAAAACATCAATAAAATGTATTTTGTTCAGACTACGCTATAATTTGTGAATTTAGTAAAATATCAAGCAAATACAAAAAACGCAAGCTAAATAATTGGTATTTATGCGTTATTGCCTTAATTATTCTGAAAATAATAACAAAAGCCACTTAATTTATTAAATTAAGTGGCTTTTGTTCTTTACAAATCCAATACAAGCATATTTTCGTGTTTATCTTCTGGTATAAATGCCTTTCCTGTGATGATATGTGTAGGTTTTTCTATTTTGTACATTCTTTCATCAGTTGAAAAAATAAACCTTCACAAGGAAGTTCCTGGCTTAAACGAAATACAAAATCTGCTTTAAATTGTCGGTAAGCCTGATTTTGATTAAATATTTTTGGCAAAACTTCAATACAATGTGTATTATCACTTGTATCAAGTTCATAGGTAAATTGTAGTTGTGGATTTTCCACAACCAGCCTTTCTAACTCTTGGAAAATGATTTCTTGGATTTTCATCATAGATTTATGGTTATTCCAGTGAAAATTTAGATATAATAGTTTCTGTAACTGCTGATAAATTAGGCATTTTATCAGAAGGGAAAATAGTTTTGCTTTTGTTCCCTTTGCAATCAAGTTCTTTTTTTAATTTTCCTTTTACATCTAATTCTTCTCTTGGCATTTCAATAAATTTTTTTACTGCCTCCTTTACTACTCTCAATAAAGGTATTAAATTGACACGAGTTAATTCATTAGCGTTATTTGTTTCAAAAATAAGACTATTTTCATTTCCTAAATCTATTATTGTATTTGGGGTTAATGTATTATTATGAGTTAAAGGACTACGATATTGTTTATAAAATGCTTCAATTATTTTATTAGATAATCCTAGATTAAACAGTTTTTCGTGATTTAAGATAAAAAAGTGCCCTCCATTATTTTTAATAATTTTAGGTTTTCCTTCTATAATAATACTAGAATCTTTGAAATTAGACCCAATAGCATCAATGATTGAACTTAGTAAAATAAACGCTGGAATACCAAGGCAACCGTCTTTAAACATAAAATCAGATTCATTATCTGTAGATTTATCAAACCCAATACAAAGTTCAACAGCCTTAATGTTTTCTTGTAATGCTCCAATTGTAAATTTTTCAAAATTTTTAGCTAGCATAAATATTAGATTTTTTGTTTATATTTTTGACACAAATATAAACAAAAAATCTAATATTTATAAAATTTTTGATGATAATCTTTCATTTTTTCATTTCTTGCATTTTTAAACAAAATTGCTTAAATTTGTGTATTAAACTCAAATAATTTAGGCAATAAATATCTTCTTATAAATGAAACTTAATCTCCGTAATTTTGAAAAGTTTGAGCAACGCCACAACGGCTCTAATGCCACTCAAACGCAAGCAATGCTTGATTTTATTAAGGCAACTTCCCTTTCTCAACTTATAGACCAAACTATCCCTAAGTCTATTCAGCTCAAAAAACCGCTAAATCTGCCACAAGCGCAAACTGAACAAGAATTTTTAGCTTCTTTTAAGAAAATTGCGCAGAAAAATAAAGTTTTCAAATCTTATATAGGAATGGGCTACTACAACAACTTTACGCCCAACGTAATCCTAAGAAATATACTAGAAAATCCTGCTTGGTACACTGCATATACGCCTTATCAGGCAGAAATAGCGCAAGGACGACTAGAAGCACTTATCAACTACCAAACAATGGTAATTGACCTTACTGGAATGGAAATTGCTAATGCCTCTCTTTTGGACGAAGGAACAGCAGCAGCAGAAGCTATGACAATGCTACACGCTCAACGCAAAAGTGAACGCAAAAATGCTAATACTTTCTTTGTGTCAGAGCTTTGTTTTCCTCAAACCATTGATTTGCTAAAAACTCGTGGTACGCCTATTGGTATCAATATTTTGGTAGGTGACCATACAAAAATAGATTTGACAGATACCAATATTTATGGTATTATGCTACAGTATCCTGCAGGAAATGGGGAAATTTTTGATTATTCTGCACAAATTGCAACTGCAAAAGAATTAGGTGTTTACGTTTCTGTAGCGTCTGATTTACTGGCACTTACGTTGCTCACACCTCCTGGTGAGATGGGCGCAGATGTCGTTGTGGGTAGCTCACAACGTATGGGTGTGCCAATGGGCTACGGAGGTCCTCACGCAGCATTTTTTGCTACAAAAGAAGAATTTAAAAGACATATTCCAGGTCGTATCATAGGCGTTTCTCTTGATGCAAAAGGAAATAAAGCCTACAGAATGGCTTTGCAAACTCGTGAGCAACATATCCGTAGAGAAAAAGCTACTTCAAACATTTGTACGGCACAAGTTTTACTTTCTGTAATGGCTGGAATGTATGGCGTTTATCACGGTGCAAAAGGGCTTAGAGCTATTGGAGAACGTGTTTTTGGACTTACAAGCCTGCTAAAACAATCTCTACAAAAAATGAATTTCGCTATTGAAACACAAAACCACTTTGATACACTCAAAATTGCGGTTTCTGATAAATCAAAGGTGAAAGAAATTGCAGAAAAACACGAAATGAATTTCCGTATGTTTGAGGATAGCAATAATGGTAATTTTATTGGAATTTCTCTTGATGAAACAACGACAATAGAAGATGTTGAGAAAATCTTAAAAGTGCTTTCAACAGCTGAAAACAAAGAAATTTATTTTAAAATAAATGATTTGGCAAGCGAGATTTCTCTTAATCTCCCTGAAAATTTGCTAAGAAAATCAGCGTATATGACGCACCCTGTTTTTAGCAAATACCATATAGAACACGAGATGTTACGTTATATGAAGTATTTGGAAAACAAAGATTTGTCATTAGTTCATTCTATGATTTCTTTGGGAAGTTGTACAATGAAACTCAATGCAACTGCAGAAATGATACCTGTTACTTGGAAAGAAATGGGTGCAATTCACCCATTTGTGCCACTTAATCAGGCGCAAGGTTATATGGAAATGTGCCAAAACCTAACAGAATGGCTGAAAGAAATTACTGGTTTTGATGCTGTTTCTTTGCAACCAAATTCTGGTGCGCAAGGTGAATATGCAGGACTTATGGCTATTCGTGGCTATCACCTCAAAAATGGTGATACACACAGAAATATCGCTCTTATTCCTGCGTCTGCTCACGGCACTAATCCTGCCTCTGCCGTTATGGCTGGAATGACTGTTGTCGTTACGAAAACAGACGAAAAGGGTAACATTGATTTGGTTGATTTGAGAGAAAAAGTAGCACAACACAAAGAAAATCTTTCTTGTTTGATGGTTACTTATCCTTCTACTCATGGTGTTTTTGAGGAAGCTATACAAGAAATTTGCGCACTTATTCACGAAAATGGTGGGCAAGTTTATATGGACGGTGCTAATATGAACGCACAAGTTGGGCTTACTTCTCCTGCTAATATTGGAGCTGATGTTTGCCATTTGAATTTGCATAAAACATTCTGTATTCCTCACGGTGGTGGTGGTCCTGGAATGGGTCCTATTTGCGTGAAAGCACATTTAGAACCATTTTTAGCAAGCCACGTAGTCGTGGACATCAACAAAAATAATATGGGAGCAGTTTCTGCTGCGCCTTATGGAAGTGCAAGTATTTTGGCTATTTCTTATGCGTATATTGCTATGATGGGTGGAGATGGTTTGACTCGTGCTACTGAAATGGCTATTTTGAATGCCAACTATATCAAAGAACGCCTAAATGGTCATTTTGATGTGCTTTATACTGGCTCACAAGGACGTGCAGCACACGAGATGATTTTGGATTGTAGAGATTTCAAAAAGTTTGGTGTTGAGGCAGAAGATTTGGCAAAAAGACTGATGGATTATGGTTTTCACGCTCCTACATTATCGTTTCCTGTCGCAGGAACGCTGATGATTGAGCCAACAGAAAGTGAAAGCAAGGACGAGTTAGATCGTTTTTGTGATGCTATGATTGCGGTGCGTGAGGAAATCAGAGAAATAGAAAACGGCAAATATCCACAAGATAATAATGTCTTGAAAAATGCACCTCATACGGCTGTGGTGGCACTTTCTAGCACGTGGGAATATCCGTATTCTCGTGAGAAGGCGGTTTATCCGTTGCCTTATGTGAAAAATGCTAAATTTTGGCCAGCGGTTAGTCGCATTGATAGTGCGTATGGAGATAGAAATTTGATGTGTAGCTGCATTCCATTGGAAGAATATACGCAAAAAGAAGAAACAACTTCTACAGCAGGTGCTAATTAGTATTCTTTAAATTCCTACAAAAAACCTATCAATATCTTTAATATTGATAGGTTTTTTGTATATTTGAAAATATCTTTATCATTCAATAAAACTTATAAAACAATGCAAGGCTTTGTATATGTAATGCTAGACCCATTTTTCCCACAACGTTTGAAAATTGGAAAAACAACAAAAACATCAGAAATAAGGGCAAGAGAAATTTATAGAAAAGGACAGCCTGCGGAATTTGTTGTTGCTTATGAAAATGAAACAACAAATTGTAGTTTATTGGAAAAAGAAATCCACAAAACGCTTGATGATTTTAGACCTAATTCCAATAGAGAATATTTTATTTTGCCACTCAAAAAAGCTATCTTAGCTATAGAGAAAGTAGTAAAACGCTTAGAACAAGAAAAGAAATTAGTTCAAATATTAAGCAATAAAGAAGTAAGTACAGAAAATTGGTGGACAGAATTAAGTTTTGTTTGGCAACAAATTTTTAGGAATCATTTGAATTTAATTTATAATCCATATGAAACAGAAATATTACAAGGTGTTCATAATGTTATCAGTCATTGCCAAGAACATAGATTGAGGAGTAAAGTTTCAGATTTAATTAAAGATGGAAAGTTTACCAAAAAATTGGTGCAATGGTATAAAAAATTAGAAGACAATAAAGGTGATTTTATGCTTTTTAATACATATTTACCTTATGAACTTTCTATAAATGACATAGAGCTAATTTTTAAACTAAAAGAAATAAATTGCAGCAATAATCTAGCTGTTATTGACTTAAAACCTCTTGGAAAACTAACATTACTTGAAAAACTTAACTGTATGAATACTTATACTTTTGATTTTTCACCCATACAAAATCTAAAAAAATTACAAGATATTAATTTTAATTATACAAAAATAGATAGCTTGGAAATATTAGAAAATTTGCCAAAACTACAAAAGATAAGTTGTATTGATACAGATTTACAGCCAAGTCAAATAGCTGATTTTCAAGTAAAAAATAAAGATTGTGAAGTAATTGTAAACAGTTTTTTGACTTCTACAACAGAAGTAAAGAAAAATAAAAATAAGAAATAATTTTCACTTATCTTTATTGTGGATTATTACGTTGATTTCTTTGCTGATTATTATTCTTATTTGGCTGATTTTGAGGTGTGTTTTTATCTTGGTTAATAATTTTTGTATCTTCAATAATATCTTGTCCCAAAAGCATTACTTACTTTACTTTTGCATATTTTGCATATAAAGCATTTGTGCCAAAAGTCCGTTTGTGTTATTAAAAAGTGGTATAGCCTCTTCCAAAGGGCAAATATAAGTTTGGATAAACTCGTTTTCACCAAGTGCACCCGTATTTTTGTTGTGAAAAGCATCTATTTCACTTTGAGGGAGTACCACATCACAACCAAAAAAATAACCTCCTTCATCAAGCAAACCAGGAGAAGAATAAAGCAATTTGTCAGACAACATAAACAACTGACTATCAGCTATTTCTAAACCTGTTTCTTCTTGTACTTCTTTGAGAGCCACTTTTCGTGGATTAGTTTCACTATCACACATACCAGCAGGGTGTTCAAACGACACAGCACCATTAGCAATACGCCTCTGTTTGACGAGCAAAAGGTACTTTTTGCCTGTTTCTTTGGAGATAAGACAAGTTACGACAGTAACAAAATGCCCTCTAAGCATTGCTATTGGCAAAACTTTTTGTCCATCTGCGTCTTGTGCATCTATGTGTATGAGCGCAAAAAGCAGTTCTCCTTTTCCCTTATGAACAAGATGTAACGGCTTGATATTGTTGATTTTAAGACCATTTTCTAGCAACAATTTGTGCCATTCTTGGTATTTATGTGCTTCTTCTAATGTTTGCATAATTGAATAGTTATAATTGTAAATTTCAAACTTCGTACCTCAAATTTCAGTGCAAACCAAATTTAGTGTTTTTATCAAATCATCAAAATTGATAGGTTTGGGAAGATATTCATTAAATCCCATTTGTAAAAACTCCTCCCTCGTGAAATTTTGGGCATTTCCTGTGAGTGCAATAATAGGAATATTTGCTTTTTCATCTTCTAAGGCACGTATTTTAGTCGCACATTCAATACCATTCATTACAGGCATATTGAGGTCTAAAATAATGGCATTATACATGTTTTCAACCAGCAAATCCAGAACATTTTGCCCATTTTTTGCTATTTCTATGTCGTATTTTTGAAATTTCAAGACATTTCTTACTAGATTTTGGATAGCAGAACTGTCTTCAGCAATAAGAATGCGTTTGTTCATAAGAATTTAATTAGTTTATGTGATAATAAAACCAAAATAGTAAATAATTACCTAATTATCAGTATTTTATATTCATTCGTAATTCGTAATTGATAATTCGTAATTGTCTAAACAGTTATTTCTTCTTCTATTTCAAGTGCTATTTTAATATCTATTTCATCAAATTCTAAGTACCAATCTACGTGAGGCGAGGTTTTGCTACAAGCCAAACATTGCGTATGTAAGTGTGTGTATTTGCACTTTGGGCATTCTCCGTGAGTGAGAAAAGTATTCCAAACATAGTTACAATGGCATTGCCAAAGGTCTTTTGGTGCTGGATGCCACTCACATTTTGGACAGCGGATTTTTTCAAAATTATCAAACATAATGAGTTGTGAGTTGTGAATTTTCAGTTGTGAGTTAATACAAAAAACAAAGTATACTTTTAATTTCGTATCTCGTACCTCAAACTTCGTACTTAAAAAATATTATTCGTGTAAAATGCCTTTCAAACCAAGCAGTTTTATATCACTCAAAAGCGTTTCTGACGTAGAAAAAGGTGGAAAAACAAATTTTTTATCATAAATCACGTCATTAACATAATAACTTATCCAATATTCGTTGAATAGGTCAAAAACACTTGGGTCAATAGGCTCAATTATCTCTGTTTGATGCGGTTTTACGGCATCTATCATATGCCGCAAAGTTGAAGTTTGGCGGTCGTCCCCTTCACCACCATAACCACGAGAAGTAATAAGCACATTTCTAATCACAAAATCATTGGTATTGATGCAATAAACCGCCCATTCTGGTGCGTCAAGTTCAGTATCTTTTTTGGCAATAGCCAGTTTTACACCTTCTACTTTGGGGAATTCTATGTCTTTTTTCATTAAGTTTAATGTTAGCAAAAAAATCTTTCAAAATATAGAGAAAACTGCCTTTCAACAACTAAATCTCTTTTTGAAAGATGTAATAAAATCTTTTTATCAAATATTTGTATTGTGATAAAAGTTACGGTGGCGTGAACGCCACTATACATAAAAAAACCATTTTCTTATTTGAATATAAAGAGGTGGCGTTCACGCCACCTACAATAAAATATAAAACTAGGATATTGTTTACAATCTATTCCTAACTCACAATTCACAACTTAAAGCTCACAACTCATTAAGGAATATAAGAAACCTCTACCCTAAAGCGTGTATCTCTGCCTCCAAGTGCTTCATAAGCATTTTTTGAAAGTTTGATAATAGTTTTTTCTGTGGCTGCGGAAGCAGGAAGTTTACCAATAATACGTACAAAAACAGTTTCTCCATTCATTTGATTTTTGACAGAAACGATAGTTCCCACTGCCACATCTTTGTGCAATCCGCAATAACTTGCTGTATTGTCGTCAGAGATAAGTTCTGCAATACCTTGCTCAACAACTGGTTTGTAGTCGCTTGTTGCCAAAGGGTTTTTCTTTTCTGTTGGAGTTTCTATTTTTCCAACTACTTTTTCTACATTTTCAGCAGATTTTTTATAGCCTGTTGGATATATTTCAAGTTTCTGACCTATGACAAGTTTGCTATCCTTTGTCAAATTATTCCATTCCTGAAATTCAGTTAATTTTACGTTGTATTTTTTAGCAATTCCGTAAGGATATTCATCTTCTTTTACCTCGTGAATGACCTTTTTGGAAGAGGTAAGTGTATTATTTTCTGTTGTTTTTTTAGCAGAAGTATTTTTGCCACTAGAAACAATCAAAACCTGCCCCACACGCAATACGTCATCATCAGCAAGATTATTCCACTTACGAATTTCTTTCATAGTTACGCCATATTTCTTAGCAATACCATAAAGCCCTTCACCAGTCGCTACTGTATGTTTTTTGGGGTCGTCAAGGTTGGCATTAGTGGTTTGTGCAGAGGTATAAACACTCATTTTGTCAAAATCTTTGTAAGGAACTCTCAAAACTTGGTCAATTTTGAGGTCTTTCATTTCAGGATTTTCTGCTGTAATCTCTTCTGACGTAGTTTTATAGCGTTTTGCAATACCATAAATAGTTTCTTTTGGCTCAACTTTATGGATTATCCACGCTTTTTTACCATCTTTTGCCACTTCCACACGCAAGGAGTCTGCAGGAATAGCATACGCAAAAGATGCAAATCCAACAGAAAATAGAAGATTAAGGACTATTTTTTTCATAAAAATTGTTTAAAATAGGTTTAAGGAATAGGTACGAAATAAGAAATACGAAGTACGAATTTAAAATATTGATTATTAAGTTTTTATAAAAAATAAAAAACAAGTCCTTTAATTTTCATTCCTAACACATTGTAATTGACAAAACAAAGTGCGAATATTGTTAATTTATTCGTAAATTACAAAAAAAAGTTACATTTGTACGAAAATATATTTCAATTACGAATTAACAATTACGAATTACATAAAATCAATATCATCTCAAACAAAAAATATCAATGAAAAAAATTATTTTATTCATGTTCATTTTTCTTTTTTTCTCTATAGGATTTTCACAAAATAATCCTATAAAAATTGCGACAAATAATATCAAAAAAATCACCAAAATAGACATTAAAGAAGCTATTACAGAAAGCACTGCTAGACGTGTTGGTCGTAGTTTAGATGCCGCCAAAGCCGCCAAAAGTGACCTTGTTATTATTGAAATGGATACTTATGGTGGCGGTTTGTATGATGCTGATGCCATTCGTAAGAAAATACTTAGTTTTGAAAAGCCTGTATGGGTTTTTATCAATAAAAGTGCGCTTTCTGGTGGTGCTTTTATTGCTATTGCTTGTGATAGTATTTATATGTCGGGTGGTGCAAGTATTGGCGCAGCAACTGTTGTCAATGGAGATGGCACGTATGCACCAGAAAAATATCAGTCAGGAATGCGTGGAGAAATGCGTGCTACAGCAGAAAAACGTGGTAGAAACCCACAAATTGCAGAGGCAATGGTAGATCAAACATTGGAACTTGACTCTATCAAAGAGCCTGGAAAAGTGCTTACACTTACTACACGTGAGGCAATTAAGTTTAAATACTGTGAAGCAGAACTCAATAGCATTGATGAAATCCTTAGAAAGTACAAAATTACAGGTTATAAAATCACTTCAAATGAAGATAGTTTTTTAGATAAAATAGTAGATTTTTTCCTAAATCCTGCTGTTAGTGGCGTGCTTTTGATAATAATTATGGCTGGTTTGTATATGGAAATGCAAAGTCCTGGCATTGGTTTGCCACTTTTTGCCTCTCTGACGGCACTTACTTTGTATTTTGTGCCTTATTATTTGGTTGGTTTGGCACAAAATTGGGAATTATTATTATTTTTAATAGGAATAATTTTGCTTGCAGTAGAAATTTTTGTTATTCCTGGTTTTGGTGTGGTGGGCGTGGCTGGTTTGGTACTTAGTTTTGGCTCACTTTCTCTGATGATGCTCAATAATGATGGTTTAGATTTTTCTGGTGTGGCTGGCAAAAATATTGTTACTTCTTTTTCTATAAGTGTGGCTGGTATGCTTGCAAGCGTGATTTTGGGAATAATGCTGATGCCTCGTATGCTTAATAGCAAGGCTTTTAGAGATATTTCTTTGGAAAACACAATGGATAGTAAAAGCGGTTATAGTGTGAATATGAGCGAACAAATGACAGGAAAAACTGGAGTTGCTTATACAGTTTTGCGCCCCAGCGGAAAGATAATTATTGATAATATTTTGTATGATGCAAGCAGTCTGGGAGATTTTATTGAGAAAGATAGTAAAGTTGTGGTTATCTCGCAGGAAACAAATACGCTCAGAGTGAAAATTCAAGATTAATCAGGATTTACAAGATGTCAAGATAAATACATGGATAATACATTTCTCTACGTTTTTGTGTAAGAATTTATTTCCTGTCGTTGTTGGTGTCGCTAACGCTAGAACACATAACAACGGCAAAAAAGGCTTACCAACTAAGGCGCAAAATCTTGTCAAAATCAAAGTTTTTGCGTACTTTTGCGCAATAATTCATACGCATTGAAAATGATATTAAATTAAGTTTTTGTAATTTTTTAGGATTTTTTTATTATGCAAATAGAACAACATTTTTATGGGATACAGCAATTATAAAAGAATAGAGCAGGTTACAAAAAAGTTTGGTTTTTTGGCTCGTAGAGCTGATTTATTTGAGAATATAAAACCTTATGATGCAAGTGCTTGGCTATTAGAAACTTTAAAAAAGGCAAAATTAGTTCCACTTCGTAATGAAAAAGTCAAGTCAGAACGGATTGTTTCACCTATTTTGGTAGAACTTGCTCAAAGTTATCAAGCAAACATTACTTTATTTTCAGGTGAAGATCTGCATGTGGATAGTGAAAAAGATTTATCAGGTGAATGTGATTTTTTCTTTACGCTAATTCCTCAAAGTGCCTATCTAGAATCTCCTATTATTTCGCTTGTAGAAGCGAAAGATGAGGATATGGATTATGGCATTGCGCAGTGTGCTGCCCAACTATATGGCGCAAAACTATTTAACGAAATGGAAGGCAAAAATATTCCCGTTTTATATGGTTGTGCCACTGATGGCACAGAGTGGAAATTTTTAAGATTTGAAGATAACGTTTTTTATATTGATAATCAAGTCTATACAGATTTGAAAGAAATTTTGGGTGTTTTTCATTATATTATAGAAGGTTATTTGTAGGCAAGATTTCTGCCACAAAGTAAGGAGAAGGCTTTGATTGTCTTACCATTGAAATGGATTAAAAAATCAGTAGTCAAAAAACTTCAAAAATATTTTTGATTATTAAGAATTAGTTGCTATCTTTGCACTCCCAAAAGAAATTTTATCAAAAAGTATCAACAAGATAATCAATAAATAGATTTTGGGTAAGTCCAAAATCTAAAAGATATATTTACATTTAATTTTATACAACTATGAATCAGAGAGTTGCCAAAAAAATCTTAAAAAATCAAGGTGTTTTGAAATACAACACTAACCAAGTAGCAAAAGCACAAGGTATTGCTACAAGACTTATTGCATCAAAAGCTAAAAAAGCAGCTATGCCAGTAGCACTTACAAAAACTAAAATCAAAGCACAAGCAAGAGCAGCAGCATCAAAAGCAGCAACTGTGTAGGTACGAGGTTTGAAGTACGAGGTACAAAAACAGAAGTTTCTAGTAATATTTTACTGGAAACTTCTGTTTTTTGTTTTTGTAGAAATTAAATATTATTTTTGTGAAACAACAAATAGCAACATAATTATATTTCATTCACAATTTAAAATTCACAATTCACAATTCAAAAAAATGTTTATTTCGTTTACAGAAAAACTCAAAAATCAGCTTACTTTGCCACTTCCTGGCGAGATAGCACAATTCAAAATGTCTGCTTCTTTGCGTGTAGATAATCAAAAAACACCTTTCTCACGCTACGAGCCAAACGCCCAGACACGTGATGCAGGCGTGCTTATACTCTTGTATGCACACGAAGACACTATTTTTATGCCTTTGATTGTTCGCCCAAGTACAGAACTTGGAGCGCATAGTGGACAAGTGTCGTTTCCTGGTGGCAAAAAAGAAAATACAGACAAAAATTTGAGAGAAACTGCTTTGCGAGAGGCTTATGAAGAAGTTGGTATAAAAGAAACTGAAATAACTGTTTTAGGGGAAATTAGCCCACTTTTTGTGTTTGCAAGTAATTTTATGGTTTATCCAACTGTGGCGGTTTGTAATTTTAAGCCTAATTTTGTACCTGATACAAGAGAAGTAGCCAAGATATTAGAAGTACCACTTTTGCACCTTCAAAATACTGATAATCATAAAATTACAGATTTAGAAATACGAAATACCACTATTATTGCACCTTATTTTGATGTAGAAGGACATATAGTTTGGGGCGCAACAGCTATGATACTAAATGAACTTTTGGAAATATTGGAATATTAGATTTGAAAATTTGAAAATTATCTCCAATGTATGCTATATGGCTAAAAAGATTATTAAATACTTACAAATAACTGACAATAATAATTCTTATTCCAAAAATATTGACCAATATGTGCCTAATGAAACCAAAAATAAACTATAAATGACACCCACATTGAGTTATTGGAAAGGCTTTTTATTATTTTCTTACTTATTTCTCTCTCTTAATTTCAAAATAAGTGCCATTTTTTCATCAAAAAGGCTAATTTCTAAGCCGACAGGATAACTATGCGGATTGACAAAACGCTTCACACCTGCATAAAAATGTGATAATTGTTGTTTGGTGCGTGCTTTTATTTCGTTGATGGTTGGTTTTTGATAAACGCATTTTCCATCTCTAAAAATAGGCATTAACAAATCTTCAAAAGTAGTGTTTGCAGGGATATTTTTACGGCGTGTCATATCCATTGGATCAATAATAGTAAATTCTGTAGAAAGAGGATTTTCTTCATTGTAAATCATATCTGCGGTAAATTCTCCATTTTCAGAAAAACGTCTAACTTGCTGAATACCAGGTGTTGAAGTTTTGATTGCTTGCTCTGAAAGTTTGACTTTATAATCCCATTTTCCTTGTTTTTTGAGTGCTGCGAGCTTATAAACACCGCCTAATGCGGGCTGGTCGTAGGCAGTAACAAGTTTTGTACCAATGCCCCAAACATTGATAGTTGCACCTTGAGATTTTAGACTTTCCACTGTGTATTCGTCCAAATCATTGCTCGCCACAATATTAGTTTCTTGAAAACCTGCAGCATCTAATATTTCTCTTGCTTTAATGCTCAAATACGCCAAATCACCAGAATCTAAACGAATGCCAGCCATTTTATAGCCTTTTGCTTTGAGTTTTTTGCCAACTTCTACAGCGTGTCTAACGCCCTGCAAAGTGTCATAAGTATCTACCAAGAATACACAATTATTGGGCATAACATCTGCATAGGTCTCAAAAGCCTCTATTTCAGTATCAAAAGACATCACCCAGCTATGTGCGTGTGTGCCGCGTACAGGAATACCAAAAAGTTTGCCCGCAAGCACGTTAGAAGTAGCATCTACGCCACCAATATAAGCGGCTCTACTGGCAGAAAGTCCGCCATCTATGCCTTGCGCTCTACGCAAACCAAACTCCAAAATACTTTCTCCTTTTGTTGCAAGACACATTCTAGCGGTTTTTGTGGCTATCAAAGACTGAAAATTAATGATATTCAAAATGGCAGTTTCCACTAATTGGCATTGAATAATAGGACCTCGTACACGCAAAAGCGGTTCTTGTGGAAAAACAACTGTGCCTTCCTGCACTGCATCAACGCTACATTTAAACTCCATTTTTGCAAGATAATCTAAAAAACCTTGCTCAAAAAGTGGCTTTCCATCATTTCCTAGAAGTGTGGCGAGATAATCTGTATCTGATTTATCCAGTTTAAAATCATTCATATAATCAATAATATATTCCAAACCGCAGGCAATAGTAAAGCCGCCTTTGAAGGGATTTTTGCGGAAAAACATATTAAAAACGGCTTCTTGTTCTCCTTTACCTGATTTCCAGTAGCCAGATGCCATTGTGAGTTGGTACAAATCAGTCAGCAAAGAAAGTGAGCTACTGTATAAAGATTCTGTAATTTTCATTGAATATTTTAGTTGAGATTAAGAAATATGATTTTAATGTTTTATTTTAAGATATGGTTTTAGCAAAAGTAGTTTTTTTTATCAATAAAACAAAAATACACCGTTTTATCAATAAAACAAAAATATTTTTTTTATAATTTATTGATTATCAAATAGTTTTTACTTTATTTTGGTAGAAAACAAAAATAAAAAATATTTAAAATTTTTATTTTTTGGTTATGGAATGATTTTTGAAATAAAATTTTAATGTAATAAAAAAATTTATAAATTTACGTTAATAATCATTTTCTAAATCAAAAACAATTATGAAAAAAATAAACTTTAAAAAAATACTCATATTGTGTTTATGTGTGTGTTTTAGTGCAAATTTTACTCAAAAAACACTAGCGCAAGTCGTTTGTACTGAAAGAATGCCCACAAGTGGTGATGGTGTGAAAACGAAAACGGCAGGGCAAACTGCTAAGTTTTGGAAAGCTGGGCAAACTATTACTATCAAATTCCTTGCAGGAAGCCCATTTGTGCGTGGGAAAGTCAAGCAATATGCAAGTGAATGGCTCAAACACGCTAATCTCAAATTTGAATTTGTGGCTGATAATGTACCTGCAATGATTAGGATAGATTTCAAACAAGGTGGCTCATATTCCTATCTTGGCACAGATAATATGCTTATTGGTGCTAACGAACATACTATGAACTACGGTTGGCTTACAGACCAAAGTGCAGAAACTGAATTTAGTAGGGTTGTGGTACACGAGTTTGGGCATATGTTGGGGCTTATACACGAGCAAGCACACCCAGATGTAGAAATTCCTTGGGACAAAGAAAAAGTTTATGCATATTATGCCAAACAAGGTTGGGATAGAAAACAAGTAGATAGCCAAGTTTTTTACCGTTATAGCCACGAAATAACGCAATATAGTGCTTATGACAAACTTTCTATTATGCACTATGCCGTTCCGAAAGAACATACTATTGGCGGTTTTGAGATAAAATGGAACACGGCTTTGTCTGAAACAGATAAGGCTTTTATTGCTAGGATTTATCCAAAAGCAAATAATCCAACCATTACAAATCCTACTACTGGTGGTGGAAATGGTGGTACAACTGCGTCTGGTGAGATTTTACCAAGAAATTTAGCAACTGGTTGGTATGGTATGCCATTCCCTAAACTTGATGCTACTGTAAATTATCCAAACGGACAAACGTATATGTTTTATGGTAGCGAATATGTGCGTTGGGATTATAATGAAGAAGCATATCTTACGCCAAAATCTATTTCAGAGGGCTGGAAAGGCGTTAATTTTACTAAAATAGATGCTGCAATATATTGGGAAAGTACACAAAAAATTTATTTTTTTAGTGGAGATGAATATGTGAGGTATGATATTGCAGAGGAAAAAGTTGATAGAGGTTTTCCTATGAAAATCAAGTCTGGTTGGTCAGGAATGGAAAATTTTGGAAAGATTGATGCGGCTTTTCCTTGGAAAGACAAAGTTTATTTTTTTAGTGGAAATCAGTATGTTCGTTTTAGTTTTATGGATAATAAAATTGATGAAGGCTACCCAAAAACCATCAATAAAACTACGTGGAAAGGCATTAATTTTGATAAAATTGATGCGGCACTCGTTTGGAAATCTCCTATTGTGTATTTTTTCAAAGGAAACCAATATTACCGCTTTGATATGAACAAAGATAGTACGTTTTAAAGAAAATTATTATAGTACAAAAAAGGTAGCCTTTATATACGAAAAGCTACCTTTTTTTGGTTTAATTATGAAATAATTGAAATATCAAGCACAAAAGTATAAAATAGAGATTTTAACATTTATTTCTCAAAATAGTTTTTATGTTATTATTTATCAAAAAAATATGGTAGTATTAAAATATGGTAGTATTAAACAAGTAATGCTAGAAATTTTCAGGGTAAAATCAAATTAGACAATGGGGCATGCCCCATTGCGTGTTGTTACATTTTTTATTTTCCAAAACTCTTTCTGTTCCTAGTACGGCATTACTTGCTTAACACTACCAGTAACTAACTATTTTTCATCAAATAACCAGAAAAATTCATTAGTTTTTCTTCCTCAAAAAAATCAGCCATTATTTGCAAACCAATAGGCATATTTTCGTTATCTTTTCCGCAGGGAATGGAGATAGCGGGCATTCCTACTACGTTTGCCTGCACAGAAAAAATATCAGCCAAATACATTTGGATTGGGTCTTCTGAGAAACTACCAAACTTTGGGGCGGTTGTGGGCGCATTTGGCGACAAAATAAAACTATATTCTTTGAAAATTTCTTCTGTTTTTTCTTGAACAAGCCTTCTAACTTTTTGAGCCTTCGTGTAATAGGCATCATAATAACTAGCACTAAGCACAAAAGTTCCTAACATAATGCGTTCTTTTACCGTTTTTCCAAAGCCTTCCGAACGTGTTTTTTTGTACATTTGCTCCAAATTTTCTGCGTTTTTACTACGGAAACCGTATTTTACGCCATCATAACGAGAAAGATTAGAACTCGCTTCTGCAGTCGTAAGGATATAATAAGTAGGCAAAATCACAGATAAAAGGGGAAAATCAACTGCTTCAACTGTATGCCCTTGCTCACGCAAAAACGCAATTTTTTGGTTGATAGCCGTTTTTATTTCCGGTTGCAAAGCATCATTTTCAATAGTTTCTTTGATGTAAGCTATTTTTATTTTTTTAGAATTATCAAAAGCAAGGTTTTGTGTATATTTTGGCACTTCTTTACTAGAAACAGTACTATCAAAATCATCTTTTCCCGCAATGACTTCCATTATCAATGCAATGTCTTCAACAGATTTGCCTATTACGCCAATACAGTCAAATGAAGACGCATAAGCCGCCAAACCATAACGAGAAAGGCGTGAATAAGTTGGTTTTAAGCCAATCACGCCACAAAATGATGCAGGCTGACGTACTGACCCACCCGTATCTGACCCAATAGAAATCTGACATAAATCCGCCTGAATAGCTACCGCAGATGCCCCAGACGAGCCACCAGGTACACGAGAGTTATCAGCATCATTGAGCGTATTTCCAAAAGCAGAATTCTCATTGGTAGAACCCATTGCAAATTCATCACAATTTTGCCTGCCAATAATAATGGCATCTTCTGCCAAAAGTCTTTCTACAATAGTAGCTGAAAATTGCGACACAAAACCATCTAAAATCTTAGAACTAGCTTGCAAAGGGTGATTTTCGTAGCAAATTACGTCTTTAAGACCTATAATCATTCCTGCAAGTCGTCCTTGTGTATTGTTTTTTATTTTTTCATCAATTTTTTCAGCTTTTGCAAGTGCTTCATCAGCATAAACACTCAAAAAAACATTTAATTTTTTTTTGCTTTCAATACGTGAAAGATGATGTTCTACAAGGCTTTTACAAGTGATAGCACCACTTTTAAGGTCGTTTTGTATGGCTGAAAAAGTAATATAATTGGTCATTTTGGAAGAAATTTTTAGAAAAATACTGTCGCTTGCCTCTAGCCAAGTGACAGAGTAGAAATAATTTGCAATAAAAAACCTTCAAAATTTCTCTTTTGAAGAAATTTAAAGGTTTTTTTAGTTTTTATGTGAAAACTTGTACTATTTTGACATTATTTTTTGTCTTCTGGCACGCTGTCTTCAATGTTTTTCTGCACTTCACGTGTAGCATCTTTGAACTCACGTATGCCTTTACCAAAGCCACGCATTAGTTCAGGGATTTTTTTTGCGCCAAAAAGCAAAACAATAGCAAATATAATAATGGCAATCTCGCCAAAATTGAGGTTTCCTAAGAATAATAATATTGAAAGTAGCATTTTTTTAGTTTTTTAAATGATTACTAGCACAAAGATACGAAAATTTAATTCAATTACGAATTATCAATTATGAATTATGGATAAATAACATAATTCATAACTGACTGGGTAGTACATTATGAATAAAATCAAGGTAGAACTTTTTTGAGTGTGAAGCGTAAAATTTTGCACCATAAGAAGGCAAAACTAAACTAAAAACAAAAAAAGCTATTTCAATTATTGAAATAGCTTTTTTTGTTTTCTGAAAGAAAAGAATAATTATTTGAAAATAACTATTTGATAAGCTCAACATTACAATTGATGTTTACCATTTGCCCCTAAAACCTAATCTATATTAAGAAAATATTTGGGAAAATCTATCTACTAAAATTTCTTTAGCAAGCCATTGATAGTCAAAATATTCACACTTACTGAAACTGCTACAAACACAACTGCCACCACCCAAACCTGAAAATCAGGTGTAGAGGCTATTTCAAAGCCTTTTTCTGCTAAAAATTTCGTCAGAAAAGTATTCAAAAATGCTAATAAAGCAACACTCAAAACCGTAATAATACCAATAAAAATAAGCACTCTTTGCAACATAAAACTAGCCAACATTTTGCGTGTGTAGCCTAATTGTAGCAAAAGTTGTACTTCATTTTTTGCTTCTGCAAGAAGTAGTCGCATATTCATAGTAAAAATAACTAACGCAAGTCCTACAAAAAGTACACCCAACGCACCTACAACACTCATCACGACCTTAATAATGCCACCTGCTTTGCTTGCCTGCAAACGGTCTTGCCCCACTTGGTAATCTTTGCCTTCCAAAAAGGTTTTCAAATTAGGGTCTGTAGGATTGTTTACTTGCACAATAAGCCTTGCGGGGTTATCTTGTCTATCATCTCCAATATTTTTATTAGCCCATTTCATAAAATTCTCTGGCACAAGCAACGTAGGAATACGGTCATTAAAACCTACTATTTTCATATTGATATAGGTTTTTTTGTTTTTATTACTACTGTTGTAAAGTTCTACACGTACTGCAGGTGCAAGGCTAATAGTGCTTTTGGAAAGTTGTGGCAAACCTTTTGCTAGTGCATAACCAAAATTATACAAATTCAGAAATTCTTGCGAAAGCACAAGTGGTACAAATTCTTGTCCTTCTTGCCAATCCCAATTACGAGGGATTTCTCCCATCATATCATCTGGCACAGCCTCAAAGAAAAGTTCTGTTTGAATAGGCAAAACCTCATTTCCATACGCCCAAGCTGCAAATTGGTTGGAACGAAACAACCCAATTTTTTTAGTAAAACTTTGTTTTTCTATTTCTTTGATTTCTTCTGGCGCAAAATCAGCCCTTGCAAGCGTGAGTGTGTTCATCATTCCTACTTTTTTGTTGATAATAAGGTAGTCTGACACACTTTCATTAGGAGCTAAAAGTTCGTTTATTTTGATATAAAGATGCACAGAAAGCAGCAACAGCAACAAACCAAGCATAAAACCAACGCCTGCAAACACTAATTGTCCTTTACTTTGGCGTGCATTGAATATCTTTTGAAGAATTTTTTTCATTCGTTATTATTGATAGGATAATTTTTATCAAAATTAGAAAAAAAACAACCAAATTTCAACAAAAAATAAGAAATCTTTGTTATCAGAAAAATCAAACTAAAATAATTGGTTAGTAATTTCTAACAAATATGCCTTATGAGATACAAAATAGAAAGAAAACAATTCAATGAAAAAGGCATTTATCCACAAGATTGGACAGGAAAAACGGCTGAAGACAGAATAAAAGCCCTCACAGAACTAAGTATAATGATGTATCAACTCAAAGAATTAGGTAAGAAAAAATAAATAAAATATAACTATAATATGGTGCTTTTCCCTTCTTTTAGAGAGTTTTTGATTTTGCTAAATAAATATGAAGTAGAATATCTTGTCATTGGTGGTTATGCAGTTGCCATTCACGGCTATGTGAGAGCTACAGGAGATGCTGCTATTTGGATAAATCCAACACTTGAAAATGCAGACAAAATGCTTACAGTAATGCTTCATTTTGGATTTGGTGAATATGATTTTAAACTAGAAGATTTTTTAGTTACCAATGAAACTGGGTTTGTTTCTTTTGGAGATGAGCCTTTTAAGATAGAAATTCTTACCAAAACCTTTGGTGTTACGTTCCCAAAGGCGTATAAACATAGAAAAATGGTAGAACTTGAAGGAATAAATGTCAATTTTATGGGCTTTGATGACCTTATCACCAATAAAAAAGCCCTATCAAGAGAAAAAGATTTGAATGATTTAGCTAATTTAATTGCCCCAAACCAATAAACACAAGATAATCTCCAAAACAATGAAAAACATTTTTTTAACATTTTTAATGACTATGTTGCTTGTAACTTCAGCTTGCGGGCAAAATAAAATCAAAACTCAAACCAAAACATCAACAAAAATGAAATTTGCAATAGAAAAAACAGCAGAAGAATGGAAAAAAATCCTCTCCGCAGAAGAATACAGAGTGTTAAGAGAGAAAGGAACAGAACGTGCTTTTACTGGAATACTCAATACAAACAAAGAAACAGGTGTGTATAATTGCGCTGGTTGCGACAATCCACTCTTCAAATCTGATACAAAGTTTGACTCTGGGACGGGCTGGCCTAGCTTCTTTGATGCGTTGCCAAATGGAGTTGCACTTATAGAAGATGCCACACACGGAATGGTACGTACAGAGGTAGTTTGCGCCAAATGTGGCGGACACTTGGGACACGTGTTTGATGATGGTCCTAAACCTACTAATATGCGCTATTGTATGAACTCTATTTCTTTGGATTTTAAGCCTAAAAAGTAGCTGATTATCAGACCTTCAAGGTTTTAAAAACCTTGAAAGTCTTACTTTAGATTTATAATACACAAAAAAGCCTTTCCAAAAGTTGGAAAGGCTTTTTTGTATAGTATTGAATTATAAATAATGTGTGAATTTCATAAAATTATCACATTATTATACAAAACATCAACAAAAAATATTGCTCACCTTTGTAAAATACTTCTAGTTCACCTCTAAACACTAAAATTATGTTTTACGACAATTATTATTACGGTATGAATCCCATCTGGTGGGTCGTTTGGGTCATTTTGATACTCTGGATTTTTGCTGTTCCCTACGCAATTCCTGGGCAAAGACACAAAAGAGATACTGCTTTTGAGGTTTTGCGCAAAAGATTTGCGGCTGGGCAAATTTCGGCACAAGAATACGCAAAAGATAAGGAAATTTTAGAGAAAGATTTAGCAAAATAGTAGAAACGTTGCTTGCAACGTCTCCACGACAAGCAACAACAGCATAAGGAAAAGTATTATTCATAAATACATTTCTCTACGTCCAGACATTGCAAGCAACGTCTCTACAAAAATATTAACAATAGGTTGTAAATAACTTCCTAGTTTTATTTTTTATTGTAGGTGGCGTGAACGCCACCTCTTTATATCAAAGGCAAAAATAGCCACCATAACCTTGCAATACGTTACTTAACTAAAATAAACAATCAAATCCAAATGATAAATATTAAAAACATTCTTGTTCCCATTGATTTCTCTACAACCGCAAGAAATGCGTACCAATACGCAAAAAAGCTAGCTGAAGTATTGAATGCAAGCGTTACGCTTATCAATATTGAAGAATATTATATGCCAATTTCTGAAATTCCTTTTGAGGCTTTCCCTGAAAACGAAAACTATATCACAGAAGAAATGGAAAATTTCATTAAAGATGAAAATACTTCTAATGATTGGATAATGCTAAACCATAAACTCAAAAACAAAACACTAAAAGGTGACCTCACAGGGGCAATTATTGCGCTTTCTGATGAAAATAGTACTGATTTAATTGTTATTGGTACAACTGGTTTGCAAGATTTTCTTTCAAAAATAACTGGAAGTATCTCGCTTACAGTTGCGAGCAAGGCGCATTGCCCTGTAATACTTGTACCACACCTTGCAAAATGGCACAACATCAATAAAATAATGTATGCAAGCAATTATGACTCCACTTCTTCAAAAATGATTAAGGAAATCATAGATTTTTCTTTGTTTTTGAATGCTAAAGTGGATTTTGTTCACGTAGAAGACTTCAGTTCTAAAGAAGAAATACGCAAAACTGCTATTATGAAAGAAGAATTATTTGAATTGACTGACCATATTGCCTCTTTGCAAGTACATTCTATTTATGGAGAAGACAAAATAGAAGGTTTGAAAGAGTATGCAGCACATAATAACGTGGATTTAATGGCTTTTGCTAGCAAAAGACGAGGTTTTTGGGATAATTTTACGCATAAAAGCGTCACAGAACACATTGCACTATCTACTGAAAAGCCTATGATGCTGTTGCACCTCAATAATGAACTAGAATAATCTGATGTGTGATATATAATGTGTGATATATGATATAAATACAATTTTATTACAATAAAAACTCACAACTTATAATTCATAATTTACAACTCATTATGGCACTTAATTTGCAAATTATTTGGCTTTTTTTATTAGCTATTCCTATTGTGTGTGTAGCGTGGACGGTTACACAAGAAGAGATTTTCAAAGAACCACACAATTTTTGCATTGAGAAAAGCAAAAATTGTAAATATATTTTACAAAGAAAATTTTTTTACCTCTTCACTTGTGAATATTGCTTCAGTCATTACGTGGCGTTGTTTTTTATAATACTTACAGACTACTGACTACTGGAAAATAACTGGAAAGGATATGTTATTGGGTGGTTTGCGCTTGTCTGGATTGCCAATGTTTATATGAGTTTGTTTATGTTTTTACGTCAAGGTATCAGAATAGAGAAAAATAACACAAATTAAAAATATGCAACCAAACACAAATAGCCATAAAACACAAGCAAATAGCTACAAATTGTACATAAGTAGCCACAAATCACAAGGTTACAAATTATACATCAATAACTGTAAATCAAATGCAAACGCCTACGAATTACACATAAATAATCACAAAAAATTATGATAACTCCTCAAAATCCCAACGAAAGACCAGAAACAAGCAGGTATCATCCTTTTATTACAAGGATATTTCCTCGTGTGCTAGTAAAAGTGTTTGAAGCGTATAGCATCAATCAATATCTTATTTTGTTTTTGTTTACACCTATTTTGTTTTTTGCTGCAGGCGTGCTAATATATAGTATTTCAAGATTTTTTCAATGGGAATTTTAATATCTTTTAACACAAAATTAAGACAAATGAAACTGAAAATTGCACTTGTTTACTTGTTTTTTGTAGTGTTTTTGCCTTCTTGTGTCAATACACGCATCACAAGTTCTTGGAAAGAGCCAGATACAAAAGTTAATATCTCAAAACTTAATAAAGTTTTAGTCGTTGCTTTGTTTAAAAATGAAACAACACGACATAAAGCAGAAGATTATATGGTTGGTTACCTCAACGGAAAAGGTGTCGTATAATTATCTAAATGATAAGTTCAATAGAGAAAATGAGGCAGCTATTCATACTAAAATCAAGGCTGATGGCTTTGATGGCGCAATAACTATGCGTTTGATAGACATTAACAACGAAAAAAGTTATTCTCCTGGAAATAATTACATTTATCCTTCGTATTACCGCACATTTGGAGGGTATTATTATCAATATTGGAACAATTATAATACGTCTGGCTCGTATATTACAACCAAAGTTTATACTATGGAAACACACATTTATTCCATTAAGGAGAATAAAATCATTTGGACAGGACTAACAGAAACAACTAATCCAGATGGTTTTGATAATATGACCAAAGAGATTACAAAAGTTGTCTATAAAAAGATGATTAAAGAGGGATTTATCACTAATAAGTAAAAACATTAACAAAAAAGTATCAAAAACTAACTAAACAATAAGAAAATGCAAAAGATTTTAGTAACAACCGACCTTTTAGAAGACTCAAAAGCAGGTATGCAGTTTGCTATTCAGCTTTCTATGCAAAATGATGCACAATTAACCTTCTTTCACTCGTTTTATATCCTCAAACCTACCACTTGGAACGTAGCTGACGTAGCTGCTTTTGAAGACGTTGAAGAAAATAAGTTACAAAAACAACTAAATAAGTTTGTTGATGAGGTTTATAAGGAGATGAATGTAGTAAATGAAAACAAAAGATGTGTTATTGATAGCTCCGTAATGACAGATAGCGACATAGTTGAGTATGCGCAAAGCCACGACTTTGATTTTATTTGCATCAGTACGAAGGGTGCAGGCACTTTTCAGCGGTTTTTTGGGACAAATACCTCTCATATCATTACACACTCGCTTATACCTGTGATTGCAGTCCCTCAAAACTACTATAATGCGCCTATTACAAGTATTTTATATGCTTCTGACTTACTTCATCTAGAAAAAGAACTTCCCAAAGTAGTTGCTTTTGCTAAAATGTTTGATGTAAGTGTCAATGTTTTGCATATTAACTACGCTACAGAACCAGATAGCAAGAAAATAGCAGCCAGTAAGCTCATCAGCGAATATAATAACTCAAAAATTCACCTAAATATTGTTGATGCAGGCTTTACGGACAGTTTGATTACGAACATTGAGGCAATGATAGATGATATCCGACCTTCTATTTTGGTAATGTTCACAGAACAACACCGTAATTTCTTTGAAAAGATGTTTTTAGCAAGCAAAGCGGCAGGTTATTCTTTCAATGCAAAAGTTCCTTTGCTGGTTTTCTCTAAGGAATAGTCAAAAAATAGACAAAGAGAATTTCTCTTTGTCTATTTTTTGCATATTGCACGGTTTTTGCTAGAATTTGTTTTTATCATAACCAAAATAAAATGAAAATATTTATCCCTGCTTTAGCAATAGTTCTTTTATTTTGCCAAATGGAGTTCAAAAGAGAAAAGAATACAGATTTTAGTGTTTTGAAAATTGATACACCAAAAGTAGCCAAAGATGAAATATTTAGTGTCGTTGAGCAAAAAGCAGAATTTGAAGGTGGTGATAGAGAACTTGTTAAGTTTATAATTACTAATTTCAAGTATCCCAATCAAGCAGAAAACTGTGGAAGCAAGGTTGTTGTTGGTTTTGTTATTGAAAAAGATGGTAGCGTTTCAAAAGACAACATAAAAATAATGAATGTCGTTTGCCCAGAACTTGCACAAGAAGCAATACGTGTGTTCGCTTCATTTCCCAAGTGGAAACCTGCAATACATCAAGGTAAGCCCGTAAAATACTATTTGAGAGTTCCATTACAACTTGAAATAGATAGATAAATAGTATCGTTTTCCAACAAAGTATGCACATTTTTCGTTAGATTTGCAGTATAAATCTTCCCCATTTATTGATGAGTTTTATGGCTGATTTGATAGCCTTTGGCTCAGTAGATGCGCTTTTTGCACTTTTTTTGCTGTCGCTACTATCCTTTTGCTTTTTTTCACAAACTCAAAATATAAAGCACGCCATCTATGCTAAGTGCTAAAGTGAGTACCTTAAATCCATAAACGGTAGCTTTATATTGACCACTAAAAAAACAGCCAAAATAGTCTTCAAAGCCTATATCTTCACATTTTTTCTTCAACTACTGCTTAAAAATACTGTCATCAAGCACTAATATTACTAAGTTTTTTGACCAAATGCTACTATCTTTTTCATTCATTGAAACGAGTTGCTCACTCATCTGTTGCTCAAAAATATATTCAAACATCTTTCTTATCTTATTGATAGAGAGTTTATTACATAATTTTTTA
>JAYUKY010000016.1:0-5381 GCA_043764015.1 Raineyaceae bacterium
AAAAAAGCAGAAAATGCCGTTGTTATGATAAAATTAGCCTTTATAAGTATGATATTAAATCACTTTTAAAGAAAAATAGTTTCTAAACATACTCTAAGAGAAAATTGTTGCCTGTTAATAAATGACCTATAAAAATTCTCATCACCTATTACATTCACGTCCAAATCACGCAAACCGTCCAAAATCATCTCTTTTGTAGGAGTTATGGTTAAAATTCCTGTATTTTTGTCTTTGGCACTCCTACTAATACTAGGTTTAATTTTTTGCTTAATCTCTGTGTCGCCTGCGGTCTGAAAATATATCATATTTTCCTCATATTGCGCCCTACTATTGCTTCCCACGTCTGAAAATGTGATGCTTTTTACTCGTATTGGCTCAGCTTTTGTAGTTAATCCAAATAGTTCTAAGTTTTTCTTTTGGATAGCTGATATAATGTTAGTGGTGGGGTAATTATAGTTTCTGTTCGCTTGCACCATTAAATCACGTGCCAATGCGTTGATAGACATATCAAAATTAGCGACTTCTCCACCATACCTCGCCGTTAGCCACGTACCCATAGCAGCTAATTCAGAACTACGTATGGGATATACACCTGTTCCGTTGGGAGTAGCCGTGTTACCTACCACTGTTATTCCGTAATAAGTTTTTAGCGTAAAATTACCGTAAACGCCCAGCACCACATCATCAATAAAGTCCTGTGGGAATGGTTTTTGCAAATCATCTTGATTATAGCTCGTAAAATCAACTAAATCTTTGTAATCATACCCAGCAAGTCGGTATTTGATAGGAAAATAGCCACGTGTAAAGGTGAAAACATTGACTAATTCGTTTGTATTTTGAATATTTTGCATAATTTTAGGTAGCGGCTGCAATAGCAGTTTTATAAGATTTTAGGACTAAATCACGGTACAACCATAAATCAACAGCAAATATCACTAAAATAGCTATCCAAAACCACGAGGTTTTATAGAAAGGTGTTGTTTTTGTGCCTACTTTTTCATTAGAAATTGCTTTTAAAATGGTTTTTACTCTATTTTCAAAAAAATCCCCATATGCCCAACTTCCAGCAATAGCTTTTCCAAAGGCTTTGTATTCTCCAAATTTGAGCCTATCAAAAGTGCTTTTAGCAAGCCTACTATCAGTAAAAAACACTTTTAAAGCACCATAAGCAATATTATCATTCTTAAAAAACAAATCATCTAGCTGCTCACTCGTGAGGCTATCAAAATCATAATTACCAAGTTGTGGCAACACTACATCATAATTTCTTTTCCAAGTAACTTGTATGTAGCCTCGCCCACGTTGTTTTGTGTCGTAGCCGTGTTTATTAAAGTAGGCTTCATCTCCTTGTTCAGAAATGCTTTGGAAACGTCCCCCAGTTTCGTTGTAAACAATGCAAAAAACGGCTATAAACTCGCCTAGTGTTAGTTTGCTTTGCCCAGACCATTTTTTAATGTTACTTGCCCATTTTTCGTAATTTTGGACGTTTATACTATGTTTAAATAAGGCAGGATTATTTTTTTGGATAATGGCAAAAAACGCTCCAAAACCACCCTCATTCACTTTAAAATCTCCACTTACCAAAAACTCTTGTGCTTGTGCCATTATATTTGTGTATGTTTTTAACTATTAAAAAGGGTTTCAGGGTCAATATAAGTAGTTTTTTTGGGTGTTTCTTTGGTTGCTTTATCTACTTTGATAACTGCCAAGTGCAAATGGGCGCCTCTTGAATGCCCTGTATCTCCCATACTACCTAAAATTTCACCTTTGCGGATTTTGTCGCCTTGCTTGACAACAACAGTAGTGAGGTGCAAATAATATGATTTATAGCCGTTTTTGTGGTCAATAAGCACATAATTACCATTTTGCCCACCACAATAATAATCATCACCTACTACGCAACCTGTGTGTGCCACTTCTACAACGCCCTTTTCAATAGCTAAAATAGGGGAGTTCTTAGCACCGTAATAATCTACGCCATTATGATAACCTGCTTGAAAGTGTCTATTGGGCGTTTTTGGATAATCAGGGCGTTTTGGTTGCCATTTTCTCTTGCTTCTCCAAACCAAAAATACCACAAAACCTATCAAAAAAACCATTAAAATAATGGCTATTTTTTTGTTTTTATCCACGAAACCAGCGTATTTTTCTAAGGTAAGCATTTTTTAGTTTAAATTTAGACCTTATAGAAGGTCTATTGGAAATTGTGCATATAAACGCCCTTTTCAGCGTTGAAATTATTGATAAAATCTGCTACCATTTCGGCTCTGTCGTGGTGTATTTGTTGCTCACCAGAGAAAACCCTCGTACAAGCGTGTAAGGCTTTTTTTTGTGAAAAACCTAGTGCTAAATACCATTTTAGACCGTTTAGGTCGCAGTCTGTTTCGTCTGATGTATTCAGTTCGTAATGACTTCTTTCGTGGAAAAGAATAAAAACCCTCATAGCTACCGTATAAGGGCGCATTTTGCCCTTTGAAATCTCCACATAACCATTTTTACGGCTCACACGTGCAGGTGTGTTAAGCGTTACGCCTGTATCTCTATTTTTCAGCGTTTCCGCTACAAAAATAGGGTTTTGGTTTTGATTATCCGTATAAATACCGTCTTTTAGCGTATTTAGGCGTTTCACAACGTCCAAAGCGTGCATAATAAAGCTACACACTTGCATATTTGCCACCAAATTAACAGATTTTAGTGCAATTTTGGTGATAAATTCCACGTTTGGGAGTGGTTTTATGGCTATTTGTGTGATGATTTCTATACATAATTTTTTAGGCGACAAAGGCAAAGGAATAGAAATAGTTACTTTTCCTTTGTTCACTAAATCTCTACGGTCAAAATAGACAGTTTCTTTGTCTGCTGCATCATAACCACGAAAACGCACAGAGCCTTTTTGTGCTGCTAAGAAAGTCAGCGTAATATTTAGCGCACTATCATTGGTATCAATAAAATACGTTTTTTTCATCTTATAGTATATAATTTGTTGTTTATCAGTAAATTGTATTTAATTCATAATTCACAATTCATAATTCACAATTCACAATTTTTTTTATTCGTCTTTGAGCGTTTTCATTACCAAAAATACCACCAAAATAAGCACTACCAAACCGCCTACAATCCATACGACTGTTGGAATGGGTGCTTTTGCAGGTGTAGTGGTTGCAGCTGCATTTGTATCTGTTGCTGTACCTGCTGCATTTGCAGGCAAATTATCTACATTTACCTTTGTATTGGCATCTAGCTGTGGTTTTTTACCAACTAAACCTTTGATACGGTCTGCTATACTCAAAAACTGATTAGGGTCTTTGGCTGCTTGTTTCCAGTTATTGGCGTACATTTGCGGATTTGTCAAAAACAAATTTGGGTCAGGTTTTTGGCTTACCGCAGGTGTTGCAGGCTCTAAACCTAAAATACTCAAAAGTTCTGCTTCACTACTTATTAAAACAGGCAAATTAAGCTGTTTTAGCCCTTTTTCTGTGGCATCTCCAAAATAACCGTAAGGCGTTTTTCCCATTACAAGCACCATTTTTGAAACAAGAAACCTTTGCAAAGCCTCCACGTGGTCGCCACGAGTGCCTTTTGCCATAGGGAATTTGCCTGTATAGTCTTCATAATCATCAAATTGAGCCGTTTTGTGGTCTGTGCATTTTTCACCTGTAAAGGAATTGCAGCCGCAAAAATTAGAAAAACCGTTTTCTAACATCTGTTCTTTTTTTCTGCTTATCATAAATTTACTTATTTAGATTTTTATTTTTTTACCAAAAAAAACACAACCGCCACAATCAAAACTAAGGCTACACCGCTACCTATGATTAAAGGTATTTTTGAGCTTGCAGGTGTCGTTGTTGCATTTGTACCTGTTGCAGATACGCCTGTCTGTGCAGGTGCTACTGGTGCAGTTGCTACTGGTGCAGTTGCTTCGTCTGCAAGTTTTGCGGTAAGCCCTACTTGTACGGTTTTGGCTTCATTATCAAGTTTTTTCGCATCTGCATCTAGCTCTTTTCCTTTTGTACGTGCCTCACGTCTGCGCATACGCATTGCCCTACGTTGCGCCCTTCGTTCCTTTGCAGCTTTGCGCCCTGCTTTGTTTCTAAGAAAACTATCAAAATTCTCTTCTTTTTCTGAAATTGCGTAACCCATTTGTATATTTTTAAGTTGTTTTTGTTCTCATAAAAAAAAACACTACCCCTGCAATAGCTATAAGAGCTAAAATTGCAATAGCAATCATTAGCATTTTTTTCTTTTTAGCTGATTTAGCCTTGTCATCTTTGGCTGGTGTAGTCGTTGTAGTTGGCTCATCTTCTTGTGTTTCTTCTTCTTCTTGTGGAGCTTCTGCTGTTTCTTGCTGACTACCACCACCGCTGCCACCACCACCACCAAAACTACCGCCACCGCCGCCACTTGCCATAGGTTTGCCCTCACTTCCCATAGGTATTTCCGTTTTAGCTTCTGTTTTGGGTGTTGTTTCTGTTATTTCTGCTGCCATTTTCCCAAACAAGCCTTTTATTCCACCCACAGGCTTAACTGTTTCTTGTGTGCTTTCTGGCGTTGTGGTTGTATCAAGCGGTTTAGTTTCCTCTTCTACTACTGTTTGATTGCCTTTTTTACGTTTTAGTGCTAAACGTCCTATTGGTGTAAGACGCAACAAACGCCTACCAAAACCGTTGTTTCTCCTATTTTCTCTTCTTTCTGCTTTTCGTGAGGCTCTGTTGGCTTTTCTATTGGCTTTGCGCCCTGAACGTCCACCAAATTCATCAAAACCAGTCATTTCTATGGGATTACTCATATTATTTTATTGATTATCTTGTTGATTACTAATATTTTATAATTAAAAACTATTTACGTTTAATTGCGAAAATCATTACAGTCAAAAATAAAACGGCAAGCACACAACCGCCCACAATGGTATAAATTTTCTTGTTTTGTGCTTCTACTTCTTTTGCTTTGATGTTTTGTTCGCCTAATTGAATTACTTGGGACTGTTTGTCCTGGCGTAATTTCAAAAGTGCGCTTGTGGTATCTTGGAAACCTTGTTTTTCCGCAAGTCTGCCCTTTGCCTTGCTACCTATGCCCATTTGACCTATTCCTAAGCTCTGGACTGCCCCTGCTATTGCTTCTACTGCTGCCATTTTAGTCTGTTAATTTTAAAAGTAAAATAATCAAAACCAATAAAATAAGGCTTATAATGCCTATTTTTGCTAGTGGGTTTTGCAAAAGTGGTGTTTTAGGTGCTTCTGCGCCTGTGGTGTCGTAAGCTGTATTTTTGTCGTAATTGTCGTATTCACTTAGAGTATGTTTAGAAACTATTTTTCTTTAAAAGTGATTTAATATCATACTTATAAAGGCTAATTTTATCATAACAACGGCATTTTCTGCTTTTT
>JAYUKY010000017.1:0-20099 GCA_043764015.1 Raineyaceae bacterium
TAGGACTGGGTAGATTATATATTCAACTAATTTTAAAAATATCATTATCAGTATTTTAACTAATTTTGAATGTATAAATAATATAGCCTTAGCACTTAATTTGTTGAATTATGCCATTTGACATTGATATTACAAAAACCCCCTACCTACAAATAGTACAAGCTAATAAGAACGCTTTTTAGCTTTTCTTACATTATTTGTTAGTAATTACTAATTTGAGGGCTAAACTTGTGTCTGTGGACTAGCAGAAGGGTATTTTGTCAAATGAATATTTAAAAATGAGTTTATTGTAGCTATCTAATCAACCAAGTTTAGCAAATTTATCTCCAAAAATTTTAATATCATCTTTAAAACTATACAAATGGTAAATAACACTATTTTTATGCCTATTTTTTGATAAAATCAATTCTTGGATTTCTTTATTGGTAAGAATTTTTATTAAATCTATTAAGTCTTGTACACAATAATTATCTTTTATTGCTAAGAAAAGACTTTGTTTTATGATTTTTGTAATGAAATGTTTGAATAAGGCAATAGCTTTTTTAGAAAAATCAACATTTGAAACATAATCAGTTGGTATATCTCCAAAACCTATAAATGTTGTAACGTCATTTACAATAGCATTTCTACCTATGCTATTTTTATTATTTTGATTTGATTTACACGAAAAACTAAAAAATATTTTATCTTTGAATTGATGTATGTTATTTGAGGTTATAAAAGTGTCATTTTTATAAAAATCTTTATTAAATTCTACTGCATCTGGACTTATAAAATCATTACTTTCAGCAGCACAAGAACCAAATAAAGCGTCACTACGCCCATGTCCCATAAACAAAATAAATTTTGTATTACTGCACGCAATTTTTATACAATTTGAATGGTCATTATCCGTAAATTTCACTTTATAGCAATGCCAATTACCCGCCAATTGTGTTGTAAGATAGGTATGTATTTTATTCAAAAATTTTGTAGAATATTGCTTATCAGTTGGGTATATTGCAAATATTTTAGTCATTTGATAATCCATTTATTTCTGATAGATAAGCTATTATTTGCTCCGCCAGTTCCTTTTTAAATTGATTACTATCATAGGTATCATTTTCTAGCTCTTCTGCAATTTCCCCAAAAGTTTTACCCTGATATTTAGGAAACAAATAATTAAATGTATCTTTTTCCCTTTTATGAAACCAAGTTATTAGTTCTGTTTCAAAATCAAAATTTGCTTCTTCACGGATAGTTTCATACACTTCTTTATCAAAACCATCTCGTTTGATAAATTCAATATTGTAACTCATAAGTGCAACAAGTTTCTCTTTTTGCTTTTCAAAATCATTATCAGTTTTTAATATGTCAGTTATTACGCCATCAATTTGTGCTGAATAAAGAATAACTTTTGTTTTCTGTTTGTATTTTAGTTCTCTAATTATTTTGATAATTTCATAACCATTCACAACATCTGCAATTAAATTATAATCACACAATATCATATCAGCCATTTTAAAATATTTAATATTAATTAAAGCATTTGAAAATGCTTGTTTATCAAAATGGGTATCTTCATTATCTCTTTTTGTATAGTTAGTAGGATTAAGTTCTTGATATATTAGCTCAAAACCATCATTTTTTAGCGTGTCTTTAATTTTATCTAGTACAATGGTTTGACTCTGTTCATCAACTACTATTATGTATTTTTGTATCATTTATTTGAATATGATTTTAAAGTTCATACCTATATTGTTTGTGGGTGTATCTATATAGATGTTGGCGTTCATTTTGGTTAGTGTTTCTCTCACTAAATATAGCCCAAACCCTGTTCCTTCTAGTTTTGCAGTATTTCTGAACTTAAAAATATCTTCAGGATTATTGATAAATTTAGCATCTAAGCCATTACCATCATCATACAAATTTAATACTCCAGTATTTTCTAAGATAATAAAATCAACCCAAATATTTTTTGCTTTCCATTTTGTTGCATTATCAACCAAATTATCCAAGATTAGTGCTAAATCCAGCTTACTACCAATAATTTGAAATTTACTTACTGTTGTAGAAAAATGCACTTTAATATCAAAATTTGTATTTTTGAAGTACCCATCTATAAAAGAAGGTAAATTTATTTTTTGTGCATCAGCTTTTTCTAAATCACTTTGTAAAATCAAATCCGTAGCTTTAAGAGATTTTTCATTGTACTGAAAAATTTTGTATAATGGTGTTGAAATCAAATCTTTCATTTCTTTGACACTCAACTCTTGCTTATTTAACCCTGTTATGATGCTAGAAACAGCATCTTTAATTTGCAGATTATTATTTTTTACGTGATGAATCAGAGCATCTGTTTCTGGTGAAGACTGCTTTTTATAAAATTCCGTTTTTAGTTTTTCTAATTCTAAATCTTTTACTTTCTCATCTTTTTCTTTTTCTGCTTGTTTCCTTTTGGTTTCTTCTTCTTTTGCTTTTTGTTCTGCTTTTTGTTTTTCTACTTTTAAGTTTTTTATATCTTTCTCTAATTTCTCTTTCTCTAATTTATTTTTTTCTATTTGTTTTTTATTTAAATCTTTCTCTGATTTTCCTAATTCTAACTCATTTTTTAGTTCTTCAATAATTTTAGCTTGTAATTCTAACTCACTTTTATATGCCTGTAATTCCTCAATAGCTTTCGTTGTTGCTTCATTTGTAGTATATTTTGATAAGTCATTTATTTGCTTTTCAAGGTCTTTATTTTCAATAGCTTTTTTTAATAGAATACGGCTTAAGGCATCTCCATCAATTTTTTTGTTTCCAAAATCAATAATTAATTGTTTAAAATCTTTTTCAGTATTTATTTTTTCTTCATTTATTTTACTAAGAATTAAATCTTCATTGATATAAAGCTCTGTTACATTTTCTGTTTTAGCAGAAATAATTGAATAAATACTTTCATAAACTCTTCTTTTTTTGATTAAATCATCTTCCTTATAAATTAGCTCATCTTCCTTTAATTTGCCTGACATTATTTTTTTTTCAGTTTCTACATTATTCATACTATTTGGCACACTATCCCAAGACAAACCATCAACGACATATTTTTCAAGCCTTCTAAAAGTTTTTAGAAAATAGCCATTTTTTTCTGTTAAAAGTCTAAAACTATCATATTTAGCCACACCTTCCCTACTAGAAATAATGTGAAAATCATTATCATCATCAAGTATTTCTATTCTTCCAACCAAATCTCGTGTTCCTAAAAACCTCGCATAACCTTGCCCTTTTCTATGCTCTAAGCCAAGCCAATCATTATTAATTTCGCCATAAGGAGGTACTCTAAATCCATTTATAAACAAAAAAATAGAACCATAAGCAAAAGACCTTATGCCAGTTTGCTTTGCAAAAAATGATTTTGTATAGGTATTTAGATAAAAAAGAGAAATTTTTATATTTTTTAGAAGAGGATAAAACTCATTCTTTTCTTTTACCCAAAATATAATTTCTCCTTTATCTTTTAGTGTGGTGAGAATAATTGTGCCTTTTTCAATAATTTCGCTTTCAATGCTTGTAGTTTTGAAATCCAGTTTTTCAAAGATAGTATTTTCTATATGACCAATAAATTTACTATGTGCTTCTTTTTCCTTATTTTCTTTTTGAAATTCTGGTGCATCTAAAGAAATGGTAAAATCATTCTTTTCAAATGCTTGATTAGGGTTAATTAGTTTTTCTAAATATTTTTTAAGACTAACTAATTTATCAGTATTCCAACTTATATTTCCCACTTTATCCTTGCTTTCTTGTACCCAGTTACTTCTTAATTTAATTATTTCTAATAAAACGCCATTCTCAAAAACAGGAATATTATTAGTTACTAAATCTTGCTTTGTCAAAAGTTCATAATCTAAATCAATACTTTGTATTTCTTTTTTTGAATCTTCTATTTCAAATTTTTTCCAATCAATTTTTAACAGAATATAATTATCTGTACCCTTCTTTTTAGCATATAGATTTAGGTATTCTCCCAATCTATCACAAGAAAATCTACCAACACCTTTCGCTCCTGCCATTCTTCTATTGTGTTGATGACTGTTATTCTTTTTTCCAGAAAAAGCAATATTTAACCATTTTTCTTGAATATCCTCTAAATCCATTCCTATTCCATTATCTTTAATGAAAAGTCTAGATGTTTCTTCAGAAAAAGTATCAACAGTTGCATCATCATTATTTCTCAAATTCAAATATTCCACTTCTACTTTTTTCGCATCAGCATCAAAAGCATTTTTAACAAGTTCCAAAATAGCAATATTCTCATCATTGATAAGGTCTTTACCAATGATGCTTTTGAGTTGAATATTTGTTTTGAAATGTAATTTTTCCATTTGCTTTATTTGATGAATTCTTTTAAAATTAAGCCACTTTGTTCTCCAAAAAGTGGTGGAATAGCATTACCTATTTGAGAATATCTAGGCACTTCTAAAACTCTACGTTTTCCACCTGTGGTATATTTTCCTTGAAATTCATACCAGTCTGGAAATGATTGTATCCTTGCATATTCTCTCACCGTAAGTATTCTAGGCTCTGAATAATGAATATAATCATCTGGTAATGTGGTTATTGTGGGGCTTTTCAAATTCCCATCAAGCGGAATAATAGTATGTTTTTTGATATTAAAACGCTCTCTAATTTCAGCACCAATATCTTTATTTTTTTTGCAGTTTTCTAAAATCACTTCAAATTTTTCAATAATATCAGGTCTGTGTTTTGGAAAACGGTGGCTATCTGCAATTTTATGTGTAATTCCCTCACGCATAAGCGTTTGATAAGGGCTTTGAATATCTGCATAAATCCCAGCTTTAAAACTCTTAGTATCAGGTGATTCTTCTAATCCATTTCCTTTTAATAAATCAGAAATAGCATCATTTAGATTGGTTTCTGTTGTAAGACTTTTATCAGAAAGAAACAAAAATTTGTTTTCTTTAAGTTTAGTAAAAAAACTTAAAGCTAATTCTTGTGAAGCATTTGGTAAGTTTTTTCTAACACCAATCAAAATAAAACGTGTTCTTCTTTGCGGAACGCCATAATCTCCAAAATTCACTAAATCTCCTTTCACATGATAACCAGCTTTGTCAAGTGCTGTAGTAACTTCATCTGAATATCTTTTGCCTTTATCTTTATTTTGTTTAAACTCCATAGTAAAGCCCTTTACATTCTCAAAGAATATAATTTTTGGTTTTACTATTTTGATAAAATCAATGTACGAAGTAACCAAACTATTTCGTTTGTCGTGTTCATTTCGTCTTCCAGCCATAGAAAACCCTTGACAAGGTGGTCCACCAGCTACTAAATCAACTTTTCCTTTTAATTTTCTTAAATCTTTTTTATAGGATTTAACAAATGTATCAATTTCTATACTTGCCTGTGGCAACCAAACTGGCCACTCAAAGTGTTTTTTGTTATCAATAAGATTGTGTTTTAGTGTTTTAAAGGCATCAGGACTTTTTTCAATAGCAAACAATCCTTTCCAGCCTGCGTTGTGCAGTCCTAAAGAAAGTCCGCCACAACCCGCAAACAAATCAATATATGTAGGTTTTTGTTTCATTATCTTATAAATATGTAGTTATTTACACAAATATAAGTTTTTTATTCACAAAATAAAAGTGTATTCTGTAATATTTTTGAGTAGTAGCAGCTTATTTTCAAAAAACTCCCTCCTCAAAATTTCAACTTTAAGAAGGGAGTTTTTATGAAAACGCAAAGCTAAATATTAAGCGTTTTTACCTGCTGCAATCAAATTAAGTGCGCCACCAGCTTTAAACCACTCTATTTGTTGTGTGTTGTAGCTATGTTTTACCTCAAATGCTTCAGAAGTACCATCTTTATGGTTGAGTACAACAACCAAGTTTTTGCCTGCCTCAAAAGACGTAAGTCCAAGAATATCAATGCTATCATCTTCTTGAATCTTGTCATAATCAGCATTATTAGCAAAGGTAATGCCTAACATTCCTTGTTTTTTCAGGTTTGTTTCGTGTATGCGGGCAAAAGATTTCACAAGCACCACACGAACGCCCAAATGACGAGGTTCCATAGCAGCGTGTTCACGTGAAGAGCCTTCACCATAATTATTATCTCCCACCACAATAGTGCCCACGCTTTGCGCTTTGTAGGCACGTTGCACCGTTGGCACTTCTCCGTACTCGCCTGTAAGCTGGTTTTTTACAGTATTTGCCTTGTCGTTTGCGAAATTGATAGCACCAATCAGCATATTATTAGAGATATTATCCAAATGTCCACGGTATTTTAGCCAAGGACCAGCCATAGAAATATGGTCAGTTGTACATTTTCCTTTTGCTTTAATCAGCAGTTTTAAGCCTTTCAAATCCGCTCCTTCCCACGCCAAAAATGGCGCAAGTAACTGCAAACGGTCAGAAGTAGGACTAACAAGCACTTGTACTTTGCTACCATCTTCCGCAGGTTTCTGATAACCAGCATCTTCTACATCAAAACCTTTTGGTGGAAGTTCCATTCCTGTTGGCTCGTCAAGTTTTACTTGCTCACCGTTTTCATTAGTAAGAAAATCAGTCAAAGGGTTAAACGTCATTTTACCTGCAATAGCCAAAGCCGTTACAATTTCAGGAGAAGCCACAAACGAATGTGTATTGGGGTTTCCGTCTGCACGTTTAGAGAAATTCCTGTTAAAAGACGTAATAATAGAGTTTTTCTCTTGTTTTTCTGCGCCGTGTCTAGCCCATTGTCCAATACAAGGACCACAAGCATTTGCCAAAACCACACCACCAATTTTACCAAAAATAGCTAAAAAACCATCTCTTTCCACCGTAAAACGCACTAATTCAGAGCCAGGCGTAATGGTATATTCAGAACTTACTTTTAGTTTTTTGTTGATTGCTTGTTGTGCCAAAGATGCAGCACGAGAAATATCTTCATACGAAGAATTGGTACACGAGCCAATAAGTCCCACAGAAAGCACTTCTGGCCAACCGTTATCCTTTACAGCTTGCGCTAGTTTTGAGATAGGCCAAGCCAAATCAGGCGTAAATGGACCATTTACGTGTGGTTCAAGTTCAGAAAGATTTATTTCTATGAGTTGGTCATAATAAGCTGTTGGGTTTTCATAAACGCCTAAATCTGGGCGTAAATGTTCCCTAATTTTGTCTGCTTCCGCAGAAATATCAGCTCTGTCTGTGGCATCAAGATAGGCTTTCATTTTGTCATCATAAGCAAAAAGTGAAGTTGTAGCTCCAATTTCTGCTCCCATATTACAAATAGTGCCTTTTCCTGTGCAAGAAAGAGATTCTGCACCTTCTCCAAAATATTCTACAATGGCATCAGTACCACCAGAAACAGTCAAAATTCCTGCAACTTTCAAAATAACATCTTTCGCAGAAGACCAACCAGAGAGTTTTCCAGTAAGTTTTACGCCAATAAGTTTAGGAAATTTCAGTTCCCACGCAAGTCCAGCCATTACATCACAGGCATCAGCACCGCCTACGCCTATGGCAATCATACCCAAACCGCCCGCATTAGGCGTGTGAGAGTCTGTTCCTATCATCATTCCACCAGGAAAAGCATAGTTTTCTATCACAACTTGGTGAATAATCCCTGCGCCCGCTTTCCAAAAACCAATGCCATATTTATCAGAAACAGATGCTAGAAAGTCGTAAACCTCTTTGTTTGAAGTGTTTGCAGTAGCCAAATCAGCCACAGCACCTACTTTTGCCTGTATCAAATGGTCGCAATGTACGGTAGAAGGCACGGCAACAGTTGGTTTTCCTGCTTGCATAAACTGCAAAAGTGCCATTTGAGCAGTTGCATCTTGCATAGCTACTCTATCTGGTGCAAAATCAACGTAATCAATACCACGTTTGAAGTTTTGCAAAGGAAAAGCTGGGTGAAGATGCGAATAAAGGATTTTTTCAGCAAGTGTGAGCGGATGCCCAACTATGTTGCGTGCTTCATTTATGCGTGTTTCCATACGTGCATAAACGGATTTTATCATTTCTATGTCAAATGCCATAAAAAATTGGTTTTAGGTTAGATGTAAAACTTATCAGTAAATAAAATATTTTACAAAAATACAAAATTTGACTGATTATCAAATAAAGCTATTTTTTTTGATGTTATTTAGAAACATTCTAAATGAATTTACTTCTTTTCAATAATAGACATTTGCCCTAAATGAGGAAGCATTATGGAATAAAAAATACGAAGCACGAATATGAAAATTTGATTATTAAGTAATTGAGGTTGTTTAGGGTTAGCGTTTTTCTTATATATGAATAAAACAAAATTTTTAAAGACCTTTAATTTGTTTATTTTTGACTATGAAAATACAAAAATGGATACATTCAATGGTTGAAAATTATTTACTAGATTTATTTTTAATATTTTAATTATTTGATAATCAATCATTTATGTTACTATAAATTAATTCTAAACAACCTCATTACTATAAACTCCCGAGAAGTATTATTTTCTGACAAAAATAGTGTATTTTTGCAATTAAAGCAACATTTAATCTGATTTATATTATAAATATTACTTCATATAAGTAATTTATTACTAAGATTTAAAGACCCTCGTGTAAAAAAACATTTCTTTGCTCTTGGAATATATTGTTTTCAAGAGAAAATTAAATATCAATGCTATGGTTAAATATACAGTTTATGATAGTTTTACTGGACTATTAAATGGTAATCAAGTGCGCACTTTAGGTGACAACCTTTTGATAGCAGAAGTGCCATCAAAAACCTGTGAATTGCTCAAGGATAGTGAAGAAATCTATGTTTTATATGACTCTTGTGATATTCGTAAGCCCTCCGCACCTGAAATGGAAGTGATTGGCAAAGTGATGTCTTTAGATAAAAAAATAATTAATGGCTATAAAACCTTTAACAGTGTTGCTATAGATTTAAAACAGCAAGGGGCGCAGCTAATCATTTTCTTGGGGCGGAAAGCGTTGGGGGCAAACTTTATCTACTAAATAATGCCTTAGAATTCAAATATCACGGTTTTAATGTTCAAAATCATAACCTTATTATTTATTTGAAAGATATAGAGGAAGCAAAAATCTATAATCTTCTTTGGATTATCCCAAACGGACTGAAAGTTATCCTTAAAAACGGACAAATAGAAAAGTTTGTTGTCAATAACAGAACTAAATGGATAGAGAAAATTTTAGCAACAAAAAAATTATTTATCACCTTCTAAATAATTGATTATCAGACCTTCAAGGTTTTTAAAACCTTGAAGGTCTTGCATAAAATTTATTTTAAAATCAACTCAAAAAAATGCGTCAAGATTACCTTACAGGCGACCCTGAAAACCTTTCTACCACAGATAAAGACATTGAAAAAGCTCTTAGACCGCTTTCTTTTGAAGATTTTGCTGGGCAAGATAAAATTGTGGAAAATTTGCGTGTGTTTGTGGCTGCCGCAAAACTGCGTGGCGAAGCACTTGACCACGTGCTTCTTCACGGACCTCCTGGACTTGGAAAAACCACGCTTTCCAACATTATTTCCAATGAATTGGGTTCATCTCTCACCACGACTTCTGGTCCTGTCTTGGATAAACCAATGGATTTGGCGGGACTTCTCACCAAATTAAACACCAATGATGTACTTTTTATTGATGAAATACACCGTTTAAACCCTATTGTGGAAGAGTATTTGTATTCTGCAATGGAGGATTACAAAATTGATATTATGCTGGATTCTGGTGCAAATGCTCGTACTGTGCAAATTGGACTAAATCCGTTTACGTTGATAGGTGCAACTACACGTTCTGGGCTACTTACTGCGCCTTTGCGTGCTAGGTTTGGTATCAATGCAAGGCTTAATTATTATGATGCTAAACTCCTCACTACCATTGTGATACGTTCTTGTGGTATTTTGAATACGCCTATTGATGAGGCAGCGGCTTACGAAATAGCTAGGCGTAGTCGTGGAACGCCACGTATTGCTAACAATTTGTTGCGCCGTACTAGAGATTTTGCTCAAATCAAAGGAAATGGCACTATCACTATGGAAATTGCTGAAATTGCGTTGCTTGCCTTAGAAGTAGACCAAAATGGTTTAGATGAGATGGATAACCGCATTTTGACTACTATTATTGAAAAATTCAAAGGCGGACCTGTTGGACTTACTACCATTGCCACTGCTTGCGGAGAAGATGCAGAAACTATTGAAGAAGTTTATGAGCCTTTTTTGATACAAGAAGGTTATATGAAACGTACTTCTCGTGGGCGTGAAGTTACGGCATTGGCTTACAAGCATTTAGGGATTGTTCCGCCAACAACACAACCACATTTATTTTCTTAAAAGAAGTTGTTAAATAACTTTCCAAAAGTTAAAACTTTTGGAAAGTTTGACATTTACTTATCTTATTAGCGTGAGCGTTCCTTTGTATGTAAAAAAATTCCCTAAATAATCTTCAATATTACATACATATACATATACGCTAGGTGGCATTTGTACGCCATTTCTTTCACCATTCCAATTTTCTGTAAATAGCTTTGAATCAAAGATTTTCTGATTATTTTCATCAAAAATAAGCATAGAATAAGTCTTCACAAAAAAGCCTTTTGGCTCAAAAATATCATTCAAATTATCATTATTGGGCGTGAATGCCGTTGGAAACTGCATTTTGTACTTCCTTTCCACAAAAACCGTATTAGAACTACTCAAAAATGGTGTAGTTGCATTAGAAGTTGTGCCAATTACCTTGTAAGTGATAATTTGATTTTCCAAATCTTGAGAATTATCTGTATAGGTCAAAGCATTTCCCAAAGGAATCTCCTCATAAACTACGCCTAAATTGTTGATTTTCTGCAATTTATAAGAAATAGCATTATTATCAGAATTTTTGTAGGCTGTCCAAGTGAGTATTCTAGCAGAAAGCACATCTGTTGAACTTGTGGTTACATTCAAAATAATAGGACAAGTTTCTCCAGAAAACAACGCCAAAAAGCCGCAAGTTGCTACATTTGTAATTTTGTAACAATTTGAAATATTATTACCAGCATTATTAGTAACAAAATCTTCTTCAAAAGTAATATTAGTTGTTGTTTGAGTTTTTACGTTATTTTTTAGGATTTGATAGGTTTTCAAATCATCAAAATTGCTGTTGGTAGCGTCCCAAGAGAGTTTTATTTTATTATTTTCAATGGTTGAATTAAGTTTTTTGACTTCTAATGGAGCGGTTGTAGTTGCGCCAATACTACTTGATAGCGTGATTGTGTTATTACATTTGTCTGTAACTTTTAAATAAAAAGTATAGCTTTTCAAAAGTGTATTTAACTTAGAAAAACTACGTGTAATGGCTACAGATGTGGTATCTTGCCACGTTTTTAGTAGCGTTCTTGGTGCGTTATCTTCAGAAATAAATAATTCAAAGAGCAAATCTTTCTTAAAACCACTAAAATTTAGGTCAATAACGCCCTCACAGATACTTTTGGGCTTTCCTGTGCTGGCTATTCCCATACCAATTTCATTAGCAGTAACAAGTTCTGCAAGTGTCTGATAAATACGAATGGTCATAATACTATCTTTGCCACATTTTATGCCGTCAGTTCTACCCAAATTGTATCTTCCGCTTACTTTTACGGTATAAACTGGACCTGCAGGATTTGTAATATTAGGATAAATTTTAGTGAAAGGAATATTAGTAATAATAGGCGTGATAACAGTAGGTGTTTGGTCGCCAAAATCAGCCTCATAGCTATCATAACCCACATTTTGGACTGTCAAAACTGCTTGTTTGCCAGCGCAACGCACAAGTGTAAGGCTCAAAGCAGGCGTAGGCAACACACGTACATAATTAGTTTTTTTGATACTTCCACTTTGTCCTACACCTGCATCGTAAAACATCGTTACAGAATACAAACCAGGCGTAGAATAAGTAAAAGTGCTTACATTTGTCCCAGAAATAGGCAAATTATCTGCAAACTGATACACAACATTTCCGCAGGTGGCGCATTTGGTAAGAGTAACCGTAAAAGGCGCACAACCTTTGATTTCTGTGGCAGTTGCAGGATAATTATTTGCTGTAAAATTATATTGTGCTTTTAAGATTGCGCTACTAAATAGCATCAAAAGGCATATAAAAGTTATTTTAAGAAGATTTTGCATCTTTATTTTATTGTTTGGTTGTCTATTTTCACAAATACAAGCAAAAAACGGACTAGGATTTTTAGGATTTATAGATTTTAGGATTTTTTTGTATAATCATTCAAAATCTATTCCCCAAACAGAAATAAATTTGTCATCACTTGCAGAAATCAGATAGTCTTGACTATCATTTTGATAATCAGACCATAAAATTTTATTTACGCTTGTTGCGTGGCTTGCGTTGCGTGCTTTATCAATGACTTTTAGTAGCGCAAAAGTCTTAGAATCCCATATTTTGATAGTTTTATCCATACTGCAAGTAGCAAAATAATTGCCACAAGGTGAAAAATCAATGTCGTTAATGGCAAAAAGATGTGCAATAATATCTGTTTTTAACTGATAATCAACCTTTTCTGTTGGTCTTTCCCAAATTTTAAGATGTGCATCACGGCTTCCAGAAATTAAATAATCATTTTGATTATTATTTTGGTTATTTTCTTGATTATCAGGAAAATAACATAAAGAAAAAACAGAACTAATATGTGCCTCTATTGCTTGTTTGAGTTCTAGGGTTTGCAAATCAAAAATATGTATAAAATTGTCGCTACTAGCTACTGCAAACTCGTTTTTTTGAGAGTTTATAGCAATTTTTCTTAGACTTTTTTCAGAGATTTTGAGGTGTTTTTTCACAGAAAAAGTAGCTAAATCTACAATAGTCAAAACGCCATCACCTTGTGCCACAAAAGCGTAATAATTATTTTTATCTTCTTGATTATGAACTATTTCTATATCAAAAATTTGGCTTTTAGTAGTTTTTAGAGATTTGTTTTTTTCTCTATCAGGAGCATAATTTTCTTCAAAATAAATCATCTGCAAACCTTCAAAATTTTGCCCAATTATCAACGCATTTCCCTGCGGAAAATAGCGCATAGCATACACAGAACTAGGGATTTGCGCCACCAAACGCCCTAGTTCTGGGTTTTTAAGATTCCAAAGTGCTATTTGTCCATCACCTCCAGAAGACAAAAATAAATATTTTTCTGGGAGTTTTTCCAAAGAATACACACAATCTTTATGCCCTGCAAGTGTTTCTATTTTTTGTACCGTTATTTTAGGTAGAATTTTTGGTAAAATCATGTTAATATTTAAAAATTCCCTACATCTAAAAAAGTATCAATATACTTGATTCTAAGTAACTGATAATCAAGTAATCAAAACTTTATTACTTAGGCATTGCATTTTGATAAATCATTTGTAAAACCGTTTCTCCGACTGCTTTAAGCGTATTTTTATCAATTATTTTGATATTATCTTCTTGTGTGTGGTGGTGTACGCCAAACTCATTGTCATAATTGATGATATCAATCATAGGGATTTTACCAAATTCATTGACAAAAAGGTGGTCGTCAAGCATTCCGCCATCTCCAAATTTCAGTTCTTTATTGACAAAAAAGTGTCCATAACCTAGTTTCTGACCAATCAGCCACGTTTGATTAACAATATTTGAAGCATATTGCACAGAATAAAATTCTTTCCTAAAAATAGCATTTTTTGCCCCAACCATATCCAACAAAATGCCAAAGTAAGCAGAATAATCAGCTTTATGTTTGTTTTTTGACCAATATTGAGAACCGTGACACCAAAAAATATTTTCTCCTTTGTCGTTCTTGTTTGTGCCTTCTTTGTGTCCATCATCTTCCAAATCAAAGAAAATCACGTCTATACCTACATTAGGCGCGCCTATGCTAGGCTTATTTTTGTCCGCTTGAATGGCACGTACTATTTCCAAAATTACTGCCACACCACTTGCGCCATCATCTGCGCCGTCTAGTGGTTTTTCGTGGTTATTTTTGTCTTTATCTTTATCTGAAAAACGGCGGGTATCCCAATGTGCAGCAAGCAAAATACGCCTTGATGCGCTTGGATTAAGTGAGGCAATGATATTTTTGCCTTGCATTTTAAGACTATCATACGCCACTGCTTCAAAATTTTGTACTTCAATGTTTGCGCCCATTTTTTCTAGGGTTTTGAGCAAATATTCTGCACATTGTTGGTGCGCTTTGCTGTTGGGCGTTCTTGCGCCAAAAGCAATTTGTTTTTCTATGAAAACAAAAGCAGAATCAGCATTAAATGCAGGTGCAGGTAATATTTTGAGTTCTTCCACTACTGCTACGTCAGGTTTTTTGTCTATGATTTTATCACAACTATTAAACATAATAAGGCTGAAAACGCTTATTAAACAAGCTATACTTTTCATTAAGATTTTTGGGATAATTTTCTGTAAATATAGTATTTTTTCTGAAAATAGTAGCGTATTCAGTCAAAAAAATACTATTTTTGGAAAAATTATTTGATAAATATTTATATTTAACTCACAACTAATAATTTATAATTCATAACTCACAACTCACAATGTCAAAATTTGATTATATTATTGCTGGTGCAGGCTGTGCTGGGCTTAGTTTAGCGTTTTATATTAGTATTTTAAAAGGTGAAAATCTTAAAAACAAAAAGATACTTTTAATAGATAAAGTGCCAAAAACGACAAATGACCGCACTTGGTCGTTTTGGAAAGACAAAAGTATTCCTTTTGAGTTTGAAGGGATTATCCATAAAAAGTGGGAAAATCTTTATTTTTTTGGAGAAAACTTCTCTGATAAAATCAATATTTCTCCCTATAACTATAATACCATTCGTGCCATTGATTTTTATGATTTTACTAGAAAAATAATTAGTCAAAACCTTAATATTCAGATAGTTTATGAAGAAATACAAGAAATAGGAGAAACGAATTTAAAAGAAAATTCTTGTGCTTTTGTGCGCACAAACACGCCTACTGGTACGCAAACGTATGAGGCTGATTTTATATTTAATAGTACCAATTTATTTTATGATATAGAAAAAAAAGCAGGTTATCATTATTTTTTGCAACATTTCAAGGGCTGGTTTGTAGAAACAAAAACGGATTTTTTTGATGAAAAAACGGCACATTTTATGGATTTTAGAGTGCCGCAAATGCCAAAAGAAGCTAGATTTTGTTATATTTTGCCCTTTTCTCCTAGAAAAGCCCTCATTGAATTTACAGTTTTTTCTGAAAACTTATTAGAACAAAATAACAATGATATTAACAATAATAATGAATATGATAATCAGCTCAAAAATTATATAGAAAACATCATACAACTCTCTGATTATAATATAGTTGAACAAGAGTTTGGCGTGATTCCTATGTATGATTTTGCACATAAAAAACAAGTAGGAAACCACATTATCAATATTGGTACGACAGGCGGACAGGTCAAGGCAAGCACAGGCTACGCTTTTTTGCGCATACAAACACGTACAAAAGATATTGCAAAAGCACTTTCTTTGACTGGAAAGCCCTTTTATAAGGAAAATAGCATCAAAAAATACCAACTTTATGATAGTGCACTTCTCCACGTAATGGCAAATCAGAAAGATAATAATGGTCTTTCTATGAAAAAAATCTTTACCATTTTATTTGAAAAACTACCAATTCAAGGGCTTTTTAGGTTTTTAGATGAAAAAACAACTTTTTTGGAAGATGTAAAACTGATGTCAAAAGTGCCTGCTATACCGTTTATTAAGGCTATTTTAGAAAACCTTTGGAAACAAAAATCATAATTATTTTACAACTTTTTAATGTAGTAGAATAATTATTTTTTCTTTTCTTCTGCTACTTTCAAATTTTTGATTTTAACAGATTCCATCATTTTTTTTGTAGGTTCTCTCCATTCTTGGCTGATTTTGAGTGGGCAATTAAAATTAAAAACAATGATTTTATTCTCCACAACGGCATACATCATATAATTGTAAGTTTCTAATGTACCTTTTTTGCCAGAAACTGCTTTTTTTGTTTCATTTTCCTCTACAATTCTACCAATAAATTCAAAAATTATATATTCTCTTTTCTTAATAGTAACGAGTTTATCCTGCAAAAACTCTACTTTTGAATAGCTTGCTTGCAAACTTCCTTTATACAAATCTTTTAATATTTTCATATCCTTAGCGTCCCAATAGGTGTTTGTGATGTTTACGCCTATGTCTATGAGTGTGCTAGCATCTGTATAAATGGCAGTTGGTTTGCGGTAGGTGTAGTATTTTTTTGCCAATAAATCATCATTCATCTTCACGAAATCTTTGGGCAAAAGCATAGAAATCCCTAATGTAAGGTTTGTCTTAGAAAGTTTCTTTTGTGCAGAAACATCAAAAAATATACATACAAAAAATATCAAAAGCAAAGCAATTTTTTTCATCTGAAATAATTAAATCTGACCTAAAATTAACATAAAATAACGCTCAAATATACAAAAAAAACATATATTTTAAGCATAATTTAGGATTTTTTCATTAAATTTGTTCAAAGTAAAACTGCAATAACTCACAACTCAAAATTCACAACTCAAAAAGATGCTTCTTTCCGCTATCAATACACAATATTTTTATGATAATTTGTTTGAAATAACACAACAAAAAAATCTTAAAAAACAAATTTTTGACCTCTCAAAGCAGTTTTTAGCTTTGCTAGCCACTCTTACAGAAAATGAAAAACAGGTTTTTGTTGGCATTTTTTCTAAGATAAATTTCATTGTGCAAGCGCATAATTTGGGCAATGAAACAGACGAAAAACTCCAAAATTTGCGCCGTTTTATCCGTAAAAACGCTAGTCAAGCAGGCTTCACGCCCACACAAGAGCAGGCAAATGCGTGTATCAAAATTTTGTTAGAACTTATCTTGCAATTTGCTGATTTTGAATTAGATAACATAAAAAATAAAGAATTAGTAAATATTCTTCAAACCAATGAAAATGTTATTTTTAGCCGACAAACGCCACAAGATAAAATTAAGCGTTTGTATGTAAGTATTTTAGAAAAAACACTCATCAGTAAAGACGAAAATGGTAAGAATACCGCCACAATAACCGCTAAAACTGATGGTTTGGGCATTATTAAGATAAATATTGCTGATGTAGTGTATAGTGGCAGTTATACCTACCGTATGACGGATAATGTGCGCTACCTTCAGAATTTTCAATCTGCGTATTTTACTGATCTAGAACGAATTGAGGATAATTTATTTGCTTCTACGGATACAACTTTGATTATTGCTAGCCCTGATTATTTGGTAGATGCCTCCAAAATTGCTAAATGTTTTTATGCTGGTGGTAGTTCTCCGTATGTAAGTTTATTGGATAAAATGAAGTTTTTTCAGGGAAATGAAAAGACTTTGCTAGGAAATCTTATCAATGATTTGTTAGATAGACTGGTGATAAACCCAGAAATTCCGTTTATAGAGGCTATGAAACAGACTTTTAAAGAACGTAGCGTTGAGTGCGCCGTTTATGATAGCGACACCCTAAAACGCATTTATGGAGAACTGGAAGCACACTTTGATACAGTAAAAAAAGAAATAATAGCTTTCAAAGCGCACAAACTCACCACAGAACCAAGTTTTATTTCCAATATTTATGGACTTCAAGGAAGACTGGATTTGCTTGTGGAATATGACAATAATGCTCAAAAAGGTAATAGAAAGGATATTATAGAGTTAAAATCTGGTAAATTTCCTGCAAATAATCCTTTTCAACTTGCTTGGGATAACGAAACTACGCAAGTTGCTTGTTATAATTTGCTCATAGACAGTGCTTTTGAGGACAGAAATGGCGTAAGTGCTATTCTGTATTCAAGAGCAAAAGAAACAGAAAATCCGCTTAGAGATTGTGGAAAGCTCAATTTTGAGAAACAAAAAGTGATGCTTATGCGCAATAGGCTCGTAAGCCTTGATTTTGAACTTGCAAAAGGAAATAGGAAAATTTTTGATTTGTTGCAAAAAAGCACCCAAAATGCTAATATGCCACCTTACACAATGGACGAAGTCAATATTTTTAATGCTAAATGGAACAGAATCAATGAATTAGAAAAAAATTATTTTGTAGAATTTTTTGCTTTTGTAATGCGTGAACTGATGACTGCCAAAATTGGTGGCACAAGCAACGAAAATACAGGCGAAGGTTTTGCAGGGCTTTGGAAAAATAGTAGTGAAGAAAAGGCTACTAACTTCTTGATTTTGAACAATTTAGTGATTAAGGATTTTGATAATAAAACTTCAAAAATAACTTTTTCTCGTGATAAGAGTGCAGGCATAACCACGACGTTCCGCAAAGGTGATATTGTGGTCGTTTACCCAATTTCTAGGGAGAACTTGGAGGAAAATTTGACTAAAAATCAAGAAAATCAGCAAGAAAATGAAACTTTAAAAAGTCCTATTTCGCAACAGATTTTGCGTGGCACAATCTCTGAAATATCAGCAGAAACGCTGGTTATTTCGCTTAGAAACAAATTTGTAGATAGTTTTTTCTTTGAAAAATACAATTATTGGGCAACAGAACAGGATTTTATGGAAAGCGGTTATGAGGCGCAAATAACTTCCCTTTCTATGTTTTTGGAAGCTGACCAAAGAAAGAAAAATCTTCTTTTGGGACTTATTGAGCCACAATTTGACAAAGAATTCTCTTTAAACTTCCAAAAAATCCCAGATTTAAGTAATGAGCAAAACGAAATACTAGCGCAGGCACTTTCTGCACAAGATTATTTCATTTTGCAAGGTCCTCCTGGCACAGGAAAAACCTCTGCAATGCTTAAAAATATGGTTAAATATCTCTATGAAAATACAGATGAAACTATTGTTTTATTGGCTTTTACCAACCGTGCAACTGACGAAATATGCGAAAAAATTAAAAATATCACATTAGAAAATGATAAGAATGTAGAGCAAAATAATCAGAATGATAGCCATATCAATTTTATTCGTTTGGGTTATGTGAATAAAGATAATCCTTTGGCGAAATTTAGCCTAACAAATGAAGAAGATTTACGAAAAGTACGCACCAGACTCGCTGAATGTAGGGTTTTTGTTTGTACGGTGAGCTCTTATTACAAAAACCAGCACCTTGTACCAAAACACGACACTATTATTATTGATGAGGCTTCACAGCTTTTAGAGCCACATTTATGCGGGATTTTACCCAAATTTAAGCGTTTTATTTTGGTTGGAGATGAAAAACAACTGCCTGCTGTTGTAACACAAGCAACTGATTTGCAAACAGTTAATAATAGTTCTCTCAAAGAGATAGGTATTTCTGATTTGAGTATTTCAATGTTTGAGCGTTTGCTTATCAATGCGCAAAAAAATAATTGGAATGGTGCATTTGCTATGCTTTCTAGGCAATTTCGTACACACGAGGACGTATTGGCATTTTTTGGACGAGAATTTTATGATAACAAACTCTTTATTGGATCAGAAAGGCAAAAAGAAAAGCTGGATTTTTATGATGCAAATGCCAGAAATAATATGGAAAAGTTGCTTGCAAGCAATAGATGCCTATTTTTGCCAACAACCACAGAAAAAAACGCAAAATACAATAAACAAGAGGCACAACTTGTGTCTTTGATTATTTCTGTGATTACAAATTCACTCAAAAAACAAGGAAAACTTACATCACAAAGTATTGGCGTGATTACGCCATACAGAGCGCAAATTGCGGAGATAAACGCCCTTCTTTCACCAGAAATGAGGGAAATAATCACGGTGGACACCGTAGAGCGTTATCAGGGGAGTGAAAGAGATATAATTATTATGTCTATGGCGGTGAATTATGGCTCACAACTCACTAATTTGCAGTCGTTTAACGCCACACAAACCGTTGACAAAAAGTTTAACGTAGCACTTTCTAGGGCAAAAGAACAAATCATTATTCTTGGAAATGAAGAACTTTTGCAAAAAGGAAAATTCTATAAAAAATGGCTTGATGCACTAAATGAAGGATAAATTTATATATATAAAACCCTATAGTTATATTTTATCCTGAAACCTGCTTTATTGTAAAACAGAAAAGATTTGTTGCTGTAAAAGTTCCGTTGCAAATATATAAAAGATGACTTGGAATTTTCATAAAAATAACAACTTAGGAAAATTTTCATAATTTTATTTATT
>JAYUKY010000018.1:0-19305 GCA_043764015.1 Raineyaceae bacterium
CCATAATCTCTTTTAAAATTGAAATTTCTGTTTTTTATTATTGGTCAGACCTTCGTTCCACTATGGTACAGACCAATAATAAAAAACAGTGTACGGTAGCAAATCCACAACTTGCTAAAAAAAGAGAAAATCAACCTTTTTATCAATACGTTGGATTTACCTGAAAAGCCACTACCAAAATATCATCTATTTGTTTCTCATTGCCATCAGTCATCCACTTGTTGATAGTAATTTGAAGCGTTTTTTTCTGTACTTCCATTGATTTTTTATAAATACTCATAATAAGTTCTTGAAATTGTTTTTTGCCAAACTTCTTTTTATTTGCGCCACCAAATTGGTCGCAAAAGCCGTCAGAAAGCAAATAAAACGTAATAGGAGAAGTAACGGCTATCTCGTGGAGCGTAAAATCTCTGTTCTCACCATAATACACATCTCCCACAGGAAATTTACTTCCTTTCACCTCAAAAAACTCATCATTCTGAACGTAAAATAATGGGTTCTTTGCGCCTGAATAAGTAACCTTATTTTCTTTGGGAAAATACGCACAAACAACACTATCCATACCATCAGAGGTTTTGTTGGTTGTTTGGTCTAAGGCAGTCATTATGGCATCACTCGTACTAGAAAGCAGCTTTTCAGGTGAATAAGCTTGTTTTTCGTAGAAAGCTTTGTTTAATGAAGAACTTGCAATCATACTCATAAGCGCACCAGGGACGCCGTGACCAGTACAGTCAGACGCTGAAATCATACAAAAATCTTCTTTTGCCGCAAACCAATAAAAATCTCCACTCACAATATTACGAGGCTGAAAAAGCACAAAATTCTCTGGAAAAAATACACTTATTTTCTGTGACGTAGGCATTATTCCCTTCTGAATACGGCTTGCATAAGTAATAGATGAGAGCAAATCAGTATTTTTTAGGTCAAGTTCTCTATTGATAAGTTCTACTGCATCTCGTTGCGCCATAATCTCCTCTGATTGTTGTTGTAGTTCTTCATTCTGTACATTAATTTCATCTTGTTTATCTTTGAGTTCATTATTTTGTCCTTCAATTAGTTTATTTTTCTCACCTAATTTGCTATAAAGTTTGCGTGTTGTACGCAAATTTCTATATACAAAAAATAGCGCAACTGCAATTAAAGACACAATAATAATACCTCCTACTAAAATAAGCAACTGATTAAAATCTTTCTGCTTTTGGTTCTCATCTTTAAGTTTTGCAGAGGCTTCCGCCAAAGAAAGTTCCTTTTCTTTGCTTTCTCGCCCTGTTCTTTCGTTGAGTGCAATGGCTTTTTGCTGATCTGCCCGAGCTTTTTCATTTTCTATAACCAGTTTTTGGTTTTCATTTTCAGCTTTTTGTCGTCCTAGTTCACTCATACGCTCACGAGAAATCTGTTCATTAAGAATTGCCCTATTTTGTGCTTTTTCTATTTCACTATTCTTCTTTAAAATACTTAGTTGTTGTGTTTTTATAGCTATTTCTTTCTCTGCTTTTTCTTTTTCTAGCTTGGTTTCACGCAATTCTCCCTCTTTTATTTTCTGATTAGCAATAGTATTTTTAATTTCTTTTTCTAGTTTTTCCACTTCAATAGCTCTATCAAAATTGCGTTGGTCCGCTTCCCTACGTTTTTGCGCAATAGCTACGTTTAATTTAGAGATTTTTTCTTGATATTCTGCGGCAGTTTTAGAATCACTTTGTTTTTGATAAATAACTTTCAACATCTCATAAGATTTCAGCATATTATCCAAATCTTTGGTTTCTTCTGCTATTTCTTTTGCTTTGGTAGCATTAGAAAGTGCGTCAGTTGTATTGTCATTAAGGAAATCAGCCATAGCTTTGAAGTTATAGGCTTCAGTTTTTAGTTTGGCTTGGTTAGTTCTTTCAGCAATTTTTAGGGCTTGCTCAAAATAAGGTGTAGCTTTTTTGTATTGTTTTAGCTCCAAAAGTGTCGCACCAATACTAATAAAAGTTTGTGCTTGGTTTTGGGGGTTGGTTTGGTTCTTAGATTGGTTTTTAAGTATCTCTAAATACTGATTAAAATACTTCTCAGAGGTTTGTGTATCCTTCAAACGCCTGTATGTTACGCCCAAATTGCTATAAATACTAGCTAATTTGTCTGTCTGATTACTTTTTTTGTAGATGTCTGCAAGTTCTAGGTTATATTTTAGGGCATCTTCTTGTTTTCTATTGATTTCTGCATACCGTGCATTCTCGTTGAGTTGTCTTGTAAGCCCTTCTATATCATTTTTTGAACGGTAGTAGGAGATAAGTTCCTCTCCAGCCTTGAGTGCGGCATTATGGTCATTCAGTCCGCTATAAGAAGAGATAATATTTTGCTTTACGGAAATAAAATTAGTGTTTGCATCAGTTTGCAGAGCGTTGTTGTAGTTTTCTAATGCTTTTTTGTAGATGCCTTGTTGCTGATAAATCTCTCCAATTTTGTAATAGATGTCTGCTTTTTTGGTAGAAGATTTTTCTGTATCTAATTGAGTGAGATATTGTTCCAAAGATTGTGCTGTTGCTTTTTGCAAAGACAAGCAAATGCACAGCAATAATAAGATAAAAGAGATTTTAGACATTGAGAGAGATGTTTTCTTAATGAAATAGTTGATGTTTTTATTGCTATTTTGCAAGAAAATAGTTTAATTTTTCAAGTTATAAAGCATTCTAAAATGCAGTTCACGTCCTTGCATACTTTGGTCAATCCTGCTTGCTTGGTCAGTTTTCCAAGGCGCAAGCCAAAATTGCTGGTTAGTGATGTTATAAACGCCTACACCGACAGAAAAATTCTTAAAAAACAAGTTATCATAATTCAAAAAACAGTTTAGGTGTAGTTCTGCAGGGTATTCTTGTACCTCGCTAAACGTATCAGTAGGGTCTGTGTTGTTACGAAATTTGTTAGTAAGATACATAATGTTAGGGCTAACAGAAATATCTTTGTTAAGTTTGATATACGCCTGTACGGTTGCTTTTTGCGCAGGAATACCCGAGTTTACAGTTGAAAGCCCATCTAATTTTAGCTCTGTAGGAATGGTAGTTGTTTGATAAAAAGAGTAACCTGCCTTGATATAACCCCATTTTTGGTTATATTTTCCTTCAGCTTCTATGCCACGAGTGCCAGAAAGCCCCAAATTAGTATAGGCAAGTCCTGTAGAAGTGGTATTAAGGTCATTTCTAATGATAAAATTCTTCACCGTAATATCATAAGCATTGACTGTTAGCTGAAGTTTGTCACTCAAACGCAAACCAGTTTCAAATTCTATCAACTGATACCTTTCAGGCAGCATTTTCGTGCCTGCTTGCCTGTATTCAACATTAAGAATAGTAGGTGTTTTGAAGGCTTGCGTATAAAGTACCTTAATATGCACGTTTTCAAAAGCACGTGTAATGGCAATACGTGGCACAGCAACTGCTTCTACGTTGGTATATTTGTCTAAGCGTGCGCCAATAGTGATATTAGCTATTTGAGATTTAATACTTGTTTCTGCAAATACACCAATATTTTGGTAATTGATAGAAGATGCTCCACTAGGAAACTTTTGAGAAGGGTTTACGTAGCTTACATTATCCAGATAAGACTCCGTCCCCAGCGTAATCATCACGTTTTCTGATGCCTGATAAATACCATAAGCCGTCAGAGCTATACGCCTGTCTTTGGTATTAGAAGCCGTTATTAGTTCTAGTCTAGCCGTTCCTGATGGGTTGAAAATAGCAGGCACAAGTGGCACATTAGTAAAAAGATAAGGATTTTGCTCTTTGATATTTAGCTTAGTGTAAATAACAAATTTGCCGCTAATATCAAAGCGGTAGCCAACATTAAAAAACAAACCATTTACGTTTACATTAGCATTTCCTAGCTGTGGAAGCGTGCTTGTATAAGTATTTTGCATAAAGCCAATATCCAGTTTTTTAAATTTAATATTGACATTAAAGCCTGTTGATTTGATATTAAAACGTTTTTCAAAATCAACAAAATCATTATATAAACCTGCATTATACATATTTCTGTCTGATGGTTTGCCATCAAGTCGGTAGCCACTTACGCTTACTTCTAAGCCATTAGTAAACTTTGTGAGTGCGTAGGCTTCTACGTTATTGCGCATCAAAGTAGTGGGTGTTGTATTGCCAACAATGCTAGAAAAACCTACTTCTTGTGCTGATGTAGGTCTTTTGGTAAGAATATTAATAACGGCAAGCCCAGCCATACCGCCATAAATAGCAGAACCCGCTCCCCTGATAATTTCAATACGGTCAATATTACTCAAAGGAAACCTCTGAAATATAAGACTATAGCCAAGACTTACATCATTTATCTGATGTCCATCAATAAGAAGTAGTATTTTTGCCTCGTGGGCTGTATTACCTCTTACTGTAAGTGTAGGCGTAACGTCCAGCGCAAAATCAAAACCTGGTACGTTCCTAAGCACGTCAAAAAGGTCTTTTGCGCCAGAGTTTTTTATCTCTTCTCCCAAGATAAGCGTTACAATACCAGGAGATTCTCTCAAAGTAGTTGATTTAAAACCTGCAATAGAGATACTTGCTTCTCCTTTGTCTATTGGTTTTAGCTTATAAAGTTCTTCTATGTCTGTTATGTAGTGGGTTGTACTATCAATAGGGTTTTTATTAGGTGTAGGAATGGTATCTTGTGCAGAAATTGAATTGCTACTAAACATAACTACAAGTAAAAATAAATAATGTGCTTTGTAAAAGAATTTCATAGAATTATAGTTGATGTGTTATGTAATTGATGTATTTTTAGTAGAGATAATTTTGGCTGTGAAACTAACAATTTTAATCATTTGTTTGGAGTAGATTACCAAAAAAATAAAAATAGTGAGCTAAAATAGACAATGGGAGGTTTTCCCATTGTCTATGGATAATTTTAAAGAGTTAGATTTTAGACTTTTTCAGGCAAACCATATTATGGAAGGACTTTGTAATTGCCATAAGTAACTGTATTTGCGCCATTGACATTTTTGTAATCAATTTCAGCAACTATTTGATTAGTTTTAGAAATAAAAATGTAGTAATTAGCAGTTGAGGAACTTCCTTCAGTAAGCCCAAGTGCGCCAAGTAAGGCTGCAGGTGCAGGTCCTCCAGAAAGTGTGTAGTTATTTGTGCCAGTTTCTGCTATTTTTACTTGCAAAACTTCTATTTCACTTGTGCTGTTAGGCAGGCGTATTCTACCCCAACCAGACACGCTAGCCGTTCTTGCACGTGTAAGTTTTCTTGTTACTGCAGCTTGATTAAGCCCAAAAGCAGGCACAGTAAGTTTATAATTCTCAATTACGTACGAATTATTGTTAGTGTAGGTATCACCAAAAGCAAGTGGCAATTTGTAGATTAAATCTTTTGCTACAAAAGATTCTTCTGTCCCCTCTGCTCTAAGCACAATATTATTAGGAAGATTGAGCGTTTGTGCTGTGATATAACCTCCAAGTTGATACCAACCGTTAGCAGAAACTTCATAAAAATCTTTTCTACTCGTAAAACTGACTGCGCCCAAAGAAGCGGGTCTGTCCTGCATATAAGTAGCAGCACCAAAATTAGTATTCGTGGCAACAGGCAGATAATTTTCAGTGAATTGTGTTGCGCCTGTTGCTTTTGCATTGAGATAATCCCAAGTTTGGTTTGCTCCTTCCGTAGGAAAGGTTACCAAAGTATTATCCAAATCATTGAAAGTAGCATTTCCACCAGGTTTTATTTGTGCTGAAATATCAGCAGAAGTAACCGTAATGGCAGCTGGTGCGGGGTCATCTTTCTTGCAGGCAGAAAAAGTGCCTAAAAATATGCCACTAAAAAGGCACGCAACGAAAGAGAAACAAAGTTTGTTTTTTGAGAACATTTTGATTAAATTTAGATTTTTATTGAAATGATTAGAAATAATTAGAAATATTATTGAGAAATCTCATTACAAGTTGCTGCAGCTTTCCTGCTGATTTCGTATTGCAAATAAAGCTACAAAATCATAAATACTCCTAATTTTTGGTAGGGACAAAATAGGGACATCTCAAAAATAAGTCTTTATTTTCTCTAAAACCTCCAATAAAACAATAAAAACCTTAAAAAAAGCGGGACAATTCCAAAACAAATAGTATATTTGTGAGTTATAAAAGCACTTTTTAACTATCTTATGCGTCATTCCTATTTTCGTTTTGTTGTTTTAGTTTTCTTATGTATATGTGCAAGTATATGCGTAAGCATTCCTGCGCTTGCACAAGAAAATCCAGCTTCAGATAAATTTTTAAATCAACTTATAGGAGAAACGGAACGCTTTGATATTACAAATAAGATTCAAACGCTTTATGATACGGCAGGCAAACTAACTTTTGAACAAGTGTGTTCTTCTGCCTATCAAAATAAATTCAAACACGAAAGCAAACTTATTGCAGCAGCAAAAAATCATTGGTACAAAATAGAATTAGATAATCAGACAGCAACTAATACATTTTACCTTGATGTGAGTAATGGTATGCATACAGAACTTTATCTGATTCAAGGAGAAAAACTAATGCATTATGCTAATGGGATTTACACACCTCTAAAAGAGCGGTCTTATTTGGGGGGATTTGCTCAATATATACTGACGTTGGGAAAAGGAAAAACAAGTATTTATGTTGTTTCCAAAGGCATCAATACCTGTGATGTTTGTATAGGAGAAAAACGTTTTGTGCTTTATGCGCATCAGGGATATTTTCATAGGTTTATGAATGGGCAATTATTAAGTTTTATGGTGATTGGTATCTTGCTTGCGTTGGCTTTTTATAATATTTTTCTTTATTTTATGGTGAAAGATAAAGCCTATTTGTATTATGTAGCGAGCGTTTTCTTTGTTGGAGGGTATTTTTTCTTTTTACAACATTATCCAAAAACGTGGTTTGATGTAAGTTCGGATACTTTAAGATACTTACCTTTGCAAATTTCTAATTTTTGTGGCTGTATGGCTATTATTTTTTTTGCAGGGTTTTCACAAATTTATCTTAGTTCAAAAATATATTATCCTAAAATACATAAATTTTTGGATATTATGAAGTGGTTGATAACAGCTAGTTTTATTTTGATAGTTATAACAGATTGGAACTACTCTTTATTTTATCTTAATAGATATACTTTAATTCTCAATAATTTAAACATTGCAAGCGTATGTGTAGCACTTATTTTGTTGAGTATTTTTGCATGGCGTTCTGACAATTTTAGCATTAAATATGTAGCCAGGTATTATGTTGTGGCAAATAGTATTTTGCTTATTGCCGTAATATTTTATATGGGTGGAAGTGCTGTTTTTCAGTTATATTCAGAAACTTTTTTGAGTAGATATGCTATTCAGATAGGTATGACTATTCAAATGATAACCTTTTCTATTGCGCTTGCAGCACGTATAAATCTATTAAAAGTAGCAATTTCTGCCAAAGAAATTGCCCACGAAAGGCTAGAAAGGGATATTACACAACAAAAAAATATAGAACTAGAACAAAAAGTACAAGAACGTACCAAATCCCTACAACAAAGCAATGAAGAAATACGCACACAATCAGAAGAAATAGAAAAACAAGCACGCCTTTTAGACGACCAAAAAAACCGCCAGCTTATCAATAAAACTTTACAAGTTCTCCAAAAAAACGAACTCTTACCAGAAGTGAGTAAGTTTTTGGAAAGTATCAACGGGGAATTAAGTGGAGATATTAAGAAAGAAAGCAAAGAATGGCAGAAAAAACTAACACAATCTTTGCAAATGGACACGCATTGGGAAGAGATGAAGGCACATTTTGAGGAAGTACACCCCAATCTTTTTGCAACACTTTATAGCAAATGTGCTGATTTATCTTCAAATGATTTGCGTCATTGTGCCTACCAAAAAATGGGATTAAACAAAAAAGAAATTGCACAACTTCTTTCCATTGAACCTGAAAGCGTCAGAAAACATCAATACCGCATCAAAAAAAGACTACAATTAGAAGAAGATGTATCTTTTGCAGATTTTATCACAAGCATACATTGATTTAACTCAAGTAGAATTTTACCTTAGCGTTTCGTATATTAGGAAAATATAATTATATTTGTTCTTTAATTTATTAATTACATGTATTATCTCAATTATCAAAATAATCCTAACAATGAAAAAACTAACCCAAATCCTCACTTTTGCCCTTGTTTTAGGTATAAGTTTGTACGCTTGCGACACTAAAAAAGACCCCGCACCTGTGGTTGTGCCACCACCTGCTACAGGTTTTACGGCTGCTCAAGTAGCTGGTACGTGGAAACTTACAGCTGGCTCATCTTCTGTGGCGGGAGGTGCTATTTCTATTCCAAATATTTTTGACCAAACGGCAGCTAACTTAGCTATAGGCAATGCAGATGGTAGAGCGGCATTTTGTACTAAAAACTCTATACTTACGCTTAATGCTAGTGGCACTTTTACAGAAAATTTTGCCACAGCCACTTACGTACTTGCTGGGCAAGCAGACCAAACTTGCACAGCGTCATCAGTAGCAGGAACGTTTGCTATACCAACTTCTTCTAGCGTGCTTACACTCACATATACAGGTGGTACGCCTGCGCCACGAATTTTTATGGTAAAAACAGTTACGGCAACCAATATGACTGTGGAAATATCTTCTAACGCAGGTGGAGTAGCATCTGTAAATACAGTTACTTACACAAAACAATAAAAATAGTTGTGTAAAAATATCTATATAGTTGATAAGTAAAACTCCTCTTTGAATGATATTCAAAGGGGAGTTTTTAGTTTCAGCTAAATTCTTTTCAAAATACGCATAAAATCATCCTTGTAGGTGATACCAATAGCTAAATTTTTGCCATTGATAACCACAGAATTATCTTCTAACATATCAATTTTATCCATATTGACCATATACGAACGATGAATACGAATAAAACGGTGATTATCCGCTCTCAAACGCTCCTCAAATGCTTTCAAGGTAGAATAAACAATATATTGGCGTTTATCTTCTGTATGAATAATGATGTAATCAGACATTGCTTCTACATACATTATAGCATCAAAAGTAAGCCTAATAAGTTTATTTTCAACTTTTACGTAGATTTCTTGCTCCGTAACTTGCTGTTGTGTTGGTGGTATTTTGGCAGTAGAAAGGTTGTGTTTTGCCTTGTCTATGGCGTGCAAAAAACGAGAATAGTCAGGTGGTTTGACAAGATAATCCGTTACATCAAGCTGGTAGGCTTCTAGCGCAAAATCTCTATTAGACGTAATCATAATAGTCTGTGGCTTAGTATGCAGGGCTTTTAGTAACTCAAAACCGCTCATTTGAGGCATTTCAATATCCAAAAGTAAAATATCAACATTGTTATCTTGGAGATAATCAAAAGCTAAAAGCGGGTCTGTAAAAGTCTGTTCTAAATGCAAAAATTCTGTTTTTTCAATGAATTTTTTGAGCATCAAAACTATTACCTCGCTATCATCAACGACCACACAAGAAAAAGTATTTTGTATCATTTATAATAATTATGGATTTTAAGTTATGAATTAATTATTTTGATACTAATATTTTGTGGTATAAAAATTATTTATATTTAAAGTATTGGTAATCAGCGAATTGAAATTATATCAAAATAGATAATGGGCATGTCCCATTGCATAAATACACTTTTCAGGTACTTTTTAAATGGATTTTTTTGAAGACCACAAAAATATTAGTATCAGGAAAATTAAATAATTCAATCTTTCCATTTTTACAATAATTGTTATTGTAAATTATTCGCTGCAGTTTTTGGAGAAAATATTTGGTGGGGACACTAAACGTGGGATATAACCTTGTTTGGTGTCCCCACCAAACAACGAGATACTATTTTGCAACGGAACTTTTACAGCAACCAATAATTTGAGTTTTACATTCGTACTTTGTACCTTTTAGTTCGTACCTCGTTCTAACTTCCGCCCCTGCTAGAACTTCTGCTTGAACCTCCAAAACCACCACGAGAAACGCCTCCACTACTTTTTGAGGAGAAAGTTCTGCTATGAGAAGAGGCATTAGCGTGTCTGTTGTTAGAAGAAGGATGAACATAACTACTATGATAGCCGCCACGGTGATAGTTACCATAAGAATAGTAACCAAATGGACGAAAAACATAATAATATGGATAGAAACCGCCATAATGAGAATGATGTACTGTTGTGTAGCGTGCTGCAGTATCAGAACGCAAATGCAGGCGGTCTTGCTCTGTACTGACTTTTTTCTTTTCTTTATCACAAGCCGACAAAAGGCTCGTAAGAAGTAATAATTTGATTATTTTTGTCTTTTTCATTGCTTCGTTTTTTCTTAGTTACTGAATTATTTTATTGTTACATAAAATTCATATTCTTTTTTTACTTCTCCTGTAAGCGGCTTTCCTGTGCTGTCTGTGCCTTCTGCTTTGATTTTACCAAGCGAGGGAACGGTGTCAAGTTCAATTTTTTCTTTGATTTTTGTATTTTTTACCCAAAAAGTTTTTTTCGTTTCAATAATATCACGAGTTTCGTCTAGTTTTCTACTATTAAAAACCACTTCCACAGAACCATCTTTTTCTACCGTTTTTACTCTGTCTTCACGTTCATCTTCTTCTGTATTATCATCACAAGAAGATAAGAATAAAGGAGATAATACCACAGAGAGTATCAAAAATGCAGTTTTAAAATATTTTTTTATAGAGTTTTCCATCAGATAATAAAGTGATTGTAAATGATAAATGTTTGATTTTAAATAAATAATATTGCTACCTTGCAAATATAGTTATTTAATTTAGAACAACAAATAAGTAAAAATTATTTGAAATTATTAGTTATTTTGTTTATTTTGTGGAAATAATTACCCATATTTTATGAAACGCTTTTTTATTACTTTTATTTTGTTAAATCTGATATGTTTTGCGTATGCTCAAACACCTCAAACTGCCCAAAACCATTTGGAAACAGGAAAAAAACTTCTTGAACAAAACAAAATAGAGCTTGCCATAGAAAGTTTTACAAAGGCTATCACTATTGATAAAGATTTTGCGGAAGCCTATCAAAAGCGTGGACTTGCTTATTATGCTTTTACTAATTATCCAAAAGCAGAAGAGAACTATAATAAGGCTATTCTTTTGCAACCAAAATATGCAGAGGCTTATTATTGCAGAGGTGTGCTGGATTTTATGCAGGGCAAAATAATTACTGCCAAGCGTGATTTTGAGCAAACGCTTACTTATGCGCCTACGTATGTGCAAGCTATGATGTCGCTTGCAGCTATTGCTTTGCGTGATTTGGATAACAAAACTGCTTTTAATTGGTATTCTAAAGCAATCATTACTTCCCCAAACTATGCACCTGCCTATTATGAGCGTGCTGCAATGTATTATAATGTTTTTGAAGATGATAAAAAAGCATTTGTTGATGTTTCTAAAGCTATTTTACTAAAAAATGACTATGCAGATGCCTATCATTTTAGAGGACTTTTGGAATATCAGCTCAAAAAATACCATAAAGCATTACCAGATTTTGATAAAGCTATTGCGCTAAATCCTAATGATGCTGATTATTATTTACAAAGAGCGCAAATTCATTTCAAACTAAAAAACAAAGAAAAAGCTTGTGCAGACTTCAAAAAAGCGGTTTCTCTTGGTGCAGAAGATAAAATATTAGAAAAAAAATATTGTAAATAAAAAAATAAAAGTTTTACAATATCTTCAAATCTACTTTAAAAAGAAGTAACAAAATAATAGCAACACCCAGCGCAATGCGGTAATAACCAAACATTTTGAAGCCGTATTTAGTCAAAAAACCTACAAAAAACTTAATAGCAAGCATTGCCACCACAAAAGCCAATACATTTCCTAGTAATAACATTTGAAGTTCTTCTCCTTGGAAAAAAGGTAAATTAGCTTCTTTCGTAGCTTTATAGTGTTTGAGCAGTTTGTAGGCTGATGCGGCAAACATAGTGGGAACAGCCAAGAAAAATGAAAATTCTGCAGCGGTTTTGCGTGTAAGTCCTTGTTGCATTCCGCCAATAATAGTGGCAGCAGAGCGGGAAGTTCCAGGAAAAACTGCAGCAACACATTGGAAAAGCCCTATCACAAGCGCAATAGGATAGGTTACGGTTTTTTCTGATGTGTTTGGAAGCTCATTTGGAATTTCATTTTTAGCAAACCATTTATCCACAAAAAGCAAAACTATTCCGCCCAAAATCAGCATAATAGCTACCACCAACACGTTTTCAAGCATTTTATCAATTACATCACCAAAAAAAAGACCCACAAAAGCAGCGGGAATAAAGGCAACAAGCAATTTAAAATAAAACTCAAAAGACTGAAAAAACCTTCGCCAATACAAAACTACCACCGACAAAATAGCCCCAAATTGGATATTAACAGTAAAAAGCTTTGTAAAAGCTTCACTACTAATACCCATAAGAGAAGATGCAATAATCATATGTCCTGTGGAAGAAATAGGCAAAAACTCCGTCAGTCCTTCAATAATGGCGAGTATCACCGCCTCTAAAATACCCATATATTAGTTGTGAGTTGTGAGTTGTGAGTTGTGAAGTGAAATACATTTAGATAACGACATTGTTAGTTTGTATTGCAGTCCAGCGGACTGATATATTTATAGAAAACAGGTTAAAAAATGTATTTTGCTCCAGCGGAGCAGCACTAGCAAGGGCTAGTTTTATAAGTATTGCGCCCCGCTGGAGCGAAATACAAGCATAATGATATTTCTATAAATATACAGTTCCGCTGGAACTAATACAAAATATCAATGTCTTTGTCTAATTGTATTTTACTTCACACCTCACACCTCATAATGATTTTGGTTTGTACAAAATTGCTACAAATTGTACCATAAAACCTAAAAATAAGATAATTGGACCTAACGTAAGTCCTAAAAAGCCAAAACCAAACGGCTCTTTGTCCATTGACATAATCACAAAGCCAAGAAGCATCATACCTATTCCTGCAAGCATTATGATGTAATTGATGCGTTCAAGGGCAAAACCAACTGTATTTTTAGGATTTTCTGTAATGATGTTTGTTGCTGTTTCAGCGGTTTTTTGAAGTTCCATTTTTTTATTTTAAATATTATATGCTAAAAGCTAACGTATAAGCAGGTAATTAAGTATAAATAAACCAAAAAACGCTTCTAAAAATATATTTTAATATAGTTTTAGAAGCGTTTTTAAATTTTTGAAGAAACGATATATAAATAATTATATAAATTTCAAAACGGCATCTATGCCTTTTTTATTGATGGTACGAACAGCATTGCAAGATACACGTAATGTTACCCACTCACCTAAGCTAGGTACGAAAAATCTTTGTACGTGCAAATTTGGATAAAACTTTCTTTTAGTTTTATTGTTAGATTTAGATACATTATTACCTACTCTTGTTCTTTTTCCTGTGATTTGGCAAACTTTTGACATTTTATTCTACTATTTTAAGATAAACAATTTAAACAATTTTAAACGTGAAGTAAAGATTATTCAAATTATCTTAAAACTTAATTTTAGGTTAATTTTAAAGAATCATCTCCAATTACTTCATTTTTTGGAACGCAAATGTACGAACTCAAAAGCATATATCCAAACATATTTTCAAAAAATATCAAAAAGTAGATAATATTTCAACTAGATTGCCTCTTAAATCCAAACGGACAATGTTTGCAGCCATTTTTACAGCAATAACCACGTTTTTTGTGGTAATATTCTGTAAAAACCATATAACCTTGCTCATTGAAATAATATTCAATTTCCTTATTTTGCTCGTTATTCTTGTCTTTTGAGTCAGGTGTTATTTTTTTGTCTTCTGTTTTTTTTCTCTTAAAAAAATTCATTAAAAAGTTTATTAAAATTTGTTTAGATAGGTAATAGTGTACTATTTTGATAATTAGCAAACTTTTCAGTAAGAAAATTGTTTATAAAATTATTTTATTGCCTTTATTTTGCGTAATTTTGCAACGCAAATTAGTGAAAATTAGGTGAAAAGTTAAAAGAAATGTACAAAATTCTTGTATTTCACTACTCATAATTTCACTACTCACAATTTCACTCAAAAAAATATGCTTGCTACAACTCTTTCTCAAAATACTTTACAGATTACGTCAGAAGAGGCTATTGCCCTAGAAGACCGCTACGGAGCGCATAATTATCATCCTTTGGAGGTTGTTCTCACTCGTGGAGAAGGCATACACGTATGGGACGTGGAAGGCAAACATTATTTTGACTTTTTAGCTGCGTATAGTGCTGTAAATCAGGGACATTGCCACCCAAAAATTGTTGCTGCTTTGATAGACCAAGCGCAAGTTTTGACACTTACTTCTCGTGCTTTTTATAATGATAAATTGGGAGAATGTGAAAAAATGATTACAGAATTTTTTGGTTATGAAAAAGTTTTAATGATGAATTCTGGGGCAGAAGCCAACGAAACCGCTCTAAAACTTGCTAGAAAATGGGGATACCAAAAGAAAAATATACCAAAAAATGAAGCCATTATTATTGCCGTACAAGGCAATTTTCACGGTAGAACAATGGGACTTATCTCGGCTTCTACTGATACGACTTCTACCAATGAATTTGGTCCATTTTTACCAGGATATGATATTATTCCTTATAATGACCTCGTTGCGTTAGAAAATTCTCTTAAAAATCCTAATGTTTGTAGCCTTTGGATTGAGCCAATACAAGGAGAAGCAGGCGTTTATTTGCCTACAAATGGCTATTTAAAAACTGCGGCTGAACTTTGCAAAAAATATAATGTACTTTTTATTATAGATGAAGTGCAGACAGGAATTGCTCGTACAGGGAAATTGTTAGCATCTGATTATGAAGATGTTAGGGCTGATATTTTGATACTCGGAAAAGCACTTTCTGGTGGAGTTTATCCTGTTTCTGCTATTTTTGCAGACGACCATATTATGCTTTGTATCAAACCTGGTGAACACGGTTCTACTTTTGGTGGAAATCCGTTGGCTTGTGCCGTTGCGGTGGCTGCTTTGGAAGTGGTAAGAGATGAAAAACTTGCAGAAAATGCTATGAATATGGGTATTATTTTCAGAGAACGTATGCAAAATTTGATGGCAAAATATCCTAATAAAATCAGTGCAGTACGTGGAAAAGGACTTATGAATGCCATTGACATCATTGAAAAAGATGGTAAAACGGCTTGGGACGTTTGCGTAAATCTCAAAGAAAATGGACTTTTGGCAAAACCAACTCACGGGGACAAAATCCGTTTTACCCCTCCGCTTGTCATCAATGCAGAACAATTAGACGAATGTTGCGCCATTATTGAGAAAGTAATTGCAGAATTTTAAGGGATTTTCTTCTTTTGGTTAATAAATATAAATGCTCACAAACATTTTACAGTCAATTAAAACTGATTGTAAAATATTTGCGAGCATTTAAACTGAAGACAGATATTTGTAATCTTCAAAATAATCTATATTATTTGAAATACCTAAAGTCGTGTCCTGCTTTTAGTTGTATAAGTGTTTCGTACATCAATTTAATGATATTTTGCACATCATCTTTATGGACAGTTTCAACAGTTGTGTGCATATATTTGAGTGGCAGCGAGATAAGCGCAGAAGGAATACCACCACCAGAATACGCAAAAGAATCTGTATCTGTGCCAGTAGAACGAGAAACAGAGGCTTTTTGGATAGGAATTTCTTTTTTAGCAGCCACATCAAAAAGCATCTGCAAAAGATTGGTTTGTACGGCAGGTCCGTAGGTCAAAACTGCTCCATTTCCAGCCGTAAAGTCCCCATCAATGATTTTGGAGTACATTGGCGACTGTGTGTCGTGGCAAACATCAGTAATAATAGCTACATCAGGTTTGATAACAGCTGCCACCATTTCTGCGCCACGCAACCCAATTTCTTCTTGCACACAATTAGCAACATAAAGCCCAAAAGGAAGTTTTTTCTTACTTTCTTTCACCAAACGAGCCACTTCTGCAATCATAAAACCGCCCATACGGTTGTCTAAGGCACGCCCTACAAAATATTTGTCGTTAAGTTCTGTAAGTTCATCAGCAAAAGTAGCCACAGTACCCACATCAACGCCCATTTCAAGTACTTCTTTTTTAGAAGATGCGCCAATATCAATAAAAATATTTTTGATTTCTGGTTTTGGGTCACGGTCTTTGTCGGCACGTACGTGTATGGCAGGCCAGCCAAAAATTCCTTTAACCATTCCTTTTTTTGTGTGTAAGTTTACACGCATAGAAGGTGCAATAAGGGCATCAGAGCCACCATTACGGCGGACATAAATGTAACCTTTGTCATCAATATAATTGACAAACCAAGCAATCTCGTCTGCGTGAGCCTCAATAACAACCTTATATTTAGCTTTTGGGTTGATAATCCCCACTACACTTCCGTAGGCATCAATGGTATAATCATCAATATAGGGCTTAATATAATCTAGCCAAACTTTTTGTCCTACACTTTCAAAACCCGTAGGAGAGCAAGTATTAAGGTATTTGTACAAAAATTCTTTACTTTCTTTTCTCATTTTTGTTTTCTAATTATTTTTTGCTGATTTTTATCTTGTTGATTTTATTTTTCTGATAATAGTATTTTTGTGGTCTTCAAAAAAAGCTACTCAAAAAGTGCCTAAAAAATGTATTTGCGCAATAGGCATGCCATTATCTATTTTGATATTATTTTAATTTGTTGATTATCAATATTATCAATATTTTAAATATCAACAACTTCTATACCACAAAAAACATTAGTATCAGTTATTTTTAATCTTTCGTCAAAAATACAAAAAATTATGGATTTATTAGAGATTTAAGAATAATTTGAGAATAATTTTGAAAAAATATCAAGATAAATAAAGTTTTTATTTATCATATAATCATAAAACAAGCTAAAAAAGTGAGAATTTTATAACAGATTTTAGGGATTATGTAACGATATTAAGTTTGTTTTACGTGTAAGAAAATAAATTAGAATAAAATTTTTTTGTTAAAATAATATCATCTACCTTTGTAGCGAAGGTTATGGAAAGCTAGTGATTGTGATTTTTGGATTATGGCTTGTGAACAAACACAAAATATTGATAATTAAAGCTTTTTATACAATATTTGCAGTTATTACAACCTAAACTGATTACATAGATTACTGAGCTTACCAAACCTTTAAAATACCAGTTATTCCAAATTACTATTTAAACAAAAAATCATTATGTTCAAGAAAAATGTGTTCCAAGCGTTATTAGTGGCTCTTCTTTCCGTTACTTTGTTTTCAAGTTGTAAGAAAGACCCAGACCCAGTTCCTGTGGCTGCCAATGTCGTAACTGACCCAAGTGGTATCAAAATAAAAATGACCTACACAGGTGCAACGTCTGATTTGAATTTGTATCTCTACAAAAACCCTTATACGGCAAGTTCTGACTATATCAAAAGCTCTAGAGGTTTTTCTGGTACAGAATCTTTTGAAATTTTGCCAAGTGATACAGATATTCCAGATGGAACATACACTATTGTAGTGCGTTACACCACTTCTTTGGTTTATACAGGAAAAGAAGCGTTGGATTATAACCTCACTGTTTTTGGAGTCACCAACGGTAAAACGTATGTAAAAACGAGTAAATTTGCCGCTGACTTGCCTGATAGTGATGATTATGGCACTGCTAGACGACAAAATTATTCTCTTCTCAAAGTTGTGGGAGGCGTTTATACTATCAATTAAATGACGGTAAGTAGTTGTTAGCTAATTTTTGAAGAGTTTTAAAACTTTTCAAAAATTCAATGTAATATTTTTTGAAAAATGTTGAAAAAATTATAAAGATTTCACTCAAATATTTCACCAAAAAGCTGTTCTGAAAAGAATAGCTTTTTGGTTTTAAGGGATTGTCTTTTGAAAGTTTAGCACATTTTTCTTTGTATGTTGCTATAATTCCCTCTTTTTTACTACCTTGCCAATAGTTCTAATTTAGGTGTATTACGAATGTAAATCTTAATCATAAATGTTTGATACTATTACTTTTCAACGTAAGGAAATGGCTTTGCAGGCACTTTTGGAGATAACGAAGGCTATCAATGCTAATCTTACAGAAGTGGCTTTGTACCGTATTTATCATTTTACCTTGCGTGGAAATTTGAATGTCCCCAAAATGGGTTTATTTGTATTAGAAGATAATATTTGGAGTTGTAAAGTGGCTTTTGGAACAAAAAACAAACCTGAAAATACTGTTTTTGAAGAAGAATTATCAGCGGATTTTGAACATTCTTTGCCAATATTACACAATCAAAAAGAAATTGCACACGTTTTTATTAGTACAAGTGAAGAAATAGACATTAGTTTTGTAGAAACTTTGACTAATATCTTGATTGTAGCCATAGAAAACCGCAAATTGGCACGTCAGCAACTCCTACAAGAAGGTATCAAAAAGGAAATGGAGATTGCTAGGCACGTACAAACATTGCTTTTCCCTAAGAAATTACCTAAAAATGACAAATTATACATTGATGCTTATTATCAGCCTCATTCGTCTGTTGGAGGTGATTATTATGATTATATTAAACTCAATGATACTCGTTTTTTGATTTGTATTGCTGATGTTTCTGGTAAAGGAATGGCTGCGGCACTGATGATGGCTAATTTTCAAGCGTCTTTGCGTACACTTACACGCCAGACAGACGACCTCAAAAAAATTGTAGAAGAACTTAATTTTTCTGTTTATGACAATGCCAGAGGTGAAAATTTTATTACGTTTTTTATGGCTATTTACGACAGCACAGAAAAACAGCTTACTTACATCAATGCAGGGCATAATCCGCCTTATTTGATAAATAAAACCCAGCAAAATAATCCACAAAAAGAGAATGATATTGATTTTGAGCGCTTGGAGATAGGCTGTACAGTTTTAGGTTTCTTCACGCCTTTGCCATTCTTAGAAATAGGCATTTGGAGTGATCTGGAGCAGTTTTTTCTGTTTAGTTTTACTGATGGTTTGCCTGAAACTTTTAATGATAAAGAAGAATTGTTTGATGAAATAGGAATTGAGGCTTTTATTAGGAATAACAAAAATCTCAATCCCATAGAATTTCATAAGAAAATTATCAAAGAAGTGAACGAATTTAGAGGAAAAATTCCTTTTTCTGATGATATAACATTGTTTTCTTGCGTAGTGAATAATTTCTAAGTACGAGGTTTGAGGTACGAAATACAGAATTTCAATGTTTATTTAGAAAAAAACATTGAAATTTTGTATTAGTTCCAGCGGAACTGTATATTTATAGAAATAGCATTATGCTTGTATTTCGCTCCAGCGGAGCGCAATATTTATAAAACTAGCCCTTG
>JAYUKY010000019.1:0-19266 GCA_043764015.1 Raineyaceae bacterium
TACTGTGAACGGGAAGGATTTCGGAAAATAAATTTTGTATTAGTTCCAGCGGAACGGTATATTTATAGAAATATTATTGTATTGGTATTTCGCTCCAGCAGAGCACAATATTTATAAATATGACGCTCCGCTGGAGCGAAACACATTTTTTACAGGTTTTTTCTATAAATATATCAGTCCGCTGGACTGTAATACATTTTCCGAAATCTTTCCCGTTTGCAGTATAAATAAACTCCTAGTTTTATTTTTTATTGTAGGTGGCGTGAACGCCACCTCTTTATATCAAAGGCAAAAAATGTTTTTTTATGTATAGCGGTGGCGTTCACGCCACCGTAGTCTTTTTAGAATTGAAGGCTAATTTTTTTGTTATTTCCAACAAATTAAAATAGATGTTTTCATCATTTTCAGGGTTATCTGGTGCAATTTTGATGCCTTTTATACCTACTTTTGATGCTGCCACCAAATCTCTAGGACTGTCGCCAACCATATAAGATTGTGTCACGTCAATAGAAAAATGACTAATAGCACGCTCCAAAAGCAAACTATCAGGTTTTCTTGACAAAGATTGGGTAAAATCTTGATGATAAGGAGAATAATAAAGGGCATCTAACAAAAAATTGCATTTTTCTTGCAAAACTTGATGACAATTTAGCACGTCAGTAGCCGTATAAAGTCCTTTATTGATGCCGCCTTGATTAGTGATGACAATCAATAGAAAACCTGCATTTTTTAGTAAAGAAAGTGCTTCTGGAACGTCTGGACGCATAATAAAATCTTCTTTGCGCCAAGTGTAGTCTCCTCTTTCTTCATTGAGAACGCCATCTCTATCCAAAAAAATTGCTTTGTTCATATAAGTAATTGTGATTTTTTAATTGTGAATGAATACAAAAATTTCACAATTATAGATAAATTGCAAGTATAATGCAACTTGTTACAATTAGTTTATGTTTTGATATAGTTGAAAAATATCTAATTATTTGGTTATAAATACTTCGTATCTCACACCTCACACTTCACACCTCAAAATGACTTCTGATAAAATTTTTCTTCTTGCTGATTTGTTGCTACTCATAAAAAAATGGCAAAATGACAATCAAAAGCTAGTTTTCACTAATGGTTGCTTTGATATTGTGCATTTGGGGCATATTGATTATTTGGAGAAAGCGCAAAAACTAGGGAACAAACTTATCTTAGGGCTAAATACTGATGCTTCCGTAAAGCGTTTAAAAGGTGATTTGCGCCCAGTCGTGAACGAATATGCTCGCTCACGTATGATGGCTGCTTTTTCATTTGTTGATGCTGTTGTACTTTTTGACGAGCCAACGCCCAAAGAAATTATTGAGATTATTTGCCCTGATATTTTAGTGAAAGGTGATGATTATACTATTCAAAACATTGTGGGAGCTGATTTTGTCTTAGCAAATGGTGGAAAAGTAGAAACTATTGCCCTTGTGGAAGGGTATTCTACAAGTAAAATTATTGAAAAAATAAAGAATAGTTTTATTTAAAAAACTATTTTGTGAAAAACTAAATCAAGCAAAATGTACGCAATTATAGACATAGAAACCACAGGAGGGCAGGCACTTAAAAGTAAAATTACGGAAATTGCTATTGTTTTGCATAACGGTAGCGAAGTAGTAGAAAAATATAGTACCCTCATCAACCCAGAAGTACATATTCCACCTTTTATTACCAAAATAACGGGCATCAATGACGAAATGGTCAAAGATGCACCAAAGTTCAATGAAGTTGCCAAAAAAATCATAGAACTTACAGATAAATGTGTTTTTGTGGCGCATAACGTATCTTTTGATTATTCTTTTGTCAAAGAAGAATTTAAAAATTTAGGCTATAATTTCAATAGAAAAACCCTTTGTACAGTACGTCTAAGCAGAAAACTAATACCAAATGAGCCTTCATACAGTTTAGGTAAACTCTGTAATTCTTTGGGAATCAGTATCAAAAATAGACACAGGGCAATGGGTGATGCAGAGGCAACTGCCATACTTTTTACCAAACTAATTACTCTTGACGACAAGATAAATGATGATTTTATTTTGCAAGAAGTCAAACAAAAAACTCTGCCTACCAAAATCTCTCAAAAACAAATGGACGCACTCCCACAGGCGGTTGGCGTGTATTATTTTTATGAAGAAAATGACAAAACTATCTATGTAGGAAAGAGTAAAAACATCAAAAAACGTGTGGAAACACACTTTAATGTATTCAACAAAGAGCGTAAAAGTGCGGCAATGAAAAAAGCTATTACGCATATTGACTACATACACACAGGAAGTGAGCTAGTGGCACTTTTGCTAGAATCTGCTGAAATAAAACGCTTAAAACCCGTTTTTAACAAGCGACAAAGGCGTAGTATTTTTAGTGATGGGATTTTTTATTTTTATAATGAAGATGGTTATATTGAATTTTATGCTGCCAAAATAAAAGGTGAAAAACCGCCTATTTTCTTTGCTGAAAGCATTTATACCGCAAAAAAGATACTGGAATTTTATCTTGTTAAGCACAAACTTTGCATAAAATTGTGTGATATGTATCCGCACAATGGAGCGTGTTTTGATTATCATATTAAAAACTGTAACGGTGCTTGTATTGGTGAGGAAACATCACAGGAATACAATCAGCGGGCTATGTTAGTGGTTGCTGGGCTAACTTCTTTCGTAAAACCTAATTTTATGATTATAGGAATTGGACGAGATGAGCAGGAAAAATCTATTGTTTGGGTAGAAAACGGCAAATATAAAGGCTTTGGTTTTGCCACAATCAAGCAAATCAATAGAGAAGAACCTTCAAATATGAAAAAATATATAGAAATTTATCAAGATAATAAAGATACGCAAAGTATCATCAGAGAATATTTGAAGAATACAAATGATGAGATTTTGTATTATTGAATAATTGTGAATTGTGAATTGTGAATTGAAATCCAATTAGATACAACCCCAATAAAATATATAATAGTTTGATTAACAATACTTTGTATTCATTCACAATTCACAATTTCTTACAATTTTTGCATCAATTTGACAACCATTATATTCTTCCAAGCTAAAAAAGTGCCTGCTTTAATGTGTTTTCTTGCCTCACGCACCAGCCACAAATAAAACGTAAGATTATGAATACTAGCAATTTGTGCTGCTAAAATCTCTTTTGCAATGCAAAGATGCCTTAAATACGCTTTTGAGTGAAATGTACTCGCATAACCGCCCAAAGTGACATCTATGGGCGAATGGTCGTTTTTCCATTTTTCATTTCTGATATTGATAATTCCTTCTGTGGTGAATAACATACCATTTCTAGCGTTTCTAGTAGGCATTACGCAGTCAAACATATCCACACCAAGCGCAATATTTTCTAAAATGTTAGCAGGTGTACCTACGCCCATAAGGTAGCGAGGCTTGTCTTTTGGCAAAATTCCACAAACAAATTCTACTGTTTCATACATCATTTCGGCAGGCTCACCCACCGCAAGCCCTCCAATTGCATTTCCTGCACGTTCATACGAAGCAATAGTTTCCGCAGATTGCTGGCGTAAATCTTTGTAAGTGCTTCCCTGCACAATGGGAAAAAGTGCCTGCTCATAGCCATAATGCCCTTCTGTGGTATCAAAACGGTCAATACAGCGTTTTAGCCAACGGTGTGTAAGCTCCATTGATTTCTTAGCGTACTGATAATCACAGGGATATGGTGTACATTCATCAAAAGCCATCATAATATCTGCGCCAATAGTGCGCTCAATATCCATTACTTTTTCAGGTGAAAACATATGATAACTTCCGTCTATATGCGACTGAAATCTTACGCCTTCTTCTGTAATTTTGCGCCTTTCTGCCAACGAAAATACTTGATAACCACCACTATCTGTCAAAATTGGTCTATCCCAACCGTTAAATTTATGCAGTCCTCCCGCTTTTGAAAGTACGTCAAGCGTGGGGCGCAAATATAAATGATAAGTATTTCCTAAGATAATTTCAGCATTAATGTCTTCTTTGAGTTCTCTAATATGTACCGCTTTTACGGTTGCGGCAGTACCAACAGGCATAAAAATAGGCGTTTGTATCTCTCCGTGAGCTGTTTTGAGCGTACCTAAGCGAGCGTGTGTTTGCGTGTCTGTGTGATGTAAAGTAAATTCCATTTTTTGATATATGATGTTATTTAACTCTCCAAAAGTTTTAAACTTTTGGAGAGTTAATTTCAATTAAATTTCCACTGAAAATTTGGTATAATGACCATACAAAGACTGTACGGAAATATTTCCACCTAGTTTTTCTACGGTTTGTTTGACAATGTAAAGCCCCAAACCAGAGCCATAACTTGCTAGCGTTGCCCTAAAAAACATATCAAAAATACGTGGCAAATGCACGTTTTGAATTCCCTGACCATTGTCTTCAAAGGTAAGTAAGATTTTGCGTTTATTTGTATTTTTCTGTGCTATTTCATCAATATTTATCTTTAAATATTGTTGTGTTTGATGTTTATTTTGGTATTTGATGGCATTTGAGAGCATATTTTGAAAAATAATCATCAGTCTTTTTTCGTCTGAAAGAAAGATTGTTTTGAGATTATTTTGTAAGATTATTTCAATATTTTGTGCATCAGGCATAAACGCCAAATTATCTGCTGTATCTTTGACAATTTGATGAAAACTAATTGGTTTATGTTCTACCTCCATTCTACTATTACGAGAAAAATCTGCCATATCTGCAATAAAACTATCTAATTTGTTAATACTTCTTACTATAAGTGGCACGTATTCTTTGATGTCTTTTTCTGCGTTTTTAGTGTTAGAAAGCAAATCTACAATACCCAAAACGGAACGCAAAGGCGCACGCAAGTCGTGTGAGGAGCGGTAAACGAAACTATCTAATTCGTAGTTTGTTTGTAATATTTCTTTTTCATATTTTTTACTTTGCGTTACATCACGAGCAAAAATAGTAATACCTATAATCTTTTTTTCACAATCATAAATAGGATTAAAAGAAGATTGCACATAGTGTATTTCTCCATTTGCAATATAGTCGCTTTCGTGTATAAAACGCTCACCAGTGAATGCTTTATCATATAATCCAGCCCAAAATATTTTTTCATTTTCATTTTTGGCTAATTCCAAAACATTATCACCTATCTTGATATCTACTTCATTTCTCACTAAAATTCTCTTTTTAAAGGAAGAATTGGCGGCAATAATGCAATAATTCTCATCTATAAACCAAACAATATCTTCTGTATTTTCAAGCATAGAAGCCATATTTGCGAGGTCTTTTTGCCTATCATCTAGTGTTTTTTGCAGGTTAAATTCTGTTTGTTTGAGCGTTGTAATATCTTTTTGAAAGCCGCAAATGCCTGTAATAAGCCCGTTTTCATTGCGTATTGTGATATAATTTCTATCCAACCAAACATCAGTATTATCTATTTTATGCTCGTGGACTATGTTTTTGAGTTGTCTGGTATCAAAAATAATATGCATCATTTTTTTCCACTCCTGTAAGGTATTAGGGAAAACTTGCTTAATATTTTTCTTTGTAATATCTTCCAAAATGCCATATTGCGCACAAAATTGCTCATTTACTTGCTCAAAATACAAGTTTTCAAGTGCATTTTCAAGCGTTTTTTCTTTGTCAATAACATTCATATCAATATTCCATATAACAGGCTCGTGGCAATAAATAACAAAAAGCCCTTCTAACATCTCTCTAATGAAGATATCTAGTAATTGTTGGTTGTCTTTGAGGAAGTCTGCTTGCATACTTTAGTTGTTAATTGTTAGTACAAAAGTAATAATAATTTAGAATATTCTATAAAAAGTTCTATTTTACGTGTAAGATTTTGTATATTTGTAAGATTTTTAAGCATAACCAAACCAAAGACACCCTAAAAACAATGCAAAATAATTTTTATTTCTTACGCAAATTTTCCCAAGAACTTGCTCAAAAACTTGCAGGAATGCGTATTTTCACCTGTTTTTCTCAAAATAAAGATGAACTTATTATAGGTTTTGCTGCCTCTAATGAGAAAAAAGACATTTATATACGTGCTAGTTTGCTTTCTGATTTTGCCTGTTTGAATGTGGTTACTGATTTTCAGCGTGCCAAAAAAAATTCTGTTGATTTATTTACAGATTTGTTTGATTGTAAAGTGCTTGCTGTCAAGCAGATAAATAATGATAGAAGTTTTAGTATTAGCTTAGAAAATAATTCTAAACAACACACCAACGAAAAATTTGAATTACTTTTCAAAATGTATGGAAATAGGTCTAATATTGTACTTTTCAAAGAAAAATCAGAAGTTTTAGAAATAGAAAATGTCAATAAAAATTCAGAGATAAGTGAACAAACAAATCCAGAAAAAGATAATTCTAAATATGAAATCATTGAAACTTTCCACAAAAAACTACAAGCCGACTGGGACATTATCTATGAAAACATAGCTAAAAATATCACCCAAAATTATGATTTTTTTGCTCAAAATGGTATTAAAAAAACTTTTCCTACTTTTGATAAAACCATTTTTGACTACTTAGAAACAAAAGATTTTTCTGCACAAACCACAGAAAAACAATGGGAAATCCTGCAACATTTTTTTAGTTTATTAGATGAAAACAAATTTTATGTAGGAGAAAATAATAATATTACAGAAATTGTACTTTTCAAAGATGATGCGCATCTGCTCACAAATGTGCGTACGTATACAAGTGCTATTATTGCTATCAATGATTTTTATTATTCTTACTCAAAACTTACATCACTTGACAAAGAAAAAGCGGAAGTTCTAAAAAAACTCCTAAAACTCAAAACAAAGACACAGAATTACCTCAAAAAAACAGAAGAAAAAATGCTTTCTTTTCTAGATAGTTCTCGTAATGAAGAGATAGCGAATGTTTTGATGGCAAATCTGCATATTATTCCTGCCAAAGCAACTGCCGTTACTTTGTTTGATTTTTATCAAAACAACGACCAAACCATAAAACTCAAAGCGGACCTTTCTCCACAAAAAAATGCAGAAGTTTATTACAGAAAAGCCAAAAATGAGAAGATAGAAATAGCACAATTAAACAAAAATATTGCCCAAAAAGAAATAGAATTAAAGATGTTTTTATTGCATATTGACAAGATAGAGAGCATAATTCACCTAAAGGATTTAAGGAAATATGTCAAAGAAAATACTAAACTTTTTGATGAAGTACGAGATGAAACTACGTATTTATTCAAAAGATTTGAGTTTAAAGATTTTATTATTTTGGTAGGAAAAAGTGCTAAAAATAATGATTTACTTACACAGAAATACACCTACAAAGAAGACCTTTGGTTGCACGCAAAAGATGTGAGTGGCTCTCACGTAGTCATCAAGTTTAGGGCAGGAAAGCCATTTCCGAGTGATGTAGTTGAGAAAGCTGCCCAATTAGCGGCTTATTATTCAAAACGCAAAAATGATACACTTTGCCCTGTGATTGTTACGCCCAAAAAATTTGTCAGAAAACCCAAAGGAATGGCAGATGGGCAAGTAATGGTGGACAAAGAAAATGTCGTTATGGTCGTTCCTAGTGAGTTTTTGATATAAAATAAAAATAAATTTTTAACAAAAAAATGCTATTTTTGTATTTCTACAAATAGGCGTCCCGCTGGGACTGAATACAAAACTGAATACAAATTAGTACTGTCTTTATCTAATTATGAAAATCAATAATCAAACAAGTCTAAAAAAATAATCTCTAAAAAAATGCTCAAAAAACCGCTTTTAATGTCGTTTTCCTGTCTATTAAGTGTGATGCTTAGTGGATTTTTCAACCAAATTTTTGCACAAGATTTGGTGCAACGCCTGCCCGCTGATGCAATGGGCATTATTGCTATCAATGCAGAAAATTACTCTAAAAAGGGTGATTTAGATAAATTGATGGAACTTGATTTTATGAAAGATTTTGATAAAAAACTCAAAGAAAGTAGCCCAAATCATTATGATATGGTGTCAAAAATCTATAAAAATCCTAAACAAGCTGGAATAAATCTTTTTCCAAAATCTTACATTTTTGCGCTTAATTTGGATAGTTTGACCGCTTTTGGCTATCTTTTCAATGTTTCAGATAAATCAAAACTTGACGAACTTGCCACTAAAATTGTGGCAGATAGCAAAGAAAAAATCTTTGTGGGAGAGAAAAAAGGTTTTAAATTTTTCTCTGATAATAAGACAACAATGGCCTGGAATGGTCAGATTGCCGTTATGATGGGTATTGAAGGTACGCAAAAATACAATTCAACAGAAGTTCAAAACTATGATGATCCAGATTATTATGCCAAACAAGAAGAAAAAGAACGCCTTTATACACAAAAAAAAGGAGATATAATGGCTAAACAAATAGAGTTAATTATTGAAGGACAAAAAAGTAATGTTACAAGCAATGCTAACTTTCAAATCTTTAATAGTCAAGCATTTGACGCAGGTATTTGGGTAAATTATCAAGTATTTAATAGTGCTTTTTCTCAAGTTTTCAAAGAATTAAGAGGTGTTATTGGCACAGAAAAGAAAATGATGGAAAAATTTGCGAGTATTATGAAAGATAATTATTTGCACATGTTTTTTAATGTAAATAAAGGAAACGCAACATTTTCCGTACATACGTATATGGGTGAGAAATTGTCTAATCTTTCACAAGGAATTTATGATAAACGCATCAATCCTAAGTTTTTTGATTATGTAGATGGTACGAATACGCTTGGATTTTTGGCGGTTGCCGTTGATATGCGCAAGTATTATGATATGTTTATGGCACTTTATATACCATTTTTGGAAGAAACACCAAAAGGAAAACAGATTGTTTCTGCAATAGAACTTGCAGGAATTGGCACTGATGAAGATGCTATTTTGAACCTTTTTAAAGGTGATTTGATGATTGCTATTACTGATGTGAGAGAAGTAAATGTACCTTACAAAGATTATCAATATGATGGAGATAAGTATGTAGGTGAGGTGGAAAAAATGAAAAAAGAGCAAAATCCTGTGTTTGTGGCTATGTCTAGTATAGGAAATCAGAAAAATGTGGATATTGTGGTGCGTGCTTTGATTAACTTTGAGCTAATGAAAGAACAAAAAGGATACTATGAATTTATTGGTAAAAATGGTATTCCAAAAGTATATCTTGTTATTAAAGATGGTATTATGATTATTTCTAATGATGAAAATCTTATTTTACAGCGCATTGTGGCAGGAAAAACTGTTGCTAAACAAGTTGAAAGCCGTTTGCAAGATTTGACTAAGGCTAATTCTCAAGTGTTTTTTACTAATTTTCCCAATGTTTTTACAACTATTCTCAAAACAACCAAAGATTTGAGCAAAGAAGACAAGAAAAATATTGAAGAACTCAAAAATAATATTGGTGAATTGCAGTTTAGAGGCGTAGAAATGAGCGGAAAAATTGCTAAATATGAAGCTAGCATTGACCTCAAAAATAAAAAAGAAAATAGCCTTTATGTTGCTTTGAAAATGTTAGATTATTTTATGAAAAGTGGTAAAGTACAAACGTCAGAGCCAAAAACATCAGACGAAGCTACAACCGTTGAACCAATAGAAAAACCTAAAAAGAAAAAAGGGAAAAAATAATCTATTCAATAACAATTTAAACAAAGGTGTACTAAATTAAGATTTAGTACACTTTTGTTTTTTAGAATTAAGAAGTTATTATTCATTTGCTAAACTTTTATCTAAAATCCATTGTAAAACTGCCAATACTTCATAAGGAACTGTCAAAGTGAGTGGTATGTAGTTTGGGTCTATAAATAATTGTTTATTTTCTAATTTCATAAAACACCAAGAAAAAGCATTTGTAACGCACCCATATATCACTTTACGGGGGTTTCCTTCTTTTTCGTTGAAAAGATGCGCTGCATACATTTCCGCCCCACATTGCCCCCAACCAGTTTCAATTTCACCTTTTTTAGCTTCCACAAGGCAAATAATAGGCGCAGTAAGAGAGGCTTTTTGAGGTTCAGCCGACAAAATAAAATCACAAAAACCATTCAAACCACTTTTTATATCAACATTAAATTCATAACCAGAAAACGAGCTAAAAGTATGTGGATTATTACGCCTAAGTTCTTTCAAGACAGGGACAATAATATACTCTGATTTAGCTTTTTCCGTAGCTAAACCTTCTTCTTCCGCTTCTTTGAGCGTTTCTAAAAGTAAGTTTGTAGCCGTTTTGATGGGCAAATTTTTAGGCAGCCACGCCGTTTGAATATCATTGATTCCAAACTGTGCGCGCAACATTTCTAATTTTTTGAATTTATTGTAAGACATTTTTTTTAGTGTTGAGTGTGTAGTGTGTAGTGTTTTTGTTGTAATAATGTATTTTACTACACACTATTTACTGTTTCACTACTTACTAAAATTATTATTCATTTGCTAAACTTTTATCCAAAATCCATTGTAAAGCCGCTAATACTTCATAAGGAGCAGTAAAAGTAAGTGGTATGTAATTTTGTTCTATAAATAATTGTTTGTTTTCTAACTTCATAAAACACCACGAAAAGGCATTCGTAACGCACCCATAAATGACTTTACGAGGATTTCCTTCTCTTTCATTGAAAATTTGTGCGGCATACATTTCTGCGCCGCATTGTCCCCAACCCGTTTCAATTTCACCTTTTTTAGCTTCCACAAGGCAAATAATGGGCGCAGTCAAGGAGGCTTTTTGAGGTTCAGCCGACAGAATAAAATCACAAAATCCATTTAAACCACTTTTTACATCAACATTAAATTCATACCCAGAAAATGAGCTAAAAGTATGCGGATTATTGCGCCTAAGTTCTTTCAAAACAGGCACAATAACATACTCTGATTTAGCTTTTTCTGTGGCTAATGCTTCTTCTTTGGCATCTTGCAGGCTTTGCAATAAAATAGGACTTTTTGCAAAAACAGGTAAATTTGTAGGCATCCACGTAGTCTGTATTTCATTGATTCCAAACTGTGTACGCAACATTTCTAGTTTTTTGAATTTATTGTAAGACATTTTTTTAGGGTTTAAGTAGATGTTTTTATGCAAATAGAAATTTGAGTTTTTTAATTTTTCTGTAAATAAGACTGATAAAGATAAACCAATAAACCAGTTAAAAATACAACTATATTTAAAAAATAAAAATCAACGCCTTGCTCAAGAATAAGATAAAATGTGCGTTCTACTGCAATTTCATCACGCATAAGACCTTCATCATCTATGTACGTCTGAGGAATACAATTTACAATGATAGTAATACAGGTTAATAAGAACAAAACTGCTGCTAGATTTTTGTAAGACTTTTTATTCTGTCTAAAAAGAAAGAAGAAGAACAAAAATGATAAAATCAATGAAAAGAATGCTATCAAACCAATTTCAATATATACCCACTTGTCTTTCGCAGAAACAACAAATAAATAAACCAATACTAGCCATAAAAATGATAAATATAGCATAATTTTCATAAATATTTTCATCTTTTTTCATTTTTAATTCATTGATTATAAGTACCTTAAACCACCAAATTAACAATTTTCCCTACCACCACAATTACTTTTTTGGGTGCTTTTCCTTCCAACCATTTTATCACGTCTGCATCAGCCAAAACCGCTTTTTCAATGTCTTCTTTTGATGTTTCTATATCAAAAACCCTATTTGCACGCACTTTCCCATTGATAGAAATAGGATAATTAACGCTACTTTCTTTCAAATATTCCTCGTTAAAACTAGGAAATTGGGCAAAACTAATGCTTGTTTTATGCCCTAAAAGTTCCCACAATTCCTCCGTAATGTGAGGCGCATAAGGAGAAACCAATACCACAAATTGCTCTAAAATAGCACGTTTATTACATTTTAGTTCTGTAAGTTCGTTAGCGCAAATCATAAAATTACTGACTGCCGTATTGAAAGAAAAACGGTCAAAATCATCACTCACACGCTTGATTGCGCTATGTAACACCTTCAAATCCGCAGGCGTAGGCACATCTTCACTTACAAAAAAATTACCATTATTATTGTTATCCAAGAATTTCTCATTATGAAACAACCGCCACATTTTCCTCAAAAACTTGTGCGTACCATCAATTCCGTTGGTATTCCAAGGCTTAAATTGTTCCAAAGGACCTAAAAACATTTCATACAGGCGCAAAGTATCCGCACCATAACGTGCTACCATTGCATCAGGATTTACAACATTGTACCAACGCTTAGACATTTTCTCTATCTCAACCCCACAAACATACTTTCCGTTGTCTTCCAAAATAAATTCAGCATTTGCCAAGTCAGGTGTCCAAGCACGAAAAGCAGCCAAATCCAAAATCTCATTTTCTACAATATTGACATCAACGTGCATTTCTGTTGTGTTGTATTGGTCTTTTTTACCAAAAGAGACAAATTTATTAGGCTCGTCTTTCAATCTATAAACAAAATTACTTCTGCCTTGTATCATTCCTTGGTTGATAAGTTTTGTAAATGGCTCATTGGAGCTAATAAAGCCCATATCAAACAAAAACTTGTTCCAAAAACGGCTATAAAGCAAATGCCCCGTAGCGTGTTCTGCGCCACCAATATACAAATCAACATTTTTCCAATACTGTTCTTTTTCCTTGCTTACAAAGTCATTTTCGTTGTTTGCGTCCATATAACGCAACCAATACCAACTAGAACCTGCCCACCCTGGCATTGTAGAGAGTTCATATTCATATTGTTGTGCATTATTTTCTGAATTGTTTTCTTTGAAATTCCAGTTGTCGGCACGCCCCAAAGGTGGCTCACCTGTTTCTGTTGGTAGATATTTATCAATTTTAGGAAGTTCCAAAGGCAAATCTTTGTCTTCTAAAAGGTGTGGAATATCATTTTTGAAATAAACTGGCACAGGCTCACCCCAATACCTCTGACGACTAAAAACTGCCTCACGCATCTTGTAATTTACTTTTTTCTTACCAAAATCACCCAAAACCGCAAAATCAATGCCTTTATTGATGGCTTCTTTTGTATCTAAACCATTCAAAAATCCAGAATTTATCATTTTTCCATATTTTTTTTCTGTAGGATTTTCTAGCGTTTCTGTTCCTTCTATTACGTTGATAATGGGCAAGTTAAAGTGTTTTGCAAAACGGTAATCTCTGTCATCAGAACAAGGAACTGCCATTACAACACCAGTGCCGTAGCCTGCAAGCACATAATCAGCAATCCAAACGGGAACTTGCTCATTATTAAAAGGATTTGTCACGAAACTACCCGTAAATACTCCAGAAACCGTTTTTACATCAGCCATACGGTCTCTTTCAGAACGGTTGGTGGCTTTTTCTACATATTCCAAAACGGCTTCTTTTTGCTCATTTGTAGTCAAAAATGGCACAAGTTCGTGTTCTGGCGCAATAGCCAAATAAGTTACCCCAAAAATAGTGTCCACACGTGTCGTAAAGACAGTTAAAGGGATATTAACCACCCCACTAGCAACTGCTAGCCCCTCCTTAGGAAGGAGGGTTTTTTTTTGTTCCCCTCCTTCAAAGGAGGGGTTAGGGGTGGTTGTAGTCGTATAAAACGTAATTTCAGCCCCAATACTTTTTCCAATCCAATTTCTTTGGATTTCTTTGATAGAATCCGACCAATCTAGGTTATCCAAATCATTCAAAAGGCGTTCTGCATACGCTGTAATGCGCATCATCCATTGGCGCATACGCTTACGTTCCACAGGATAACCACCACGTTCAGAAACACCATCTTTTATTTCATCATTGGCAAGCACCGTTCCTAGCGCAGGACACCAATTCACGAAAGCATCAGCTAAAAATGTCATACGGTACTTTAAAAGCACATCTGATTTTTCTTTTTCAGAAAAATTTTGCCATTCTTTTTGAGAAAAAACTGGCGTATCTTCATCACAAATGGCACTTTCCGCCTTTGAAATATTAATATTTCCATTTTTCTCAAATTCTTCTATCAAAACACTAATATTTTGTGCTTTATTGGCTTTTTGGTCATAATAAGCATTAAAAAGTTGCTTAAAAATCCATTGTGTCCATTTGTAGTAATCAGGTGCAGAAGTACGCACTTCTCTGTCCCAATCAAAAGAAAAACCTATATTTTGGAGCTGTGAGATGTATCTTGTAATATTTTCCTCTGTCGTAAGGGCTGGGTGTTGCCCTGTTTGTATGGCGTATTGTTCCGCAGGCAAGCCAAAAGAGTCAAAACCAATAGGGTGAAGGACGTTAAAGCCTTTTAGGCGTTTGTAGCGTGCCATAATGTCGGAGGCAATGTAGCCAAGCGGATGCCCTACGTGCAAGCCCGCACCAGAAGGGTACGGAAACATATCCAAAACGTAGTATTTAGGCTTTTGTGTATCTTCTGTTGCTTTGTAAAGTTTGCTTTGTTGCCACTTATTTTGCCATTTTTTTTCTATTGCTGAAAACTGATAATCTGCCATTTTGTGTGTTGCGTGTTGAGTAGTTTAGTTACAAGCACAAAAGTAAGCATTTTTATAGATTTTTTTGCTTTTATTTAAAAACCAATAAAAAAGCCTTTCCAAACTTTGGAAAGGCTTTTTAGTGTGTTTGGAATTTCGCTATAATTCCACAAATTCAAACTTTACACCATCAAAAAGCCCTAAATCACTTAGTTTTAGTTGTGGAATAACAAGCAAAGCCATAAAAGAAAGGCTCATAAAAGGGGCTTTAAGCGTACTTCCAAGCTGTTTTACGGTTTTATCAAGCTCTGTATAAAGTGCGCCAACAGTTGCACCGTCCAAATCCGACATCAGACCCGCCACAGGCAAAGCTAACAAACCAATTTCTTGCTTTCCATTGCGGTCATCATACACACAAAGCCCACCATTTGCATCAATAATGGCATTTACAGCAGCACAAATACTTTCATCAGACGTACCAACGGCAATAATATTATGGGAGTCGTGGGCAACAGATGAGGCAATAGCACCATTTTTCAGTCCAAAATTTTTGATAAAAGCCACCGCTGGTGTTATTGCAGGTGTTGCATTGGGCGTATATCTATTGACAACCACAATTTTTAGAATATCATTTTCTACATCAGCAACCAAAAAATCTTTGCCACTTATATTTTCTATGGGCAAATGATGCAAAAAAGTTTTTGTGATTAGTTCCCCATCTATTGCTTCAATGACCTTTAAAAGCATTTTTTCTGTATAACTTGGTGGCGCAAGCAACGCAAAATCACTTACATCTTTTGGTATTGCTTTGAAAAAATTAGGTTTGTCAAAAGCTACGGAATTGATAAAAGATTGTCCATTTTCAGCTACCAAAACGCCTTCAATATAGGTTTGAAAGACTTTAAACTCCTTCAAATCTTGTACCACAATAAAATCAGCCACATCTCCCACATTCAGCAACCCAACCTCCAAATTATAATGCTTGACTGGGTTGATGCAGGCACATTGTAAAACCTTAAAAACATCTATTCCACGAGTTACGGCACGTTTTACAAGCTCGTTGATATGTCCTACAAGCAAATTATCTGGGTGTTTGTCGTCAGAACAAAACATCATATTTTCATAATTTTCAGGCAATAAATCTATCAAAGCCTCAAAATTTTTGGCGGCACTACCTTCTCTAATCAAGATTTTCATACCAAAATCTAGCTTATCTTGCGCCTCTGCAGCCGTAAAACACTCGTGGTCTGTGCTTATTCCTGCACTAATGTACTTTTTGGCTTGCTCACCACGCAAGCCTGGAGCGTGTCCGTCAATAGGTTTTTTATATTTTTGTGCAATTTTTATTTTCTCCAATACAACAGCATCATCATACAAAACACCTGGATAATTCATCATTTCTGCAAGGTATTTGAGGTCGTGTTTTTCAAACAAATATTCTACCTCTTTGGCATCAATGGTTGCGCCTGCGGTTTCAAAAACAGTAGCAGGAACGCAAGAAGGAACGCCAAAAAAGAACTTGAAAGGGACTTTTTTGCCATTTTCTATCATAAATTCCACGCCAGCCACGCCCAAAACATTTGCTATTTCGTGTGGGTCTGATACAGTTGCTATTGTGCCGTGAAGCACCGCAAGGCGTGCAAATTCACTAGGCACAAGCATACTACTTTCTATATGGATATGTGCATCTACAAAAGCAGGTAGAATGTAGTTTTGACAGGGTTTATCTGTATTTGAAATACTTTCTATTTTGCCATTTTTGATGATTATTTCTGCTGGAGAAATAGTTTTTTGAAGAATATTAACAAAATTAGCGTGTATTATAGTGGTTGAGTGAGGCATTTTTTGAGAAATTTAGAAAGTAGTATGAAATTGCCACAGATACACAAATGAATACAAATTGTATTTTATCTGTGTATTTGTGGCAATTATACTGCAAATGGGAAGGATTTCGGAAAATGTTTTTTAGTGTAAAATTAGCTTAGACAATGGGGCATGCCCCATTGCGTATTATTACAGATTTTTATTTTCCGAAATCCAAGCCGTTCCCAGTATAAATTAGGTATTTTATTTATGCAATTAAAAAATTAGTCTAAAAAATCCAAACAACAAATAAGAAACAATAATACAGACAGGTAAAGTAAGTAACCAAGCAAGTGCAATACTTTTAATAGTGCTTGCTTGTAAGTTTTTCAGTCCGTTAGAGGCAACCATCGTACCCGCCACACCAGACGACAAAATATGGGTCGTACTTACTGGCAAATGAAATACAAATGATGAAAAACCAATAGTTAATGTTGCAATAAGCTCCGCAGATGCGCCTTGTGCGTATGTGAGGTGAGATTTTCCTATTTTTTCGCCAATAGTAACAACAATTTTTTTCCAGCCAATCATCGTACCAATTCCCAAAGAAAGGGAAATAAGCACAATTACCCAGCGTGGTGCATAATCTGTTGTGTGGCTTTTAAAACGCTCAAAACGAGTTTTTATATTTTTTCTATCTTGTTCAGGAATACCTGATAGTGTTTTATCTGATAGTTTTTTGATGTCTTTATCTAACAAAAATATCTCTTTTCTGATGCCTGTAACAACTTTTTCGTCCCATTTATCTTTTGGAATGTGCATCAGAACATTGATATCTGCAATATCTTTTTTGCATTGTTCTACAAAAATTCTGTCTGCAGGAGAAAGGTCTGCTACTTTTATTTTCTGAACGGCTTTGTCCACAAGCATAATACTTTCTTGGTACTGTTCTGGGCTAGTCTCTAGATTGAGGGCATATTTGACAGGCAGAATACTAATCAAAACGAGCATCAAAAGTCCCACGCCTTTTTGTCCATCATTAGAACCGTGAGAGAAACTTACACCTGCACAAGTAAAAACAAGCAATGACCTAATCCACATTGGGGGTACTTTTTCTGGGTCGGGCGTTTCAAATATTTCTCTATTTTTGATAAGTTTGCTCAAAATAAACATCAAAATCCCTGCCATTAAAAGCCCTAAAAACGGTGAAATAAGCAAAGAAAGCCCTACTTCACCTGCTTTATTCCAATTAATATTTACGTTTGCATTGCCTGGAAGATGCGCAAAAGCTATCCCAACGCCCAAAATAGAGCCTATAAGTGTGTGAGAACTAGAACAAGGAATGCCAAAATACCACGTTCCCAAATTCCATAAAATAGCAGTAAGAAGTAACGCAAGTATCATACCTACACTTTCCCAAACGGTTTGGTTGAGGAGGGCTTCTGTGGGTAAAAGATGAATAATTCCCATTGCAACACCTATTCCGCCTACAAAAACGCCCAAAGAATTTAAAATGCCAGAAAGTACCACAGCTTGTTGTGGTTTTAGACTATTGGTATAAATCACAGTTGCCACTGCATTGGCAGTGTCGTGAAAACCATTGATAAATTCAAAAGCACAAACGGCTAAAATACTGATAATCAGTAATATTAGTAAAGATAGTTCCAAATCAAACATTATGTCGTTGTTTAGTAAATTGGTTATTTGGTGCAAAAGTAGCTATTTATATGCTAACTACATCAAAAAGTTAATACAAATTAACAATAACATAACATTACAAATGAATTATGAGTTGTAAATTATGAATTATGAGTGGACACAAGATGTTGATAATAAATTGATTATGTATTATTGAGCCAAATCTAGTATTGCATAAAAGCTATATTGTAGGGTTTGCAATTGCCACGAATACACGAATGAATACAATTATTCGTGTATTCGTGGCAACTAAATCAAACATATTTTATTTATGGTACACTAGATATAAATTTATTTCAGTAAACCATCTAAAATACATATCTTTGCAACTTGAGAAATAAAAATAAAAAATCATAAATAAAAATCTTATGGAATTTATAGAATTACGTTTTATTTTGGATACAGAATTTAACGAAATATTAGTAGCAGAGCTAGGAGAAATTGGTTTTGAGTCTTTTATAGATACAGAAAATGGCTTAAATGCCTATATTCAGGCAGATTTGTATGATGAAAATAACATCACAGAAATAGCACAAACCTATCAAGAAACTTTTACATTTAGTTTTGAAACCATTGTTGTTCCTAAAATGAATTGGAATGAAGAGTGGGAAAAAAACTATCCCCCTATTATTGTGGCTGAACAATGTATTGTAAAAGCCTCTTTTCATCAAATTGAGCAAAAATATCCCTACGAAATTACCATAAATCCCAAAATGTCGTTTGGTACAGGACACCACGAAACTACAGCTTTGATGCTAGAAAATCAACTTTCTGTTAATCACAAAGATAAAAATATTGTTGATGTGGGTTGTGGAACAGGTATTTTGGCTATTATGGCGTACAAATTGGGGGCAAAATCTGCAGTTGCGTTTGATATAGAAGAATGGGCAGTGGAAAATACAAAAGAAAATTTTTCCTTAAATAATTGCCCAGTTGATAATCAAAGTCATAATCAAAGTCATATTTTTATGGGAACTATCAAAGACATTGACCCAAAAAGTAGTTTTGATATAGTTTTGGCAAATATTAACCGCAATGTTTTGCTTGCTGAAATCCCTACATATACGCAAGTGCTTGCGGAAAATGGTTTTTTGCTTGTGAGTGGTTTTTATGAGCAAGATATGGAAGATATTTCAAAGGTTGCGACAAGCGTAGGACTTCAAAAAATTTCTTACAAAGTGAAAAATAATTGGACTTCTATTATTTTTCAAAAAATGTAAGTAGTTAGTAATGTGTTGCAAATAAGTTCCTAATTTCAAAAAATCTAAGCGGTGGCGTGAACGCCACCGCTATACATAAAAACTATTTTTTGCTTTTGATATAAAGAGGTGGCGTTCACGCCACCTAGAATAAAAAA
>JAYUKY010000020.1:0-19195 GCA_043764015.1 Raineyaceae bacterium
AAAACACCAAGCAACGGCGGTTTTTTTGATACCTTTTGCAAAAAATAATGCTATAACTATTTGATTATAAAAGTATTATATTCTGTTTCTTAACAACAATTTAAGGCACAAGTAGGCACTAAAAAATACAAAGTTCAATACAAAGTTTATCAGATTTTAATAGAATACTAAAAAAGTTACGTAAATTTGCGTAACTTTTTTAGTTAAAAATCTCTAACAATTTCCTATAAATTCTTTCAAAATGAACGAAGAAGAAAATAAAAACGACTACAACGAAGTCATTAACGACACTTTTGATATTGTCCTTGTGGGCGCAGGTATGATGAGCGCAACGCTTGGCGTGATGCTCAAACAAATGATGCCAGATGCTAAAATTGCCATTTTTGAGCGTATGGAAGATGTTGCAATGGAAAGTTCTGATGCGTGGAATAACGCTGGGACAGGGCATTCTGCTTTCTGTGAACTGAATTATACCCCTCAAAATGAGGCAGGCGACATAGACATCAGCAAAGCTCTCAAAATTGCGTCCTCTTTTGAGATTTCTAAGGAGTTTTGGGCATATTTGTTAGAAAGAAAATACATCAAAAACCCTCGTAATTTTCTTAATAAAACTCCTCATATTAGCTTTGTTTGGGGTGAAGAAAATGTAGCTTTCCTCAAAAAACGCTACCAAATGCTTACAGAAAATGCCCTTTTTGAAGGTATGGAGTATTCTGAAGACATCAAAACTTTGACAGAATGGATGCCACTTGTAATGGAAAAACGCAATCCTGACGAAAAAGTAGCTGCTACCAAAATGGATATTGGTACAGACATTAATTTTGGTGCATTGGCAAGAGAAATGTTTGCGTATTTGGATAGACAAGAAGATACTTCTTTATTTTTGAGCCACGAAATCAGAGATTTGGAGAAAATAGACAAAAAAGATGAAAATGGAGAAAATCAGTCTTATTGGAAACTTCGTATCAAGGATTTAAAAAATGATTCTAAGGAATTTGTTTGTGGTAAATTTGTGTTTGTAGGTGCTGGTGGTGGTGCTTTTCCGCTTTTGGATAAATCTGATATTCCAGAAGGGGCAGGTTTTGGCGGATTTCCTATTAGTGGGCAGTGGCTCAAATGCAATAATGAAGCAGTTATTGCTAAACACGCTTCAAAAGTTTATGGGAAAGCTAGTGTAGGTGCGCCACCTATGTCTGTGCCACACTTGGATACACGTATGATAAATGGCAAAAAAGAGCTTCTATTTGGTCCTTATGCAGGTTTTTCTACAAAATTCCTAAAAAATGGTTCTTATTTTGATTTGCCTTTTTCTGTTGATTTTGGCAATATGTTTCCTATGTTGTCGGCTGGTTTCCGCAATTTGCCTCTAACAAAATACTTGGTAGAACAGGTTACACAATCTATGGAAGACAGAATGCAGGCACTAAGGGAGTATTTTCCTGATGCAAAAACAGAAGATTGGGAACTTGTGGTGGCAGGTCAGCGAGTGCAAATCATCAAAAAAGATGATAAAGAAGGTGGCAAATTAGAGTTTGGAACAGAAATAGTGTCGTCTTCTGATGGTTCATTTGCAGCACTTTTGGGGGCATCTCCTGGTGCAAGTACGGCTGTTACTATTATGCTTGATTTGATGAAAAAATGTTTTAAAGAGGAACTAAACACAGATGCTTGGCAAACCACATTAAAATATATGTTACCTTCTTATGGCAATTCTTTGATAACAGATGCAGCACTTTGTAAAAAGGTGCGTGAAAAAACAAATAAAGTGCTTTTTGGAGAATAAAAAACATAAAAAATTAGACCTTCAAGGTTTTAAAAACCTTGAAGGTCTAATTTTTCCAAAAATATAAATTTCCTAAATCTCTTACAAAATAACATCAAATCAATAGTAACCAGAAGATAAATTATTATGGGCAACTTGTAATGATTATTATTTGCCTTATATGTGGAGCAAGTATTATTTTCTCAATGTTTTTAGTTGTACTTTTACCAGTATTAGGAGTATGGCAGTTGATAGATTTCATTGCATTATGGCTAAAAAATGGCTATAAAAAATGGTATAGTATTTACCTGCTTTTACTTTCTGTAGCAATATTTATGTTTTTCAGTAAGACTGATTTTTTTTAACTGTTGTTTGCACTTGGTTTTTAGCGTGTATTTACTTGGTAATGAGGCGTATATTTAGTATTTAGATTTGGAAAACTAAGTAATACATTGTAAATAAACTCCTAGTTTTATTTTTTATTCTAGGTGGCGTAAACGCCACCTCTTTATATCAAAGTCAAAAAATAGTTTTATGTATAGCGGAGGTGTTCACGCCACCGTAGCCTAAAAATTAGTTTTTTGAAATTAGGAACTTATTTACAACACGTTACTAAGTATTATTTCTTATTTGCTAGGAGAAGGCAAAAAACAATTATAAAACACTAAAATTATGGCATTTACAGATTATAAAAACCTTACTATTTTGAAGGCAAAACACCCTCAAATCATAGTAAAATCAGAAGAATTCATACCAGAACTACCACTATTAGAAATAGAAGTGGCTTTGCAAAAAGATGTAAAAAAAAATCTACGTACTTACCGCAGCAATGAATTTTATGCTACTGAAACGCTTGTATCACCTATTTTGCGTTATGTTTGGCAAAATATGTATTGGGAAGATATGAATATGTGGACACATCAAGCCATCAAATATGATGAGGATTTGTGTGGTGTGCCTGATTTTATGTTTACGCACCTTGACCAAGAACAATATCAAATCCTTTCTTATCCAATTATCACAACAGTAGAAGCAAAAGCAGAGAATTTTGTGGAAGGCTGGGCGCAATGTATAGCGCAAATGTTTGCTTGTCAGAAACTTAACACAAAGCTAAATGTAATTATTTATGGTATTGTCACGACAGGCAAGTTTTGGGAATTTGCCAAAATAACTGGTGATATTGTTGTTATTCATAATATTTCTTATTCTATTGGAGATTTGCCAAAACTGATTACTGTGCTGGATTACTTACTGGGAGAAGGCAAAAAACAATTATAAGTTTTTTACACATCAGCCATAAACTTGTTTGTGAGGATTGTAACGCATTTTTTCAAATATTCTCAATGCTAAATCTTGTTGTTCTCGTCAAAATATATATTGGGAAGATATGAATATGTGGACACATCAAGCCATCAAAATGCACTTTATCTAAAACCAAAGGCGCAAAGATTTATTTTCTTTGCGCTTTTTCAATACCTCAACTTATTCAAAAGAAAACTAACAAAATACAACTTTTTATCCAAAAAAACGTATATTTAGCAAATCATCTTTTAACATTACAAAATGAAAAATAACCTTAAAAAACAACTGAAAACCTATCTATTTGTTGCTTTTTGCGCTTTTTTGAGCCTGCAAACTACACAAGTTTTAGCGCAATTTGGTGACCTCAAAAATAAACTAAAAGACAAAACTGGCAAAGTAAAAAATGCTACAGGCGTTGATTTGGAGAAGATAAGCAAAAATGCCGTTGTCAATCAAATGAATAAAGGACGTGCAAGGTATGATTCTACCAACTTTTCTATTGCTATTGCCGTAAGTGATGAAACTGGTTTTTATGAAGAGAAAGACCTTTTTAGAGATATTGGCGCAGATAAAATTGCCGCTAATATGTTTGTCAATGATGGAAAAGTCAATGCCACCACTTTTGCAGACACAGACCCTTTGCAAATAGCAAAAAGCACCAACAACACAGGTGAAATGGCATTTTCTAGTAGTAAATATGCCACCGCAGAGAAATGTTTTCTTGCTGCTTTGAGCGAATACAAGTCGGCAGGCGCAGAAAATAGCATTTATTCTAACAAAACACTTTCAAATCTTGGCTTGCTTTATACCGTTACGGCACGCAACGAAGAAGCAGAAAAATATATCAATATTGCACTAGCACAAAAAGAAAAACTTTTGGGCAAAGATAGTCCTGATTATGCCTTTTCTCTCAATAATAAGGCACTTTTATACACGCATTTGGGGCAATATGATGAGGCACAACAAATGATAGACAACGCTCTTTCAATAGTTGAAAAGGCTAATTCTAAGGATAAAATGCCACTTGCTATTCTTCACAACAATAAAGGCTACATTTATCAGACTTTGGGGCGTTTCAAAGAAGCTGAAACTACTTACAAAAAAGCCTTAGAAATTGCTGGGGACGAGTCTGGTGAGAAAAAACCAAATTATCAGCGTATGATGACTAATTTGGCACTTTTGTACCAAGAAACTAACCGTTTTGATGATGCTGACAAGATTTTTCAGAAAGCTATCAAAATCAAGAAAAACCGTTTGGGTACAAAATCTCCTGATTATGCCCATTTGCTTAACCTTGCCGCTGCTAACTTTATGCAAATGAATAAGTTAGATAAAGTTGAAAGCTATTTGCTTGATGCAATGAAAATATATGAAGAAAAATTCACTAAGATAAACCCTGCGTATGCAAAGGCACAAAGCAATTTAGGCGTTTTTTATAGGATAAAAGGAGATTTGAAAAAATCAGAAGAAAACCTAAAAGAGGCTTTGGCTACTCGTTTGGTTGTTTTGGGAGAAAATCACCCAAAAACACTACAATCAAAAGAAGAACTTGCTATTTTGTTTTGGCAAAAAAATGAAGTTGTAGAAGCTGCAAAACTGTATAGAGAAGTCTTAAACCAACAAGATGAGTTTATTACAAAGTATTTTCCGCCAATGAGCGAGTCTGAAAAAGAAAAATATTGGACACGTTTGCGCCCAACTTATCAGCGTTTTTTTGCTTTTGCAACCGCTTTTGGTAAGCAAGACCCACAACTTTTGATAGATATGTATAATTATCATACTGTAACGAAAGGGATTTTGGTTTCTTCTACCAACCGCATCAAAAAGACAATTTTAGCTAGTAAAGATGCTAAATTGATTGCTGATTATAACGAATGGATTGCTAAAAAAGAACTTTTATCTGGACTTTATGAACTCTCAAAAGAAGAACTTTTAGAACAAAAAATTGACATCAAAGCCATTGAAAGTGAAGCAAATACGTTAGAAAAGTCGCTTTCTACCAAATCAGATGCTTTTAATAAGGGTTTTAAAGAAGATTTTGCAGATTTCAATAAAATTACTAGCGTACTTGCCCCAGATGAAGCAGCCGTAGAAATTATCAATTTTTATAAATTTGATAAGCAACTTACAGATAGCTCTTATTATGCCGCTTTGATAGCTACTAAAGGTGCTAAAACGCCTCAAATGGTGCTGATGACCAACGGGAAATCAATGGAAACTGATGATTTCGCCTATTATAAAAATGCTATTCGTACCAAAAAAGACAATCAATTTGCTTATAAAGCCTATTGGGAAAGCATAGAGAAGGTTTTAACAGGGAAAAAGAAAATTTATACTTCTCTTGATGGCGTTTATCACCAAGTAAATATGAATACGCTACTAAAACCAAGCGGAAAATACGTTATTGAAGACCAAAATCTTGTGCTGGTAACCAATACTCGTGATATTCCTATGATAAAAAAACGTGAAAAATTGACACGAGCTAATAAAACTAAAACCGCTGTTTTGATAGGAAACCCTAATTATGGCACAACAGGAGCTATTTCGCCACTTCCTGGCACCAAAAAAGAAGTAGAAGGCATTAAACCTTTACTTACAGGCTATAAAACGGTTATCTTGATGGGAAATGATGCGTCAGAAACTAAATTTAAGGAAATTGACGACAAAACGCACCCAACTATCCTACATATTGCCACACACGGCTTTTTCCTTGATGACGTGAAAGAAGGTAATGGAAAAGTTTTTGGAATTGAAGCGACAAAAGCAAGGGAAAACCCGCTTTTACGTGCTGGTTTGATGCTTGCAGGTTCTGAGGCAGTTGTTGGCGGACTTGCTGACCAAAAAGCTCTCAAAGAAAATGAAAATGGCGTTTTGACCGCTTATGAGGTTATGAATATGAATTTGGAAGATACAGAACTAACCATTATTAGTGCTTGTGAAACTGGAAATGGTACTGTGGTAGCTGGTGAGGGCGTTTATGGTCTGCAACGTGCTTTCCAAGTGGCTGGTACTGACGCACTTGTGATGAGCCTATGGAAAGTAAGTGACGAAGGTACACAAGAACTTATGAGAAATTTTTATCAAGCACTTGTGGCAAATGGTGGCAACCGTTCTGCGGCTTTCAAACAAGCACAATTAAAGCTAAAAGAAAAATATAAATCTCCTTATTTTTGGGGAGCTTTCGTAATGGTAGGATTTTAGTAATGAATAATTTTAATAAAAAACCCCACAATAAAATTATTGTGGGGTTTTTACTTATTTTGATGTATATAACAAACGGAAAGGATTTCGGAAAATGTACTGAAGTCCAGCGGACTGATATATTTATAGAAAAATATCAAAAAATGTATTTAGCTCCAACGGAACGACATCAATAAGGGCAGTTTTATAAATATTTCGCTCTTATGGAGCTTAATACAAAGACAATCATCTTTCTATAAAACTAGCCCTTGCTAGTGCCGTTCCGCTGGAACTAATACAAAATTGTTTTTCCGAAATCCTTCCCTTGCCTAGTATATTCTACAAATCAGAATAGTCAAAGCTATTCATATATTGTGTAGTGAAATCCGTTCCAGAAATAAAGTTCTCGTCTTCCATTAGCTTGATATGCAAAGGAATAGTTGTCTTGATACCTTCAATAACAAACTCTTCCAAAGCACGTTTCATACGTACCATAACTTCTTTGCGAGATTGCGCCGTAACAATTACTTTGGCAATCATAGAATCATAATTGGGAGGAATAGTGTAGCCCGCATATACGTGTGTATCCACACGCACACCAATACCGCCAGGAACGTGAAAATTAGTAATTTTTCCTGGAGAAGGACGGAAATCTTTGCTTGGGTCTTCCGCATTGATACGGCATTCCATAGCGAAAGTAGTTGGAAAATAATTTTTACCAGAAATTTTTTCTCCTGATGCTACTTTGATTTGTTCTTTTATCAAATCCCAACCCGTAACTGCCTCTGTAATAGGGTGTTCTACCTGAATACGGGTATTCATTTCCATAAAATAAAAATCTCCGTGCTTATCTACCAAAAATTCAATAGTACCAGCACCTTCATAATTGATAAATTTTGCCCCTTTTATGGCAGCTTCGCCCATTTTCTCACGCAATTTGTCTGTAATAATAGGTGAAGGCGTTTCTTCAATAAGTTTTTGATTACGGCGTTGAATAGAACAATCTCTTTCAGAAAGATGGCAAACATTGCCATATTGGTCGCCAAACACTTGTATTTCTATGTGTCGTGGATTTTCCACAAACTTTTCCAAATACATATCATCATTACCAAAAGCGGCTAGAGATTCATATTTAGCATCATCCCACGCTTTTTGGAAACCTTCTTCGTTCATTATCAGGCGCATACCCTTACCACCACCGCCTGCGGTAGCTTTTATCATTACAGGGTATTTGATTTTCTTAGCAATTTTTTTAGCGTCTTCAATGGTATGCACAAGTCCGTCAGAGCCAGGCACAACAGGTACACCTGCTTTTTTCATTGTATCTTTGGCGGTTGCTTTGTCGCCCATTTTGTTAATCATATCAGGGCTTGCCCCAATAAATTTGATGCCGTGGTCTTGGCAGGTTTGCGAAAAATCTTCATTTTCAGACAAAAAACCATATCCAGGGTGAATGGCATCAGCATTAGTGATTTCTGCAGCCGCAATAATGCTAGGAATACTCAAGTAGGATAGTTTGCTTGGTGGAGGTCCAATACAAACGGCTTCATCAGCAAAACGTACGTGCAAACTTTCTTTATCCGCCGTAGAATATACAGCAACGGTTTTTATACCCATTTCTTTGCAGGTACGAATGACACGCAAAGCTATTTCGCCACGGTTGGCTATCAATATTTTTTTTATCACAATATTTATAAGTTATGAGTTGTGAATTATGAGTTGTGAGTTGTATTTACCTCGTATTTCGTACTTCGTATTTCGTACCTCGTATCTCACACTTCTAAACTGGTTCTACTAAAAATAATGGTTGGTCATATTCCACAGGAGAGGCATTATCTACCAAAATCTTAACAATACGCCCTGCTACTTCTGCTTCTACCTCATTAAAAAGTTTCATAGCTTCAATAATACAAACGGTTTGTCCTATTTTGATTTCGTCACCAACATTCACAAAAAGAGGTGCATCTGGCTTAGATGAGCGGTAAAACGTGCCAATCATAGGAGATTTTACGGTGATATAATTACCTGTGTTTGCGCTTGTGGTTGCAACTGGTGTGCCTACATTTTCTGCTACATTCACGCTTGCTTGTGGTATAACCTGCGTTTGTGGCTGTATTTGTACTTGTGGTTGTGCTTGTACGTAAGTAGTTTTTTCGTAGGCAGGAACGCCAGAATTACGTTTTACGTTGATTTTGAACTCGTCAGTTTCAATATTGACCTCGTCTAGCGGAGATTGCGCTATAAAATTTATCAAATCTCTTATTTCTTCTACTTTCATTGCTTATCCTTTGTTAAAACTGTGTTTAAAGATTGAAAAGATGCGTAATGATAGAAAAAAAATCTTAGAAAAACGAAATTTACTTCATTTTTTTATTGAAATATAGGTTTAAATATCTTATACGCAATATTTTGAATTTACTAACTTTTTAGAATTTAAGACTTTTGGAAAGCTAGATATAGAGAAATTAAAAAAATAAAATAAATACCATATTTTTTGTCGTTTTTTATGCTTATTTTTGGTTTTAAATAAAAAATAATAAAATGAAAATAACAACTACAAAATTATCCAAAGAAGACATAAAACTCATCAAAAGTGACAATCCAACAAATTATCTTATTGTATCAGTTGCTTTATTATTGTTTTTCTTTTTGATTTATAACATATATCACGAAGAGCCTACTTTTTCTAAGCAAGATTGGGATAATATTTTTATACTGATATTAGCGGGTTTGTTTTTTGGGTGTTTGCTTTTTTATGCTGTCAATGCAATTATAAAAACTCAAAAAGATGTAGCAAATGGTCAAAAAGAGGTTTTAATGGGTATTCTTACTGATAAAAATAGCTATTATTTTTATTTTGATAATGAAAAAATTGCTATAAAAGATGCTAATTCTCGTCTGAGAAGGAATAGCAGTTATCACGACAACATAGGAGAAATAGGACAAACCATAGCCATAGAACGCAGTATTTACACAAAAACTATACTAAAAGTAGAAGTTTTAAAGGAAATAGAATAATTTTATCAAATAAAAATCAATCACAATATGGGTGACATAAATCAAAAATAAATTCTTTTTTACCGCAAAGGCACAAAGTGAAGGTGCAAAGTACGCAAAGAAATACAAAAAGTGTAGTAATGCGAATCAAGGGTTAAATAAAATTTGTATTTATCTTGTAGGAACACGCCTTGGCGTGTTCTTGCGCTAGACTAATTTGCTATTAACAGAGATTGTCCTAGACTCAGAACACGCCAAGGCGTGTTCCTACATTGTTTTTCTATTTTAACCCTTGATTCGCATTAGTACAACTTTGCGCCCTTTGCGGTGAAAAGAAACATAGCTATAAAAATAAATGTCACTCATATTCAACCAAATAACCAAAATAATTATGAAAAATCTTCTATTTTTAATTTTTTTGCTCCTTGCAACAACAATACAAGCGCAAAATTTCCCTCAAAATCCAAATAAAATAGACAAAAATAACCTCAAACAAGGTCTTTGGACACTTTTGTATGATGAAAAATTCAATGAACTTACCAATAAAAGTAGTGTTACTTACTGTGCAGTTGGAGAACTAATTGATGGTAAATTAAATGGTAATTGGGTTTATTATGATGGCAAAACAATGGCTAAAAAAATGGAAATGTCTTTCCAAAATGGTGTAAAAAATGGCATAGCAAGTACTTATCACGACAACGGTAAGCTAAACTCGCAAGGGCTTTTTGCTAACGGAATACGTAATGGTTTATGGTATTATTATCATTCAAATGGACAAACTAGGCTAGAATTAATGATGCGAGATAATCTAAGAATTGGCATATCAAAAGAATATGACGAAACTGGAAAACTTATCAAAGAAACGGAATACGAAAACGGAAAACCCAAAGAAATGCCCAAAAAAACCAATCAAACTTGGGGAGAACTCTATGAAGAAGGACAAAAGTATCTTAAAACAGGTGAATCACAAAAAGCTATCATTGTTTTTGAGAAAGTAAGAGTACAAACAGAAAAAGAGGTCGGCAAAAAACACCAATATTATGTCAAAGTGCTTGACAGACTGGTACTTGCCTACCATATAAACGGACAATTTGACAAAGCTAAAGAATTATCTTTGGAAGGACTCGTCACACAAGAAAGCCTTGTAGGAATAGACAACCCAGAATATGCTAATTTGCTTCATTCTTTGTTTGATGCTCAATTTATTTTAGAAGATTTGGCAGATGCACAGCAAACTGGTACTAAACTTTTAGCTATTTATAAGAAACTTTCAGCTAAAAAATCTGATAATCATATTATCTTAGAGAAAACTTTAGATAAAATACGTGAGAAATTGAAGAAAAAGTAAAGTATTTCTGCTTTTAACTTTCCAAAAGTTTAAAACTTTTGGAAAGTTACCAAATTATACTGCTGTTAGGACGCTAATTCAATACAATAATCCAAAATTACAATGAAAACAATCATCATTCTTATTTTTTCTCTTCTTTTAGCAGGGAAAATATACGCACAAGACACTACTCCAAATAAACTAGATGACAAAAATCTTCGTCAAGGACGTTGGACAGTTTATTACACTAAAAATTGGCAAGAAACAACCATAAAAGATAGTATTGCTTTCTATTCTGTAGGAGAAGTGACAGACGGAAAGTTTAATGGCGTGTGCATAGATTATGACGCAAAGACAAATCTAAAGAAAAATGAAATAACTTATCTCAATGGAGTAGAAAACGGAGTTGCTATTTATTACCAAACAAACGGGAAACTAAGCGCAAAAGGCAAATTTTTGGCTGGAAAGAAAGATGGTACTTGGAATTGGTATTATCCAAGCGGTAAAATAGAGTCTGAATACACTTTTTTAGCTGGAATAAGAGAAGGAAAGTATAAAAAACTGAGTGAAAAAGGAGAAATTTTGGAAGAATATGTATTTGAAAATGACCAAAAGAAAGCTACAGAATATGATTTACTTGTTGCGAAAGCTAGCAAACTCTTTGAAGAAGGTAAATTTGTTGAAGTTTTGGCTACTTATGAGAAAATAAAGACTATTGCAGAAAAAGAATTTGGTAAAAAACACGAAAATTACGCTTCTACTTGCACTATTTTGGCTAATTTATACCAAAAACAAGGTAATTATACCAAAGCAGAGGCTTTATATGCGGAAGTTGCTACCATAACTAAGGCTTTAGGTGTAAATAATTGGCTGTATGTGAGTTCTTTGCATAGTTTGGCTATTTTATACCTCAGTCAAGGGAAATATGAGCGAGCTGAGACAAGTTTTAAAGAGGTAGAAAATATCTATAAACAAAACCTCAATAAAGATGATAGTCTTAATTATTCTAATTTGTTGAACAGTTGGGGTAATTTGCATAATGAACAAAGTAAATATGTAAGTGCAGAAGCTTTATATCAAAAGAGTTTGGATATTCGTCAAAAAAAAGTAGGTAAAAATAGTAATGATTACGCTTCTTCTTTACAAAGTTTGGGTACTTTATACAAAAATAAAGGAGATTTTACCAAAGCAGAGGCTTTTTATAAGCAAAGTTTGAGTATAAAAGCTTCTATTTTTGGTGAAAATCACCTTAATTTGGCTAGTATATTAGAATCTTTGGGAAATTTGTATTTTCAGCAAGGTAATTATAACAAAGCGGAAACTATATTTTTACAAAACTTGAGTATTAGAGAAAAATCAGAAGGAAGAAATCATCAAAATTATATCAATACGCTTAACAATTTGAGTGTATTGTATTCAGAACAATATTATTTTACAGATGCAGAGCCTTACATACTAGAAATGCTGGATTTAAGTCAAAAAAATCAAGGCAAAAACAGTCTTAATTATGCCAACGTACTCAATACTGTGGGTGCATTTTATGCAAGAAAGAAAGATTATACCAAAGCATTGCCTTTTTATACAGAAGCTTTGAGCATAAGAAAGCAACTTTTAGGAGAAAATAACGAACTTTATGCTGGTTCTCTCAATAATTTGGCACTAATATACAGCAATACAAAAAAATATAAAGAAGCAGAAAAACTTTATTTGGAAGGAGTAAATATTCTAAAGAATACTTTGGAAGAAAATCATCCAACTTATAAAGTTTTTGTGGATAATTTAGCTGGTTTGTATGAAAAACAGGGTAATTATCAACAAGCAAATATCTATTATCAGAAAGCTAGTCAAGTAATTATAGCACAAATAGAAAATAATTTTGCTAATCTCTCTGAAAAAGAAAAAAGTTTATATTTTGCGCTGTTTTCTTATGATTTGGAAGTGTGTAACGCCTTTACAACAAAAGCAAATAAAGAAATTCCAACGCTTACTGCGTGGTCTTTTAACAATTCTTTGGCTACAAAAGGGCTACTTTTTAGTAGTACACAAAAAATGAGAGAAAGAATACAAAACTCTAACGACAAAGAACTCAAAAAACTCTATGAAAATTGGAAAGATACACGCACAAAGTATGCAAAAGCCCTTCAAATGAATGCAGAAGAGCGTAAAAAGCAAAATATTTCTACTGAAAAACTCCAAACAGAAGCCAATGAACTAGAAAAATCCCTTTCTTTAAAGTCTGAACTCTTTGCAAAAGCTAATGATAAGACTAAATATACTTGGAAAGATGTTCAAAAGCAACTAAAAGCAAGTGAAGTGCTTGTTGAAGTTAGTCGTTTTACGCAACCAAAGGAAATAAAAGTCTTTAATTTTATTGGAAAAGGCATTTTTTATATTCCCACAGATGACGGCAATTATGAAATAGAAAATACAATGGGAGAAAATACGCCCGCCTATAAGGCTGGACTACGTACAGGAGATGTTTTTGTGGAAATAAACGGCAAAACAACCAAAGGAAAGACCAAAGAAGAAGTATCTAAACTTTTTGACCCCAAAGAATGTACTTTTAAAGTGCAATCAGTAACAAATAAGGTCAAAGAGAGTAAAATAAAGACCTTTGTTGTCAAAGCGGATTCTATTTTTAAGATAAAAACTATCTACGAACCTTCTTATATGGCACTTATCATTACGCCCACAACGCAAAATCAGCCTGAAATGGTCGTACTCCCCAACGGAATAGAACTAGAAACTGATGCAATAGCGTATTACAAGAATAATATTAAGTTTAAGAAGGAAGATAAAGCATCTTATAATGCTTTTTGGGCAGATATTAAAGCAAAATTAGGTGATGCAAAGAAAGTTTATTTTGTGCCAGATGGCGTTTATCATCAAATAAACCTTGTAACACTCCAAAATCCTGCTACAAAAGCGTATTTGAGAAATGAAACACAAGTACAACTACTTTCGTCTTCCAAAGATTTGATAAAATACGCTGAAAATGCCAAAAAACAACGCAAAAACTTCAAAGATTATCAAATTCATCTGTTTGGTTATCCTAATTATGCGCAAAAAAATGACAAAATTTCTACTACAAAAGAAGAAAGAAGTTTGTCTTTTTCTGCCAAAATGGATACTACACAGCGGTTTTTTAATCCAAATTCTGGTACTATTGCCATTTTGGAAGGCACAAAAACAGAAGTCAATAATATTTCTAAAATTCTGACTGATAAAAAGATAAAAGTAACTAATTATTTGGAAAATCAGGCGGAAGAAGGCACTATAAAAGCCCTTAAAAATCCTGATATACTGCATATTGCTACTCACGGTTTCTTTTTGGGAGATACTGAAAATTTTGACAAAGATAACGCAGATAAATTTAGAGAAAATCCGCTTTTGAGAAGTGGACTTTTATTGAAAGATGCTGAAAAAGGTTTGCGTGGAGAAATAAAAGAAGGAGAAGATGGTGTTTTGACAGCACAGGAGGCACTTAATCTGAATTTAGATGATACAGAACTTGTGGTGATGTCGGCTTGTGAAACTGGTCTTGGAGAAATAAAAAATGGTGAAGGCGTTTATGGTTTGCAGCGTTCATTCCAGCAGGCAGGCGCAAAAACAATCCTTATGAGCCTTTGGAAAGTAGATGACGTGGCTACGCAAGAAGTGATGACACTTTTTTATGGTAACTTGGCAGCAGGCAAAACAAAACGCCAATCCTTTGATGATGCACAAGAAATACTTTACCAAAAGTACAAAAATCCCTATTTTTGGGGAGCGTTTGTAATGGTTGGAGAATGATTTTTGAGGTATGAGGTAGCAATAAATAGATATTTTAAACAACACCTAAAACGAAAATCCCTCTCAAAATTGCTTTTAAGAGGGATTTTTATGTGTTTTTTAATATTGTACTATACTTTTGCAGCTGCAACTACTTCTGTAGGTATAACGTGTACAAAAGAACGGTCGTTTTTACCTTTCTTGAAGTGTACAGTTCCTGCTACGAGTGCAAAAAGTGTGTGGTCTTTTCCAATTCCAACATTTTTACCTGGATGATGTTGCGTTCCACGCTGCCTGATAATGATATTACCAGAAATACAAGTTTGTCCGCCATAGACTTTCACGCCAAGGCGTTTGCTATGCGACTCACGTCCGTTTCTTGAGCTACCAGCCCCTTTCTTGTGTGCCATTGTATAAGAATTTTAAATCTGTTTTAGATTTTTTTGAGTAATAATTGAGAGAAAATTTTTCTAAAAGAATGTTAGTGAGTTCTGTTCGTACAGAAGTTACATATTGATACCGCTAATATGCACTTTTGTAAGTGACTGACGGTGACCGTTTTTCTTTTTGTAGCCTTTTCTACGTTTCTTTTTGAAGACAATGACTTTGTCTCCTTTAAGGTGTTCTAGGATTTTCCCAGACACACTAGCTCCTGCAATAACAGGTGCGCCAATGGTAATATTACCGTCGTTATCAACAAGCATTACCTTGTCAAATTTCACGTCAGCGCCAACTTCGTCCCCTAAACGGTGAGTATAGAGGTATTGGTCTTTTGTAACTTTGAATTGCTGACCTGCAATTTCTACGATTGCGTACATTTGAGTATTTGTTATAAATTGAATAAATAGAGCGCAAAGATAGCGCTTTTTTTAGTATTTACAAACTTTTTTACAGTTTTTTTAAAAGTTCAGAAAAGTTTTTTACTTTATTTTGTATTCATCCACAATTTACAATTCCTTAGTCTAATTGCTCAAATATGATTTCTGCTACCTTTTCTACAAAATTGCGTTGATACTCTTCAAATGGGGTAAAACTAGCTATTTCTATCACACCAAAATTATCATTGATAACATTTTTGATAGGCACAAGCATTAGGCTTGTGGGAGTTGCCGCTCCCAAACCAGAAATTATTTTCACATAACCAACTGGTACAGTATTGATAATGAGCGTTTTAGCGTCTTTTGCTACTTGTCCAATAATTCCTTCTCCTAATTCGTAGCCTTCTTCTTTTGTTTCGGGCTTGTAATAAGCATAACCTGCTGCAAATGTTAGTTTTTGTTCTGTTCTGTTATAAAGATAAAGTGCGCCTTGTGAGGCTTTTAGTTCCTCACAAACAGATGAAAGTATTTTTTCATATAATTTTGTTTTATTTTCTTTATTATTAGTAATAATGGCTTGAATAGTTGTCAAATCTTTTGTTTTGAAAAAATCATTATTACTCAAATCACCATTCTGACCATTATTTTCAGCAGAGGTTTTGATATTTCTTTTCTCTTTAAGTTCTCTATTTTTGGCAGAAAGAAAGCCCACCAGCATCACAGAAAGCAAACCACAAGCAAAAGCCGTAGCAACAGGAATACTTAAAAACAAGATTTGACTTGTAATTTTTAATTTTTGACTGATTTCCACAATGTTCATATCTTTGGCAAGATTATCATCAAAAACAAATAAATCATAGCTACTTTTGATAATTGCTAAGATAAAAACCGTGATAAGAAGAATTATGAATATTTTTATTAGTTTCATTTTTTTTATTTATAGGAAGAATTTTATTTGCAATATTTTGATTGTAGAATATTGATTAACATTAAATTATTATTTCATATATAATTCTAATTTCAGTTCAATTTTTTTCACTTTTGTATTAGCGCAAACATACATAAAACAACTGATAAAAAAAAATACAAAATGTTTTTTGAAAAATATCATTAAAATATTTTCTGCTATTATTGGTATTCTACAATAAAAATACTTAATTTGGCGTTATTCAACATTGACAGCTCACATTCTTATCTTATGAATACCAAATATTTGCCAATTAGTGCCGACCTTTTTGTAGAAAACCGCAAAAGATTAGCCAAAGAATTACATAATAATTCCATTGCCGTTTTCAATTCTAACGACATAATGCCTACCAATGCAGATGGAACTATGCCATTTAGGCAAAATAATGACCTTTTTTATCTTTGTGGTATAGACCAAGAAGAAACTATTTTGCTGGTTTTCCCTGATGCAAAAGAAAAAGAAAATAGAGAAGTGCTTTTTGTCAAAGAAACAAGTGAAGAAATTGCTATTTGGGAAGGACATAAATACTCAAAAACACAGACTACTGCAAGCTCTGGCATCAAAACAGTTTATTGGCTGACTGATTTTCCTAGAGTTTTTAATATGTTGATGGCTGATGCTGAAAATGTATATTTGCCTACAAATGAGCATCTTAGAGCAACTATTGAAGTAGAAACTCGTGAAGCACGTTTTTTGAAATTCTGTAAAGAAAAATACCCGCTACATACCTACAAACGCCTTGCGCCTGTGATGACGTATTTGCGTGCCACAAAATCTGCCTTAGAAGTGGAGCAAATCCAAACGGCTTGCGACATTACGGAGAAGGGTTTAAGAAGGCTTTTGAATTTTGTTAAGCCTGATGTTTGGGAATACGAAATTGAGGCAGAACTTTCTCACGAGTTTTTGCGCAACCGTTCTCGTGGCTTTGCTTATACGCCAATTATTGCCTCTGGAGCGAATGCTTGCGTATTGCATTACATTGCAAACAATCAGCAATGCAAAAAAGGGGACGTTATTTTGCTTGATGTGGCGGCAGAATATGCTAATTATGCCTCTGATTTGACTAGATGTTTGCCCGTAAGTGGCAAATTTACCAAACGTCAAAAAGATGTTTATAATGCCGTTTTGCGTGTAATGAAAGGCGCAACAGCACTTTTGAAAGTCGGAAATATTATTGCTGATTATCATAAAGAAGTGGGCGAGATGATGACAAAAGAACTGATTGACCTCAAACTTTTGAAACTTGTTGAAGTAGAAAATGAAGATAAAAGAATGCCTGCATACAAGAAATATTTTATGCATGGAACGTCCCATCATTTAGGTTTAGATGTTCACGATGTGGGCGACAGAAACCGCAAATTTGAGGCGGGAATGGTATTTACCTGTGAACCAGGTATTTATATTAGAGAAGAAAAATTAGGTATTCGTCTGGAAAACGACATCTTGATTACTAAAAAAGGAAATAAAGATTTAATGAAAAATATCCCACTAGAAGCAGAAGAAATTGAAGATTTAATGAACGCAAAATAGTTGTGAGTTGTGAGTTGTGAATTAAATACAAATGCTAATAGTCATTGTACTATATTATTTTAAATGTTTTTTTGATGTTTTTGTGTATTTCTTAGTGTTTACTTTGTGTGTATTTCTTAATGTTCTTAGTGTTAAAAAATTAAAAATAAACAAATTAAAAATGAATTGGATAAATCTGCAAGATATTGCACAATTAGAAGAAATAAAAAAACAGTCTTTTGAGCAACCTGTACTGCTTTTTAAGCATAGTACAACTTGTTCTATCAGCAAAAGCGCACTCTCACGCTTAGAACGCCAATGGAAAGATGCAGAAATGAAAGAAGTCGCAACTTTTTATCTTGATTTGTTGTCTTTCCGTCCTATTTCTAACGCCATTGCAAGCGTTTTTGATGTGGTGCATCAGTCGCCACAAATATTACTTATAAAAAATGGTGAATGTGTATTGTCGCAAACACACAATGGTATTGATTATGAAGACATTAAAAGCAAAGTTTGAGGTTTGAAGTACGAGGTACGAGAATACAAAAAACTTCGTATCTCTAACTTCAAAAAACTTCTAACTTCAAAAATTTCGTACTTCTAACCTCGTACTTCGTACCTAAAATTATGTCAGATATTTGGGATTTCTTTAAAATGCTTTTAGATGCTAAACAACTCGTAAAAGAAGGTGGCGTTTGGATTATTACGCTGATTGTTTACTTAGAAACTGGTTGGTTTTTCTGTTTCTTTTTGCCAGGAGATTATTTGCTGTTTTTAGCTGGGCTTTTTTGCGTTGCTTACTTGCAAGTAAATATTTGGTTTTTGTTCACTTGTATTCTTTCTGCAGCTATTTTGGGCAATTTCACAGGCTACCTTTTTGGGCGTTCTGTGGGTGGTGCTTTTTTAGATAAACCAGATAGTTGGTATTTTAAGAAGAAATACGTAACCAATACACAAGATTTTTTTGAAAAATATGGTGGAAAAGCACTAATTATTGGGCGTTTTCTGCCCGTAATACGTACATTTGCGCCCTTGTTTGCAGGTATTGCACGTATGAACATACCACTTTTTGCACTTTATAATGTGGTTGGTGGTGTTTTGTGGGTAAGTTTTTTGACTTTGGGAGGTTATTTTTTAGGGGAAATTTACCCCGAAATCATCAATTATGTGCATTATATCATTTTATTTTTCTTAGGAATAACCACGCTTACAATGGTTAAAGCATATTTTCAGATGAAAAGTCAAAAGAAAAATGGAGAAAATGACGTTGACCCAAAGGAGAGTAAATAAAATATTACTCAAAAAAATAACTTCACGAATAATTGAAGGCTGATATGTTTCTTTTGATGTAAAAGAGCAGATAACTTCCTCCTACTTTTATACTTTAATTTTAATAAATACATTGCTCTATATGGATATGCAAGCGGAGCGCTGGGTGGCGTATCTACAAATATATTATTAATTCGTTGTTGGTGTCGCTGCGCTAAAACAACAAACAACGGCGGTTTTTTTGATACCTTTTGCAAAAAATAATGCTATAACTATTTGATTATAAAAGTATT
>JAYUKY010000021.1:0-19113 GCA_043764015.1 Raineyaceae bacterium
ATGGTATGTCGTGGTCTTCAAATGGGTCATTAGCAATTACTTTGATAGCTGCAAGTTATTACTAAATAATTTGCAACGGAACTTTTACAGCAACAATTAAATTAACTTCTCAAAAATACAAAATACAAAATACAAAATACAAAATACAAAATACTTTTAATTTAGAATCATTCTAAATAATCTGCAATGAAATAGCAAAAAAATCCTAAGTAGTGGGTTACTTTTTCACGAAGAAGAAAGGCTTTAATATAAAAAAGTAGGATAAGCTTATGGCATTTTAAAGACGTAGAGTTGCTTAGTAACTAATCCTTGCATATAGACATATTTTTTATCTCTTGTTGGAAATAATACCATACATATTTGCCCATTATCATCTTTATTAGTCTTAAATGATATTTTTTTAGATAGCTTACAATATTTATCAGACCAATTAAACACTAAAACTTGTGTAATACTATTTACATCTTGTGTGCTTCTATCTGCAATTGGTACGAAAATTTCGTTTCCTCTAACATAAACTGATAAGTTCAAAATTGAAGTTTGCTCAGGATTGTTTTTTGCATCTTCCTTAACCAATTTTTCTGTGGTTTTAATAGGTTCGTAGTTAGAAATATCAAAAGAGCTAATTTTATTTCCTTCTAAATCAAATAATTCTACTATACCTAAACTTGTTGCAATAGTAATAATTCTATCATTTTCTACTGCTAACTCCCTGTAATTACTGTTAGTTTGTTCTGCAATATTATCAGCTTTTAGTAATGTATTTCCAAATTTTTTAATAATGACCCCATTACTGTCTAGTTTCAGAAATACTTTACCATCTTTTTCTGGGTCTGTTGGAAAGTAAATATTATTTTCTTTATCTAAAAAAAAATCATAGGTAGTAGAAGATATCCTATCAGCTAACTTTATACTTTTGATAAATTCTCCCTTGGTTTTATTAAAAATGTTAATCCGTTGGTTTCCTTGATCATATGCATAAATTTTATTGTTTCTAATAATAGGGCTAAAGACATGATTAAACTCGCCAGGACCTGCCCCACGAGTATTTCCTAAAATATATCTTAGGTTAAAATTTGTATCTGTTACCAAGATACGTGATTTACTACTCTCAGCAAGCATAATAATGTTGTCTTCTACATTGATAGCAGACATTTGCCCTATTAAAATGGTGTCAGAAATTCTATTAAGTGTTTTTATGGGTGAAAGTTCTATATTTTCTATTTTTTGGACAGAATAATCCTCCTGCTTAGATATATTACAACCCCAAATAGAAAATAGACTGATTATTAGATATACTTTATTTTTCATTTATAAAATGGTTTCAATGAAAAAGCAAGTTAAAAATGCATCAACCTGCTTTTTATTTTGGTTTAGGCTTCGGCTACTACTTTTGGACATCTTTTAATAGTAACACCACGTCCAGGAGCATTTGCACAAGCTACTCCATCACTGGTTGCAGTACAAGATACTGTGCCAGTACAACTTACTATGCTTCCACCTCCACAAGCAGAGGAGCAAGCCACTTGTGCGTCCAATATATTTGGAGCTAAAAAGCTCATACCTGCAAGTAGCAGGGCAAAAATCATTTTTCGTTTCATTTACTTAGGAATTAGAATGTTATAAAAAACTTTGAAATTAGTAGAAATATTTTTACTCTCGCAAATTTGCAAATTTGCAAATTTGCAAATTTGCAAACAAGCTTTTGAGCATTTATTTTTTAAAGGTAGTGTAATTTATAATCATTCTAAATAATATTATCTATCTTTGATACAAAAAATAAATAGACAAATAGTCTAATCAACGGGTTACTTTTTGCAGTAATCAGCATTAAGAGAAAATAATGATAGCATAATATAATGTGTGCTTTTGTCTTCATTTGTTAATATCAACTAAAATGAGTAATTTTCGTGGAAATACTGTACTAAAAACAAATTTTACTAAATTTTCTACGCACTTGATAACACAAGCCATAGACGAAAAAGACCTTATTGCAGGCATACGTGAACACGACGCGCAAGCCCTAGAACTTTTGTATAAGCGGTATTATGGAAGTATTGCCCATTTTATTTTGCAAAACAACGGCACAGAACAAGAAGCAAAAGATATTTATCAAGAGGCAATTGTACTTTTCTATGAAAAACTACAAGAGCCGCATTTTTTGCTGACTTGCCAAATAAAGACCTACATCTACTCCATTTGCAGAAAAATGTGGCTAAAAGTCCTTAGAAACAAAGAAAAATATATAAGAAAAATAGAAGATTTTGAAGAATTTATCCCTTTTGAACAAGGAGAAGATAACGACAATACAGAAAAAGAAGTACAGTTTAAGTGTATGGAAGAAGCTATGAAACAGCTTGGAGAGCCTTGTGCAACCATTTTGACAGATTTTTATATAGAAGAAAAATCTATGGCAGAAATTACAGAGAAAATGGGCTACACTAACTCCGACAACACAAAAACACAAAAATATAAGTGTCTTATGAGGCTGAAAAAGATATTTTTTCAAGCATACACATAAATACGAAGTTTTTGTCATTGTTTATAGACTAAAAACGACTAAAAACATTCACAATTTAAAATTTAAAATTCACAATTAGTTGAGAAAATACTACAAAAATGAGCCTTACCACCAAATACGAACAAATAGAGAATTATCTCAATAACCGACTTACAGCACAAGAAAATACAGATTTTGAAGCAAAAATGCAACAAAATCCTGATTTCTTGGCAGAAGTAAACGAGCATCGTAGCTTTATGGAAAGTTTGCAAATGTATGGCAACCGCAAAAAAATAAAACTACAATTAGAAAGTTTCCACGCTACAATGGAAAAGCCTACTGTGATGTTTTATAAAGCAAAAAGTATCAAAAATTTCTTCCAAAAACATCTTCCAACTATTGCGGTGGCTGCATCTGTGGCAGTATTTACGGTTTTTGGCGTACTTTGGAATAATAATCATTTTAATACACTAGAAAATCAACAAATTGGCTATTACAAATCTCTTAAAAAAGATATTGAAAAAGTCAAAAAAACACAAGCAGACCTAGTAGAACAAACAAAAGACATCAACGAACCTAAGAAAGTAAATTATACAGCAACTGCTTTTCTAATTTCTTCAAATGGTTTTTTGATAACAAACCGCCACACTATTGACAAAAATAATGTAATGTACGTGGAGGCAAAAATAGATGGTGTTGCAGGCAAAAAAGACTCTGTTTTACGCTTAAAAGTAGCTGTTTTTTATGAAGATAAAATTCAAGATTTGGCTATTTTGAAGATTGTAGATGATAATTTTAAAGGTTTTGGAAAACTTCCCTATGCTTTGCGTTCTGATGTGGCTGATTTGGGTGAAGAAGTCTTTACTTTGGCTTATCCACACGAAGATATGGTTTATGGTGAAGGTTCTGTAAGTTCAAAAAGTGGCTTTGAAGGTGATTCTGTTGCGTATCAAATTTCTATTCCTGTAAATCCAGGTAATAGTGGAAGCCCACTTTTAGATGAAAAAGGCAATTTAATTGGAATTATTACAGGCAAAAACACCAATGAAGACGGTGCAGCATTTGCCATAAAGTCGCAATATGTACGTGCTATCATTGATTCTATCTCAAAAAATCACCCAGAAAGCAACATACAATTACCTGTTTATAACCAGTTGCAATATCTCAAACGCCCTCAACAAATCAAAAAATTGAAAGATTGCGTTTTTGAACTCAAAGTTTATTCTAGCAAATAAACTTAGTAGTACCTTACTTCTTTTTTTAACACTAAGTTCATTAAGAAATACACACTAAGTAAGCACTAAGAAATACAAAATTAGGAATTTATTTGTAGTGCATTCCCGCAGCCGTTGTTTGTGTCTTCACAAACGACTACAAGAAATCCACAAAAAAGCCTAACTAAAATAGTTAGGCTTTTCCACGTTATTTTTCTATTTTTTACACCTTAAACTAGTCCATTATGACTATTTTTCAAGCATTGCTTTATATTTTTTTGCTGTTGTAGCATCTTGTGAATCTTGGTATTTGCTTACCACTTCGTTATAGATTTCAATAGCTTTTTCTTTATTTTTGTTGCTTTCATAAGCAAGAGCCAATTTCATCAAATAAATAGGGGTGAAATATTTATTTGGATAATGGTCAGCAGCTTTTTTATAAAAATTGATAGCATCTTCATATTTTGTAAGTTCCATAGCGGCATCTGCACGCAAGCAATAGGCACGAGCCTGCACAATCATATCATCAGAAGAAAACTTATCTAACTGATTTACAGCATCTTGGAATTTTCCATCACGCATATAAACCGTTGCTGCAATAAGTTCTGCAACATTACTAGCTTTTGCCATAGAATAATCATCAGCAATTTTCACAACGCCCAAATTATTACCATTTCCTTTAAGAAGTGTTTTTAAAGAATCTTTTTCAAAGTTAAATTCCGCAGGAAAAAGCTGCTTTAAAGCCTCTTCTTGCTGATTTTGCGCTACATAACGGTAGCCAAAAAACGCAGCGGTTGCCACAAGTGCCACTACAAGTACCGTAACAATTACTTTAGAATTTTTTTGTACAAAATCCTCTGTTTTGTCAAGTGCAATCTCTGGGTTTTCCCAAATATTATCACTCATTACTTCCACTTCTCCCTCAAAAGGAGTACCATCTGCGTTAAGTTGAGGAACATTTTGTACTGGTGTTTGCACGTCAGTAGTAATATTGTTGGTAGTGTCTGCGTTAGCATTTGCTACATCTTTGATGTCTTTTTTTGCCATTTTGGTATAACTAGCTTTCGTAAATTAGTCTTAATAGTTTTTTACTAAATTTCTAATTTAAGTCTTACAACTAAATTCTTAAATTGAGGTGCAAAATTAGAAAAAATTTAGATTAAAACAAACATTTTTTTAAGAATATCCATTTTTAAATTGTGAATTGTGAATTGTGAATTGTGAATGAATGCAGAATACTTGCTATCATATTGATAATCAATATGATACATTATTAAATAATATTCCCATCTTGCAAAACAATGGTACGGTCAGCCATTTTTGCGAGTGTTTCATTGTGCGTAACAATCACGAAAGTTTGGTTAAATTTTTCTCTCAAATCAAAGAAAATATGATGTAATTCTTGTGCATTTTTGGAGTCCAAATTGCCACTAGGTTCATCAGCAAGTACAATATCAGGAGAATTGATTAAGGCACGAGCCACCGCCACACGTTGTTGCTCACCGCCAGAGAGTTGTGAAGGAAAATGGTTTATTCTTTCGCCTAAATTTAGCATTTCAAGCAGCATTTTGGCACGCTCACGAGTAGTTTTTTCGTCCTTTTTGCCTATCCACGCAGGCAAGCAAACATTTTCTAGTGCCGTAAATTCAGGTAAAAGATTATGAAACTGAAAAATAAAACCAATTTTATTATTTCTTAGTGTAGAAAGTCCCTTTTCTGATAATTGGGTGATATTTTGGTCATTGAAAAGTACATTTCCAACATCTGGGCGGTCAAGTGTACCAATAATGTGCAAAAGTGTACTTTTTCCTGCACCAGATGCGCCCACAATAGCCAAAACCTCTCCTTTTTGTATGTGTAAATTGATATTTTTGAGAACTTGTAATTTTTTATAACTTTTACTTATATTTTCAATTTTAATCATATATTTTGTTTAGTATAGTATAACTTCTCATTGTTGTTTGTGAAAACACAAACAATGGCTACCATTTTACGTTTGTACTTCTTATTTCGTACCTCGTACTTAATAGTATTTCACTACATTTTTAGGCAGTTCCAAAATGAAAGTTGAGCCTTTACCTTCTTGGCTTTCGCACCAAATTTTGCCGTTTAGCCCATCTACAAGCGACTTGACCACAGACAAACCAAGCCCAGACGAACTTTCTCCTGCGGTTGCTCTATTTTTGAAGATTTGATGTTTGATAAAAAGTTTTGCTTGGTCTTCTACACAAATCCCTAAACCTTCATCTTTCACCTCCAAACGGACATTTTCTTCATTATCTCGCAATTTAACGTATATTTTTTTGCCTTCTGGTGAGAATTTTATAGCGTTTGAAATAAGATTTTCAGTAATGCGTGTCAAAAAAAACTCATCTGTACGGTATTCTATTTTGCTTTTGCTAGGTACAAATTCTATGTTAATATTTTTGGTTTGTGCATAACCTTTGTGTCGTTTTATTGCTTGCTGAATGGTTGTAATGATATTTAAGCGTTCTATTTGGATTTCTTTTTTGTAGTCTTCAATCACTTTACTGTCCAACAGATTTTGAATAATAATAAGTCCATCTTGTACCACTTGGCTCATTTTACCCAAATATTCTACTTGATTTTGGCTAAGTTTTTCTATTCCTTCCAAACGTATCAAATCCACTAATGAAATAATACGGTTAAACGGTTTTTTCAAATCATTAGATACAATACTAATTACGCTATTTTTTTCGTGTTCTAGCTCATCTGCACGTGTTTTTAGCTTAATAAATTCCGTATTTGATTTGACTATTTCACGTGCTTGTGAGCGCATTGTATCATTTTGCTTTTTAAATTGAGAGTTTTGCGTTCTATTCCTAAAAAAAATGATAAGTCCCATAAAAAGGACCACAAACACCACAAAAACGCCAGAATTAAGCAAAATGGCTTCCAAACGGGATTCATTCGTGTTTGTAGGCACATTTTGTGCGTATATATATGTAGGAATACACAAAAAAAGTAGCCAAAAGAAAGTAAAAAACTGTTTCATAATCAGGATTTTGGGATAACTTTCTGAAAGTTGGAAACTTTCGGGAAGTTTAGTAAGGACTTATTTTATACCATAATTGGTAAGATTATTTTGTGAAGGTAAAAAAAAATCAATAAAATATGTTATTTTTGTGGAAAATTAACAAAAATAGTTAGAAATCAATCAGAAAAATAAATTTAATGTTGCATCTTAAAAAACCTCTTGTATTTTTTGACCTAGAAACTACAGGTATAAGCGTAGTAAATGATAGAATTGTAGAATATTCTTTCATCAAAATAATGCCCAATGGTGATAAAATCATTCAAACTAAGAAAATCAATCCAGAGCGTTCTATTCCATTAGAAACAAGTATGATTCACGGCATTTATGACGAACACGTCAAAGATGCACCTACTTTTAAGCTGATTGCTAAAGATTTAAGTAAATTTTTGGAAGGTTGCGACCTTGCAGGTTTCAATATGTTGCGTTTTGATTTGCCTATGTTGGTAGAAGAATTTTTACGTATTGGGCTTGATTTCTCTACGAATGGGCGCAATTTGATAGATGCACAAAAAATTTATCACCTTATGGAACCTCGCACTTTGAGTGCCGCTTATAAATTTTATTGTCAGAAAGATTTGGAAGGTGCACATACCGCAGAAGCAGATACACTAGCTACTTTTGAGGTTTTGGAGGCACAAGTTTTGAAGTACGAAAATATGATGATTAAAGATAGAAATAAGGTTGAGTTTGTGCCTGTAAAGAATGATATGCAACATTTGCATAACCTTACGGCAGAAAATTTGGTAGATTTTGCTAATTCTATGGTTTTTAAAGATGGCGTAGAAGTTTTTAATATAGGAAAACACAAAGGACGACCTGTGGAAGATGTTTTGAAAGCAGAACCGTCTTATTATGATTGGTATCAAAAAGCTGATTTTTCTCTTAATTCTAAAAGAAAATTAACTGAAATAAAACTTAGAATGGCATTTCCTAAGAAATAATGGTTCTACTAAGATTTATACGGAGAAGTTTTAAAAAGTCTTTATTTAGCAATATTTTGGAGTATTTTTAGGAGCAATATTGTATTTAAGTCCCAGCGGGACGGCATATTTATAGAAAAACAAAACACGAAAAATGTATTTAGCCCAGCGGGGCGGCATATTTATAGAAAAACAAAACACGAAAAATGTATTTAACCCCAGTGGGGTGGCATATTTATTATTTGCTATAAATATCTCGCCCCGCTGGGGCTAAATACAAAGTAACAATTTAAGAAAATGTGATTCCCGTATAAATCTTAGTAGAACCGAAATAATGTAATAAAATTTGATAATTAAACCTTCAAAGTCTTTAAGACCTTGAAGGTTTTTGGCTGTTACTCTACCCAAGTTACTTTTTCAGAAAGTGGCTTTCTAACGTATTCTGGTGATGCTTTCACGACAAAAGCAAGGTAAAAAAAGCCCATTAGTTGGTCATTTTCGCCCAAACCAAAAAAACTTTTTGCTTCTGGCACATACGTAATGCCACCACTTCCCCAGTATCCGCCCAAACCGTAGGCAGTAGCAGAAAGATAAATATTTTGAACGGCACAAGCCACCGCAGAAATTTCTTCTATTTCAGGGATTTTGCCAGATTCTTGCCTTTTCATACCAATAGCAATGACGTGAGAGGCTTTTAAAGGTGTTTCTAACAATTTGATAAATTTATTTTCATCAAAATTGCCTTCTTTTTCTGCAAGCTCTTTATAGAGTTTTGCCTGAAATTCTCCAAGTTTTCTTCGTCCATCTCCTCCAAAAACAACAAAATGCCAAGGCTCTGTTTTGCCGTGATTGGGTGCGTGAGTAGCATTTATAAGGATTTCTTCTACTATCTTTTTAGGAATAGTACGCACAATAGGGTCAAATTGTGAAGAATAAGAAGAACGTCTATTGCGCAAAAGTGCGTTCACGTCTTTGGTATTGTAGTACATCATAATGAGGTGTGAGATGTGAAGTGTGAGGTATGAAGTAAATACAAGATTTTGATTATAAGTCCGTTACAAAATATCTAACAAAACAAAGATAGAAAAGCCTACTATTGTTACAACTGTTATAGCAAATAATAGATTTTTCAGTGAAATGAGAATAAAATGCGTTGTTGTTATTTTCTTTTCTGGTATGCTTTTGATATGTTTTCTTGTTCTTATAATGGTAATTGCAGGTATAATAATAAATATCAAAAAAACAAATATTCCTAATAATGAAAATATATCATTACCTGCACCTTGTAATAAAATCATATCAAAAAGCCGTAATTCGTAATTGTTAATTCGTAATTGAAATAATGTTAATCTTGTCTTTAAGTTTTTCTTCAAACCAAAGCACAGGATTAGGGTCTTTGTCGCCTGTGGAGGTATCACATTTGAAAAAGAGATAATATAATTGTAAATGATTTTGCATTTTTTGGACTAATTTAGCCAATCTTTCATCTGCTTTTTCCCAATTTTGATGCCAACCGCCCTCACGCCAAGCAAAATACGCTTCGTCGTGAAATTCTGTAACAAGCAAAACGCCTTCATCAGAAAGATATTTTTTTGTAAAAATGCTTGCCAACCAGCCGTGGTCACTAAATTTGGTATAAGTATTATTTGCCTTCATATAAGGAAGTGGGGCATCAACTTTGTATTTGAAAGTGTCGTGTACGAGCGTGATAAGGCGCAAACGAGCATAATCCTGCGAACTTACATAAGGATACATTTTTTCAACATTGCCCAAAACCTCATCAATATGCTTAATGACGTGCCCTTCTGGGTGTCCTCTGCGAGGTTTGCCAAAGAAAAATCCTTGTTGAAAATCTTTATCAAAGATAATTTGTTCTTCAAAATGATTTTGAGCCGCAAATTCAAATTCTCCCCAAGCTGTAGAAATTTTTTGTAAAGCTATTTCCATGGATAACCAAATCTTTTATTATCCTCAACTACCTAACATTATATTGAATGCACCAAAAAATGTACCAAATATTTATTAGGGGTTGCTGATTATTTGAATTTTTTATTTTAACACTTTTAATACCATTTAGTATTGTTTTAGGCTTTTGGTACAGATTTAATGACCAAAACCATAGCTCCAATACAAGCAGTTAAGGATAAAACAACTGTAAATATAGGAAAGTTCAAACTAAAATACTTGTCTAGCAAAATGCCCCCCCAAACGCCTAGCCCAATAGTCGCAAAAAGTTGCCCAGCAAGCCCAGCATATTTAGCATAAACATTGATACTTTTTTGCGCCTCTTGTAGGTTATCTTGTTGATTATCAATATTTTTTTCTATTTTTTTTGACATTAGTGTTTTTATTAAATGATGCCTTTCTTAAAAAAAATTATGTTATTCATGTTTCTACTGTAACAAAAAACAAATTATTTTATCCAATAACACTATATTTTCAAAAAAAAACTGTAATTTTCGGAAAATTATTTTTCTCACCTATTTATGTTTGATGGTTTTGTTCCTATTGGCACAATAAGTGCCGTAGTGGTCATTGTACCTGCTTTTTTTGTTATTTCTATTTTCTTATTCAAAAAAAATAATAAGGGCTTTGCACGCTTGCTAAGTGTTTTTGCATTTGTGGCTATTTTGGTAGGAATAGGCACGGATATTTCGTTGTTTTCCAAACATTCAGAAAAAAGTAAAGAAGACAAAACTAAAAAAGACAAGAAAATCCCTGCTTTCAACAAAGATACAACCACTTATAAAGAAGATTTGGAGGAAGATTTAGAAAAATCAGAAAAAGATTCTCTCAAAATAAAAAAAGATAGTCTGCAAAAAGATACACTTAAAAAAATTGATAATAATTAGTCAAAAACACAACAAAAATAGCTAAAATAAAATGATAAATTCTTGGATTGAAGTGCCTGCAAATAGTGATTTTCCTTTGCAAAACTTACCCTTTGGTATCTTTTCTGTAAGTGGTGATGCGCCTTGTGTAGGTGTGCGCATAGGCGACCACGTCATAGACCTAAGTATGCTAATGGAACTTGGCTATTTTGATGGTTTGGTTATCCCAGAATCTACTGTTTTTCACCAAAAAACGCTTAATAACTTTATTGCATTGGGCAAATCAACTACTTTAGGAGTGCGCCAACGTGTAATGGATTTGCTTAAAGAAGGTAATTCAAAGCTACGAGATTATCCAGATGACCGCAACGAGGTAGTTAAGCATATTTCTAAGGTAAAAATGCACCTACCAGTCCAAATTGGAGATTATACTGATTTTTATTCTAGCATAGAACACGCTACCAATGTTGGTACAATGTTTAGAGACCCTGCCAACGCACTTTTGCCTAACTGGAAACATTTGCCTGTGGGCTATCACGGCAGAACGTCCTCTATTGTTGTGTCAGGGACAGATATTATCAGACCAAAAGGGCAATTTAAGCCAGAAGGACACGAAAATCCTTCTTTTGGTGCTACTCGTTTGCTTGATTTTGAGCTTGAAATGGGCTTTATTGTTGGCAAAAGTACAGAAATGGGCGACAGCGTGGCAGCAATGAATGCAGAAGATTATATTTTTGGTTTTGTATTGTTCAATGATTGGTCTGCTCGTGATATACAAAGTTGGGAATACGTACCATTAGGACCATTTTTGGGGAAAAATTTTGCCTCAACTATGTCAGCGTGGGTCGTAACAATAGAAGCAATAGAAAACTACCGTACAAATTCACCTACACAAGATGTAGAAATTTTTGATTACTTGAAAACAAATGGAAAACGTACTTTTGATATAAAACTAGAAGTAGCAATAAAGCCAGTCAATTCTGATACTGAAATGCTACTTTGCAAAAGTAATTTTAAATACCTTTACTGGAATATTTCTCAACAATTAGCACACCATACTATCAATGGTTGCCCAATAAATGTGGGTGATTTGTATGCCTCTGGCACTATCAGTGGCGCAGAACCTTCTTCTTATGGTTCAATGCTTGAGCTTTCTTGGAAAGGAACTAAACCAATACTTCTACATGACGGCTCTGAAAGAAAGTTTTTGCACGACGGAGATACTATCATTATGCGTGCTTACTCTGAAAAAGATGGCGTAAGAATTGGTTTTGGGGAATGTGTAGGAAAGATTTTACCTGCAAGATAAAAAGACAAAAGGACAAATACAGTTGATGTATTTGTCTTTTTTGTATTTGACTGTAATTTTTAATTTGTAATTGAACCTGATTCTGTAGTAGAATAGTAATACGTATCTATTGAGTTGGGAATAGCGAGGGCTATTACTTTGGTAGCAAGTTTTGCACCACGCAAAAAATCTTGATAAGAACGGTTTTTATGCTTGTTGCTCATCAAAATACTTTCGCAGGCTTGCTCTGCTTGCACACGCAAATACGGGTGAATATTTGTTTTGCTGATGTCCTCTAGGGCAGTTTTTACCAACCATTTTGACAATAATTCAAACTCTTGATTGTTGAAATGTGCCAAAAAATCTTTTTCTGTGATATTTTCCCTAATTTGCTCTTGATTATTTGTGTCTTCTAACATAGTTTTATTTGTTTCCTTCATATTCCCGTAATATTGAAGTTTAGTTTTTCTTTGTTATTTATCCCAAAGATAATACCAATGTAACCCAAAATACGAAAGAATTATGCTAAAAGTTGCGTGTTTTTTTCAAAACATACTTTTTTTTAGATAAATTAGGATAAAACAAAGACAAAGCAAACAAAAACGCTTAATAAATGGTTTTTAAATCATTTATTAAGCGTTTTTTGTATGTTGTTTGTGAAGAAATAAACAACAAGAAAATTATTTTATACAATCTTTTGCAACTGCATCACCTGCTGCCGTATTAGCAGCAAATTTTTCTGCACTTTCTTCAGCTGCTTCAGCTTTTGGAAGAGCGCAATCACAGAAGGCTTTTGCTTTTGCATCATCCATTCCACCTTTACCTTTTGCATCTGTTGCGCATTTTTCAGCAAACGCTTTTTTGTCTTTGTCGTTCCATTTTCCTTTTTTAGAACCGCAAGAAGAAAATACTACTACGGCACACAAACTAGCAAGAATTAGGGCTTTTTTCATTTTTTTAGTAAGATTTAAAGATAAGAATTAAGAATTTTTCTGAAATAACGACATTATTTTTTATAAAAACAAGTTTTACAAGATTTTTTTGTGAATAATTTTAAACATTCCCTGTATACATTCACAATTCACAATTTAAAATTCACAATTCACAATTTATTTTTCCAACAACCAAGCGTTTGTTTCTGCTATTTTGGTGGCTTGCGCTGGCGAAATCATCTTTAAATAAGAAAAATAGCCTTTTCCATAGCTTTTGGCATCTTTCCCCATTTTTTTAGACATTTCCACTTCTCCAATAGTCTTGAATTGATGCAAAAACGCCCTGAAATTTCGTATATCTGTACGAGAAATTTTAGTTTCATTATTGTTCACAAGTACGCCAGTAACGGTTTGTCGCTGACTTTTGCGCATTATCATTGTTTTTTCTCTATTGATTTCTAGCGTTTCATCAACCACAATTTTATTGACAAAATGAAGTAGTTGTTTCATCAGCGCAGGGTCTTTGCTTTCTGTAGAAAAAACCAAATCATCTGCGTAGCGAGTGTATGAAAAATTATGTTTTTCTTCTGATTTTTGTCCTAATTTTTGCGCTAAATTCTGCAAACGGTTGTCTAATTTCCTACAAATAAGGTTCGTAATCATAGGAGAAGTGCAAGCACCTTGTGGCAAAAATCTTGCTCCAAGTGCCACAAAATTACTTTTTTGGTCTAAAACCGCCTCTACACGTAGCGCATCAGTGCAAACAAGCGCAAATATGGTTGCCATTGCCTCACTATATCCAAAAGAACGAAAAAGCCCTTTTACTCGTGGGAACTTGATGGAAGGAAAAAAATCCTTCAAATCAATGCGTACAACAATGTTTTTGTTGAGATGATGGTCTGCATTGAGTTTTGTGTTCATTTTTGGCAAAAATGCAAAAGCGGCTTCGTGAGCAGGAATTTTCTCTAAAATATTTTCTAAAATCCACGTTTGGGCTTTTCTAAGGGTCTTTTTGGGTGATGAAATCTGACGAGTGCCACCTTTTTTCTTAGGGATTTCAAAACGAGTATAATGGTCAATAGTGGCAACTCTTCTATGATAAGAAAGCCATTTCCAATTTTTTTCTTCTAATTTAGAAAGTTCCGCAAGTTGTGTAAGGTTTTCCACCAAAGGCAAATTATTTGCTTTTAATTTCTCTAAATCCGTATTTGTATAGATAAGTCCAGCAGAAATATCATCTCCCAAATGGCTAGGAGTGGTTTTTTCACGAGCCGTAGTAGTTTCTTGGTGAAGTTTTGCGTTGGCTTCTTTCTCAATTCTTGACACAATCCTCTTGGCACGCACACGTTCTATGCGGTTTTGGCGGATTTGTTTGAGAAGTGGCGTAACATCCTCAATACCATTGAGTTCCTTTTGAAGTTTATAAAGTTCTGTATTGATGCTGGCAAGTTCATCAGAAATTTTTTTAAAATGCTCTTGTTGCGTGGGCGTGATGTCAGAAAAACCCAAACGTATCATTTCGTCAATGATAAATTGTTCTTTTCCAAGTGTTTGTAAACGTGTGCGCCAGTTAGACGAAGTTGCAGCAATTGTTGGGTTAGCAGTATTTAAAGCCATTAAATCACAAGAAATTTAGTATAAATTCAGGAACATATAGTACAAAACTAAGAAATTATTTGAAAAATACAATTTTTTTATTGTTTTTTATTGTTTTTGCCACGAATACACAAATATTTTCAGAAATCAATTTTATTCAATTTGTCTTCACAAATATCCCAAAAAATAGGCAAATTCTGTATTAAATAACTATTTTGAGTATTTTGATGATGATTTTTTGTTAGAATTTTACGTTCAAAAAATGTTCTATTATTATCAAAATCAATAAAAAAAACATTGATTTTGTGCATAGGAATAAGTTTTTGCATTTTCTCAAAAAAAACTTCCCAATATGTGTTTTTCTGAATAATCATAGGCAAATCATAAGCCAAACATTCATAAAACTTGGTAGGAATGCGTTTTTCGTAGCTTTCATTCGTAACGTAAGGCATCACAACGAAAATATTTTCTGCTTGTGACATAATTTTCATTTTTTCTCTGATTTGAATATATGGAACAGGTTTTTGACTGATCTGTGCCTCAATCAAATGATTTGTTTTGCTAAGTTTTTTAATTGCCAAAAAATCTGTTTCTAGCGGACAATGCCCTAAAATAGTGAGTTTTATTATATTTTTTGGTTGTTTTTCTTGTTGTTTTTTTGTGATGTAATCAAAATAAGTAAGCATTTTTTGTAATCCATATTCTTGTGAAATAGTACCTAAAAATAGTAAATTACATAAATGCTGTTTTGTATTAGAATTGTAGGGGCTGGGCTTGCCCCTGCCCTCGTGGAGTAATTTCATTTCTTTTTCCCTCAAAATAAAGTTAGGTAAAATCTCATATTTTTGTTTGCTTTCTCCAATAAAATCAAGTTCTTGTTCATAACAATTTTCAGCTAAAAAGAAAAAATCAATAAAAAAACAGGTAATTCTCTCCACCAAATACACATAAATAGCTATTATTTCACGCAAAAAAGGCAAAAAAACTTTCGTATAACGTATATTTGCCGCATAATTTTCCTGAATATCATAAATAATTTTTACTTTTTTTCTCAAAAAAACCAAACTAAAAAGTTTATAAAAAACAGCGGGCAAAAGCAGTTCAAAAGTACCAACAATCAAAATAGTTGGCTTTATTTTTAGCAAGAAAATAAGAAAAGTAAAAAAAGTAAAAACACGTTTTAGGGCTATTCTATTGAAGTTGAAAATCTCGTAAAAATGTATATTTTTTGGGTTTTGTATATTTTCAGTATCATTATTGCGGGCTTGTCCTACAAAATGAAAAGTAGCATTTTCATATTTTTTTATCAAACTTTTGCCTATTTTTTCGTACATTCGCACATCTTTTGCTGGTTTGAGTACGGAAGCAAGCACAAAAACAGTATCATTTCCTTTCATTTGTTTGTATTTTTTCTAAATAATAGTTATTTTGTCAAAAATTAGTATAAAATTTACACAAATTATTGCAAATTTACGTAAATATTTACGCAAACCACACCAAAATTACTGAAAAACTTAATCAAAATTTGAAAAATTTAAAGTTTATATTATTATTTTTTCTTACTTGCATAGGCGTACATAACACACTAGCGCAAGACAAATTCAGTGCACGCAAATTTATTGGGCAAGTGCTTTACCTCTACTCACCCATACACAATGATTTGATAGACAAATATAACAAAACGCCAACATCAGTACATTTACCCAACACGACTTTCAACGTAGGGAAACGTATTGATTATATGTTTTATATTACGGACACTATCAATAAAACAATTATTTTGAATGATTTGCCCCAAATGGTTTATGAAATAGCCAATGATTATGCCAACAGAGGTTCTTATGCGTATTTGGAGAAAAATAAAATTACGTATAATGCAGGTGATAACTATATTTGTTTTTATATCAATCAGCAAACAGAATACGTTATGAAGCAAATTAGGGCATTTCCTTCTAGTCAAATTGCTAATATTATTCCTAAAAAATTACATACAGAAAATTATTATAGATTTCTTAAAAATAGTAATTCTGAAATTCCTACCCAAAAATATGGTATTTATGGCTTAATGCAAGAGTGGAATGCGTATCAGCACGCTACAAGAGTCGCTTTTAACGTAAAACGCTATTATGAACGTGAAGGCTATACAGATGTTAGTTTGTGGGAAGATTTTTTTGCTAATTATTATGAGTATCAAACGGCTTATTCAGAGTTTAAATACTTCATTCTCAAATATTTAGAATATGCAGAAAACTCGCAACCAGAGTTTTATGAAAAACTTTTAAAAGATGTGAATTTTAAAAAAACTTACATTGAGATAAATAAGAATTATGAAGATACTATTTCGCAATTTAATCTTTACAAACCTGCGGTATTTTCTTTGCTTAGTAAAGCTGGAATAACTACAGAAGAAACCAGTATGGAAGGTTTTAGCCTACTTTTTTTAGATAGAGTAGGTATCAATACATACGGAAATATAGACAAACTTTTCAGAGATGCGCTAGAAGATGAAGCATTAAAAGAAATAGAGAAAAAAATCAGGAATTAAGAAAGGAGTGAATATATATATATATATATATATATATATATGACTTACGCAAAAAAGTCCTAAAACCAGCCCCTCCTTAGAAAGGAGGGGAGTTTGAACCCCTCCTGTTTAGGAGGGGTTAGGGGTGGTTTTTAATAGATTTTGCGTAAGTCCTAATATATTCTGAATAAGTTTCTCGTTTTGTATTTCTTAGTGCCTACTTGTGTGTATCCTCAATGTTCTTAGTGGTAAAAAATAAAATAATTAAACAAAAACATCAATGAATGATATTTTAAAAGAATATTTGGCAAAACAACAGCCACAAACGCAAGAAAATTATTCTATACTTGTACTCAAAGCTGGGCGTGAGCGTTCTTTACTAAATAGGCATCCTTGGGTGTTTTCTGGTGCAGTAAAAGACCTTCCAACAGCTGAAAATGGAGCTATTATACAAGTACAAGACAGCAAAAAAAACATTTTGGGTTATGGCTTTTTTGATACAAAAAGCCAAATAACTGTACGCCTTTTTGAGTTTGGCGCACAAAATATACGCATTGATGAAGCTTATTGGCACAAAAAAATCAAAAGTGCTTATGAACTTCGTAAAAAATATGTTTTAAATCTTGCTACAAATGCGTATAGACTTTTGCACGCAGAAGGTGATTTTTTACCAGGAATTATTGTTGATATTTATAATAAAGTTGCTGTTATTCAAGTGCTTATTAAAGGCATTGAGAAGGTTTTTCCTGCTATTTTGGGTGGTTTGCAACAATTAGGATTAGAATATATTTATCTCAAAACAAAAGAAAATACTAAGTTTTCAGAAGCGTTGCAAATACCAAAAGGTTGGCTTACTGACGAGTTTGAAAAACCGCTTAATATCACAGAAAACAACCTGAAATTTCCTATTGATGTGGTGAAAGGGCAAAAAACAGGCTTCTTCCTAGACCAAAGAGAAAATAGATTACTTTTGCAACAGTATTCTAAAGGTAAAAACGTACTCAATGCGTTTAGCTATACAGGCGGATTTAGTGTGTATGCCCTTGCAGGAGGCGCAAAAAGCGTTCATTCTGTGGATATTTCCAAAGATGCCATTGCCGTTTGTGAGCAAGCCATTACTATGAATTTTGGCAAAAATGCCCCTCATACGTCTATTGTGGCAGATTGTTTTGATTTTTTGAAGACAACTGAAGAAATATATGATATAATTGTCCTTGACCCACCTGCTTTTGCTAAAAATGCAAAATCTGTTCATAATGCTACTCGTGGCTACAAAGAACTTAATTTGACTGCATTTAAGAAAATTGCACCTGGCGGACTTATTTTCACTTTTTCTTGTTCTGGCAACGTGGATAGGGATTTGTTTAGAAAAGTTGTGTTTGGTGCGGCAGCTGATGCCCAAAGAGAAGTACGTATTTTGAACCAACTCACCCAACCCGCAGACCACCCAGTAAGTATTTATCACCCAGAAGGAGAATACCTAAAAGGACTTGTGCTGCAAGTGGAATAGGTTTTTAATTTATATTTTCAACCACATAGGCATATAAAAACCAAAAAATCCTTTACAAAATAATTGTAAAGGATTTTTGTTTTTCTCTAATTTTGTCAAGCAAATTATTAGAATTTGCTAATAATAATGCTCAATGTTGTTACTGTTCCGTTCTAGTCATACACATCCATTTTAACTGTTGTATCAGCAGTAATACCTGTAATCAAGTACGAAAAATTATATGATGTTTTATTTTTAGCAGTTGTGTCATCTGTCAAAAAAGGTGTTGTACTTCCGACTTTGGTAAGAAGCACTTTTTGAAGTTGTACTGACGAGGTGATAGTGCCTGTCCAAGTGAATTCACCATTTGCATTTGCTTTACCTATTGCTACAGTCGTGACAGTTGGTTGTGGTGTTGGTTCTGTTTTTTTGCAAGAACTAAGCCCAATAGCAAAAGAGAAAAGCAATGTGAAGATAAAAAGTATATTACGTTTCATAGAATTAAAAAATTTAATTTTGGTTAAAAATTGTTAAAGAGTATTTAAAAAGTATCAAATCAGTAGCAACAAATACTGTACCAAATGGAAGAAATACTATCAAATAAATTAAAAAAACAATATTTGTTACTGTGAAAGTTCCGTTGCAAAACTTGTAGGGTGAGACCCAAGGCTGTAAGGAACTTTATAAAAGTATCATTTTGATACTTTTAAGCTATTAATAACTCTGTTTAGGCACTCAAATATCTTCACACCGTCAGCTAA
>JAYUKY010000022.1:0-65141 GCA_043764015.1 Raineyaceae bacterium
GCGGTAAGCCTAAAATATTGAAATAATTTTGGGTCATATTTGATTAAACTATCTCTGACATTGAGCCAATTAACCCGTAATTGCATAGCTTTAAGGGTAAATAATCAGATAATCAATCACTTGATTTTGCGCTACATCTAGTTTTTCATAAACTTTACAAAGTCTAGAATAAGCACTAATTTGTCTAATATCTTCTTTCATAAATGTTTTTGTATAAATAGGTTTGTATTTAGCATCAATAACAAGTTTATATTTGTTTGTTTCCAGCGAATAATCTAATTCATTTCATTTCCTCCACTTTGAAATGATAAAATACATTTTCTCTAAATAAGAAGTATGATGTAAGAATATAAAATATTGATAATTAAGCTATTGTAAAACAAAAAGATAATATTATTTAATTTCTATTCCTGAAGGCATTCTGTCAGTTAAATAAAACAAAAAGGAGAGATAAACATTTGTTTATCTCTCCTTTTAATGTTAGCCAAAATTTTTAACTAGATTTTGGTATAAGTCGTAGTTGTGCTGATACTAAAAAAATCTCCTTTTAGTTTCATAGTTGAAGATGAGAGTTCAACAACTGACTGAGTTAATCCACTAAATGTCAACGTTTTTCCATCAGCAGATAGCGTGTAAGTAGTGGTTGTTAAAGCTGGAGTACTAGGACTGCATTTAAGCGCACCGTCTGTGATTGTTACCTTTGGACTAGTGAAAAATTCAGTAATATCATCTGCTTCGCAAGCCTCAACTGGCTCAGTTGAGGCTTATCCAAGAAATGATACTGAATTTGATACTGCTTTCCATTTTCCAATGATAGCAACCGCTGGAGCAACTGCTGGGTCTGAACCTTTCTTACAAGAAGAAATTGAAGCTACTAATACAAGTAGGACTAAAAGTGTTTGTGTAATTCTTTTCATACTGATTTGTTTATTAAAATTTATAACTTGATTGTATTACGGCACAGATGTAGCATTATTATTTTAATAAAAAATACTATATGAAACTATTTTTTAACTATTTTCACAAATAATTGATAAAAGTAACAAAATTAAGGTATTTACAAAATCTCTATTACTTTTTAGAAGATACAAAACAAAACCCTTATCTTTGCACAAAAACGGCACAACTATTGCATAAAAAACGTTTTTATAGTATTCTCAATCATTTCAAAAAATATAAAATGTTTTTCTCAAAAAAATATATTTTTGCTTTCTTTTTATTGCTTTTTTGCGTTTTTAACACACTTTTTGCGCAAATTACCACGCCAGAAACATTAGACAAAAAAAAGAAAAAAATTGAACGTATCCCCACAGTAAAGCGTGATAAAAAAGGCGTTGCAGACCTTAATGTAGCGGAAAATGACACTATTCGCTACAAAAAAATGCCTTCTGATACAAAAACTTACGACAAAGGTGGCAAAATAGAACTTATGCCTGGCGGTGCAGAACGCCTTATCAACGAAAAATATGTAACCGCAAAAGGTGATACCGCAGACAGAATGCGCATTTTGGGTAAAGGTATGGTTTTTAAACAGGATAACAACACGCTTATTTGCGACTCCGCCTACCGCTATCCTGGTCAGAATACTATTGAAGCATTTGGAAATGTCACGCTTAATAATGATAAAGTCAATGTTACGGCTCGTAGAATGTTTTATAATGGCAATACTCGTGTGGCGCAGGCTCGTGATAATGTTGTGATGACTGACCCAAAAATGAGCCTCACCACAAATGCACTAGATTATAGTATGAACTCAGGAGTTGGCTATTATTTTGGTGGTGGAAACGTAAAAGATTCACAAAACAACCTTAAAAGCTATTCTGGGTCGTATGATACTAATGCAAAATACTTTAATTTTGCTGGGAATGTCAATGTTGATACCTATTCTGATGGGCAAATGTCTAATATTTTCTCTCAAAATCTTCAATATAGTGAAATTTCAAAAATTGTTTATTTTGGAAGTGAAACCGTCATAACTAACGCAAAATCAAAACTTTATGCAGATAGAGGCGAACACAATACAATCACATCTGTTTCCAAATTTCAAGGGCGTTCTCGCATTGATAACAAAGATTATACCTTGCGTGGAGATGATTTGTATTATGACGAAAAACGTGCTTATGGTGTTGCAAAGGGCAAAGCGCAAATTTATGTAAAAAAGGATAGCCTCTATGTCAATGGTGATGTAGGTACATTTTATGGTAGGCAAGGGCTTACACGTATGCACGGAAACGCCTACGTAAGACAGATTTCAGGGAAAGATACCCTGTTTTTGAGTGCTGATACATTACTTTCTTACAATAATAAAATCCTTTCTGATGCGGATAGTAGGAAACTTTCTCCCAAACAAGATAGCACAAGGCGTGCCAATGAAAAAAAGCAAATACTTGCTTTTGGAAATGTTAAGATTTTTAGAAAAGAGGTACAGGGGCGTTCTGACTCACTTTCTTATAGTTTTAAAGATTCTGTGATTGTGATGTACCACGACCCAATTATTTGGAATGGTACTAATCAGCTTTCTGCTGACACTATCAAAATGTTTTCTGCTAATGGCAAAATGGACAAATTGCGTATGTATAGCCATTGTTTTGCGGCTTCTATTGATAGTATGAAGAATTTTAATCAGATAAAAGGGCGGAATATGGACGCTCATTTTAAAGATAATAAAATTGATAGGCTTTTTGTACGGGGAAATAGTGAAACTATTTACTTTATTACGGAAGGGGATAGTGTGCTTGTAGGTATGCAATACGCTATTTGTGGGAGTATTAGGGCGGTTTTTGATGCGAAAACTATACGAGATGTGGCTATGTTTGAAGGAATAGATGGCAAAATAATTCCGCCACACGAGTTGCAAGACCCCGACAAAAAACTACCCAATTTTAAGTGGAGAATTGCTGAAAAACCTACTCGTAAAACTGTTTTGATTAGAGATGATGCTAAACGCTTTGACAAATTAAGCCTAAAACCTGAAACTATTTCAGAAAGAACAACAACAACCCCAGAACAAATGCAACAGAAAACACAAAAAGGGGCAAAAGAATCAAAAAGAATTAAAGAGAAGAAAACAATGCAAGAATAAGATATTTACACCAAAACAAAACCCTTCAAAGTCTTTAAGACGTTGAAGGGTTTTGTTTGTAAATAGCAATAATATCTAACTAATCTAACTTAACGAACTTAAAAGCTTTCTTAATATCTTTATTATTGGTGATGATAATGGTATGAAAGCCGTTATTTAGTTTTTCTATGTTGATATTTGCGGTTTGAAAGCCGTTTGTGAGTAGTTTTGTTTGGTTGATAAGTGTTCTACCTAACATATCTACAACTTTTATATCAATATTCTCTGTATTTTGCGTGCTGATGTCTATTTCTATGAAAGAAGTAGCAGGATTAGGGCGTGGCACAGAAATAATTGTATTTTCTATTCTATTTTTAATAGAAACAATATTAGAATACTTAAACTCACCATTCTTATCAATTTGTTTCAGTCTGTAATAATTAATAGTACCTGTGACATTTGCATCAACAAAACTATAACTATTGATAATATCAGAAGTACCTGCTCCAGCAACCGTTCCAATAGTTTCCCAATTGGTAACATCAATAGACTTTTGTATTTCAAATTGCTTATTGTTACGTTCTGCAATGGTTTCCCAAACCAATTTATTGCCATTTGGGAGAGCAATTCCTGTAAAAGTCAGCAAATCCACAGGTAAAACGCCCACAGCCGTCCATCCAGCCACTCTAAAATTACACTGTGCACCCGCAAAACCATCAATCATAATGATATATTGCGCCCCTATTGTAAGCCCAGTAGCATTTACCGCTCCTGTACTTGCAGTAGCTGGATTAAAGCAATTAGATCTAGATGTGAGATTGGTACAACAACCATCTACATCTCTTGTAACTTCATATACTTGTGCCTGAATACCACTTGCACAACTAGTTACACTAGTAAAATTAAAAACGTGTGTTGTTTGTGTTGCAGTAAATTGATACCAAGAATTATTTTCAATAGAACCACAAAAAACTGTAGAAGTATTAGCGGGTGAATCAGCACTATAAGTACTTGATGTACTACTATCAAAATTCCCTACACCAATAGTCAAGATAGCAGGATTAGAGCAATAATCATTATTTGCAGCATTTCCACAAGCCCCCACTGCTGTAATACAAAGGTCAAAAGTGGTTGTTTGCCCAGTTGTTGCAGTCCAAGAATAAATACGTACAAAATAAGGATTACCAATAGTAAGCCCAGATACCGCACTTGTATTGGGGTCACTACATACAAGAGGGGTGCCAATAGCTACACAAGTGCCTGCATAGACAGAGTGTACAAGGTCAGTAGTAGAACCGCCTACATTATTAAGTGCAATACTTATAGCAGTGCTTGTTGCTATAAAGCTAAACCAAACATCGTCATTAGCTGTTCCAGTACAAGTATTCGCTTGTGCAGAACCTGTTGCGCCAATAATAGTTCCTCCAACACTATTACAACCACCTCCAGGCGCAGGTACAACCACATTGATAGCACCCGTACATTCATTATTGGTAATAGGTGGTGGTGGTTGTGTTACACAGGTGGTAAATGTAGATGTCGCAGGTGTGCCTGTAAAATAATAATAAATTCTATAATAATAAGTAGTGCCAATAGTAAGCCCTGTAATGGTTTGATCACCTTCTGGGTCAGCACAAAGTAAACTACCTGTTCCACAACCAGTCATTACTTGCAAGACAGAATCAAAACCTGCCGTTCTTCTTATAATTGCAGTTGTTGCTGTAGCCACAAAACGATACCAAACATCAGTAGTTCCCGCACCAATACAGGGGGCTATGGTTTGTGTTGCACCAGAAACAGTTCCTGCAGTAGCAGTACAAGCACCAAAAGCAGTTTGTACAACGACAACTACACCAGCACAAGTATCATTGACAGGTGGCGTTGGTACTACAGGAGGAGTGGTAATACAGATATTAAAAGTGGTTGTTTGTCCTGCGGTGGCAGTAGTTGTATATACTCGTACAAAATAAGTAAGCCCAATAGTAAGCCCAGTAACATTACTAGTATTAGGAACGCTACAAACCAAAGGTGCACCAACCGCACCGCATGCACCTGCATAAACACTATGGCTTATGGCAGAACCAGCCACAGAAGAAGTTTGTATTTGCGCATTGACTGCTGTAGCTACAAAACGATACCAAACATCATCATCAGCACTTCCTGGGCAAGCATTTGCTTCGGCAGAAGTAGTTGCACTTGCTACTGTTCCCGCAGTATTGGTACAAGTGCCAAGAGCGGTTTGTGTGAGAGAAATTGCTCCAGAGCAGTTATCATTAGCAGGTGCGGCTGGTGGTGTAACAACACAAATAGTAAATCCATTATTATTTGCACCATTACCACCAGGAGAATTTAGGTTTCTAACAGCAATAAAGTAAGTAACGCCAATAGTCAGCCCACTAACAACGGCAGTTTCAATACCATTATTTCCTGTGGCATCTACACAAGAGGCTAAATTACCAATACTACCACAAGCAGTGCCTACATTAATAATAGCATCAACGTTATTATTACCATTAACAATAATGGTGTGTGATGTAGCCGTAGCTACAAATCTATAAAAGCCTTGGCGACTACTACCACCCAAACAAATATCCGTTGTATTAGGAAATGTTCCTAATGTTTCTGTGGTTGCAGTACAGGTAGCACTAGGAGTAAGAAGTTCAGAAGATGCATTGCACGTGGTACTTTGCGCAATTAGTGTTTTTTGCTGGCAAAAAAGGACGCAAAAGAACACGGAAAAAAAAATGATATTTTTCATTTGTTGTAAACTGTTATTTGTATAGTATTTTTGTAAACGTAGCTATCTATCTATCTATTGAGTTCGTATGAGATAATGTCAGTATCAACAAATCCATATTCTCTTATGGCATCACGCATTTCCTGTTCTGTAAACGCCATTATGTGGGTAATAATGAGTTTTTTGTTTACTTCATCTCTTCTTATTTCTCTAATTTTCTCAAAATAAGTTCTTAGATAAGTGCTGAGTTTTTCTTGTTGTGCATCTTTATTATTGATGTTTAGCACAATAGTTTTAGTTTGGGTAAGAAGCATTTGCTGGTATGCTCTGCGTTCTGCATCTTTTTCTTGTGTCTGTGCGAGAGCTATCTGTGCAAAAACTAGCAAGGTAAATGTAAGAAATAGTTGTTTCATTTGGTTATTAATAAATTGTTATGATTGACCTTAAAGCAAGGTTTTGCTAATTATTTTTTAAAATATATACAAACTTAGTAAATATTTCTAAAAACAACTAAAAATAACGTACAAATTTGGCTGAATAATTGTAGCATATTTTAGTTGAATACATTTCGTTACAAAAAGGTAACTATTAAATGTAAGATTTCTTAATAATTTTTTAACATCAAAAGCAACAAACAAAAACGCCTTCAAAATCTTAATGACTTTGAAGGCGTTTTGATAATTTGTATTTCACTAAACACTACTCACTATTTCACTACTCACTAAACCAGTTCTTTTCTAATTTTATTTAGTTGGCTTTTGACAGAACCATCAAGCTGATTGTTGTTGATTGTCAGGACAAATCCACCAATAAGATTACTATCAACTTTTTCATAAAGGCGGATAGTTTTGTTGGTTGCTTTCGCTACTACTTGCGTTATTTCTGTACGTAAATCATCAGTAAGTGGAATAGTAGTAGTTATTTGCGCTCTTGCAATATTTTTGAAAGCTTCGTATTGCGTTTCAAATTCTTTGGCTGTAACGTAAAGCACTTCTTCACGGTTTTTCTTAGCAATAATTTCAAAGAAAGAAATAGTCAAAGAATTTACCTTTCCTGTAAGTAGTTGTTTCAAAATAGCTAATTTCTTAAAACTAGCAATAATAGGGTTTTGCAAAACTGCAGCAAGCTCTGGATTGTCGTCGCAAGTTTTTTCAAAAAACTCCATATCATTATAGACTTCATTAAGTACGCCTTTTTCTTGCGCAAGGTCAAGTATTGCCTTTGCATAACGTACCGCAACTCTGTGTTGAGACATATTGGTGTGTTGTTTAAATACCTATTGAAAAAAGTAAATTGCACTAATTATTTACGTGATTATCAATGTATTTGTATTCATTCACAATTCACAATTCATAATTCACAATTACTTAAATTTAGTTGAATTTAGTTGAATTTCGCTTCTTTAATCAGGTTTTCCACAAGTAATTGTTGTGCTGGTTTGTCAGCAAGTTCTCTTTTCAATACTTTTTCAGCAATTTCAATAGAAAGTAAAGAAACTTGTTTTTTGATGTCTTCAACGGCTGTTGCTTTCTCACTTTGGATAATAATACGAGCATTTTCAAGCAATTTACTAACTTCTTTGTTAGCAGTTCCACGAGCTTCTTCCACAATTTCTTTAGAAATTTGTACGGCTTTTTTCAACATTTCATCTTTTTCTTGGCGTGCTGTATCAAGCAATTTCTCATTATTAACAGAAATATTCATCATTTCTGTTTTTGCATCTTGCGCAGACTTCAAAGCAGTTTCAATGGAAACTTCACGTTCTTTCAAACCTTCCATTATAGGTTTCCAAGCGTATTTTGAAAGTACAAAAAGCAACACTAAAAAGGCAATTAGTTGCCAAAAGATAAGCCCGAATTGAGGAGTAATTAAGTCCATTGAACGTATAAAGGATTTTAAAGTTGGATAATTAGAGTTATATTTTTTCAAATACTTCTTTATTTTGGTGCAAATTTAAGAAATCATTTGAAAAAACAAGAAAAAAATCATAATTTTATTTCTCTAAACTTTCCAAAAGTCTTTAATTTTTGGAGGGTTCATTTGAAACTATTTTGCAAATCTTATTTTTTTCTGTATGTTTAGACCAAAATAATAGAGAACAACCATCAACTATGAAACAAATCATCATTAATACTGCCAAACCAAAGCCAATAACTTCTCGTTTATTGATGATTTATACTGGTGGCACGCTAGGAATGGTCTATGACAAAAAAGGCAAGCATCTTGTTCCCTTTGATTTTGAGCAAATACAAGCTAAAATACCAGAACTCAACCGTTTTGATATAGAAATAACTGTTGTTTCCATTGAACCGTTAATAGATTCCGCTAATGTTGTCCCTGAAAATTGGCTGGAGCTTGCCCAAATCATTGGTAAAAATTACAATGATTATGATGGCTTTGTGGTGTTGCACGGCACAGATACAATGGCTTATAGTGCCTCTGCGCTTAGTTTTTTGTTAGAAGGACTGAATAAACCTGTCGTGTTCACAGGTGCGCAACTGCCCATAGGCGAAGCTCGTAATGACGCAAGAATAAATTTGATTACGGCACTAGAAATTGCATCAGCAAAGAAAAATAATCTATCTAATACAAGTATAAAATCAAGTGCAGCCGTTCCCGAAGTTTGTATTTATTTTGATTACTTTTTGTGGCGTGGAAACCGCTCACGCAAAGTAGAAAGCCGTCATTTTGATGCTTTTAGCTCACAAAATTACCCACATTTGGCAGAAGTTGGTATTGATATTCAGTATAATTATAATTTTATTAAACCTGCTATTTTTTCAGGCGAAAATGAGGCTTTTAAAGCACATAATAAAATGGACGAAAATGTAGGAATTGTAAAACTTTTTCCTGGAATAAGCCTTAATTTGGTAGAAACAATGCTTTTTCATAAAGAAACGAAGGCTATTGTCTTGGAAACTTATGGCTCTGGAACTGCTCCAACAGACAAAAAATTCTTAGCATTATTAGAAAAAGCCATTAAAAATGGACTGATTATCTTCAATATCTCGCAATGTTATGGCGGAATGGTGATGCAAGGAATGTATGAAACGAGCAAACATTTGGAAGATATTGGCGTAATTAGTGGAAAAGATATGACAACAGAATCAGCCATTACCAAATTGATGTTTTTGCTAGGAAAGAACCAAACCAAACACGAAATTGAAAAGTGCCTAAAACAGTCTATATGCGGTGAAATGACAGTTTAGCGAAATTTATTTTACATTTTTTTGATAAAACTTTGAGATAAATTTGCAAAAACATTTTTTTATTGATTTCTTTGCAGATATTATCAGTTTTGAGTGGCGTTTTATATCACTCAAAACAAAAAAAATAAAGACTAAAGTCAAAGAGAAGTGTCCGAGTGGTTGAAGGAGCACGTCTGGAAAGTGTGTATGTGGGTAACTGCATCGGGGGTTCGAATCCCTTCTTCTCTGCTAAAATAATTTCCTCATTCTCTTGTGTCTAAATAAAATGAGTACAGTCTTAGTTTTCAATATTTAAAATGAGGTAGGGCGCACTCCTCGTGGTTGCCCAAACTACAAAACATTAAAAATCAATATTAAAAATCAGTTTCTTTAAATTTAAAATTAAACCGCATACCCAATTGTTTATGAAAAAAGTATATGCTTTTTTAGCTACTTCAAGCCTAATGGCTTTTGGTCTTATTACAGACGTAATGGCGCAAGCTAAACCTCCTGTTGCTGCTCCTGTAGAACAATCTTATCACCAATTAATTAAAGAAACCTTTATTGCAGGTGGTATAGAGTTTATGATTCCTATTCTTTTGTGTCTAATTATTGGACTAGCACTAGCTATTGAACGTATTATTACGCTTAATCTGGAAACTACTAATACAAAAAAATTCCTTCCTGCCATTGAAGATGCACTAAAATCTGGTGGCGCAGTTGCTGCAAAAGATGTAGCCGTAAATACTCGTGGTGCAGTTGCTTCTATCTTTACACAAGGACTTATGCGTTCTGATGAAGGTTTAGATGCTATTGAAAAAGCAGTAGTTTCTTATGGTTCTGTGATGATGGGTCGTTTGGAAAAAGGACTTACTTGGATTTCTCTATTTATTGGTCTTGCGCCAATGCTTGGGTTTATGGGTACGGTTTATGGTATGATTTTGGCATTTAAGAAAATTCAATCTGCTGGTACAATGGATGCATCTTTGATGGCTGGTGAGATTCAGGTAGCCTTGATTACAACCATTGGTGGACTGATTGTGGCTATTATTTTACAAATATTCTACAATTACCTTACTGCAAAAATAGATAGTATCACCAATCAAATGGAAGATAGTTCTATTACGCTAATGGATATGCTTGTGAAAAAACAAGCTGGAAACTTAAAATAATTTTTCATTCTTAAAATCAACATAAAAATCAATGAAAAATATTCTAAAAAATAGATTTTTAAAGCCTTTTGGTGCTACTGCAATAGCTTTTTTGCTTTGCAATACTGCTTTTGCACAAGCTCCTACGGCAGGAAGTAATGGACCAATGGTTGATATTTTGCTTTATATCTCTTATGCTGCCACAGTATTTGCGGCACTTGCTGCAATCATATTGCCATTTTTCAAAACGACAGGTGATACAAAAGGACTTATGCAAACAGGTATCATTACGGCAGTTTTATTAGTGATTTTTGCTATTAGTTATGCTGTTTCTGGTGACGAAGTAAACAAAATTCACCAAACTTTTAATATTAGTGCTGGTGGCTCTAAACTTATTGGTGGCGTACTTATTATGACCTACATAATGACGTTTGGAACGGTTGGACTTGCGCTTGCTGCGTGGGTAAAAGGACTTGTAAGTTAATTATGAATTTTTAATTGTGAATTGTGAATGAATACAAGCTATCTTGTATCAAAACATAAATCAATTACATTACTTGTTGTTGTTTGTGAATAAACAAGCAACAACAGGTTTTAACATATAAATAAAATAAAATTATGCCAAAAAAGAAAGATAGAGGTACACCAGAAATCAATGCGTCTTCAATGGCTGATATTGCGTTTTTGTTGTTGGTATTCTTCCTCGTAGCAACAAATTTCCCTTCTGAAAAAGGTATTCCTTCTGTGCTTCCACGTTTAGGAGGACCAAAAACAGTACAAGTGGATAAAGCACCTCAAAATATTATGACTATTTTGGTAAACTCTCAAAATCAGTTGCTTGTAAGAGAAGAAGAAATGCAACTAGGGCAGTTGAAAGAGGCTGTTATAAAGTTTATTGATGGCGCTGATAAAAATGATAAGAAACAATGTAAGGGTGTTGTTTCTTTGAAAGGTGATAGAGGAACAAAATATGAGGCTTATATTCAGGTACTTGACCAAGTAAAAGCAGGTTACACCGCAGTACGTGCAAGAGAGCTAAAATGGACAGAAGAACAAGTACTTAACTTCAAAGATACTGATGTTTCTGAAAATACAAAGAAACTCTATAATAACATTGTGTTTTTGTATCCTGTGGTTATCTCTGAAGCAGACCCAACGGAGGCAGAAAAAAAGTAATCAACATTTAAAAAACGACATTTATTATGGCAGTATTTAAGAAAAAAGCTAAGAAAAAACCTGAAATTTCTACTTCAGCGTTGCCAGATATTATCTTTATGCTTTTGTTTTTCTTTATGGTTTCTACAAAACTAAAGGAAGAAGATGTAAAAGTGGATAATGATTTGCCAAAAGCGACCCAATTACAAGATTTGGATGTGAAAGTCCAAACAATGACTATGTATATTGGTAAGCCTGCACGTGTGCAAGATGGTTCCGACTCTCGCATTCAGGTAAATGATGCGTTTGTGCCTATCAAAAACATTATACAAGCTGTGGAAACCAAACGCTCTGAAGCAAAAACAGCAGACATTACTGTTACACTCAAAATAGATGACGAAGTGAAACTTGGTATTGTTACAGATGTAAAAATGCAACTGCGTGAGGCGCAAGCACTTAAAGTTTTCTACTCTGGAAACAAAGTTGAAAAACTAAAATAATAGCCCCCAGCCCAAAGGGGAGTAATACAAAAGCTATTCTACGCTAGTATTTAGGGCAAATCAAATAAGTCCGTTTATCAAATCTTGATAAACGGACTTATTTATTTTAATGAAATAAAAAATATTCTTTTGTATTTTTGGGTTACTTTTTTAATTTGAGCCGTATTCAAATCAAAATAGTCCAAGTTTCATCTGCTTATCCCAACGCAGTTACTTATGCTCGTCTTCTAATAGATATTTTCCCTTCTTTTGCTTAGAACATTGGCTTTCAATGTTCTAATGAATTTTCGTACACTTTTTTTACCACATAGGCACATAGAAAACATAGAAATACAATTATTTCTATAGTGCAACGCTTGTGCAGTTTTAATTCAAAATCTCAATGATAACTATAAAAAAATACCCTCGTACACGCCATATTGAGGGTTCTAAATTGCAATACGGCGACCACGACCTCAAGAATATTCCTTTTGAAGATATCAAAGGCAAATTTTTGGTAGTGGAAGAAAAAATGGACGGTGCAAATGCAGGCATCAGCTTTGATGACAACGGAAAACTGCTTTTGCAGAGTCGTGGGCATTATTTGGAGGGAGGTTTTCGTGAAAAACACTTTGATTTGTTCAAAACTTGGGCAAATACTTTCGCTCCACAAATGTATGAGGTTATCACAAACAGATACATTATTTATGGTGAATGGATGTTTGCCAAACATACCGTTTATTACACGCATTTGGAGCATTATTTCTTAGAATTTGACATCTATGACAAAGAAAATGAAGTATTTTTAAGCACAGAAAAACGCAGAGAATTACTGTTTTTTATGCCATTTGTGAAGTCTGTCAAGGTGCTTTTTGAGGGAACATTACAGAAAAAAGAACAGTTGTATGCCTACATTACTCAGTCTTTTTTTATCAATGATCAGCATCAAAAATGCCTAGAAGAGGATTGTAATAAGCTAAAACTCAACTATGAAATTGTCAGAAAAGAAACTAACCCAAGCAATTTGATGGAAGGTTTGTATATTAAGCAAGAAAATACAGATATTGTGGAAGATAGGTTTAAGTTTGTGCGGGCTGATTTTTTGAGTAGCATAATGGATTCAGAAACACATTGGCTAGACCGCCCAATAATTCCTAACAGACTTGCGGAAGGCGTGAATTTGTTTGAATAAGACCAAATCTAAAATTCTAAAAAAATGATAAAAACACATAAAAAACTAACTGATTTTGATATTGTCAAGTCATATAAAGAATGTTTTGAGCGTATGGCGCAAACTATGCAGGATAGCGTACATCACAAGGAAGGAGACGTTTATACACATACAGAAATGGTGCTGAATGAATTGCAAAATTTGCCAGAATACTTGCTTTTGAGTGAATATGAAGAGAAAATATTAACTTATACGGCTATTTTTCACGACATTTGTAAGCCAGAAACAACAGAATATCTAGACAACACAAAGCTACGTATCTCGCACCCACGCCACGCAAGAAAAGGTGCAAACCTTGTTCGTCAGATTTTGGATAAAGAAAATTATGCCTTTGATTTCATTGAAAAAGTATATTATATGGTGCTTTTTCACGGTTTCCCGTTCCGTATTTTTGATAAGCAAAACCCACTTAAAGACGTGATTAAGATGAGTTTATTGTCTAATAACAAATGGCTGTATATTTTTGCAAAGGCTGATTTATTGGGGCGTATTTGTAATGATCACGAGGAAATGCTTTATCAACTAGAAACCTACAAAGAATTTTGTATAGAAAACAAGATTTTTGGAGAAAAAAAGGCGTTTGCATCTGATTATGATAGGTTTTACTATTTTAATCAAGATGACAGTTATCCTGATACCAATTTGTATGAGGCTTATAATTTGGACATTTATATGTTGTGTGGTTTGCCTGCCTCTGGTAAAGATTCTTATCTGAAAACAGCACCAAAACATCTGAAAGATTTGCCTAGTGTGCATCTGGACGCTTTGAGGGAAGAATTTAAAATCTCTCCTACGGATAATCAAGGTAAAATTATCCAAATAAGTCGGGAAAGAAGTAAGGAATTTTGTCGCAAAAAACAATCTTTTATTTGGAATGCTACAAACCTTACGGTACAAATTAGGGCTACTTTGGTAGGAATTTGGTTGCCCTACAAGCCCAAAATTCATATTATTTATTTGCACAAAAACATCAATAAAATCCTTGCAGACAACTATCAACGTCAAGAAATGGCGCAAGTACCGACAAATAAAGTAATGAATATGTTTGAGCGTTTGGAGTTTCCAAACCTCACAGAAGCACACGAAATTAGCATAATTGGTGTGTAAGGAAGAGGTACGAATTAAGAAGTAAACATAAAAAGTAGCTACATAAATTATTTGCGTAGCTACTTTTTTATGTTAAATTTGTATTTAATTCACACCTCACGCTTCACACCTCACGCTTCACACCTCAGAATATGTCTTTTAACAAACTTGCCCTTATTCGTTACAAAACCATTGATGAATGTCTGCAAAACCGCCAAAAAAAGTGGACTTTGGATAGTTTAATAGAAAAAGTAAATGATGCCCTTTACGAATTTGAGGGAATAGAAAGTGTCAGTAAACGCACCATACAGGCTGATTTGCAACTTATGCGTAGCAACAAACTAGGTTACAATGCGCCTATTGTCGTAGCAGAACGCAAATATTATACTTATGATGATGCCAAGTTTAGCATCAATAATGCGCCCATCAACCCAAATGATGTGGAAAAACTGAAAGAAGCGGTTAGTATTTTGAAGCAATTTGGTAGTTTTAGCTATTTTGAAGAGATGAATGAAGTGGTGGTAAAATTGGAAAATAGCATTAAAAAATCTTCTAAACAAAGCAAAAATTATATTCAGTTTGAAGGAAACAAACAATTACGAGGAATTGAAATGATAAATCCTTTGTATCAGGCTATTTTGCATCAAAAACCATTACTTATTGAATATCAGTCTTTTACAGCAAAAAATGCACAAACAAGCATTTATTTTCCTTATTTGCTCAAAGAATACCGCAACCGCTGGTTTCTTATTGTCAAAAGAAAAGACACAAAAAATGTAATGACGTTTGCACTAGACCGTATTTTATCATTTAAAGAAGCTGAAAATGAGCTATTTGAGCCACACCCAAGTATTGATTTTGATACCTATTACAACGACACAATAGGGGTGAGCAAAACAGAAAACGAAAAGCCACATATTGTTGTCCTGCAAATCAATAACGAAAATGCGCCTTATGTGCTTACAAAGCCCTTGCATCACTCGCAGGAGATTTTGAAACAAGATGAAAAATGTATTATTATTGGTATAAAAGTAATCCTAAATTTTGAATTAGAAAGAGAAATACTTGGTTTTGGTGAAGTAATGAAGGTTTTAGCTCCAAAACTTTTGGTGAAAAAAATCAAAAGAAGAATAGCTTTGATGTATGAAGTGTGAGGTGTAAAGCGTTTATATTGTACTTCGTACCTCTAAATTCGTACTTAATAAGTTGGCGCACATTCCCACAAGATTTTGCCTGTTTGTATATCAATTTGGCAAGAAATATGATTGAAAAAGTTTTTTGCACCTTCTATTTTGCAATAGGGCGTGCTGATATTGAGCAAGTTGTCATAACGAGTGCAACGCAAATTATAGGTATAATCTTTGTCAAAATATGCCAGCAACATTGACTGTTTTGGGTCAATATTTTGCATTTCCCACAAAATTTTGTTTGCTTTCACGTCAATACAACTAAAAACGGTTTTTCCGTTTTTGCCTATTTCTGTCTGATGCCTAACAATGCAATAAAGGTCATCTCCAAAAATAACTGTTGACCCTAAAAATGTCTTATTTGCATTGAAAACGACTTTTTCACCATTATACATTTTTTTATATTGCTCAAATGCCACATTTTCCAAATAATCTGGTTTTCCTTTTTGCGTGGATAACTGGTTGGTTTTGAGATGATAATAAAATATTTCTCCTTGTTTGGTAACAATATCCAACCAACCTTTTTCGTATTTTGCCGTTCCAATGTCACTTTTGAGTTGTGGAAACTGTTTTGCAAATGTTTCATCAGTCAAAATAATTTCTGCCGTTTGGCTATCTCGTGCTTCAAAACGGCTTTTATCATCAAAAAGATAGACTTTATTGTCAATTATTTCCACCTTTGGGCTATTGATGGTAGTTTCAATTTCTTTGAGTAGTTTCTTGTTTTGCCCATCAATAAGGTTGATAATGGTGTTTTTGCCGTATTTTTCATAAACAAGCCATATTTTTGTGCCTTTTTCGTTTGTCAAGACATCATAAAAAACAATAGTGCGCCCTCGTGGCATACTTATCATTGCATTGGAATACCATAAATATGCACAAAAAAATGCAATAACAGAAAATACACCCAATAAAACCTTAGCTGCTAGATTCGTTGCTTGTTTTTTTGCTACTTGTTCGTTGTAGAGTTTTGAAGTTTTTTTAGCAGAAATACTTTTATCTTTTGTTTCTACTTTGATACTTAGTTGTTCTTCAATTTCTCTCAAAATGCTTTCTTTTCCTGTTTCTTTGGCTATTTTTCTTAGATTTTCTTCATTGATGGCGTAGCCTTTTGATTGTGCTACTAATATGATTTCTGCGTATTTTTGTAATAATTCTGGGGACAAATTTTTCATAACAATAAGGTTAAAAAATAGGTTTTTGAGTAAGATAATAAGAAATAACGAAAGATAATGTTTTTTATTTTAGATTAAAACGAAAAGTCATTAAAAAATTTGTAATGGTTGTTTGTGAAGACACAAACAAGGGCACAAAAATCCGTAATTCGTAATTGATAATTCGTAATTGTACTTATTGAGCGAGTTTTTGCCTTCATTCACCTAAAAAAGCAATCATAATCTTGCATGCTTTTGGTTTATTTAAAATAAATAGGTAAGTTTGCATTACTACAATCTATCTAATGAAATTATTATTCCCTTTTTTATTTTTTATTAATTCTTTCGTACTTTCTGCGCAACAAAAAGAACGAGATAGTTTATTTTCTATTCTTAGAAATAAAGACCTTTCTGAGAGCCAGAAAGCGGATATTTATGCCCAGATGAGCTTTGAGTTTAGAGATACAGAACCCATAAAAGGTATTGAATATGGAGAAAAAGCCATAGAAATAGGTCAGAAAGTAAACAATGAACACGCTGTAAACAAAGGACTTAGCCATACAGGCATCAATTACAAAAATATTGGAAATTATCCAAAAGCAATGCAGTATTTTTTGCAGTCGGCGGATATGGCAAAACGCAGAAAAGATGCTGAAACAGAGGCATACGCACATATTGATATGGGAAGGATTTATCAGGCACAAAAAAATTATATCAAAACTGAACAGAATTTTAAGGAAGCTAAAATAATAGCGGAAACCAAAAATGATAAGAAAATATTAGCTTACGTTTATATCAATTTGGCGAGATTTTATAAAGAAACAAATAGATATGATTTGGCATTGGAAGAATGTTATAAAAGTCTTAAATTAAGGCAAATACTCAAAGATAATAGAGGTATTGCCACTTCTTATCAGGTGATTGCAGATATTTATAGCTTACAAGAAAACTACCCAAAAGCATTAGAAAACTACGACCAAAGTGATAAGTTTTTGAATGTGGCTAAGTCAAAACGAGGCTTAATAGGTAATACTATTGGCAAAGCACAAGTGCTTAAAAAGCAAAACAATAACAAATTTGCATTAGAAAAAGCAAATGAAGGACTTTTGATGGCGCAAGGGCTTGGCGACCTTATCTATGTGCGTGATGCATGTGAGATACTTACTAACATTTATTTGCAAGAAAAAGACTACAAAAACGCCCACAAATACCAATCTATTTTTATTGCGGCAAAAGATTCTTTGATGAATGAAGATGATACCCGCAAAGTCAGTAATTTAGAAAATATGCGTGAAAAAGAACTGGAAAGTATAGCGCAAAAAGCCAAAGAAGAAACAGCAAACTTTATTAGGATAGTTGTAGGACTTATTGTGATTATTATTTTGATAAGTGTAAGCACTATTGCTTTTATTTCATATAAAAATAATCAAAAAACACAATTAAGCAACAAACAACTTCAAAATCAGAAAGAAGAAATTGAAACAATCAATAATGAATTGGGCTATAAAAACATTGAAATAGAACGAAAAAATAGAGAAAATTTGGAAAGCCTTACGTATGCACAACGTATTCAAAGCTCTATTTTACCTACAAATACTGATTTTTTGGAGAGATTTCCTAATAGTTTTGTGTTCTATCAGCCAAGAGAACTTGTAGGAGGGGATTTTTATTGGAAGCATCATAATCAAAATGATAATATTACTTATCTTGCTGTTGCTGATTGTACTGGACACGGTGCGCCTGGTGCGCTTCTTACAATGGTTTGTAAGGCTGCACTTAGTAAAATAGTCGTAGAAAATGGTATCAAAGAAGTAAATGAAATCCTTTCTCATACACATAAAGAAATTGTGCAAGCACTTAGCCAAGAAACAAATCATAACGGAGATGGAATGGATATTGTACTTTGCAAAATTGATAATAACAAAAAAACTGCTGATTTTGCTAGCGCAAGAACGTCTTTTTATATTATTCAAGATAATATTTTACAGACTTTTGGCGGAGATTTGTATCCTGTAGGTGGCGTGGCTACGGTTTTCCCAGATGAAAGAGAATACAGAATACAAACAGTTGATATAAATGTACCAACAGTAGTTTATATGGCATCTGATGGGTATCAAGACCAGTTTGGAGGAGTAAAAAATAAGAAATTTATGAAAAAACAGTTCCAAGAATTACTTATATCTTTACAAGAAACGCCTATCAACAAACAAGAAAAAATTATTAAGCAAATAATGGATAACTGGATGAAACAAATAGACCAGCCTTCATTAGAACAAACTGATGATATGGTCGTTATTGGCATACAACTAACGTGATAAGTTGTGAGTTGAAATATAAAGTACAATGTGTTTAACTCAAAATTCATAACTCACAACTCAATTAGTTTTCTTCTACAATATCTCCTCTGCTGATACTCAAAATTACACCTAAAGAAATTCCTGTAAAAAGCAAAGAAGTACCTCCCATACTCAAAAGAGGTAAAGGCAAACCCGTTGTAGGCACAAGCCCAACGGTTACGCACATGTGCGTCATAGCTTGCACGACAAGGCTAAAAGCAAGTCCTGCACTCAAAATACCTCCAAAAGCCCTGTTACTTCGTGCCATAATAATCATTCCACGATATAAAAGTGCCAAATACATAAAGAGTACAACTGCTGCCCCAATCATACCATATTCCTCTACTACAATAGCATAAATAAAGTCTGAAAAAGGGTAGGGGAGATAGTTACGTTGGTCACTTTGTCCTGGTCCTTTGCCTGTAATGCCACCTCCTGCAATAGCTACATAAGATTGTTCCATTTGGAAACCTTGTTTGTCGGCGTTCAGAAAGGCTTCTATACGGTTCATTGCAGTTCTTCCACGTTGCCCAAAAGTGAGGGCAGCACCAATGGAAATACTCCCTACAAGCACCAAAATCATAAAATATCTCACAGGTACACGTCCAATAAACATCACAAGCATACAAGTAAAAAACAACATCATAGCGTTAGAAAAATTGCTATAACCTATCAACGCACAAATAACACTCACCCAGCCAAGCATAGGAAGGATAGTCTGTTGTATGTTTTCAATGTCTTGCTGTTTGCGAGAAAGCATAGTGGCAAGGTGCGTAATGAGGGCAAGTTTTGCCAAATCTGAAGGCTGGAAAGTTTGGTTAATAAATGGTATTGTTATCCAACGTGAGGCTTCGTTTATTCTCACTCCAAAAAACATAGCATAAATAAGCAAAGGAACAGAAATATACAAAGCAATCATTGATACACGTGCATAATAGCGGTAATCTATGCGGTGCGCTATCCACATCACCACGAGTGCCAAAACTACCAGCCTTGCGTGACGAAAAAGATACACACTTGCATCACCTTCCATTTGCTTATAAGCAATGGTTTGGGTAGCACTATACACAACCAAAATACTTAAAATACTAAGCCCCAAGACAATACTCCAAATAATAATATCTCCTTTAAAGTGCTTTCCTAGCTGTTTTGATAAGATTTTTTCCATAATGTTTTATTGTATGGTAATTTTTGTATTTATGTCAATATTACCAAACATATCTATTGGAATATCTAAACTAGCTAAACAAGGTAATTGGAATTTTTGAGCAAAAGGAATAAATGTTTTAGTATCAGAAGTAAGAATAACGTCTAATTTGCCTAAATCACCTCTTGTTTTGGCACTTGCAACAATTTTTAGGTCATCTAAAATCCATTGACGAGCTGACATTTCACCATTATTTTTGCGTATAGTAGTGAGTTCTGCTAAAAATTGGTTTTTCTGCCCTTCACCTAAATATTTTTCAAGGTCTTTTTGTAAAATATTTGCCGTTTGAGCACTAAATTCTACAAACATTACATCACCAAAAGAAAATAATTCTATCATTTCTTTGGAAATCTTATCATCAACTCTGAGTTTTGTTAGTTCTGCAAGCGTGATGGTAGCAATATAAATGATAGTTTTATCTTCTTTTTCAGATAAAACCTCATCAAATAATTGTTGTATTTTTCTTATCCTATTTTGTTGGTCTAGGTTTTTAGGGTATTTTGTGGCATCAGAAAGATAATCAATGATGATAGAAGTATCCAAAAATATGTATTTCCAGTCCTTAATTGCTTTTATTTGTGTCATTTAATCAATTCTAGTCTACTAATTCATTACTAATTTTCTTCAAACTCCTCTTCAAAATCTTGCATTTCCTGCAATTCAACACTATATTTATCTTTAAATTCTTTTAGACTTTTTAGAAAATTCTTATCTGAAATAACATCAAAATCTTCTAATACAGCACTTTTTATCTCCATTGTTCTAAAATCTATTTTCTTTGCAATGTAAAAACGCAATTTTTTTTCTTTGAAATAAGGTATGAGTGCTTTCTCCTGTGTGGGCGTGATTTCTATATCATAAGTATTGTTGTTTATATGAATAGTAGATTTTCCATCAACTTCTTTTCCGCCAATGGCAGTAATAATTCCAACCAAAGTGCCTGTTTCATAATAAAAATTAACATTTTTTTTGATTTCTACACGAGTAATTAGTTTAGGAGGCTCTTGTTTAGCTGGATTTTGACCAAATACAGATACATCTGGATTTTTGTCCAAATAAGCATTTAATTCTTTGGCATAATTTTGCTGATTTTTATCAAATCCACTAATATCTTTTTCACTAATTTTATTATGCATTTCCTCTATTTCTGATGAGGTAATAGGGCTTTCAGTCGTAAATTCTATGCCATAAGAAGCAGAAATAATATCACTCAAAACAATTTTACCTTTGATACTTTTTTGCAAAGCATTAGTTATACGCAAAAAATCTTCCAAGGGAAGCCCATTTTCTGCGCTGAATGTATGATTTTTGTCATCAAATTTCAGTATATATTTGTAGTAGCTCATATTATTTAGTACAAAGGTAGTTTTTTTAGGAATAGCACAATAATTATTCCAAAATTATTCCGAAATAATCCCGTAAATTTAGTATGCTACTCCGTAATATTTTTGAGTTACAAAATAATAATTTCTATCTCACTTTAAGTGTTACAAGGCACAAAATAGCCAACAAAATCCCTACAATCCAAAATCTAATCACTATTTTTGCCTCGTGGTAGCCTGTTTTTTGGTAATGATGATGCAGCGGTGACATCTTAAAAAGGCGGTTTTGTTGGGCATATTCCAAACCTCTTTTTTTCTTTTGATATTTAAAATACCCCACTTGCAGGATTACAGATAGGTTTTCTATCAAAAAAATCCCACACAAAACAGGTATCATCAGTTCTTTGCGCACACATAGTGCAAGCACCGCAATCACGCCCCCAAGCGACAAACTGCCTGTATCACCCATAAAAACCTGTGCAGGATAAGCATTGTACCACAAAAACCCTCCACAAGCACCTGCAAAAGCAGTTGCAAAAATTACGACTTCACCCAAATTAGGAATATACATAATATTTAGGTATTGTGAAAATACCACATTCCCAGATAAATATGCCAAAATAGCCAACGTAATGCCTATAATAGCAGATGTACCAGCCGCAAGTCCGTCAATACCATCAGTAATATTTGCGCCATTTGACACCGCCGTAACAATAAAAATCACTACCAGAATATAAATAGCTGCATTTAGCCAATCAAAATTAAAAAAATTTAAGAATTTGTAATCAAATTCATTATTTTTGAAAAACGGAACAGTTGTTTTGGTAGATTTATAGCTGACATTATAGTGTGGTTTTTCGCTCATTCTATCCATAGAAACAACATTAGGAGCAATATTTTTAGGTTTTATGTATTCTACTTTTGTGATATTTTGGATATTATTTATTTTTTCTTTTTCATTTTCTGGAATACGAGTTTGCACGACAACATTCTCATTAAAATATAGCGTTACACCCACGACAAGCCCCACACCAATTTGCCCAATAATCTTAAATTTGCCCGAAAGTCCATCTTTATTTTTCTTAGCGAGTTTGAGATAATCATCTAAAAAACCAATAAAACCAAGCCCTAAAAGTGTAACAATCAATAAGATAATATAAATATTGTCAAGGCGTGCAAATAAAAGCACAGGAACTAAAATTGAGGCAATGATAATCATGCCTCCCATTGTAGGCGTGCCTTTTTTGCTGGTTTGTCCTGCTAGTCCGAGTTCTCTGATTTCTTCTCCAACTTGTATTTTTTGCAGAAAATCAATAAATTTTTTGCCATAAACCATTCCTATCACCAGTGACAATAAAGTGGCTATACCCGCTCTAAACGAAATATATTGAAACAAACCTGCACCAGGAAAATTAAATTCACGGTCTAAATAACTGAATAAATAATAAAGCATTTTTTTGAGTTGTGAGTTGCGAGTTGTGAATTTTGAGTTAAATACAAAATGCTGACAACTAGATTATTATGTAATATTTATGCTAAATTTCCGTAATTCGTAATTTGAAATTCGTAATTGAATACACTACTTTTGTCTTTCTTCTAACACTTTTATGATGTCAGAAAGAGGAATATTTTTTTGTTCCAATAAAATCAAATAATGGAAAAGCAAATCCGCAGCTTCTCCTTTGAATAATTCATCATTATTGTCTTTTGCTTCAATAACTATTTCTACAGCTTCCTCACCTACTTTTTGAGCTATTTTATTGATACCTTTTGCAAAAAGAGAACTCACATAAGATTTTTCAGAAGGATTATTGCGTCTATCTTTAATGATTTGTTGCAGTTTATCCAAGAAATATAAATTGTTTTTTTTGTTTTCTTCTTGAAAACAAGTATCTGTACCAGTATGACAAACTGCTCCAACTGGTTGTACTTTGAAAAGTAAAGTGTCATTGTCGCAATCTGTGAAAATTTCTTTTACGTGTAAAAAATTACCAGAAGTTTCTCCTTTTGTCCAAAGGCGTTTTTTGGTGCGGCTAAAAAACGTTACAATATTTTCTTTTTTTGTCTTCAAAAACGCTTCTTCATTCATATAGCCCAGCATCAAAATTTTGTTTGTATTGATGTCTTGAATGATAGCAGGAACTAGATTATCTGCGTTTTTATTAAAATCTATAACCGTATTTTCAGTAAAATTTGTAGTAATATCTTGCATTTTTTGTTTTATTTGTATTAAAATCTTTTATTTAGTGGTTTGTGGGGACACAAACCACGAAGTAATATCTTGTATTTAATTCACAACTCGCAATTCACAATTATTTTTTACTTTCCTTCAAAAGCAGGTTTATAGTTGTTTCATCTGCCATTCCAGAGGGATAGAGCGCATTTTTTTGTTGAAATTCTTTGACTGCGGTCATTGTTTCATCATTATAAACGCCATCTAATTTGAGGCTGAAACCTTTTGCAATAAGTAGTTTTTGCATTTCCCAAACGCTGGTATCTTCTTGTCCTTTAATGATTTTTTTGCCGTTTAGAAGCTGAAAAGCCATAAAATTCTTCTCTGAAAGTCCTCTTTCTTCTATGATTTTGATAGCATCATTGTCAAAACCTGCTGTTTTTAGCTTTTTTGATTCTCTAAGTCGTGTTTCTAGCGTGTTTGCACGTGTGCGCAAGCGTGTGTGAGTGGCAGTTGCATTGGCACTTTGCGGAATTTCTCTATCTTCCGTCAAAACATCAATACCTTCATTATACCACGTTTGGCGTGCGAAATTGCCTATTTTGTAGCAAGTTTCAAAGTATTCTGTTACAAGTGTTTGATTGTGATAATTAACATCTATTTGGTCTGTTTTTGCCACATAATCATATTCATTGGGTGGAGAAAATTTGCGGTGTTTCTTAAATTGTACATATGCAATAACCACTAAGGCAACCACAGACAACAAAATAGCAATGTTTTTCATCAAAACTAATGGTTAAAAATTAAAAATAATTTCAAAGGTAGCGTTTTTTTCAATAATTAGTAACATAATTCTTAGAAAAATTACTAATTTTGATTGTTTATTATGTGTTTGTGTGTGGGAATACTTCACACCTCACACTTCACACTTCACACCTCAAAAAGATGCGTATAGATATTATTACTGTTTTGCCTGAGCTTTTGGTAAGTCCATTTGCTCATTCTATCCTCAAACGAGCGCAAGAAAAAGGGCTTGTGGACGTTGTGGTGCATAATTTGCGTGATTATTCCACACAAAAACAGAAGTCTGTTGATGATTATGCTTTTGGTGGTGGCGCAGGAATGGTAATGACCATTGAACCTATTGCAAACTGCATAAATGCTCTCAAAGCACAAAGAAATTATGATGAAGTTATTTATATGACTCCTGACGGTGAGCATTTTGACCAAAAAATAGCTAATAATTTATCTCTCAAAGAAAATTTCATTTTGCTTTGCGGACATTATAAAGGCATTGATGAACGCATTAGGGAGCATTTTATCACTCGTGAAATTAGTATTGGTGATTATGTCTTGTCTGGTGGTGAGCTTGCGGCTGCAGTCGTAGCTGATGCGTTGATACGCTTGCTTCCTGGCGTACTTTCTGACGAAACATCTGCATTAACTGACTCATTCCAAGATAATTTGTTGTCACCGCCTATCTACACACGCCCAGAGGAATACAACGGCTGGCGTGTACCTGATGTGTTGCTTTCTGGAAATCATAAACTTATTGATGAATGGCGTTTTGAGCAGTCAATATTGCGCACACGTACTCGCAGACCAGATTTATTGGGTGAAGAATAACTGCCTGTCTGTTTCCCCACGTTTCACGTGGGGTTATGATTGTTAAACCCTTTCAGGGTTTTGTAATTGCATTTTTTTGTATTTATTCGTGCATTTGTGGCAAAACAATAACCATTATTTTATGCTTAAAACGGCAATAGTTATTTTAAATTTTAATGGCAAACATTTTTTAGAAAAGTTTTTGCCTTCTGTTGTTCAAAATAGCACTAAAAATAGCATTTTCGTTGCTGATAATGCTTCAAATGATGATTCTTTGCAGTTTTTGAAAGAGAATTATCCACAAATAAAAACCATTATTTTGGATAAAAATTATGGTTTTGCAGAAGGTTATAATCTTGCTTTGGAGCAAGTGAAAGCAGATTTTTCACCAAAATACTATGTTTTACTTAATTCTGATGTAGAAGTTACACCTAATTGGCTTGCACCACTAGAAAATCTGTTGGAAAATGACACAGAAATAGCCGCTTGTCAGCCTAAAATCCTTTCTTATCACCAAAAAACGCACTTTGAGTATGCAGGTGGCGCAGGTGGTTTTTTAGATAGGTTTGGGTTTGCGTTTTGTCGTGGGCGTATTTTTGATGCTTTGGAAGAAGATAAAGGGCAATACAACGACACAAGGCAAGTTTTTTGGGCTACGGGTGCGTGTATGTTTGTGCGTGCCAGCGCATATCACGAGTTGGGCGGACTTGATGGGCATTTTTTTGCGCACCAAGAGGAAATTGATTTGTGTTGGAGAATGCAAAACAACAATAAAAAAGTATTCTATTGCGCTGAAAGTACGGTTTTCCACGTTGGCGGTGGCACTTTGCACAAATCAAATCCTAAGAAAACCTACCTTAATTTTAGGAATAATTTGATACTTTTGCACAAAAATCTTCCAAACAATTTTCAGTCTTTTTTGTTGATTTATTTTAGGCTTATTTTAGATGGTCTGGCAATGGCAAATTTTTTGCTTAAAAGGCAATTTAGAGATGCTGGAGAAGTTTTTAAAGCACATTTTGGGTATTATCATTATCTTATTTTTCATAAAAATAAAAACAATAAATCCCAAAATAAAAACACAAAATTATATCCTAAAAGCATTGTTTGGGCGTATTTTGTAAAGAAAACAAAGAAATTTAGTGATTTGTAGATTTTTTTTACGTAGGCGTTTGATTTATCAAAACGCTGTTTTGGGACAAAACAAATGGTAGAGAACAAACCACGCTGCAAAGTATTCTTTTTTGAAAAAGAAATTTCACGTGATTTGTTCTACGTAATTGTTCTATGTAATTTGTTTTGTCCCAAAATACCACTTGATAAATCAAGCGGCTACGCATCTAGAATACAATTTATCAATGTCCTTATCTAGCTAAGAAAGATAAGAAATTTAACAGAAATTATGATAGATAATAAAGAGGAATTTTTGACTGTTTTTGGCGGAAAATTGCGCACACGTGTTTGTGGTGTATGTACAGACGGAAATAAAATCTTGCTTGTCAAACATATTTCTATGAAAAACTCTGGAAAGCCTGATATTATTTCATTTTTTTATGCGCCTCCTGGTGGTGGAATGGAGCTTGGTGAAAATGCCATTGAGTGCCTAAAAAGAGAGTTTTTAGAAGAAACAGGCTTGGAAATAACAGTAGGAAAAATGCTTTTCGTAAACGAATATTTATCTTTGCCTTTGCACGCCATAGAGATTTATTTTGATGTGAAAATAATAGGTGGAAAACTCACCACAGGCTACGACCCAGAACTCTCAAAAGACAACCAACTCATACAAGAAGTATTATTTTTGGATTATGACGAACTCCAAAAAATCCCCAAAATAGCATTACACGCTATGTTTCATCAACAAAAAACGCTCAAAGAACTCCAAAACATAACTGGATATTGTAAATTCTAAAACATAAACCACTAAAAATTATTTTTTGTCCTTTATTTTTGGTATATTTGCGCAAATTAACAAAAGCCCAAATTTTAGATAAAGACAAATCAATACAGAATGAGCAAATTTATTAGTTATATCAATGCCAATGCCACAAAAACAATTATTAGTCGTGGGAAAGAGCTTTTTAAAGATAATCACGCCAAAATAATCACTATCAGCAAAACTACGGCACTTGTCAAGGTCAAAAAAAGTAGTGGAACGGGATTTTATGAAGTGGAAATTTCTGATATTGACCAACTTAACCCAGATAACATTGGTAGCTTCTGTAATTGCCCTTATGATGATTTTTGTAAGCACGAAGTAGCCGCTCTTCTGCTCCTAAACTCCCAAATCAACCTTCCTGCTGATAAAAAAGAAGTCGTTACAGTTGATAACAACATACAGCTCAACGGTTTAAATAAAGAAACTGTCGTAAAACTGCCTTATTTGAGTGAATACGGCATTATGGGACATATCAACACAGACCATTACCGTAAAATCAAAATCATAGCAAGCAAGGCAAGTTATGCCATCAAACGTGGCATTAACCAAGATTTGACTGCCACAATGAAGAATAATGGTGAAAAATTTTCTCTCACTATCAGAAAAGAAAAAGATACAGTTTATTCTTATTGCAGTTGTGAAGATTATTCTGCTAACTTTTGTGAGCATAAAGCCGTTATTTTGCTTAATTTGCTCAAAGAAGATGGCGCAGATGCTTTTACTTTGATGCAAGATTGGACAGAAAGAAAGACTAAATTACTTGCTGAATATGGTTATTCTTTGAAAGATGATTTGACTGGAAAATTCAAATTTGAACTAGAAAAAAACGACCTTGTTTTAAAAGTTGCCAACAAAAATATCCACAAAATAGGCTCTAATGCCTTTTTTGAGCAACTTTCTGGGCTTAGTAGTGGGCGCACAAAAACCAACTACAAAATTACTAATAAAACCGCCACGCCACAAAATGCCGCCTGTTATATTGTTCACTCCAATAGCTATGATAGCGGAAAAGTTGTGCCTTTTTACCTTACGCCTGCGGTGGCGGACATAGGAAAAGCGGGCAAATTGTCCAAAGTACGTGTTTTGGAGGGTATTCCTGATAATTATTACCTCACCAACAAGGTCGCTAATTATACAGATTATTTGGATATTTTTGATGAAACAGACAAAAGTTTGCATAAACTTCTCAAAAACATCAAACAAACCAGCGTAAAGCGGTATTTAGCCGAAAAAGGCATCAATACGGACACAGGACGCTATATTTTGGGAAATAGTCTGCAAGATTACCAGCCTATTGATGTGGCGTATATCAAGGAATATATTTACTCACTTTTGAGGAGATTTATTGCTCAAATAGGTGAAAAACCGCTTTTTTTCAATGAACATAGCAGTTTTAATCTCGTCAAAATTTATCCTTATTTGCAGCCAAATTTCGCTTTTACGTGGCAAGATGCAACCAATGATTATTTATTTGAGGCGAAAGTAATGACTGGAGATGAGCAGTTTAAGCTCACAAATGTTGTTTTTCAGAATGATTATATGGTGCTTGCTGATGCAAAACTTTATCCTATTCGTAATGAAAAAGATTGTCAGGCTATCAATTTTGCGCTTTCATATCCGCATATACGCATCACAGAGGGACAAAAAGAGGCTTTTGTGAAAAATATTTTACTTCCACTTATCAAAAATTATCAGGTTGTAACAAAACCTTTGATTACTATTTTTGATTTGAATAGTGACGAAAAACCATCTGCAAAACTATTTTTGGAGGAAGATGGCGACCTTTTGAAACTTACGCCACTTTTTGAATATCAAGACTATCAAGTAAGTGTTTCTGATACAGAGGAGCTGATTTTTGAGGAAAATGGAGAATTTTTTAGGATAAAAAGAAACATTGATTTTGAGCAAGAAATGCACGAATTAGTGGAAAAATCTAACGAAAATTTTGTGGAAGATAATGGTAGTTTTTATTTAGTATCTTCTGATGTAATGAAAAATAATTGGATGTTGGATTCTTTTGAGATCTTCAGAGAAAAAGGCTTTGAAATTTTGGGTTTTAATACGCTTAAACAGTTCAAATACAACCAATTTAAGCCTAAATTTGAAATGAAAGCAGGCTCTGGAATTGATTGGTTTGATTTGAAAATTCAGATTAGTTTTGGCGAACAACTTGTAAATCTCAAAGATGTACGCAAATCACTACTTAATAACGAACATTTTGTGCGTTTGGGTGATGGTACGCTGGGTATTTTGCCGCAGGAATGGATAGAAAAATACGCCACAATCTTCAAATTGGGGTCTATTGACAAAAATAATATCAAACTTTCTAAAATACATTTTTCTCTTTTGGACACGCTTCACGCAGAAATTGACAACGTCAAGTTAGTGAAGGAGTTAGAAGATAAAAAAGAAAAATTGCTGAATTTTGACAAAATCAAAAAACACAAAGTTCCGAAAGAAATTACGGCTACTTTGCGTGATTATCAGGTTTCTGGGTACCAGTGGCTGTGTTTTTTGGACGAATTTGGTTGGGGTGGTTGCCTTGCTGATGATATGGGACTAGGAAAAACCTTGCAAATGCTTACTTTTTTGCAAAAACAGGCAAATCTTTATCCAAATAAAACAAACCTCGTGGTTGTGCCTACGAGCCTTATTTTCAACTGGGCAAATGAAATTCAGAAATTTGCGCCAAAACTAAAATATTTGGTTCACTACGGAAATAACCGCTCAAAAGAGCCAGAAAAGGCTTTTGAAGGCTATAATTTGGTAATTTCTACGTATGGAAATATTTTGAATGATGTAGAAAGATTGCAAAGTTTTAACTTTCATTATGTCGTACTTGATGAGGCGCAAGCTATCAAAAATGTTACTTCACAGCGTTATAAGGCGGTTTTATTGCTAAAATCTTACAACAAACTCGTGATGACAGGAACGCCTATTGAAAACAATGTTTCTGAACTTTTTGCACAAATGAATTTTTCTAATAATGGTATCTTGGGGAGTTATGAGTTTTTTAAGTCAGAATACGGCAACGAAATTGACAAATATGGCAATGAAGAACGTGTTAGGGAGCTTAAAAAGATAGTTTATCCATTTATTTTGAGGAGAACTAAAAAACAAGTTGCCAAAGATTTACCAGAAAAAACAGAAACTATTTTATATTGTGAAATGGGTAGCAAGCAACGTAAGGTTTATGATGCTTTCAAGAACAAATACCGCAATATGATTATGGGCGAAATTGACGAAAAAGGCATTGCAGGCGCACAAATGATGGTTTTGGAGGGACTTATGAAACTTCGCCAAATCTGTGATTCTCCTGCCATTTTGAACGAAAAAGAGAAATACCCAGAAGAGTCTGTAAAGCTAGAAGAAATTATGGAACACGTCTTAGAAGTGGCTTCTAAGCATAAAATTTTGATATTTTCACAGTTTTTGGGAATGTTGGATTTGATAAAACAACGACTTATCAACCATAAAATCCATTACCAATACCTGGACGGACAAACGAAAGACCGCCAAGAAACTGTACACCAATTCCAAGAAAATGATGATGTACGTGTATTTTTGATGAGTTTGAAGGCTGGTGGCGTGGGGCTTAACCTAACGGCGGCAGAATATGTGTTTTTGGTTGATCCTTGGTGGAATCCTGCTGTTGAGGCGCAGGCAATTGACCGTACACACCGCATAGGACAGAAAAACAATGTTTTTGCTTATAAAATGATTTGCAAAGATACCATTGAAGAGAAAATCCTAAAACTCCAAGAGAAAAAGAAAACTTTAGCAGATGATTTGATAAGCACAGACGTAAACGTCCTTAAAAAGCTCACCAGAGATGATATAAAAGACCTTTTTAGCTAACAGATAATAACAAAAGCCTTTCAAAAGTGATTTTGAAAGGCTTTTTTATTCTTGGTAATCTGTGAGAAGGTCGTCAAGTTCATCTTCAGAAATATTATCTTTTTCTCCTTTGCTGTAAATAGAAAGCAAATAAGCGGTTTCATCAATGATTTTTATGTAGGTAATTACTCTTGCACCACCTGATTTGCCTTTGTTTTTGGAGGAAATAGCCAAACGAATTTTATAAACATTAAGGCGCAAAAGTATTCCCATTGCAGGATTTTCCTCTAATTTATCAAATAATTCTTCCAACTCACTATCCAAAGAAGCGTATTTTTTGGATAACTTTTTAAGTTCTTTTTTGAATTTTGCTGATGCAATTATTTTATAACTCATTGCGCTCCTCCTCCATTTCTTCTCTTAGTTCTTTTAAAAATTCTCGTGCTGGTGTGCCTTTCATTTTGCCTTGTTTTATCAAAATCATTTCTTCAAATCCTTCTCTGACATTAGCTAAAATTTCTTCTTTGTCGTCATTTTCGTCAAGGTCGTTTTCAACATCTTTCATTAGCTCGTTGATGAGGTCTAGCTCGTCTGTTTCTATTTTTTCTGCATATTTGAAGCTTTGCGCTAGTTGCAAAAGCTCGTCATAATGGCTGTTTTCTGTATAAATGGTTACGTATCTCATAATAATTGTTGTTTAGAAATGGTCAATCAAAAATACAAAGAATAATAAACATTTCCAAATATTATCTTTTTCTCCTTTTTTTTGATTTTTTAATAAAAAAATGTATTTTTGGGAATATTTATAACAAAATTTCCTTAAGAATAATAACTTTCAAAAGCAGAATAATGAATCAAGCTGACCTTCTTTTTTTCCAAGAAAAAATCACGCAAGTACGCTACGAACTAGCCTCTTATTTAGATGAACGCAAAATAATGCTTACATCAGAACAACTTTTTGAGATGATGACTGCTGCACCTGTCGCAATGGCTATTGCTCTTGATGGAAAAGTAGATACATTGGAGCAAAGTGTCCTAGAACATACCGCTAACTTTGCCCACCGCTACGTAGATGAGCAAACCAGCACAGAAACGCAAGACCTTATAGCGGCACTTACTAGCCCAGATGATGCCGTTAGTTACCGTGAATTTCCCAAAGTATTGGAAGGTGAGCTGAAATTTATTGCAGAAAATTTTGCTAATTGGAAAATGCCGTTGCTTTTGGGTTTGAAAACCTTTTTGGAGCTTGATGAAGTGGTAAAAAAATACAACCCTTTCCTAAAAAGCCTCAAAGCAGCTCTTATTGAGAATATGTACACCGTTATGCTCAAAAATTTTGGTGATGACGAAGTAGAAAAAGTGCATTTGAAAGAAATTTTAGACAAACTTGGCATCAATTTGGAACAAGAAAAAATAGATAAAATTATAGCATCTCTTTCATAGAATAGAAATTTTTAAAGAAAATAACTATTAAAAAAAGCCTTTCCAAACTTTGGAGAGGCTTTTTGTTGTTTAATACAAAATAGAAATAGAACCTTTGTATTTTTTCTGATTATAATCTAGATAATAGTAGTATAAACCAGCAGGAAAACTTTTTGCTTCCCATCTAAAATCTTTATTTGAGGTTTCGTAGATACGTTTCCCCCAACGGTTATAAACTATAAAATTGCGAAAATTATATACACAATTATCTTTTGGAAGATTATCTAAAGCATAATAGGCATTTTTTGTATCTCCATTGGGTGTAAATACATTATAAGGCACAAACGCATCAATATTTACTTTTATATCTTTTATTCTTATCTTTACTTCTAAGCTATCACGCAAAGCAAAGCAACTATTGCCGCTTTCTCTTAATACAAACTTAAATTTAAGTGTATCAGCTTGTCCATTGGTGGTGATATTATTACAATTAGCTTTTATTTTGAACTGTGCTGTTGCTGTTCCTTTGCCTGCCATACTCGTAAATGTTGCGCCATAAGGAACAAAATCAAAACCTGCTCCTTCTGCAGAAAAGCTAATACTATCATTATCAATATCTATCCCCCTAAAATCAATAAGCAAACTATCCCCTACCAAAACATCACCAATGAGTGTAGTAGCATTAAAATTAGTTGTATTACTGGCAATACTAATGGAAGGTTTTGTATTTATTTTGCCTCTTACATTAAGTACGGCACGTTGCCTAGCTATTCCTACATTTGGGCAACCGTTATCTCGCACTTCTACATCAAAAATAAAGCGTCCTGTTGGGCTAGTATTGACTTTACATTTATTCCAACAAACAGTAACAACATTATTAGAAATACCAGAAGCTCCGAGATTTACTGTATTGGCACTAATAGCATAATCCGCACTTGTAAAAGGCTCGCTACCTGTTGCAGGAATAAGCTTTATCTGACTAATAATATCATTAGGGCTATCTTGAATATTGAGAGAAAAACACAAACGGTCATTTGCTTGCAAATCAATAATCATATCATTACCAACGACATACGGTTGATTTTGTGGCGTGTTCAACGTAAGTGTTGGAGATTGATTATTAGGGCAAAGTTTTACCAAAAACTGAAAATCTCTTCTAATTTCACCTATTTTTACGCCGCCTCTAAACTCCTCACATTTTACAGAAAAAACAAAAAGCCCTTGCTCTCTAGGATTAACCGTAAGCACACCCGTATTTGGGTCAATGGTAAGTTGCCCTCCTGGTACATTACTTAAAATGGGCGAGGTAGCACTATATCCAGCTAAAAAATTGACAGTAGGAACAAAATTAGCATAACTTGCAGGCGGTATTAGTTGGCTACCATCAGGTGCGTTCCCTTCAAAGGGTTTGGGTGTAGTTTGTGAGGCAATAGTCGCATCAAAAGGTGTAGTAAGTGAATATCTAAGTTCATCACCATCAGCATCTGTACCTCCAAAATTTACACTAACAAGCTGATTAACACAAAGATAATCACCAGGAGGAATACCTAAGTTTGGCGCACTATTACGGAAAATACTACCGTTTTGTCTTGTTGCAGGAAATTCCGAATAAAAAGCGTTGGAAATCTGACCAGGGCTATTTATGTTGGTAATAACATTATTACGGCAACATCTTTCCCAAACCATAAAATAACCACCTGAAGACGTATAAAGAGCAGGATTTAGTTGTACTTCTCTGCCATATACAATGATACGAGTAGAAAGTGAGCCAGTTTGACAAACATCACCCAAATAAGCTATGTTTTGTTGCGTTTCTTTTGTAAGTGTAAAATAATCAACTCTTTGACGAGTAGATTTATTGTAAATTCCAACATTGATACTTTGGTCTTCTGCTGCAGGCGTGCCATTGATGTTATCAAAATAGAGATTTAAGATAATTTTGTAGCTTTCTCCTACACCACCTGCAAGGTACACAAGGCGCACTTCACCGCCTACAATATGCGTGGCCTGGCTTGTAACAGAGAAAAATAAAATAAAAAGTAATAGTAATCTTAGGGTTTTCATTGTTTTTATATTGATGTTGTTAAATATTTAGTTTGGCTTAGTCTTATCAAAAACCAAACCAAACTAAGGCTTCTTCATCAGAATTTAAAACTTTTATATTCATATTACTGACTGATTTGGCGGCACTCATTAGGTACTGTATTCCTAGTTTTGCTGCTATACTGCGTGATGGCAAAACGGCAACTTGTAATTCTGCACTAACTTCTTTTTTGAGGCGTGGAAGCCATTTTATGACAAACCAAGCTCTGGATTCTATGCTTGCTCTGCCCATTGAGCGTTGGTCTATGATAATATTTTTGTTCTGCTTTTTGATTACTTCTTCCAAAAGGACTTCCCAACATTCCTTGTAATCTTCCTTTGCAATGTCGTTGATAAGCCTGATAGTAAGAAGTTCGTATTTGGGATTATGCGAAATTTGCACAAAACTACGCTCATAAAGCATTTCTATAACATTTTCAGAATTATTCTGACTATTGTTTTTTTGGTAATTATTGAGGTGGTCGTCCTCGTCGTCAAAATTATTGTTCATAAATTTATTTGTTTAAATGATTTTAAATAAGCTATTCGTAAATTTAAAAGCAATATACAAATATTTTTAATTGTTTGGGTATAATAAATATTTTTTTCTAATGATTTTGTATTTTTCTAACTCTTTTTGCCAACTTTTTTTAATTTCTTTTGTTGATTTTCCTGCTATTATTTGCAAACGCAAGGCATCAGAACCCGCCAATTTGTCAAAAAAACTATTAAAAAACGCATTTTGTTTTTCATCTTTTTGATTTCTTTTCTTATAAAAATCTATCAAATAATCCAAATCAATGCCTTGTTTTTCAATATTAGTTTTTTCAATATTTATATTTCTCAAATCAATTCCAAAACATTCTTTATTTTCAAAAAGTGGCATTTTTGCCATTCCTATTATGCTTTTTGGAATAAAAGAAAAATCTCCAAAAACCTTATCAGGATAGCCAATTAGCTCAAAGGGCGTTTCTGTACCACGCCCCACACTCATTATTGTTCCTTCAAACAAACACAAACTAGCATACAATTTCACTGCCCTAAAACTCCTCAAATTGGGAGAAGGAGGCACTTTGCTCATAAAAAACGGGATACTGTTGTAGGTATTTTCACTTTCAATTTTATTATTTCCAGCTTTCATAAAACAATCAAAATCAATGTATTTAACCACATTTAAATCACATTGAATACCGTTTTTGAGCCATTTTTCACCGTTTATCATAAGGGCAAGTTCTGCCACGGTCAAGCCGTGCAAAATGGGGATTTCGTGCATTCCCACAAAAGAAGTCAGTTTTTTATCCAAAATGCAACCATCAACTACCTCGTTAGGTACGTTATTAGGGTTTGGGCGGTCTAGAATCAACATTTTTTTCTGATTTTCTGCGCAAGCCTCCATCACATAATGCATTGTACTTATATAGGTGTAGAAGCGTGCGCCAACATCTTGAATATCAAAAATAACTACATCAATACCTTTTAATTGCTCATTCGTAGGCTTTTTATTGTTACCATAAAGCGAGATAATAGGTAAATTGGTTTTTGTATCTATGCCATTTTTTACGGCTTCTCCTGCGTCTGCTGTACCTCTAAAACCGTGTTCTGGGGCGAAAATAGTCTTAATATTCACTTTTTTCTCCAACAAAAAATCCACTAAATGTTGCTCACCTTTAATAAGTGAAGTATGATTGACAACAAGTGCGACATTTTTATCCTTCAAAAGTGGCACATAAAGCTCCAAACGCTCATTTCCAAGCTGAAAGTTGCAGAAAACCTCTGCTATTTTAGGCTTTATTGTGTCTATTTTTATTTTTTCTGTTGATTTTTGTGTTGTGTTTTTGTTATTATTATTGATATTTTTCTGACAACTTGCAGAGAAAAAAAGTGTAAATAAAAGAAGTAGAAGGTTTTTTTTCATAGGATTTTTATTTTTGTCAATTTTAATCAAAGTAATCATTGGGAGTAAATCTATTGATTTTGAGGTATTTATATTTATTTTGTAGTGTTGCAATTTCATTAGCAAATAATTCTATTTGAGTTGTATCTAGTCCTAATGTTCTTAAATTGTCTAATTCCATTATTTCAGGTGGAAATACCTTGAAATTATTATTGCTAATGGTTAATGTTTGAAGATTTTTGAGTTTTATTATTTTTTCTGGTAAATTTTCAATTTGATTCCAATTCAAATTTAAGGTGTGCAAATTTTTGAGTTGATGAATTTTATCTGATATTTTTTCAATTAGATTTCTTTCTAAATATAAAATTGTGAGTTTGCTAAGTGTTGTTAGCTCTACAGGAAAACAAGTGAATTTATTATCATTAAAATTAAGGTGTTCTAACTGATTAAGGTTGCCTATTTCTTTTGGAAGTTTTGCTATTTTGTTATTACCTAAATCAAAATTACTCAAATGCGTTAACTTCCCTATTTCTTGAGGTAATTCTGAAATATAATTGTCTGAAATATCTAATGTTTTTAGCTTTGCTAAGATTTTAATATTTTTAGGAATTTCAATTATTCTAAATCTGAATAACTTTAAGTAGCTTATTTCTGTCAAAATTCCAGCTGTTTTCTCATAGCTGTTTTCTTCCAAAAAATAATACATTTCTTCATATTCTTCCACTAAACACCCAAAATACTCCTCAAACTCGCTTTTATAATTCGTAGCAAGCTGAAAAGCTAGTTTTATATTATCTGTATCATCACTTTCAAAAAGACTTAGCAAGTTTTCAAATTCTTTGGTCATAATTTTTTTTGATTGATATTATTCATAAAAATAACAATAATCCTTTTATAAAATGAAAAAACCTTCTGAAAAATTTATTTAGAAGGTTTTTTCAATTGAATTTCAGGGTGTTAGCTTACGCTTTTTTAGGTTTCAAACGCTGGTAGGCTTGCGCAATAAGTCCCAAAGAAAACTTCAAATCATTGATAGGAAAGCTAGTTTGCATATTTGTTGCTTCTTTTAGTTTAAAAACAAAATGATGTTTGGTAGGTTTGGCTACATATTCTATGCTTTTTTGTGTTGGTTCTGCTACAGGTGCAGGCACAACATCATAACTAGCAATGGGCGCACTCAACACAAAATCATAACCAATTTTTTCTGTTTTGGCTACTCTATTACCTGTTTTCGGTTTATATTTACTTTTTTCTGTAATTTCTTTGTAACGTGAGATTTGAAGCACTGTATTATCCGCAAATTTAGCAGAAATATCCATCAAATCCGTTCTAAGCACTTTTATTGTGCTTGTACCTTTGGTTTTTGTATCTTTAAGAATGCTTTGGGGCGTTCTTTCATTGACTTTGAGGGTGAGTAGTTGCCCTTTTTTCAAATCATCTTTCAAAGTAGAAATAAAAAGTATTACATCTCCAATGCTTTTTTGCATATTAAGTGGGTCTGTACGCATTATATCCTCATTTTTGGTGGCATCTTCCCTAAACATATTTATAATATGTTCATTTGAACGCACATCTAAATCAGTTTGCGCTTGCATCTGTTTTGCCTTACCTGGCGTGAATAATTTGGTAAAAAAACTAGGTGTAGGTGCAATAGGCAGTGTTTTTGGTTGTATTAGGGGATATTTATTTCTATACATACGGTACTCACCATACGCAGTAGAAAGTTGGGGAAGTGTCGCAAAAAAAGCAAGCCATTCTTCCACAGGCAAACTGCCCTCCAAAATGCCAATAAGAGCATTAGATTGCATTTTAGTTAGTTTTTGGAATTGGCTATACAGTTCTTCCAACCACAAATTTTCTTCTTCTGGTGTTTTTTGTTGCATTTTTTTAGAGGTTGAGAGGTGAATAAGCCATTTACAAAATTACTTTTGCTGCCGTAAACAGTTTTTATTGTTGGTCTGTACCGTAGTGAAACGGAGGTCTGACCAATAATAAAAACTGTAATTTCATTTTAAAAAGGGATTATGGTCAGACCTTCGTTGCTCTACGGTGCAAACCATAATCTCTTTTTAAAATTGTGTATGGTAGCAAATAAAATTACAAACCAAAAGTATAGAAAAAATCCCACAAAAACAAAACGTATTTCTGTAGGATTTTTGCACTTCACAGGTCTTTAGTTGTGTTTCCTACTTTTTGAATTTTGATAAATTCCCCACTTTTAGGCAACTGATGCAGCTCTATTATATCTCCAACTTCTATTTTATCATAAAACTTTTCCATATTCTGTATTGCTTTATTAAGTTTAAATTTTCTTTTGTGATGAAAAAATAGATAATAATTGTTCTTATTATTATTTATCTCTATTTCTTTCTTTGTTAATTCAAAAATAAAAATTTTCTTTTGATTATTATGAATATCAGCTAAGAATGGCACTAATATATATGGAAATCTTCTAACTAAAGGAATTAGGAATAGAAAAGCAGTTAATCTAGTATAAAAATCAGAAGACTCTATGCGTGATAATTGAAAAATATCATAAATAATAAAAGATGAAAATATCACTGTAAATACTATTTTACTGGGTATTTTTTTAGTAAAAAATCTTCCCTCCCATTTGGCTAGTGCCTCAAATCTCTTAAATATCATCTTTTTTTTTCATTTATCTCACAAAAAAATCTTTTCAGCGTTCAAATCTACACAAAATAACGCACAACTCACAACTGAAAATGCACAACTATTTCAAATTTTGACTACTCAATATTTTAACGTACCTTTGTAGCTCAAAATAAACCAAAAAAATGCAATTTCAAGACCTAAATATCATTGAACCTATTTTAGAAGCACTAAAAGAAGAAGGTTATACAAATCCCACGCCCATACAAGCACAATCTATTCCAATAGTTTTGGAAGGAACTGATTTGTTGGGTTGTGCGCAAACTGGCACAGGAAAAACGGCTGCTTTTGCCATTCCAATACTACAATTATTGAGTGAAAATAAGCCAAAAGATAAGAAAAAGAAAATTAGAAGCCTTATTGTAACGCCTACACGTGAGCTTGCTATCCAAATTGGAGAAAGTTTTGAGGCATATGGAAGACACACAGGACTGAATTGTACCGTTATTTTTGGTGGTGTTGGACAAAATCCGCAAGTAAACATTTTGCGTAATGGTATTGATATTTTGATAGCTACGCCTGGTCGTTTACTAGATTTGATGAATCAAGGGCATTTGAGCCTGCGTGAGGTAGAAATATTCGTTTTAGATGAAGCTGACCGTATGTTGGATATGGGTTTTATTCACGACGTGAAAAAACTTTTAAATGTGTTGCCTAAAAAACGCCAATCCTTGTTTTTCTCTGCAACAATGCCCCCAGAAATCATCAAACTTGCAGGAACAATCCTTAATAATCCTTCAAAAGTATCTGTTACCCCTGTTTCTTCAACAGTAGATATTATCAAACAAGCGGTTTATTTCGTGGATAAAGGCAATAAAAACAAACTTTTATTAGAGATTTTGAAAGACAAAGAAATCAAAACTGCGCTTGTTTTCACTCGTACCAAACACGGTGCGGACAAAGTAGTAAAGGTTTTGATAGAAAACGGCATAAAAGCAGAGGCAATTCACGGAAATAAGGCACAAAATGCTCGTCAGCGTGCTTTGACGAACTTTAAGGCACAAACAACTCGTGTGCTTGTGGCTACGGACATTGCGGCACGTGGCATTGATGTTGATGAGCTAGAATACGTGATTAACTTTGAATTATCTAATATTCCTGAAACTTATGTTCACCGTATTGGCAGAACAGGGCGTGCAGGCGCAAAAGGAAGTGCTTTTTCGTTTTGTGATGCAGAAGAAAAACCGTTTTTGAAAGATATTGAAAAATTGATTGCTAAAAAAATTCCTGTGATTGAAAATCACGCTTTTCCGCTTATTGACCATAATCCTGTAAAAGCTCCAAAAGAACAACGAGGACGCAGAAATCCGCCACGCAACGAGCAAAAAACGCAAGGGAATAAGACACAAATGCAAAACAAAACTCACGAAAATAGGCATCAGAAGAGAGATAATAAAAATACTAATAAATAATTATTTATTTTTATGAAAGCAAAATATGTTAATCCGTTTACAGATTTTGGGTTTAAGAAAATCTTTGGAGAAGAGGCTAGTAAACATCTTTTACTGGACTTTTTGAATACACTTTTGCCAAAAAAAGCAAGAATAAAAACGCTTTCTTTCAAAAATACAGAGCATTTAGGTCAGACAGAAATAGACAGAAAAGCTATTTATGATATTTATTGTGAGAGCGAAAATGGTGAGAAATTTATAGTAGAACTTCAAAAAGCTAAACAAAATTTTTTCAAAGACCGCACCGTTTATTATGCCACGTTTCCTATACAAGAACAAGCGGAAAAAGGTGAATGGGATTATAATTTGCAGGCGGTTTATTGCGTTGGTATTCTTGATTTTAGGTTTGATGATTATAAAAATAACCCTAAAAAACGAGAAGTAATGCACACTATCAAGCTGAAAAATCAGCACGGAAAAGTGTTTTACAGCAAACTAACGTATATTTATCTTGAAATGCCTAATTTCAACAAAAAAGAAAACGAACTAAAAACGCATTTGGATAAATGGCTTTATTTTATCAAAAATTTGGAAGATTTTCAGGCTATTCCCAGTATTTTTGGAGAGGATATTTTTGTTGATGCCTTTGAAAAAGCAGAATTAGCAGGTTTTAACACTTCAGAACGAGATAGTTATGAAAGTAGTTTGAAATATTATAGAGATATGAAAGGCTCTTTTGATACTGCAAAGTCAGACGGAATTATTGAGGGACGAATGGAAGAGAAATTAATAATAGCCAAAACCCTCAAAGAAAAAGGTGTTGCTATTGACATTATTTCTCTAGCAACTGGACTTTCTGAAAGCGAAATTGAAAAATTATAATAACTAATAAAATATGAAGATTTTAGTTATTCAAACGGCTTTTATTGGTGATGTGATACTTGCAACAGGTATTTTGGAAAAATTACATCAAAAATTTCCACAAAGTCAGTTAGATTTTATGATACGAAAAGGCAATGAAAGTCTGCTAGAAGGGCATATTTTTATTGCTAATTTGCTGATTTGGGACAAACAAAATCAAAAATATACCGCTTTGTGGCAACTTCTCAAAAAAATTCGTGCCACAAAGTATGATTTGGTCATAAATCTACAAAGATTTGCGTCTATGGGCTTTCTAACGGCTTTTTCTGGTGCAAAACAAACTATTGGCTTTGATAAAAACCCGTTTTCTTTTTTATTTTCTAAGAAAATAAAACATATTATTAGTGAAAATTTAACTAAAACAACCCCCAGCCCCTCCTTGAAAGTAGGGGAACAAACTCCCCTACTTCAAAAGGAGGGGCTGGGGCTGGTTAAAAATATCCACGAAATAGAGCGCAATCACGCACTTATTGCAGACCTCACAGATAATGTGGCGCACAAACCACGCCTTTATCCGCAAGAAAAAGATTATTTTTTTATAAAACCTTATCAAACAACAACTTATGTATGTTTTGCGCCTACTTCTGTTTGGTTTACCAAACAGTTTCCTTTGGAGCGTTGGGCAGAAGTTGCGCAAAAAATCAATGAAATTTATAGCAACCAAAATCTTCAAAATGTCGTTATTTACTTGTTAGGGGCAAAATCTGACCAAAAAAACTGTGAAGAAATAGCGCAAAAAATTACTGAAAATTTAGGCAAAAATCTTACACAAAATACCATTGAAAAAGTGGTTAATTTGGCAGGAAAGTTAAATTTGTTGCAATCTGCGGCACTTATGCAATTTGCAAAAATGAATTTTGTAAACGATTCTGCACCAATGCACTTAGCATCTGCACTCAACGCACCTACGAGAGCTTTTTATTGCTCCACTCTGCCTGCTTTTGGGTTTTATCCGTTGTCTGATGATGCCAAAGTCATAGAAATAAACGAAATAAACCAAAAATTAGCTTGTCGTCCTTGTGGACTTCACGGACACGCAAAATGCCCTGAAAAACACTTTAAATGTGCTTTTGGAATAGTTTTAGACGAAAAATTAGCATAAATAATGTGCTAATAATGTATTCATTCATAATTCACAATTTACAATTATTAAAAATGAATTATTATGAGATTTTGGGAGTAGCAAAAAATGCCACAAAAGACGACATAAAGCGTGCTTTTAAGAAACTTGTGGTCAAATATCACCCAGATAAAAACGCTGATAATCCGCAAGCAGACGAGTTTTTTATGCTGATTAGTGAGGCTTATCAAACGCTTTCAGATGATAACAAACGAGCCAACTATGACTCACGTTTTATACAAAATGCTTATCAACGAGAATATGAGGCTATTTTGGAAGAGCAAGAAAAACAAAGAAAAGCGGCCGTTTATAAAGCATTTTACGCTCATTATCAAGAATATAAAGCACCTATTGACCACAAGAAATATAGGTATTTATATGGCGTTTTTGCTGCGTGTTTGTTGGCTATGTGCTTTTTGGGCTACCTTTTAAAGAAAAATATGGATAGTTATTCTTCTGAAAAATACTATCATTTGGCACAAGAATATCTCCACAAAAAAAATACTTATTTGTTTCATAAAAACATAGCCATTGCCAGAAAGCTTGGTAAATCAGAAAATATGGATATTTTATATGTGAGAGGAATAGTAATACAAGAATTTGCAACGCAAAATGGTATCCAATTATTAAACGAAATAAAAACTTTTGAAAATGGCTTTACAGGAAAAAACAAAGATGAATATACATTTTTGCTTGGTGTAGTTGAATATCACAAAGGAAACAAAAAAATGGCTTTTGATTATTTTCAGAAAGCAAAAAAAAGCTATAATGACGCTGATTGGTATTATTACGTAGGGATTTTGCACGCAGAATTACACGCAGATGATAATTTATCTTGTGAGTACTTACAAATAGCATCAAAAATGGGGGAAGCTAGAGCGCAAACTGCCTTAGCCTCTTATTGTTGGTAAAAATTATCTTAATTCGTACTTCTAACCTCGTACTTGTTTTTTAACTTTGCAGCTGTACGATATTGACAGGTACTTTTACAATTTGTTTTAGGTCTTCACCCGTTTGAAGCATATCCTCATCATCTTGGTCATAAAACCAATTAACAGAAACTTGTTTACCTGCCAAAAATATTTTCTCTATTTTTTTCAAAATACCCAAAATATACATAGAAGAGCTAGTATTAAAATAATCTAACTTAAAAGTAAGCACAGTAGATGCCGCAGGTTGTGCGTCATATTTGTCTAACCATTCCAAAAGAGGCTCATAAAATTGGTATGAGTTTTCAGGTATTGAACGCCCTGTAATCTCTAATGTTCCGTTTGCAACATGAAAAGATACTTTTGGAGTTTTTGGGGTAGATTCTATAAAAATATTATCCATAGTTATATTTTTGGTTTAGTTACCTAGGCTAAATTGTAGCTAAATATTTAAGTTTGTGTCTAGTTATATGTGTATTTTATTAAGCACTTTTTTATTACTTTCTATAGTTGCCTCCAAAACAAAAAGAATCTTGTCTTGGTTTTCTTGCTCAAAGTGGTATTTTATATTACCATTTGCTCTACGTGTCATATCAATAAAACCCAAACCTGCACCGCCACCAGTATAAATTTTTGGCATTTCTAAGATGGTGATATAGACAGAGCGTAAGTCTTCAACAGACATTTGCGCCACGTTATCCACTCGTTTTTTGAGTGCTTGCGCTCTTATTTTGGTAACATAATTTCCAATAAATAATTGATAATCATTATTATTATTAGCAATTACTAAAAAAGATTCTTTCAAAGTGCTTGTATCTGCTACGCCTTCTTGGAAATAATGGCAAACATTTTGCAAACCTTCTATCAAAATATTGACAAGTGTTTTTGTGGTTTTTACAGATTCTCTTGCCAAAAGCATTTTTCTTTCTACAAGTCGTACCAAATCACCTATTGTTTCACCATCAAACTCACCCTTATAAGATAAAATTGTATTTTCTGTATCAATGGAGTAGATATTTGTACGCATAAGTCTATAAATTATGTTTTTTCTGATTTGACTCGCAATATAAGAAAAAATTATATGAAATTTTAAATAAATTGGAAAAAAGCAAAAAAAATTAAAAATTTTGATGCAAATAAATATTAGTAGTGAAAATTAAATAACTTGATACTTTTGTTTTTGTAATAGCTTAATAATCAAAATTTCAAATTCGTACTTCTTATTTCGTACTTCATCATCACCAACCGCTTGCCAAAATATCCGCAATATGAATAACTTTAATAGGTTTATTATTCTTGTTGATAAATGCTTCCAAATGAAGCAGACAGGAATAATCTGTAGAAACAATATATTCTGCATCTGTATCTAGGGCATTTTGCACCTTTTGCTCTGCCATTCCTGTAGAAATTCCTTGAAATTTTACGGCAAAAGTGCCACCAAAACCACAACAAGTTGTATTATCTTTCATTTCTACAAGTTGCAAACCTTGTACATTTTGTAATAATTCACGTGGCGCAGCGGAAATGCCACACTCACGCAAGGCACTACAGGCGTCGTGATAAACAACTTTATGCGGAAATTTTGCCCCTTTTATGCTATTTATTTCCAAAATATCTGTTAAAAATTCTGAAAATTCAAAGGCACGTCTTTGCAAAACTTGATACTGATTTAAGTTTTCACTAGATAAGAAAAAGTTTTCGTAAGAATTGCGTATCATACCAATACAAGAAGCTGAAGGCGCAACAATATAACGGTTTTCATCAGCTTCCTTGTTCTGAAAATCTTTCAAAAACTTTTCTCCAATAGTTTTTGCTTCATTGAAGTAGCCTGCATTGTAGGCAGGTTGCCCACAACAAGTTTGATTAGTGTTATAACGTACCTCACAGCCCAATTTTTCTAGTATTTTTATCATACTAAAACCTATTTCTGGCGCAAGTTGGTCAATAAAGCAAGGTATAAATATATCTACAATCAATTTTTTATTTGTTTTCAAATTTTCTCAAATATCTTTTATTTTTTTGAGATTTCAAAATATTTTTTAAATTTATCATAAAAAATAAAACTGAGAGGCGGAACAGTGAAGTTTTGAAATTTGCTTGTAAATCAAAAATCTTTCTTTATTTTGCATTAAAATTATTATTTTATGTCTGTTCTAAGCAAAAAAGCTCGTTTATTTTCTCGTGATATTCTTAAAATGTTGCGTCTAAGTTTGCCTATCATCATAGCACAACTTGGAAGCGTATTTTTTGGGATTATTGACACCATAATGGTTGGCAACATGAGCGGAAAAATAGGCAAAGATTCTTTGGCTGCAGCAGGTTTTGCAAATACCTTGTTTTTTCTTATTGCTTGTGTAGGGATTGGCATTTTTGCGGCTATTGCACCTCTTGTGGCAAAAGCAAAAGGCTCTGAAAATAGGCACGAATGTGGGCTTATTTTTTATGGAGGAATGAAAATTTCCTTTCTTGTGGGAGCTCTCCAAACGGTTGTTTTATTGGTTATTTGTCATTTTTTTTGGATATTTGACCAAAAACCAGAAGTAGCTACACTTGCTGTAAGTTATTTGCGTGTAATAGCTTTTTCTACTGTTCCTATGATGTTTTTTTTGGCGGTTAAAAATTTTAGTGATGGGCTTTCTTTCACCAAACCTGCTATGATAATCACTATTTCAGGCTTAGTAATCAATGTTTTTTTTAATTGGATATTGATTTATGGCAATTTAGGTTTTAGCGGAATGGGGCTTTATGGCTCTGGGCTTGCCACGCTGGTAGCACGTGTGGTAATGGCGTGTTTTATGATTATTTATGTCTTAGAATCAAATTTTTTTCAAAAATATCTTCCAAATGTGCTTGCACAACACCCAACGACAGTATTTTCCAAAAAAATCCTAACATTAGGTTTTCCTAGTGGTATGATGTATTTTTTTGAAATGGGAGCATTTTTTGGTGTGGCGGTGATTGTGGGTAGAATTAGCACGGGCGCACTTGCTGCAAGTAATATTATTTTGAGTATAGCTACTTTTACCTACATGTTGGCAGCAGGCGTGTCCTTTGCAGGTGCAATTTCTGTGGGAAGTGCTATGGGCATACGTGATAGGGCTAAAATTCTGCGTGAGGGCAAAATAAGTATTGGGCTTGTAACGGCTTTGATGCTGATTAGCTCATTATTTTTATTGTTTTTTGGAGAAAATGTAATCCACCTTTATAACAAAGAAGATGACGTTTTGCAAGTGGCACTTCCGTTGCTTTCTATTTTTATTTTTTATCAGTTGGCTGATGGCGTGCAGGCGGTTGGTGTGGGCATTTTGCGTGGACTTTCTGATGTGAATATTCCAACTTTTATGGCTATCTTTTCTTATTGGATTATTGGTTTGCCACTTAGTTACATACTTAGCGACTTTTTTTGGTTAGGCGTGCAAGGGGCTTGGATAGGTCTTTCTGTAGGTTTAGGCATTTCTGCTATACTTCTTACCGTAAGATTTTTCATTTTAGCAAAAAAAGATAACTTAATGATGAACGAAAAACCTATTGTAACACTAGAAAAGCCTATTTTAGAAGAAAATAAGGCATAAGATAAATGTAAAATACGTATTTTGTCTGTGCATCTGTGGCAAAAAATAAGTGCCACTAAATTAGCGACACCTATTTGGTAGTTTACAAAAACAACTTTTCTATCTTTTACATTTTACTATCTTCTGTGTCAGGCTTTTGTGCTGAATTTATGCCAGAATATTTTTTGTATTCATTCACAATTCACAATTTATAATTCACAATTTTTAAGCCCAAACATTATTTACTTTACGAGAATATTCTACAACAATGTTATCTACTTGCTCCAAAGAAACTCCTAAACCTTGGAAAACTGCCCTAATTTTTTGGACATTCTTCTGAAAAACATTGTGCCAGCTAGCAGAATAAGGGTCGCCACCGTTTGCAAGTGGCAAACTATCTTTTGTAGGCAATTTCAACTCTTCAATAATGGCTTCTTTAAGCGCATTCAAATCATTTTGGTACTTGATGACCGTGTAAGAAAGTTTTGTTGTATCTTCATCAAAAAGTCTTAATAGGTTTTGTGTGTCTGTGGCGCTACTTTGCGTTCTCATTGTCGTATATTGTTTAATTTTGTAGTGATGTTTTACTAATCTTTACTAACTTTAATTTTCTGAACAAATTTTTTAGAAACCTAAATATCTGTGAAATCCTTTAAACAACTTAGTGGCTTGCGCTTTCTGAATACCTATACGCAAGGCGTAAAAAAAGGTTACAAAAAGGTTGATTTTTTTTAGATTTTTTTTCAAATAAATTCAAAATGAATCCAAAAACTTATTCAAAAAGCTAAATTAGCACTTTTTATTTTTCAAAAAGTTACAATTTATTTTCAAAAATAGCTATTTGATGTAAGACTTTTCTATATATTTTTATCAAATTAACTAAAAAAATATTCTCTATTGATTTATATAAAAGATTTCTTAATTTTGACAAATTTTTTTATTTGAAATCAACAACAAAATTCACAATTACTTATTCCTATGGATAAAATCACCCAAATGACTGAACAGTACGCCCAAAAAGTAGCCAAAATTTCTAAAAGCTACCAAACTATGGCACAAATCCCTGAAATTGACCTTGCCACCTCACCAAAAGAACTCGTCTGGAATGATGGCAAAATAAGCCTTTTTCGTTACAAAAATAATGCAAAAACTACCGTAAAAGTCCCTCTACTTATTGTTTACGCCCTTGTGAACAAACAAGATATGATGGATTTGCAACCTGATAAAAGTGTTGTCCGCAAAATGCTTGCGCTTGGTTTAGATGTCTATATTATGGATTGGGGAACTATCACACGTGCAGACCGCTATACCACAATGAACGACTACATCAACGGCTACATCAACGGTGCAGTTGAATATATGAAAAAGGCGCACAACTTGCCAAAAATCAACCTTTTGGGCGTTTGTCAAGGTGGAACTTTTAGTACAATTTATGCCGCAATGCACCCAGAAAACATCAAAAACCTTGTCGTAATGGTCGCTCCTATTGATTTTTCTAATAGAGATGGCTTGCTGTTCCGTTGGGCTATTGATATGGACGTTGATGCCCTAGTGGACAATAGTGGCGGTATTGTGTCTGGTGAACTTCTAAATTCTGGTTTTGATATGCTAAAACCGCTTGCCAAAATCAGAAAATATACCGCTATTGTGGATTCTCTTGATGATAAAGACAAGATGCTCAACTTCCTGCGTATGGAAAAATGGGTAGCAAACAGCCCAGACCAAGCAGGAGAATGTTTTAGGCAGTTCATCAAAGATATGTATCAAGGCAACAAACTCATCAAAGGAGAACTTGTTTTGGGCGGTGAAACTGTTAATCTCAAAAACATCAATATACCTGTGCTTAATATCTATGCAGAATCTGACCATTTGGTGCCACCTCCTTGCTCTATTCCGCTTACAGAATTCATCAGCTCAAAAGATTCTAAACTTTATAAGTTTGCAGGCGGACACATTGGCGTTTTTGTTGGCTCACGCTCTCAAAATGAACTTAGTCCAAGTATTGTAGATTGGCTAAAACAAAGAGATTAGTCTTTTTTTGTAAAATATTTCTTGTATTAGCCCCAGCGGGGTGGCATATTTATAGAAAGATAATTGTTTTTTGTATTCAAGTTCCGTAGGAACGACATATTTATAAATGCTTTAAATATATTTTTTGATAGTTTTTATAAATATGCCGTCCCGCTGGGACTGAATACATTTTTTGTGTAATTTGTTTTCTATAAATATGTCGTCCCGCTGGGACTAAATACATTTTTTGATTGTTGTTTAAAAATAGCAATATTAAACCCCAAAAATAAACCTCTAAAACTATGGAAAACTTCATTACAAGCATCTACGTTGAGAATTCTAGAAATATAAAAGATTTAGAAATTAAACTTTCTGATGAAAAAAGACAACATTTAATCCTTACAGGAAAGAACGGAAGCGGGAAAACGAGCTTGTTGGAGGAAATTTATAGGGAATTACTACACTATACTTATGAGTTAAATTCATTTGATTTAGACACAATTGAAGCAGGATACAAAAAACCTAAACCTAATATAAAAGTGAAATTCCCACTAGTTGAAGGTATAACTTATGGAGAACACTATAAAAAATGGATTTCTGGCGAGTTCCTTTTAGTTCTTTTCCCAGCTATACGCCCCAATTTGAAACACGTTTTAAATATTCCTAGTGGTATAAAAAAAGTGTACCTTGAAAGACAAGTTTTTTTTAGTGATAAAACTAATAAAGATTTTGTTCAATATATTTTAAATCTTAAAGCTGATAGGTCTTTCGCTAAAGATGACAACAAAATAGAAACCGTAAAAAACATTGATAACTGGTTTGATAACCTACAAACGCAACTAGCACAGATTTTTGATGTTGATAAGCTAGAGCTTCATTTTGATAGAGATACTTATAACTTTAATATTATCATAAAAGACAGAGAACCTTTTAATTTTTATCAACTTTCTGATGGTTATTCTGCTATTATTGATATTATTACGGAACTTTTGCTTAGAATGGATGCTCACAATGCAAAAATATATGATTTGGAAGGAATTGTGCTGATAGACGAAATAGAAACACATTTACACGTGGATTTGCAAAAGAAAATCTTACCATTTTTAACTGCTTTTTTCCCTAAAATTCAGTTTATTGTTACTACGCACTCGCCTTTTGTGCTTTCTTCTATCTCTAACGCCACTATTTGCGACCTTGAAACCAAAATTGTTACCTCTGATTTGTCTGCGTATTCTTATGGTGCGTTGATAGAAAGCTATTTTGAAGTTGATGAATACTCACAAGAAATAAAAGATTATATAAAAGAGTACGAACAACTTACAATGCTCTTTAATCCGACTGATGAAGAAAACGCAAGATTACGTTTTTTGAAAGATTATTTTGCTCACGCTCCAAAATATTTATCAAAAGAGTTGCTACTCAAACTAAATCAAATAGAACTAAACGAACTACTCAAAAGTCACTAATTAGATATGGTATTTTTTGAAAAATCACAGCCTGCACCTGCTTGTTTGGCAATAGAAAAAAGTAAAAAAAGTGATAAATATAATTGTGGTGATGTACTTGATAGACTAAAAGAGGATTTTAAAAACAAGTGTTACATTTGTGAATATAAAGAGCCTACATCTATAAACATAGAACATTTTAAACCACATAAGGGAGATAGAAACCTTATGTTTGATTGGGGCAATCTTTTTTTAGCTTGCGCCCATTGCAATAATATCAAATCAGATAAATACGAAAATATACTTAATTGTACAGATATTTCTCATAAAATTGAGGCAAAATTTAAGTATAGCCTTGCTCTTTTTCCTTTTGAAGATGTTGTAATAGAAGCTCTTGATAATGCACCTGAAACAATTAGTACAAAAAATCTGCTTTTAGCTGTTTATAATGGTACAACACAAATGAAAATGTTGGAAGCAGATAATTTGAAAAATAAATTATTTGATGAATTGGTTATTTTTAGTGGATTATTGCGTGATTATTTTAAAGATGTTTATGACAATGATGCAAAACAATACTTTTTTAGGGGAATTAAGGCACATTTAAGTAGAAAATCTAGCTTTACAGCATTTAAAAGGAGCATCATTCTTAATAATCCCAAACTAAAACAAGAATTTGAAAAATATTTTGACTAGTATTTCAACTAATTCCACACAAATTTCAATAAAAATCATTCCCCAAACAACAAAAAACAACAAAAAATGACACAAAACGCTTCTCACGGACACTCAAACGTGGACAAACTCTCTGCTGCTGGCGTACTTATTACGCTTGGAATTATTTTTGGTGACATTGGTACATCTCCTTTGTACGTAATGAAGTCTATTGTAGGTACAAAAGTAGTGTCGGAGCTACTTATTTTGGGTGGTATTTCTTGCGTTTTGTGGACTTTGACTCTCCAAACGACCTTAAAGTACGTAATTCTTACACTTAGAGCCGACAACAACGGTGAAGGTGGTATTTTCTCTCTTTACGCACTCATAAAGCGTTATGCAAAGTGGCCACTTGGTGTCGCAATGCTGGGTGGTGCAATGCTTTTAGCAGATGGCATTATCACACCTCCCATTTCTGTAGCGTCTGCTGTAGAAGGGCTTGTACTTATATTTCCAAAAATAGAAAAAGATACGATTGTCATTATAACTATCATCATTATTAGTATCATTTTCTTCTTTCAACGTTTTGGAACAGCCGTTGTTGGTAAGTTTTTTGGTCCAATTATGATTATTTGGTTCTCAATGTTGGGTATTTTAGGCGTTTCTCAAATCATTCATTATCCGCAGGTATTTGCCGCAGTCAATCCTATGTATGCGTATAAATTTTTGACTGAAATTCCAGAAGGTTTTTGGCTTTTGGGAGCAGTTTTCTTGTGTACGACAGGTGCAGAGGCTCTTTATTCAGATTTAGGGCATTGCGGAAGAGCCAATATCCGTATCAGTTGGATATTTGTTAAGATATGTTTATTGCTTAATTATTTTGGGCAAGGAGCGTGGATGCTCAATAATTTAATGGGTAAAACCCTTACACAAAATCCGTTTTATGGAGTAATGCCTGAATGGTTTGTTTTAACGGGGATTATTGTCGCAACACTTGCCGCCATTATTGCTAGTCAAGCTCTTATTTCTGGGTCATTTACGTTGGTAAGTGAGGCTATTAGACTTAATCTTTTTCCAAAAGTTGAAGTTGATTATCCTAGCAATGTCAAAGGGCAATTATACGTGCCTATGGTTAATACTAGCCTTTGGTTGGGTTGTATAGGCGTTGTTTTATATTTTAGAGAGTCTTCCGCTATGGAAGCTGCTTATGGGCTTGCTATTACAACGACAATGCTTATGACTACTTTTTTATTAGCTGTTTACCTTAAAGTAAAGCGTTTTAATCCTATCTTTATTGGACTATTTTTGACCGTTTATTTGATTATTGAAGGAGCGTTTTTGGTTGCTAATATGGAAAAATTTCAGCACGGAGGTTACGTTACTATCATTATAGCGAGTGTCGTTCTTTTTGTAATGTATGTACGTTATCGTGCTACAGGCATCAAAAAACGTTTAACAGATTATGTCAAAATTTCTGACTATTTGCCTCAATTGATACCATTAAGCAATGATTTGACACTGCCAAAGTATGCTACTAACTTAGTTTTTTTGAGTTCTGCTGATAAAGATGACGAAATTGAACAAAAAATTATGTATTCTGTATTGCAAAAGCTACCTAAAAGAGCAGATATTTATTGGTTTATACACATTGACACAAGTGATGAACCCTACACAATGGAATATAAAACGACTGTTTTTGCTAAGAATGACGTTGTTAAGGTGCGTTTTAGATTAGGTTTTAGAATTGAACAAAAAATTAGTATGTTTTTGCGTTTAGTGATAGAAGAAATGGTAAAAAATAAAGAAATAGACATAGAAAGTCGTTATAATTCATTAAAAGAGCAAAATATTGCAGGAGATTTCCGTTTTGTGATATTAGAAGAAGTGCTTTCTAGTGATAATGATTTGCCTTTTTCTGAACAATTTGTGATGAACGCAGACATTTCTATTAAAAACTTTACAGCATCTCCAGAAAAATGGTTTGGTTTGGACACCAGTTTAGTGAAAATTGAAAAAGTACCACTCATCATTCGTCCTGCAAAAGACATAAAGCTACAAAGAATAATCTAAAATATACTAATAAGACAAAAAATAACGGTTACAATATTCGTAACTGTTATTTTTTTATGCTGTTGTTTGTGTCCTCACAAACGACCATAAAAATAAATACAAAAAATAGTTGCATTTGATAATTTTTTTGTATTATTGTACTGTTTTTAGTTCCTATTTTAACCAATTTAACCCATTTATCCAATGGCAAACGACAATTTTATAGACATCAAAATTTCTCCAGAAGATTTAAAAATCTCTGTTGAAGGAATTTCTGTGTCAAGAAACGTAATGGAGAAATATCTTATCTCACTAACGCCCATAGAACGTGCAAGACTGCTAAAACTTGGCGACAAAACTATTCCTTTTGTAGAAAAAGTGATAGAATATGCAGAAACTAACCCAAAGTTAGTACCTGATTTTATGAATTTAGAGAACTTGAAAACAGATTATAAAGCCGTTAACGACTTAACTACATTGTTGCGCCCTCTTGAGCAGTTTACAAGCAACATCAAAGACACTATTGCAAAGTCTGGCGCAGAAGCGTTTTCTTCTTCTCTCACTTTTTATAACTATCTTAAACAAGCGGCAGCTAACGGAGTACCTGATGCAGCGACAATTTATGATGATTTGAAGAAACGTTTTGAAAAAACTAAGCCTAAACCACCCAAAAAAGACTAATTAGTACAAAAATCATACTAATTAGTATGATTTTTGTACTAATTATAACAAAAAACATACTCGTTAGTATGTTTGACATACTCTGTAATACGTTTGACATACTCAAGAGTATAAAAAACATACTAATTAGTATCTTTTTTATACTTTTGAGTATGTTTAACATACAAACGCGTATATTTTTTATACAAACGACTATCTTTTTTTATAAAATGAGATAAAATATTAACAAAACTACTATCAAAATTATAAAAACATTGAAAAAATCATTAAAAAAAATATCACTTATCTTATCATTTTTATCTGCTTTGGTGCTTATTTTAGAAGTTTTACATTATTATGGCTACTTTTCTACTAAAAATACTACAGAAATCCCTAAAAAACGTATCATTTTAAATATTGATGAAACAGATAGTACAGATTTTACAGAATTAGAACGGCTTTCTACATCAAACGAAACTATATTTTTAGATACTTTGGCGGAACGTCTTATCAAACAGTGGGAAATTACAGGAATGTCTATGGCAGTTGTCAAAAATGGGCAACTTGTGTATGCAAAAGGCTTTGGCTACGCAGACAAAGAGCGTAATATAAAGATGAAACCACATCATTTGTTACGTATGGCTAGTGTTTCTAAACTTTTTACAGCTACCGCAATAATGAAATTGGTGGAAGAAGGTAAAATTTCTTTGACTGATAAAGTGTTTGGTACGCAAGGGATAATCAAAAAGTATAATCATTTAGTCGTTGATAGTCTTGTGTTTAAGATTGAGATACAACATTTACTTACGCATACAGGCGGTTGGCGCAATCAGTTGCGTACAGACCCAATGTTTGTACCTGTCAAAGTAGCGGAGATTATGAAAGTCCCCTCTCCTATTGCTTTTGATGACGTTTTGAAATATATGTTAATGCAAAAGGATTATTTTCCTGCTGGAGCTTATATTGATTATTCAAATTTTGGTTATTGTGTTTTGGGAAGAGTTATTGAGGAAATCTCTGGCAAACCTTATCAACAATATTTACAAGAAAATATACTCTTGCCTGCTGGCGTAAGACGCATAAAGATAGGCAAAAACCGTTATAAAGACCGTTTTGCTCACGAAAGTCGTTATTATGATGCAAAAAACACTCCTTTTAATTTGTCTATTTATTCACCAAAAGACTCTGCTAGTCGTGTTTATGAAGGAAATGATACTGAAAGTTTGGGTGCGGCAGGCGGACTTATAGCAACGGCACTAGATATAGCAAAATTTGCCTGCGCCATAGACAATTTTGCCACTCGCCCAGACATTTTGAAGCAAGAAACAATAAAAAAGATGGTTTTTCCTATCTCTAAAACGGATACATTAGGCAAACGTGTATTAGGTTGGAAACAAGTTTTACCTGATAAATGGTGGCGTACAGGCAATTTAGCAAGTACGAGTAGCACGTTATCACGTTGTAATAACGGTTATACGTGGGTTTTGGTCACGAATACAGGCAGTTGGCGAGGACCTTACTTTCCGTATGAAATGGAAGCAATGATGCAAAAAGCATTACGAGAAGTTACATTTAAAGACCAAGATTTGTTTCCTTTGGCAGAGAAATTGGAAAAGTAAAGACCAAAAAAGATACAAAATAGTAAGTCTGTTTATCAAATTATGATAAACGGACTTACTATTTCTTTCTTAATTTTGTGGCAATCCCAACAAATTAGCCATTAAACGGTAACTTCCGCCTACGCCAGCAGGAAGTTGCCTAAAAAATGCCAAACCAGTATAAACAAAATTCCCTTTGCCATATTTTGCAATGATAAGACTGTTGTTGTTAGGCTTTTCGTTTTTGTCATTCATAGAAAAAATACTTTCATAATTTTTGTCAATATCCGTAGCGAAATAAATCCCTCTTTCTTGTACCCAACCTTCAAAATCAGCTTCACTAATCATATTAGGCGTATTCATAACTTTGTGGGTAGGTTTAAGGAAACGCATCTCTGCTTTTTCGTCTGTGGTGCGCTCACGAGAAATAGTGAAAGGAAAAGGCGCAATTTTTGCCAAAACAGGACCAATACGGTTGTTTGTATTATACTGTACGACCAAATTACCACCATTTTTGATGTATTGCATTAGTTTTTCGTAATGAATTTGCAGGCGGTCGTTGGTATTATAGGCACGTACACCTGTCAAAATTGCATCATATTTAGAAAGATTATCATTTGTAAGCATTTCATCAGAAAGTAGCGTAACTGTATAGCCAATTTGTCGCAAACAAGTCGGCACATCATCACCAGCACCCACAATATAACCAATTTGCGTACCTTTTTTCTGTACGTTAATGCTTATTAGTGTGCTTTCTGCGTTTGAAAGAATAAACTGATACGGAATATGGTCATATTCTATGCGTTTGATGCTTTTGTTAAATTGCTCACTGTTGATATTTAGGCTTGCTTCTAGTTTTCCACTCACAACTTCCGTAGGGTTTTTCAGACTAATAACCGCATCAATAATTATTTCCTCATTTTTATTTTTCAGAGAAAAATTAGGGTTTTTGATGCTTACAATAAAGTTACTAGGAGCTTTCAAATTAAGTTTTCCAGAGATATTTGAAGTATTTGCTTTGATAATAATTTGAATATTTTTGGAGTTTTTATCAGAAAAAACAAACACATTTTCAGAAATATTAACGGTTGCAGGCGGCAAAACCTCAAACGGTCTATAAATTTCGCCTTTCACAGGGTCTGTACTTTTGTAGGTAAGCGGACGAGTAAGCACAAGTTTCAAACCATTTATATCCACATAAAAAACTATTATATTTTGAGAATTATTTTCTGGTGTACCAATAAGTAACTGATTTGTTACATTAAATTCTCCTATTTCGTGTTTTTCGTTGAGCCAATACGGATTAGAAGTAGCATTATTTTCTGTTTTACTATTCTGAATATCAGCCTTAAATTTGAACGTAAAAAGTTTATTTTTATCCAAAGAAAGATTAGTAATTGTATCTTTTTGATTTAAAATAGCTATTTTTTCTAAGATTATTTTGTTGTTGAGCGTTTGATTTCTACTAATTATTTGCGTTGTAACATTGATTTTGCTATTTGCAGTTGCACTAGCCACCGCACTAAACTCCCCTGCATACGCTTCTGCCCAAAGCCCTGCACAAGAAATCAAAATAACTTCTAATTCTTTTAGCTTTTGTGTCTTCCAATAAGAAATATCTGTCTGCGGAGTATCATTATTAGTCTTTTCAGGGATATTTTGGATATTTTTGTAAAGCAAAACCAAATCATTTACGCTTTCATTTGGTGCAAGAGGGTTATATTTTTTGATAATTTCGCTGATTGTTTTATCAATTTTTGGTAAGTTTAGTCGTTTCCACGTCAAATCAATGCCTTGAAATAAATCAGATGAAGTAATTTTAGTTGTTTCAGATGCAATAGGAATGGTTTTTAGTAATTTAAAATACTCAATAGCTTCTCCACGCCCACGAGCAGAGCCAAATCCTTGACTTTTATGCATAGAACGGCTTTCAGACGCTATTTCACCAAAAGATTTCCCCAAAAGCGGATTAAACGCCCCAATATCAATTTTGAGTTGGTTTTCTGCCGTTGTGTTGGTTGTTCCAAAGTTAAAAGTATTCCAAAAAAGGCTTTTAGCTTGCCAAACACTTACATATTGTAATTGTTGAGGATATTTTTGAGGATTTGCGGCAGCCTCAAAAGCCTCTTCTGCAAGCATAGCAGAGGCGGTATGATGTCCGTGTCCGCCCTCACCAGTTGTAGGAAAACGGCAAATAATCACATCAGGCTTAAACTTACGAATAGCCCAAACCACATCAGCCAAAACATTGTCTTTATTCCAAATATTAAGGGTTTCTTCTGGCGTTTTTGAGTAGCCAAAATCATTAGCACGAGTAAAAAACTGCTCTGCGCCATCAATTTTGCGTGCTTGTAGGAGTTCTTGTGTGCGGATAAGCCCAAGCGCATCACCTTGTTCTTTTCCTATGAGATTTTGTCCGCCATCACCTCTAGTAATAGACAAATAAGCAGTTCTTAGTTTTTTTTCTTTGGCGAGATAAGCCAACAAACGAGTATTTTCGTCATCTGGATGTGCTGCAACATACAAAACGCTTCCAATAGTTTGGAGTTTTTGAAGATGCAAAAGTATTTCAGAAGAATTTAGTTGTGGTGATGTTTGCGCTTGCGCAGTTGAGGTAAAAAAGCTGATTTTAAGAATTAAAACCAGTATTAAGGGAGATAAAAAACGCATTTTTGTAGTTGTAGGTGTTTATTTAGATGCACAAAGATAAGAAAATCAGCAAATAAAAAATATTATTCTTACCTTTTTGATACTTTGTTGGTTGAAATAGTGCGCTGACGCGTGCAATGAAACCTATTTACGTCAGAAACGGCTTTTTTTGTGTGTTTGGTGGCACGTCCTTGCACACGCTCACGCCACATACGCCACGAGCTAGGTTTCATTTCTAGGCGCATAATTTTGATTACATCTGCTTCTGGTACGCCAAACTGTGTTAAAATGGCATCAAAAGGTGTTCTATCTTCCCACGCCATTTCTACAATGCGGTCTAGATTTTCCTGTGAAAGTTCGTATTTTTTGCTGATTTTCATTAGTAATTTTCTCTTATTTGACTTTGCGAATTGATTACGAACACTTTGTATTCATTCACAATTCACAATTTAAAATTCACAATTAAATAACTAAATTTCAACTCAAAAAGTTAGAAAAAGTTATCCACATTCCAAAAAATCCTTATTTAGAAATATTCTAAATTACGCTAAAAATGAAACATTGTAATTGCATAAAACATTCTCTAAACGTATTTAAAATAGGTTTTCAGTAATGTAATGAAAAATATTTTTGACTTTTTTCAAAAAATGATTTGTTTACAACCATTCTGATACTATTTTTGTACCAAATAAAACAGCAAAAAAATTAAAAACAAACACAATAAAGTTATGTATTTGCTTAAAAATCAAGGCATTACCAAGTTTCTGAACATATTTTTTATATGTTTTGGACTTATTGCGTTGGCGCATACTGCCAACGGACAAGCGGACATTGCAAAAGGAAAAGAATTATTTTCTGGAAACTGCGCAAGTTGTCACGGTGTAGGAGATAAAGCCGTTGTAGGTCCTGGACTAAAAGGCGTACACGACCGTAGAAACGAGGCTTGGCTTCTAAAATGGATTAAAAACTCATCAGCTGTTATTGCTAGTGGTGATGCGTATGCGGTAGCACTCTACAACCAATACGGAAAAGCACAAATGCAGTCTTTCCCAGACTTAAAAGATGATGACATCAAAAATATTTTAGGTTACATTAAGGCTGAAGGTGAAAAAGTAGTGGCAACAAATGTTTCTGTAGCAGGCGCACCTGCAGCAGGTGGCGCAAGTTCAGAAGGTGGAAGTGGCTATAATAACGTCATTTTGGCGGGTATGGTGGTTACGCTTTTGCTCGTGCTTGTAACGCTTTCTTTGGTTGTTTCTCTTTTGACAAAAAATCTTCAAAATAAAGAAATTGCAGACGCAGACAAAGAAGTTGTTAATCAGAAAATTGATTTGGAGTCAATTTTTAGAAGTTCTGCGTTCCTTGCTGTGATTGGCGTGTTTTTCTTTCTTGTGGTCGCAAAAGCAGGCATTGACAAGACTATGAAAATAGGCAAACAAACAGGCTACGCACCTACGCAACCAATTTCGTTCTCACACAAATTACACGCTGGCAAATACGAAATTAACTGTCAGTATTGCCATACAAGCGTTTATAAAGGTAAATCAGCTAATATTCCATCTGTGAATATTTGTATGAATTGCCATAATGCTATCAAACGTACCTCTCCACAAATACAGAAAATATACGAAGCAGCAGAAAAAAATCAGCCTATTCAATGGATTAGGGTACATAATTTACCTGATTTAGTGTATTTTAATCACTCACAACATACGGTAGCTGGACAGGTAGAATGTACGAGTTGTCACGGAAATATTGCCCAAATGGAAGTAGTACAACAACGCTCTCCTTTGAGTATGGGTTGGTGTATTGATTGCCACAGACAGACAGTCGTAAAATCTGAAGGAAATGTGTATTATGACAAACTAATGGCTGCTCACAAAGGTAGTGGCGGAAAAGAAATGAAAGTGAAAGATATTGGAGGTTTGGAGTGTTCTAAATGCCATTATTAAGCACATAAATTGTAGTTTTTTCAAATCTTCAAGGATTTGAAAAAACTACAATTTACTACTACAATTCATTTCAAAAATAACTTAACAACAAGCATCAAAATTCTAAGGCATAATTATTTATGGAAAATCAGAATAAAAAAATATACTGGAAAGGTTTAGAAGAGTATTCTAATGATATAGAATTCGTCAAAAAAGCGCATAATGAATTTCCAGAGTTTTTGCCAATAGCAGAACAAACAGAGTCAGGAGGCACAAAACGCCGTGATTTCTTAAAATTATTAGGTTTTAGTGTGGCTGCGGTGTCGCTTGCGGCTTGCGAAGCTCCTATCAAAAAATCTATTCCATATCTCAATAAACCAGAAGATTTTGAGCCAAGTATTCCTAATTTTTATGCGAGTACATACGCACAAGACGGTGAATATGCAAGTATTTTGGTGAAAACTAGAGAAGGTCGTCCTATCAAAATTGATGGAAATGAAGCCTCTTCTATCACAAAAGGAAAAGTAAGTGCAAGGGTTTTAGCGTCTATTTTAGGACTTTATGACCTCTCACGCATACAAGAGCCTCGTGAAGACAACAAAAAAGCTAAATTAGAAGATGTTGATGCAAAAATTGTTTCTGCGCTTTCTTCTGCCAACGGAACGGTTTATTTGGTTTCTCATTCTATCCTTAGCCCATCTACAAAGGCGGTTATAGCAGAATTTACTAAAAAATATCCTAACGTAAAACATATTTCTTATGATGCGGTTTCTGCGTATGGTATGCTGAAAGCTAATCAGCAGTCATTTGGAACGTATGCTTTGCCTAGTTATGATTTTTCAAAAGCGGAAACTATTGTAAGTATTGCTGCTGATTTCTTAGGTACGTGGCTTTCTGCGACTGAATATAGCGGTCAGTTTGCTAAAAATAGAAAACTTCACAAAGAGAAAAAAGATATGTCTCGTTTGTACACTTTTGAGAGTGGTATGAGCATTACAGGGGCAAACTCTGACTATCGTTTACAAATAAAACCTTCACAGGAAGGCATTGTAGCGGCACTTTTATACAACGAAATTAAAGGCGGTTTGACTGTTTCTGATATTGCTGATAAAAAAGTTGCTGACAAAATCAAGCAAGCAGCCGCAGATTTGAAAGCCAAAAAAGGCAAAGCAGTTGTTATTGCAGGCTCAAATGACCCAAATGTGCAGATAATTGTGAATGCAATTAACGCAGAACTTGGTGCTTACGACCAAATTATAGATTTATCTTCTCCATCTTACCTAAAACAAGGAAATGATGAAGATATGGCTAAGTTCGTAGCTGACGTTTTGGGCGGAACGGCTGGTGGAGCTATTTTTTATGGCACAAACCCTGCTTACGACTATCCACAAGGCGGTGAAAAATTTGCAAAAGCATTGAAATCACTTGCTTTTAGCCTTTCTTTCTCTGATAGAATTGACGAAACTTCTGCAAATTGTAAGTTTGTCGTGCCTGATATGCACTTTTTGGAGTCTTGGGGAGATGCAGAACCACGTAAAGGATATTTCAGTTTTGCGCAACCAACCATCTCACCTATCTACAAAGGCACACGCCAAGCACAAGATAGCCTTTTGAAATGGTCTGGAAGTAGCAAATCTTATTATGATTTTTTAAGAAGTTTTTGGGCGAAAAATACCAAAGAAAATTTTAGTGATTTCTGGACGAAAGCACTCCACGAGGGCATTTATGAGCCAAAAAATCTCTCTTTTGAAACTGCAAAAACAGAAGTGAAGGCTGATGCAAAAGCAGACGACAAAAAAGTTGATGTTAAAACTGATGTAAAAGAAGTTGTTAAAACTGAAGCTAGACTTGCAGGCAATTTTGATTTCAAAGGAGATGTAAGTGCCGCAGCAACTGCTATGGCAGGTATTTTAGCAACAAAATCAGGTGCAATGGAACTTTCATTGTATCAAAAAGTTGGTTTGGGTAGTGGTTTTCACGGAAATAATCCTTGGCTACAAGAAATGCCTGACCCTATCACAAAAGCTACTTGGGATAATTATTTGTGTGTTTCTATTGCTGACGCAAAAGATAAATACAATCAAGGTGATATAGTTGAGGTAAAAGCAAACGGATTTTCTATAAAAGTGCCTGTTCTGATACAGCCAGGACAAGCAAAAGGAGCAGTTTCTTTAGCTTTGGGTTATGGTCGTACAAGTGCGGGCAAATGTGGTGATGGCGTAGGTAAAAATGCTTATCCATTGGCTACAATCAAAGATGGTATATATGTTTATGCAGCTGGTGAGGTTACAATCACTAAAACTGAAGAAGTGGCAGAACTAGCTATTACGCAAACTCACCAAACTATTATGGGAAGAAATAACGTACAAGAATCTACGTTAGCATCTTACCAAAAAAATCCTGCGGCTGGTAGATATTTCCCTATGATTATGACGGCTGACGGCAAAAAGAAGCCAACAGATATAACAATGTGGAAAGGTCACGAGAAAACGGCTTATGCAAAAAATCACTGGTGGGGAATGGTCATTGACCTAAATTCTTGTACTGGTTGCGGTGCTTGTATGATTGGTTGTCAGGCTGAAAACAATGTTTCTGTTGTTGGAAAAAGAGAAGTAATCAATGGTCGTGAGATGCACTGGATGCGTATTGACCGTTATTATAGCACAGATGCCGACACAAAAGACAAGTCTATTGGTAATTATGAGAAAATGGAAGAAGCATCTGAAAATCCAGAAGTTGTTTTCCAACCAATGATGTGCCAACATTGCAATAATGCGCCTTGTGAAACTGTATGTCCAGTTTTAGCGACTACACACAGCTCTGAAGGTCTTAATCAAATGACTTATAACCGTTGTATTGGTACTCGTTATTGTGCCAACAACTGCCCATATAAAGTGCGCCGTTTCAACTGGTTTAACTATACAAATGATGACAAATTCAAAGATGTGAACTACACAATGTTTACTGATTTGGGTAGAATGGTGCTTAATCCTGATGTTACGGTGCGTTCTCGTGGGGTAATGGAAAAATGCTCTATGTGCGTACAACGCATACAAGCAGGAAAATTATCTGCAAGGAAAGACAAACGTCTGGTAAAAGATGGAGATGTAAAAACCGCTTGTCAGACTTCTTGTCCAACAGAAGCCATTATTTTTGGTGATATGAACGACAAAGAGAGTATGATTGCAAAAGTTTTGGAACTTTCAAAAGATAAAGATACTGGAGATGTTGTTTTCGCAGAACCACGTGCATTCCACGTATTAGAAGAAATCAGCGTAAAACCAAATGTTTCTTACTTGACGAAAATCAGAAATAAAGCATAATAATTTCGTTTCATTTCTAAATAAATCTTATCTTTGTTTTCATTTTATGTTTAAGTATAAAAGTATTTTATTGATTGTGTTGTTGATTGTTCTAAATCACTCTTGTAAAAGGAGTAATTTAGACCCTGAAAAATCTAATATTCTAGCTTCAAAGCGAGATGAAGTCGCAATAAATGCCATTAAAAAGTGGTATCTTGCGCAAAAGAAAGCTATTGTCAATTTTACACCTGTCTGGGAGCAAGCTAGCACTTATGCTCTTGCAAATAACGAAAAATTGCTTGTAGCTCCTGTTTGGAGATATGCCAATGTTGTTTATGGCACAGAATTTGACTTTATGCGTAGGCTCGTGGTGCATCTTGATGCTGAAAACCAAGTCAAAGAAGCTAAAATAACAGAAATGATTACTGAAAAAGATTACCTGAAAACCCACCAAAATAATGCTTTCTTTTGGTGGGAAGCAGGTTTAGTCAAAAAAGTTATTGCCACAGAATACGAAATTGATAGCGAGATTTTTGAGCCAACATTGAGAGAGGATATCCCTAATTGTTCTAGTGCCACTTGGACGTTGGTTAAGGAATATAAAACTATTGAGGGAATATGTGTTAAGTTGTATATAAATGGTTGCGGTGCGAGGAGAATGGATGTTGTTTCTTGTGATGGTGGTGCTGGCGTTGGGATACCTGCACCAAGTTTCCCAACATTTTTACCAGGCACAATAGGTATTGCCCCAATGGACACACCAAGTGAAGGAACGATTTTTACAAGTACTGGAATAAACCCTTGCGACACCTGCCCTGTGGATAATGGGGAGAATACAGAGCCTGAGGTGGATCCACCTATAGAAAAATTCCATATGAAAGGAAAGGTAAAGGCTATTGGAAAATTTGTTGTAATGTTGAATACACTAACAGGAAATACGTATAATTATGATCAAACAACCAAGCAAATAAAGCGGACAGGTGCATTAAATACAGTAGCTGATGCAACAAAGTCTGTAATTTTAGGGAATTTGATAGAAAGTATGATAACTGGAACTAGAAGAGGTTTTACTGCGGATATTGTGAATAGTGACGATGAAACTTTTTTTGATGGTTTTGGAGATACCAAAATTGATATGTCAGATTTGAATAAAATAACTGACCCAGAACTGAAAGCGGCTCTAATAGCTCATATTATTGAGGAAAGGCTAAGTTTTGGTAACAGTAATTATGCTACAAGTGCGCCTGAAACACGAGTTGATTTGTTTGCTTTTCCTCATAGAAAAGGACTCGAAAAGGAAGTAGAAGTAATGAATGAAATGCTAGGCTTGACTACTACTACAACCAAACTCAAACCTAGACCTGAAGAAACAGAGCTTCCATACAACTCGGCTAGTGACCCTACTATTATGTTCACTTATTGGGAGTTTCCAAACCCTAATGGCGTTAATAGACGTTATCGGATAAAAAGTGATAAAGCAGTTCTAATGACAAGAAGCAGTATCAACAACCCCAATAATATTGCCAGTCCAACAGGCTATAAGGCTGGTGGTATCATAATACAAGTTATCATATTTTAAACAACTTTTTTTAAATCAAAACAATGAAAAATATTTTAATTATATTTCTGCTAATTATTTGCTTTCCAACTTATGGGCAAATAATCAATTTGGAAGGTAAAGAATTGGTGAGTTTGACAAAAACAACCACAATATACAAGCATTATAGAGGTCCTGGTATTGAAGGAACTGTTGCACATAATATTTATAATTATGAAATGACTTTTATTAACAATCAAAATCAAACCTTTGTGTTAAATTGTAAGTCTTCTAGAGATATAGCACCTTATCTCGCAATAAAAGGTACTTCAAAAGCATTGTTAATATATCCATTGGGGTATTACTACAATTTTGAGTTAGAAAAAGTATGTATCAATGATATTTCTTGTGAAAATAATTTTTATCAAGAATTCAGTATTTTACAAAATGGTAATTGTTCTTTGGTGGTTTTAAACCC
>JAYUKY010000023.1:0-18799 GCA_043764015.1 Raineyaceae bacterium
CTTTAGCTGACGGAGGAAAAATATTCAGGTGCTTGATTTTGTACTTGAATATTATCCAAAAACGGGGGGAAGTCTATTGTAGCCTTCTGAACAGCCTACCCTTTCAGGGTTTTTTAATACAGTTTTCTTTGTAGAAACAACCACAACGTGGTTAAACTATCATAACCCCACCGTGAAACGTGGGGAAACGGACAAGCAATGTATAGTAGTATGATAAAATCTTACAGATTTGTTTTATGGAGAGGCTAAATCTATAAGGTTTCAAAAACCTTATAGATTTGATTATCAGTATTTTATATATAAAATGTAACTAGGAATTACTTTGTTCCACAAATTACTTACTTCGTTAGTTGCTGAAAAATATTCTCCAAAGTACGTTCTTCTTGCTTCAAACCTACAATTAGCCAATCTTGCTCTACAGAAAGTTTAGAGATAGCACGCCTTAAATCCGTTTGAAATGCTGATTTGATTTCGTAATGATTTTCAGAAATGTTTTTTACTGACAATACCCCTTCTAATGCCTGCAAAAGACTTATATCTATGGCTTGGGCAGTTTCTAAAAATATTATTGTTTCTGCTTGTTGAATATTTTTTAGTTCACTCACAGGGCTATCCGCCACTATTTGCCCCAAATTGATAATAATGGCACGAGAGCAAATAGCCTGTACTTCTTGCATTATGTGCGTAGAAAAAATAATAGTTTTGTTTTCTGCGCTATTCTTTATTACTTGTCGTATTTCTACTATTTGGTTGGGGTCAAGTCCTGTGGTTGGTTCGTCCAAAATAAGCACTTTTGGATTGTGTATCATAGCTTGTGCAAGTCCCACACGTTGGCGGTAACCTTTTGAAAGTGCACCTATTTTCTTGTGTTGCTCCAAACCAAGTCCACACAAAGCTATCATTTCATTAATACGTTTTTGTAGTGGATTGCCTTTTATCTGATGAATATGCCCAATAAATTCCAAATATTCTTTCACATACATTTCCAAATATAATGGATTATGTTCTGGCAAATAACCAATATTTTGACGGACTTCTTTGCTGAAATTCACCACATCATAACCACAAACTTCTACTTTTCCGCTTGTGGGAGGCAAAAAACAAGTTGTAATTTTCATTGTGGTACTTTTACCTGCACCATTTGGACCTAAAAAACCTATAATTTCTCCTTCTTTTGCTTCAAAAGAAATATCATTGACGGCTTTTTGTGTGCCAAATACTTTGGTAAGATGTGAGATAACAACAGACATAGTGGAAATTTTAGTTATTTTTATTAAGCAAAAGTACATTTTTTTTTCTAAAACACAAATAACAATCCGTATTTACATAAAAAAGCCTTCAAAACATTGTTTTGAAGGCTTTTTTGTTTGATAATTACTGAAAAATCTTACAATTATTTTGTTCCAGTAAATACTATTGCACCACTTACACTAAGCGTAGTAGCTGATGCAACAATTGAAATAGAGCCTGACGGTGTTACTAAACCACCTGTTGTTGTTCCTGTATAACTACCATTAGCACCTGTTGTGATGGTTACTTTAATGTCTTCTGTAAGACTGCCATTGGCACTCCTTGTCGTGTAGAAAAGAGTTAGGTCAGTGCAAGAATTTTTCTGAACTTTGATGTCAGAAGCATTAGTACTACTTTTGTAAGTGATTGGGCTGAGTACATCTTCATAGCAAACAGCTACTACATCATCTTTCTTTTTGCAAGAAACAACAGAAACACCTAATAAAAGGGCAAAAACGAGGGTTTGGATAGATTTTTTCATACTAATTTTGGATTTTGGTTAAATTAAGAAGGTTAGGACTTTATTTACAACTCATTACTTACTATATTGACGAATAACTTCACAAATATAATGCCAAAATCCCGTAATAAAAAATTATTTTGACAAAATAAAAATCATTCTATCAGAATTATCTTCATTCCACGCATCTAGGGCATAATTTCCATAAATATTTTTTACAGAAAGACCTGCATTTTCAAAATAAACCAAAAAATCCTCATAAGAAATAGCTTCTACTTTTTCCTGAAAAAAGAAAGCCTCATTTTTATCTGAAAACTTTATTTTTTTGATGATATAATCATTTTCGTAAGTTTTTTCTATATTGAAAGTGATGTTATTTTCTATCTTTTGAGCGTGTGAGACAAGATTTTTGATAATTTTTTTGGTATTAAAAAAATCAATTACAAGTACGCCACTTTCTTTAAGATTTGCCGACATTGCTGTAATGGCTTGCTGATTTTCCTGTTTTGTGTCAAAATAGCCAAAACTTGTAAATAAATTTAGTACCACATCAAAATAACCTGCCTTGAAAACCTCACGCATATCTTGCACAGCAAAGCGCAAATGCTCATTTGCGTATATGCGGGCATATTTTTGGGCATAGGCAATGCTTTCTGTGGAAAGGTCTGTACCTGTGATATTAAAGCCTTTTCTGTTAAGATAAATAGCGTGTCTGCCTTTTCCACAAGCTAAATCTAAGATTTGTTGTTGTGGCGAAAAAGCAAGTTTTTCACTTAAATTATCCATAAAAATCTCTGCCTCTTTGGTATCCCTACTTTTATACAAAATATGATAATAGGGTGAGTTAAACCAATTTACAAACCAATCCAATGTGTTTTTAATTAGGAATAATGAAAGAATACATTCTGCTAAAATACTTTTCTAATATTCAGTTGTAACAAAATGTTAAATATTGCTGCAAATTAGTATATTTTTATTGAATTTACAGAAAATTAAACAAATAAGTAATACATTGTAAATAAACTCCTAGTTTTATTTTTTTATTCTAGGTGGCGTTTACGCCACCTCTTTACATCAAAGTCAAAAAATGGTTTTATGTATAGCGGTGCCGTTCACGCCACCGTAGCCTAAAAATTAGTTTTTTGAAACTAGGAACTTATTTGCAACACGTTACTAACAAATTTAACTTACAATAGAGATTAGTTATAACTATTTTACTGTATTTATCAATCTTATTTTCACAAAAAATAATCCTTAAAACTACTAAAAAAATACTATATTTACGTGTTGTTTCAAAAACTTATTTCAAAAATATATAATCAACATAATCAGCGCAATATGGCAAATCTTTCCGCAAGCGAACTAATTATCAATAGTGATAACAGTATTTATCATCTTAATTTAAGGTCTGAAGACATTGCAGACACTATTATCACCGTTGGCGACCCTTCTCGTGTGCATAAGGTTTCACAATATTTTGATAAAATTGATTTTGAAATGAATAAACGTGAGTTTATCACGCATACAGGCACATACAAAGGCAAACGCATAACGGTTATTTCCTCTGGAATGGGGACGGATAACATAGAAATTTTGCTTACAGAACTTGATGCAGCCGTAAATATTGACCTGAAAAAACGCACTCCTAAGAAAACTAGGCGCAATTTGAAGATAATTAGAGTAGGAACGTCTGGCGCATTGCAGGCTTCTATTGCAATAGATAGCTTTTTGGTATCTGTCAATGGAATTGGTTTGGATACTCTGATGTGTTTTTATGATTTGCCACAAAATAATTATGAACTAGAAGTTGTTCACCGTTTCCAAAAAGAGATGAATTTGCCTTTTACACCTTATTGTGTGGCAGGTTCTGAAAAATTGCGTAAGCAGTTTGCTTTTGATATGTTGGAAGGAAATACGGTAACTTGTCCTGGATTTTATGCACCACAAGGCAGAGATTTGGGTATTGGTATCAAATATCCTAATTGGGTGAAAAGTTTGGAATATTTCCACTTGGAAGATTTTTGGCTCACTAATTTTGAGATGGAAACAGCTGGATATTATGCTATGGGACGGTTATTAGGTCACGAAGTAATTTCTCTAAATGCTATTGTTGCTAATAGAATTACCAGCGAATTTTCAAAAAATGCTGACAAAACAGTAGATACACTTATTAAAACAGTTTTAGAACGCATTTGATGTGTGATGTGTGATATGTAAAGTGTGATATATTATTTACCTCACACTTTACCTATCACACATCATACTTCACACATCACACACCAAAAAATGGACGCTTTATTTAGTTTTGTTTTTAAATTCAGGGCTTTTCTGTTATTTTTTGCCTTAGAAATAATCAGTATTTCTTTGATTATCAATAATAATAGACAACAATCTGCGGTATTTTTTAATACCTCAAACTATTATGCTGCCCAAATTTTGAAAGCCTCTAACCAATTTAATGATTATTTTCATTTGGGAGATGTCAATAAAAGCCTTGCTACTGAAAATGCTTTGTTACGAAAACAACTTTTACAAGAGAAACAGCGCAATTTTGGTGCAAATGTGCGTCCTGTGGAAGATGCTACTATTGCGGGCAAATATCAAGTTTCTCTTGCAAAAGTTATCAATAGCACTACTAAAAATACTCGTAATTATGTTACCATAGAAAAAGGTACTTTGGACGGTATTTTGCCTGATATGGGCGTTATTTCGCCTAATGGCGTGGTGGGAAGAGTCAAAAGTTGTACCCCACATTTGTCTTTGGTGAGTTCTGCCTTGAATATTGATCAGCCTATTTCTGCACAAATAAAATCTAATAAATACGTTAGTTTTGTGCTTTGGGACGGGAAAAATCCACAATTTGCAAAGTTTAAAGACGTTACGAAAGCTATTAAAGTAGTAGTAGGAGATACTATTGTTACATCAGGTTTCAATGATTTTTTTCCAGAAGGCACAATGATTGGCAAAGTAGAAAAAGTAATAGATGACAAATCAGCTACTTTTCACGATATTACAATACGTCTTTCTACTGATTTCAATAGTCTTTCTTATGTTTATGTTATAGGAAATAAGCTAAAATTTGAACTTGACACGCTCACACAGCAATTAGACCCACAAAAAGAGAAAGAAAAGGATAAAGAAAAAGGTAAGGAGAAAAAGGAAAAAGAAAGGAGAGAGAAAATAGAAAAAGAAAAGAAAGAAAAAATTGAGAAAGAGAAAAAAGAAAAATTAAAAAATAAAGATACAACAATTCTTAATAAACCAAATCCGTAAGAAATTTTTTAAATAATGAACAACGCTGCTATTATAAGTCAAATCCTTTCTTTTTTTGGTTACTTATTTTTTCAAGTATTTTTTGCACGCCATCTTATTCTGTTTGATGTAGCTTTCTGCTTTGTTTATATTGGTTTTCTGATTAGTTTTAATCCAGAAATAAGTAAAATTAGCTTTTTATTGATTGCTTTTGCCTTTGGATTTAGTACAGATATTTTTTATAATACGCTTGGCGTGCATACTGCCGCTTGTGTGCTTTTGGCATATTTGCGCCCTTATTTGATAGAACTTATGACAGAAAAAAGCAACAGAGATACCGTAATTGAGGTTTCTATACGGAGAATGGGATTTGTTTGGTATAGCACTTATGCAGGAATTTTGCTCTTTGTGCATCATTTTTTACTTTTTGTTTTAGAAGCAAGTGCTGCTTCTTTGTTCTTCATTACTATTCAGAAAATTGTGGCTAGTTTTATACTTACAAGCATTTTCTTAATCATTTTTCAGTATTTGCTTTTCCCTATTAGAAAAAGATAAAAACATTGTTACTGTAAACATTTCGTTGCAAAAAATGCTTTTACCTTTAGTTTTCAGAGTTTTATAGCGTGTAGTTGAAAAATTATATTTTCATCATTTCTCTAATACTATTCCCAGCTTTTAAACCGCTCCCAGTAAGCACAGAAACTACTATTTCATCATCAGTTGCTATTTTGAGGTATTCCAAAGCACCTGCAAAAACGGCGGCACTCGTAGGCTCAACAAAATAGCCTTTTTTAGCTAAAAAAAGTGTTTTTTTTTTGATTTCTTGTTCGTCAATAGCCAAAAAGTAGCCACCTGTAAGTTCCACATACTGAATGATTTGCATTCCACGTACAGGCGCAGCCACCATCAAACCTTCTGCATAACTTTTGCCTACCTCAATATCTGGGATATATAAAAGTTCTTGCGTAAATGCTTGATACAAAGGCGCACACGCAGCTACTTGCACACCAATAATTTTAGGGATTTTTGTGGTTATTCCTGCTTTTAGAAGTTCTCTAAATCCAATATATGCTCCAATAATAAGTGTGCCGTTTCCAGCAGGCAAAATAATGGTGTCAGGGGTTTTCCAGCCTAATTGTTCGCAAATTTCGTAAGCAAAAGTCTTTGTTCCTTGAAAGAAAAACGGGTTATAAGCGTGGCTGGCGTAATAACTGTTTGATTTCTCTAGAGCTTCTAATGTCGCAAAAGTAGCATCTTGCCTAGTTCCTTTGATCAGTTTGAGGTTGGCACCATACGCCATTATTTGTGTTAATTTGGCAGATGATGTACTTTCTGGCGCATAGACATCTAATAAAATACCTGCTTTGGCACAATAAGCGGCTATTGCTGCGCCTGCATTGCCTGAAGAGTCCATTATGGCGTGTTTTATGCCTAATTCTTTCATTTTGCTGACCAAAACAGATGCGCCTCTGTCTTTGTACGAGCCTGTCGGAAACATAAAATCTAGCTTTAAAAGTAGCTTTTGCGTGCCTAATTCTATGGTTTGCAAAGGCGTTGCCCCTTCTCCAAAACTAACAATATTTGTATCAAAACTAATAGGCAACGCCTCCCTATAACGCCACATATTAGCGGAGCGCATACGGATTGCGTGCTTGTCAAAGGCAGGCACAAAGCGGATATTGAGTAGAGCGTCTGCCTCACTTTTCCAACGTAAATCATTTATAGAGTATTCTTGCCCTGTTTTGCTACAAATTAGCGCATTTTGTTTGCCCACTTTTAAAAGATGTTTTTAGTTGGAAAGATAATTATCATTTTGTATCTAAGCATTTTTGCGTATAAAGTACCCAATTATCCATATCTAAGGCACATAAATTACCATAATATCCTAATTTTACGCCAAAATCTTCTGGCTTTAAACCACGGTAACAGCCATTATCTATACCAATAATTTGTTTTTTATTTAAAATATCCTCATTGATAGATTGCAAAGAGGCTATGGTATGCCCGTGAATAATTGTTGCGGTGATGTTGGGGGGAATATAGTCATTCTCTCGTCCCCAAAGCATTGCATCATAATCATTAAAAGGCTTATCAGCTTTAAAATTGATGCCTGCGTGTACAAAAATAAGGTCCTCCATTTGGTAGCAATAAGGCAAATTTTCAAGGAAATTTTTATATTTTGTAGGAATAAGATGGTTTTTATCTAATGAAGTTGGTGTATTTTTCTCTCTTTCAAGTGCCATTATCTCGTGATTACCACTCAATGCAAATATTTGGTATTTTTGTTCTTTCCATAATAAAATAAAATAAAATCAATTACGCCTGCACTATCATTTCCTCTACTAACATAATCTCCCAAAAAGAAAATTTGGTCATCAAAAGTTGGCTTTAATTGCTTCAAAACAAGTGCTTTAAGTGTTTTTGAGCAACCGTGAATATCACCAATAGCAATTCTTCTACCTTTTCCTGTTTTTTGTAAAATTATATGTTTTTCTATCATATTTTCAAATTGGTATAATTCAAAATTACGAATTCCAGAAGATTTCCGTAATTCGTAATGGTTTTTTGTCAGTAAAAAAATTATTCTTTCTTTTTCTCTTTTTTTGGTTTCTTTTCTGCTTTCTCTGGAGTTCCTTCTGCGACTTCTTCAGTTTCATCATCTAAAACATCATCAGTTTCATCTTCCAAAACGTCATCAACTACGTCTTCTAGCACTTCTTGTGCTTCTAATGGCACGAGTGCATCAAGGTCAGAAGGCTCTTTTTCTTCTCCCTCAACATAGCCAATTTTAGTGATAGAAGCTATTTCGTCCCCTTTTCCTAGTCTGATAAGTTTCACACCTTGCGTAGCACGTCCCATAATGCGTAAGTTCGCCACACTCATACGAATAGTCATACCAGATTTACAAATAATCATCAAATCATCTGTATCTATAACATCATTGATAGCCACTATTTTACCAGTTTTTTCGCTGATATTTAAGGTACGAACACCTTTTCCGCCACGTTTTGCAATCCTGTAACTAGAAACTTCAGAACGTTTGCCATAACCGTTTTTAGAAACTACCAGAAGTTGTGTATTTTCTTCACTCACACACACCATTCCAACCACTTGTTCTATTTCAGAATTAAGCCTGATAGCTCTCACGCCTGTTGCACCACGTCCCATAGAACGAATTTGGCTTTCATTAAAGCGCACAGCACGTCCAGAGTCTGTTGCAATTAAAATTTCATCATTTCCAGTTGTCAAACGCACTTCTAAAAGCATATCCCCTTCATTGATATTGATAGCATTGATACCACCACTACGAGGACGAGAAAACTCTTCTAAACGTGTTTTTTTCATTGTACCGTTTTTGGTACACATAATAATATAGTGATTATTGATGTAATCAGCATCTTTTAGGTTATTGACGTTGATAACTGTTCTCACTTTGTCGCCTTTTTCTATCTGAATAAGGTTTTGAATAGCCCTTCCTTGTGCAGTTTTGCTACCTTCTGGAATTTGATAGCCTTTCAACCAAAAAATCTTACCCAAATCAGTGAAAAACAACAAATAATTATGCGTTGAAGCTATAAACAAATGCTCTGTAAAATCATCTGTTTTTGTTTTTGCGCCACGTGAGCCTGTGCCTCCTCTACTTTGTGTGCGGTATTCTGTAAGAGAAGTACGCTTTATAAAACCATTGTGAGAAACCGTAAACACAACTTGCTCATCAACAATCATATCTTCATCTGTAAATTCATCAGCTACATAAACAATCTCTGTACGGCGTTTGTCGGCATATTTGTCACGAATTTCTGTTAATTCATCTTGCAAAATAGTCTTTCTACGGCTTTCATTAGCAAGAATATCTTTCAAATCAGTAATAAAAAGCTGAATTTGGCGGTTTTCTTCTATTATTTTATCTCTTTCCATACCTGTAAGGCGTTGCAGACGCATTTCCAAAACAGCTTTTGCTTGCAAATCAGAAAAAGAATAATTTGTAATCAATTCATTTTTAGCAGTTTCTGGGTCTCTTGCCTCACGAATGGTTTTGATAACGGCATCAAGATTATCCAAAGCAATTAAAAAACCTTCCAAAATATGCGCCCTTTTAAGAGCTTCTTTCAAATCATATTCAGTACGCCTCGTAATCACCTCGTAGCGGTGTTCTACGTAATGTTTTATCAAATCTTTCAAATTGAGTGTATAAGGTCTGCCTTTCACCAAAGCCACATTATTCACACTAAAAGAAGATTGTAATTGTGTATATTTATACAAATTATTCAAAACAACATTCGCAATAGCATCACGTTTTAGGTCATAAACCACACGCAAGCCATCTCTATCAGACTCATCTCTCAAATCAGAAATACCTTCAATTTTCTTTTCATTGATAAGTTGTGCCGTTTTTTCTATCATAGACGCTTTATTGACCATATACGGAATTTCCGTTACCACAATTTGATCTTTGCCAGATTTTGATGTTTCAAAATTGACCTTTGCACGCATCACCACACGCCCACGACCAGTTTCAAGACCAGCCCTCACACCATTATAACCATAAATAATGCCACCAGTAGGGAAATCAGGGGCTTTTACGTGCTTGATAAGCTCCGAAATAGCTACATCAGCATCATCAAGATACAAGAAAATGCCTTCAATAAGTTCACCCAAATTGTGAGGAGCCATATTAGTAGCCATACCAACGGCAATTCCAGACGTTCCGTTCATCAAAAGATTAGGGATTTTGGCAGGAAGTACGGTTGGCTCTTCCAAAGAATCATCAAAATTAGGCTGAAAATTAACTGTTTCTTTGTTCAAATCCAGCAAAAGCTCTTCTGCAATACGAGAAAGACGAGCCTCCGTATAACGCATAGATGCAGGAGAATCACCATCAACAGACCCAAAGTTACCTTGTCCGTCCACAAGCGGATAACGCAACGACCAAGGTTGCGCCATACGCACAAGCGTATCATACACAGAGGCATCACCGTGAGGGTGGTATTTGCCCAGCACATCTCCCACAATACGAGCAGATTTTTTGTAGGCTTTATTGTGATAAACGCCCAGTTCGGACATACCAAAAAGTACACGTCTATGGACAGGTTTTAGTCCATCTCTTACATCAGGAATAGCCCTAGAAACAATCACAGACATAGAATAATCTATGTAAGCGGTGCGCATTTCATCTTCTATATTGATGGGAATAATATTAGAAAAAGCTAAGGGAAGGTCGGTTTCGTTTGCCATTTATTTTTAAAATGTTTTCTTCTTTTTTCGTTAAATCTTATATATTGATTATGATGCAATATAGTTCTTTTTTATGGAAAAAACTAACTTTTTTTCAGGAAAAATAAAGAAAAAAGCAGTTTTTGTAAACTTTTTCTTATGCTTGTATGTTTGCGTTTTATGATACTACAAAAAATATTTGTATTGTTGCTAATTTTGTTGTTTGGTGCGTTTTTCACGCCCAAACGAGCGTTAGCGTGCAAAAAAATCAATGAAAGTAGCATAAAAAAAGATTGTTGTAAAAAATCTTTAAAAGAGAACTCAAAAGAAAGTGCGACAAAAAATCTTACAACAGAAAAAAAATCTTGTTGTGAGAAAACTATTGAAAGCGTCAAAAACATCAAAAAAAGTGCCAGCCAAGGTGAATGTAGTGACTGTTCTTGTGATAACACTTGCTCAAATGTTGCTTTGGTGATTCCCTTTGCGTTGGGATTAGAAGAGAGAATAGCTTTTATCATTCCTAGCAATTATTTTGACACCAAATCCTATCTTTCCACAGGATTTTTATCAGTTTGGACTCCCCCAAATATAAGCTAAAATACCCTCAACAGCCCAAAAACCATTTATTTTCAAATATTTAAAGTTTTTTTACTTTGAATATTTAGGATAACTGTTTTCAAAATCATTTTCAAAAAACTCAAGAATTAAAATTTTCTAACAATGAAATCAATAACAAATTTGTTGATGGTAATCACTGTATTACTTTCAATGTCAGCGTGCTACGGGCAAATCAAAGATGCCAAAACGGAAACCGTAAAAATTTACGGAAACTGTGGAATGTGCAAAACAACCATAGAAATGGCAGGAAACAACAAAAAAATCTCCAAAGTAAGTTGGGACAAAGAAACCAAAATGGCTACGCTTACCTACAACCCAAACAAAACCTCACAAGACGAAATTTTTAAAAAAATTGCGCTTGCAGGTTATGATAGCGACAAATTTCTTGCGCCAGATGACGTGTACGCAAAACTTCCTGATTGTTGCCATTATGACAGAGCCAAAAAAGAAATGCCAAAAATGGAAAAAACAGAAATGAAAGAAGACCATTCTGGGCATAATCACGAGGCAAAAACAGAAGCAAAAACAGACATAAAGCAAGAAGGAAATCAGTCAAATAATGAACTGAAAACAGTTTTTGATAATTATTTTGCGCTGAAAGATGCACTTGTAAAAACTGATGCAAATACCGCTTCTATGGCTGCAAAAGCACTTTCTGGAGCTATTAGTGCTGTTAAAATGGATAAACTAACGACAACAGAACATACCGCTTTTATGGCAAATATGAAAGATTTGAATTCTCATACAAAGTTTATCTCAGAAAGTAAGGAAATAAACACGCAAAGAACGCATTTTATGGCACTTTCAAAAAATATGTATGCCCTCATTAAGGCTACAAAGCCAGAAATGCCCGTTTATTACCAGTTTTGCCCAATGGCAAATGACGGCAAAGGCGCAAATTGGTTGAGCAAAGAAAATACTATAAAAAACCCTTACTACGGCTCTCAGATGATGAATTGTGGTAAAACGGTAGAAACTATTAAGTAGAAAATTACACAATTTTATATAAAATTTCCAAAATTGTGTAATAAATACGCCCAAATATTTTGGAATTTTGTGTTGTAGAAATCCCTCTACAAATAAACTTTATTAACAATGAAAGATATGCAAAAATGTATTGATGCCTGCTTTATGTGTGTGGCTGATTGCGAAAAATGTGGTACTGCTTGTATCAACGAAGGAATGAAAGAATGTGCTTTATTGTGTCGTGATTGCGCAGACATTTGCGCACTTTGTGCAAGATTATGCGCAAGAGGGTCGCAGTTTTCTGCGGAAATATGCGCTTTGTGTGTGAAATGTTGTGAGGCTTGCGCCAAAGAGTGTGAAAAACATGCAACACACCACGACCATTGCAAAAAATGCGCTGATGCTTGCAAAAAATGTGCTGAGGCTTGCAAAATGTAAGTAGTTGAGTGAAAAAATGATAACAAATACTTATATGTTTCTAATATATAAGTATTTGTTAATCAATTATTTATATAATTAAATTTAAATTACAAGACAATGACACATACCTATCAAGTAACAGGAATGACCTGCGGAAATTGTGAGGCAAAAGTAAAATCAGCCTTGCTTTTGGTGGAAAACGTGACAAAAGTAGAAGTTTCAAAAGCTGACAATACCGCCACAATCACAATGGATAAGCACGTTTCAATAAATGAATTTCAGAAGGCACTAGGCGGAAGTGAAGGCAAATATCAAATTTCTGCCGTTAGCCACAATGAAGCAATAGAACAATCAAAATCTTGGCTAGAAACCTACAAACCGCTTTTATTGGTTTTTGGTTATATAGGTTTAGTGAGTGTTTTAGTACAAATAAATAATCATCATTCTGATATGATGCAACTAATGCGCCATTTTATGGTAGGCTTTTTCTTGACGTTTTCGTTTTTTAAGTTATTGAATATCAAAGGTTTTGCCGAAAGTTACGTAATGTATGATGTTTTGGCAAAAATAGTCCCTGCGTGGGCATACGTGTATGTTTTCGTGGAATTGGGCTTAGGAATAGCGTTTTTAGTTGATTTTAATCCGTTTGTTACCAACGTGGTGGCACTTGTGGTGATGAGTATCAGCATTATAGGCGTTTTGCAAGCAGTTTTTAATAAGCAAAAAATACAATGTGCATGTCTGGGAACTGTTTTTAACTTGCCAATGAGTACAGTAACCATTATTGAAGATGCTTTAATGATTGTAATGAGTGGTTTTATGATTTTTTCAATAAAATAAAAAATAAGGGTAGAATGAAATTAGTAATAAAAATTTTAACAAAAATATTTCAATTCATAAAATGGTTATTCAAAAAAATATTTATCAAAAAATGTTGCCAATAAAATTATCAATAATATTGTTTTTGATGCTTTCAACGGTTGTTTTTGCACAAAAAATTGTTCGTTATGATTTGTATGTCAAAGATACTACTGTCAATTTTTCTGGGAAAAATAAACGTGCTATTGCCGTCAATGGTCAAATTCCTATGCCTACACTTACGTTTACGGAAGGTGATATTGCGGAAATATACGTCCACAACGAGTTAAACGAGGAAACTTCTTTGCATTGGCACGGATTGCTATTGCCTAATAAAGAAGATGGTGTACCAAACCTTACACAAATGCCCATAAAACCACATACAATCCATAAATATACTTTCCCAATTATCCAAAATGGCACACATTGGTACCATAGTCATAGTGGTTTGCAGGAGCAAATAGGAATGTATGGAAGTTTTGTGATGCTCAAAAAAGCTACTGACGTGGGTTTTAGGGCTGGTATTGATGATTTGCCTACACTTCCTGTTATTTTAAGTGAGTGGACTGATATGAACCCCAACAACATTCACCGTATGCTCCACAATGCAACTGACTGGTTTGCTATCAAAAAAGGCACAACACAAAGCTATGCAGAGGCAATAAAACAAGGATATTTCAAGACAAAAGTCAAAAATGAATGGAAAAGAATGAATGCAATGGACGTAAGCGACATTTATTATGAGAAATTTTTAATCAATGGGAAAAATGAAAGTGTTTTTATGCCACCTCTCAAAAATAACAAAATTGCTCAAAAAGTGCGTTTAAGGGTTTCTAATGGTGGTGCATCTACCTATTTTTGGCTCACGTATGCGGGCGGAAAAATTACAGTTGTGGCTAGTGATGGTAATGATGTTGTGCCTGTGGAGGTGGATAGGTTGCTTATTGCGGTTTCTGAAACGTATGATATTATTTTAGATATTCCTGCTGAAAATATGGCTTACGAGTTTTTGGCAACGTCCGAAGACCGTACAAAATCCGCTTCCCTGTATGTGGGTGATGCAAAAGGTGCAAAACAACTTATTTCGCCACTTCCAAAATTGCAATATTTTGAGGGTATGAAAATGATGAACGGAATGATGAAAATGAATGGAAATCTTGATGATATGGGAATGCAAATGTCACTTAATCAGATGGATATGAACGTGGTAATGTATCCAGAAATCAGCCCAGTAAAAAGTCGTATTGCATCAAAAAAAGAAAAAAAGAAAATGCAAATGGAAAATCAGTATAATTCTAATAAATTATCTGATATTGTAACGCTTAATTATGCAATGCTGAAATCTCCTACAAAAACAGATTTGCCTAAAAATTCTTTGTCTGGCAAGGAGTTACGCTTTGAATTATCTGGAAATATGAACCGTTATGTTTGGAGTTTGGATAATAAAGTAGTGTCTGAAGCAGATAAAATTATTATCAAAAAAGGTGAAAATGTAAGAATAATCCTTTACAATGGCTCTATGATGCGCCACCCAATGCACCTACACGGACACGACTTTAGGCTTTTGAATGGTCAGGGGGATTTTGCGCCACTCAAAAATATTGTGGATATTATGCCAATGGAAACAGATACGCTAGAATTTAATGCTAATGTGGAAGGAGATTGGTTTTTCCATTGCCATATTTTGTACCACATGATGGCGGGAATGGGCAGGGTTTTTAGTTATGAAAATCAAGCAAAAAATCCGTTAATTCCTAATCCAAAACTAGCGCAAAGGCGACTATTTGCAGACGACAGAAAATTTAGTGTGATGGCTGAAAATGATTTTGCTACTAATGGAAATGATGGAATGTTGATGTTTTCTAATACACGCTGGAGCATAGGCGCAGAATGGCGTTTGGGTTATCACGACTATCACGGTTACGAAACAGAACTGCATATTGGGCGTTATTTGGGCAAAATGCAATGGTTGATGCCATTTATTGGCTTTGATTGGCGTTATAGAAAAAATGGTATTGATAATCAAGAAAAAAATATTTTCGGACAAACAGACACCAAAGACGTAAGGACGCAATTTAGCGCAGGACTTGAATACACCTTGCCAATGCTTGTGAAATTGCAGGGAGAGGTTTTTTTAGACGGGAATGTGCGTTTTCAGTTGCGTAGAGAGGATATTCCTGTGTCAAAACGTTTAAGAATGAGTTTTATGCTTAATTCTGACAAAGAATTTATGGGTGGATTTCGTTATATTATTACCAAAAATGCAGGTTTTTCTGTGCATTATGATAGTGATATGGGCATTGGAGCGGGTTTTACATTGTTTTATTGATATGATTTGTTGTTTTTATTATTTTTTGTATTTTTGCAAGAAATAAAAACAAAAATATGAAAAAATATACTATTATTGTTGCAGGTGGAAGTGGTACACGTATGCAAACAGACATTCCAAAACAGTTTTTATTGTTGGTGGGGAGACCCGTTTTAATGCACACAATACAACAATTTGAAAAATATTCAGCAGGAAATTCAGAAGGAGAACTAGCAATTATTCTAGTTTTGCCACAAGAACAAATTTCTTTTTGGCAGGAATTATGCAAAAAACATCAATTCAATACGCCACACACCATAATAGAGGGCGGAAAATCTCGCTACCAATCTGTAAAAAACGGTTTGAATAGCATCAAAATTGAAGAAAATTCTGATGATGTAGAAAATAATACTGATGCAATAGTTGCCATACATGACGGTGTGCGCCCTCTCGTGAGTGTGAGCGTGATAGCGCAAAGTTTTGAAATGGCTAAAAACAAAGGAAATGCGGTTGTTTTTGTGCCTTTGAAAGATTCTATTAGACAAGTAAATACTGTTAATAATACCAGTCAGGCGGTTAATAGGGCTGATTTTAGGTTGATACAAACCCCTCAAACCTTCCAACTTAGTCAAATAAAAAAGGCTTATTTATTACCAGAAACCCCAGAACTTACAGACGACAGTAGCATAGCTGAAAAAGCAGGTTTTGAAATACATTTATTAGAAGGAAATTACCAAAACATCAAAATAACGACACCAGAAGACCTTGTTTTTGCAGAAACCCTTTTGAGGTGTGAAGTGTGAAGTTTTTTTTTGATGTAAAACAATGTATTTACCTCACATTTCACACCTCGTACTTCACACTTCAATAGGTTTTTTCTTTTTGGATTTTATAAAATTCCGCTTCTGTTGGATTGTATAATGATTTAAAATACATATAAAATTATATATTTTTGTAAATATACAAATAATGGCAGATTTTCATAAAATAGTATTTATATTATAAAAAACAGATATAGAAACTTAATAAAGTTAAATAAATTTATTAAATAAAAAAGCCTTTCCAACCCTATTACAAATTATTGTTTGTGCGCGTGGCAGGATTTGAACCCACAACCTTCAGAGCCGAAATCTGACATTCTATCCAATTGAACTACACACGCAAAGGTTTAATACTTTCTTGTATTAAAGTCCCCTTTGGGGATTTATGGGCTGTTATTTCTTAAAGTAAACGCCAGAAAAATCTCGCCATTGCATTGCATTATTTGGGAAATCTTTGACATTCATTTTTACTAAACGATACGCTTCATCATACCACAACACAATAATTGGGGCATTATCCATCAAAATTTGTTCTGCTTTTGCAAAAAGTTCGTTGGCTTCGTCTTCTGATTTTGAACTTACGGCTTGCGCATAGAGTGCATCATATTTAGCATTTTTGAAACGTGCCATATTAGGAATAGATTTTTCCGCATCATTATCAGGTACAAATTTGCCTAAGAAAAGCGACAAAAAGTTCTCTGCACTTGGATAATCCGCATAATAAGATGTTTTCAACATATTAAATTTGCCTGCAAAACCATTATCCAGCAGTTGTGCAATAGGCATTATATTTATTTTTATATTGATGTTGAGGTGATCTTTAAGTTGTTTTTGGATTTCTTGCGCTACGTCTGTCTGTCTGTTTCCCTCTGCGTTAAGTTCCAAAGTAACCAAAGGAAACCCTTTTCCGCCGCTAAACCCTGCTTTTTCAAAATAATATTTGGCAGAATCAATATTTAAACCATAACCACGAATTTTAGAAATATCATAATTTTTAAAAGTTGGTGGCGTAATGCCGTGTTCTCCTGCTGCCTCACCCTCACCACCAAGCGCATAATCTAAGATTTTTTGGCGGTCTATGGCAAAAGAAAAGGCTTTTCTGACATTCAAATCTTTAAATACTTCATTTTTTGTCATAAAATAAAGATATTGTGTTGTCATTTCAGGATTTCTTTGCAAATCAAAATCTTGAATACCCCCGTCAGCTGCTTTGGCTGCTTTTTCTGTTGCTTCTGTAATATAATCTGTTGGCAAACGGTAAACCATATCCAGATTTCCTTTTTGAAATTCAAATAATTCTGTTTTTTTATCTTTAATAAAAGTAATTTTGATTGCTTCTAAAAACGGCAAAACATTGCCATCTTTGTCTTTTTGATAATATTTTGGATTTCTTTTGAGGATAATAGAATTATTTTCTTCCAAACTTGCAAGGGTAAAAGCACCTGTTCCAACAGCTTTGATACGCATTTCAGAGCCATATTTTTCTACGGCTTCTTTTGGATAAACAAATGTAAAGGGCTTTGCAAGTCCGTACAAAAAGACAGCAGAAGGCTGATTTAGCGTCAGTTGAATAGTGTTTTTATCAATAATCTTGATGCCTTCTACTTCAAAAGAAGGTTTTTTGCCGCCAGCAGAAGCTTTGTAATATTCATTTGCACCTTTCAAAACATCTTGAAAAACACTAAATCCTTGATTTTGAGCATCTTGTGTGCAGGTACGAGTAAAACAATATTTTACATCTTCCGCAGTCATTTCACGCCCTTTTCCACCAGAAAAACACTCGTTGTCGTGAAATAAAACACCTTTTTTAAGGACAAATGTATAAATAGTTTTTGTTTCATCAACAGAATAGCTTTCCGCAAGCGCAGGCATCAAAGAAAGGTCATCTTGTTTAAATTTCAAAAGCCCTTCATATATTTGTGTGGCGGTGCGCAACGAATAAACATCAATAATACTTAAAGGATAAAGAGATTTTATGTATTCTGTTTCATTCAACTTAAAAACGCCTCCATAAGATTTCCCTCCTTTGGCATCTTTTGGAAGATTAGTAGCACCATTATCTGGACTTTTAGTATCTCCACAAGACGCCAAAAAAAAAGCAGAAAAGATAGTTGCAAGTAGGATACTTTGTATAGTATTTTGTTTCATTAGGAGTAGTGCTAGATGATATTTTTGTGGTTGTTTATGATTGCTATAAACGTTTATTAGTGCAATGATATTGTTTTTTGCTATTAAGCAACAATAAAGCAATTTTTGTATGAAATTCAAAACAAAAGTAGGAAAAACTTTTAAAAAAAACTATTATTTTTTATTATTTGTATTCTGTTACTACTAAGAGAGGAGAAGAAATATCAAAAACTTGGCGTTTGTTCGTTAATTTGTTGTTCATACTGCTGTTGCATAAAGGCTATATTGTAGGATTTGCAATTGCCACGAATGCACGAATGAATACAATTATTCGTGGCAACTAAATCAGCCATATTGTCATTTATGGCACACTAAGTGCTAAGGCTATATTATTTATACATTCAAAATTAGTTAAAATACTGATAATGATATTTTTAAAATTAGTTGAATATATAATCTACCCAG
>JAYUKY010000024.1:0-18746 GCA_043764015.1 Raineyaceae bacterium
ATTGTGAATTGTGAATTGTGAATTGTGAATTGTGAATTGTGAATTGTGAATTGTGAATTGTGAATTGTGAATTGTGAATTGTGAATTGTGAATTAGTACAAAATTTAGTAGCTAATATTTTAATAAAAATACTTTAACATACATTACAAAATATAATTTAATATCATTTATGGACATCAGACACAACGCCCTGCAACAACCAGCAGAAATTCTACTTAAAGAAATTGACCTAGAAAACCATATTAGAACACAATTAGACGAAACACAGATTTATTTTGACTATAATCTCGTGCCTGACACAGAAACAAGCAATCTAATCATCAAATTAGACCTTATTACTATCAATAGAGAACATAATCAGAAGTTTTTGTTTCATTCTGTCAAAGGAAATAACAAAATTTCTATCCTAGAAGAGATGATTTCTTACATTGCAGAATACAAAAAAAATCAGGAAAGTTATGAAATTCAATGGTTAGATGCCAAAAATAATAGTAAAGTGGAACTTTCTTGGTTTCGTGGGAATGATATTTTTGATATTCTCCAAAAATTTTATTACGACAAAGAAAAAAGTCGCTTTAAAATCCTCAAAATCAAGCTAATGCCAGAAGCTTGATTTTTAGGTACGAAGTTTGAAGTATGAGGTACGAAAATTGAAATACAAAGCTGAAAAATCAAAAAACAAACAAAAACACGCTAAAAACAAATCAAAAATACAATAAAAATGTCCAATTCTGTTAAAAATATTAGTACACTCAATCCCAAAATTTCTGTTACTTTAGATGCGCAAATAGCTGATTTTGTACGACAAGTTGTTACTGTTTCTCGTGAACAACTACTTGCCATTTATCTTTATGGTGAGATAACGCAGGAAAGTTTTGACGAAAAACGCTCTACTATCAAAACTTTTATTGTTTTTGAAAAAGTTAGTACAGACTTGCTAGAAATGATTGCTCCGCCTATTTTGTCGGCTAACAAAACGTTTAATTTGCAGGCAAATATCATCACAAAAGATGAAATGTTGACCTCCTCTGACGTTTTTCCAATAGAATTTACGGACATAAAAGTCAAAAATTATCTTATTTATGGCAAAGATGTTTTTCGTAGTCTTACTATTTCTTTGGAGGATATTCGTTGCTCGTGTGAGAGAAATTTGAAGGAAATGCTCTTTTCAATGCGACATTATTTTATGCTAGAACTTAAGAATCCTGCTAATTTGACAGAAAAACTTACAACTAATTTTTCAGAGCTTCTGATTTGTCTTGATATGGTAATTTATTTACGTACTGGTTTTTTTGCAACAAGTACAGAAAACATCATTAACAACGTCAAAAGTGAGTTAGAGGTGGATAACGCACCGCTACAAACCGTTTATGAGATGCAACAAGGGCGGGCTGGACGTGGAAATCATACAGAAATAATCACTATCTACAACAATTATCTTAACCTAATTGTGCGTACTGCCTCTATGGTGGATAAATTTGAAGTGTATAGGTAATTTTTGAGGTACGAAGTTAGAGGTATGAAGTACGAAAATTAAGACACAAAAAGTGCCATTGTTTGTATCATCACAAATAATAATAAATATATCAATTATATTCATTTTGAAAAGATATTTTTTAATATTTTTGAGTTTTCACTTTCTTTTGGGCGGATTTCTGCCCAAAAGTGACTTTATGCTCGTGGCAAAGTTGCCTAATCTGTACCAAGAATATGAGAAAATCAATGGAAAAACTAATTTTTTTGAGTTTTTGGAGGAACAATTTTTGGAGCAATTTTTAGAACAAAGTCTAAACTTTGAAAGCATTTTTGGTTTGGATGATGATGATGAAAACGAAGAAAATGAGGCAATACCTATTCCGTTTCAGAGCCAACAGCTTACCAATATTGTGCTTTTTTCTATGAAAAACATACAATTTTCGTTTAATAATTTTGCTCAAATCCTTGAAAAGAACTTTTTAATTTACAAAGAAAGTTACTTTTATATTTTTTCTGGCTTTGTATTCCAGCCTCCAAAAAATTAAGCTTGCTTGCGTATTGCGTGCAATACACGTAATACTTGTGTAAGCAAGCGCAAAACATATTTTAATTCAAAAAATAATTTCAAAAATTTTAATAATCTAAAAAATGAAAAATATCATTTTTATAGCCGTTTTGCTGACTTCATTTTCAGCAAATACGCCTCTTTGCGCACAAAAAAATGTGCCACAAGTCGTTCAAACCACTTTCAAAGCTATGTTTGCTGATGCCAAAAAGGTGAAGTATAGCAAAGAAACTGATGGCAGTTTTGAGGTTGATTTTAAGCAAAATAACATCAAAAGTTCTGTTCATATCTCCGCAAAAGGTGACTGGTTGGAAACTGAACAGGAAATCAAAAAAACTGATTTGCCAAAAGTTGTACTGGAGAGGATAACACAGCTATACCCTGAATGGAAAATCAAGAGTTGTGAAAAAGTGAAAATGCTTGATGCCGTTACTGGCACTTTTACCTTCTATGAGGTTTTGGTAAAAAAAAGTGGGGAAAGTATGGAGCTAAAATGGACAAAAGACGGCAATAGTATTGAACTAACTGGAACGCCTAAACAGGAACAGAAAGGAGAAAAATAAGTGTGAAGTTTCATTGACTCATTTTTCTCTAAAAACCCTTCAAGAAAGTAGCACAAATGCTATTTTTTTGAAGGGTTTTTGTTGTATTCTTCTGAAAAATTATCTTCTCAAAACTACTCAAAAAACAAATAAAGTGATACAGAATAATTATGTAGCTTTGATATTGGCGTAGTGTAGGGATTTTTATCTTGTACAAAAACATTGTTCAAACCAGTAGAAAAACGTAATTCTGGAGAAAATTTGAACCTAGAAAAAAACTTTTCAAAACCTGCGCCAATCTCCAAAGCTACATCACTTGTACTTACTCGCACAATATCCTGTTGCTCTGCCCTACGTGTAGAGATAGCAAAAGAGGGTTTTATACCTGCCACAAGGTACACACGTGAATCTCCACGCCTTTGCGACTTAAATTTAGCCTGTAAAGGCAAATCCAAAATAGTGGATTCTACAGTTTTGAGTGTAATTTCTTTCGTTGCGAGGTTGGTATATTCTATAGTGCGCTCATTAAAGGTTGCCATTGGTGCAAAACGCAAATCAACATAATCATTGATGCGGTAATTAGCTAAAAGCCCCAAAGCAAAGCCTGTAGTAACTTTTGCGTTCATCAAAAGGTTAGGATTACTAGCATAATCTTCAGAATTTGTAATATTAAATCTGGTCAAATTCAGCCCAATAATAAAGCCATAATGCCAGTCTTGCTCATCATAATCTGCCAAATTAGTAGGCGCATAGCTCCCACGTGAACGCCTTTGCGTTTGCGCCTGCGTATCAAAAATAGCTAAAAAAATGAGCAATAAAAATAAACAAAAACTGCTTATACTTCTTACAGAGATGGTTTTTTCCCCATATAAATAGAACTTACGCCAAAAGAGAGAGATGTGCATTTTGAATTTTTAAAGCCAATTTTATCTAAAATAGTAATAAATTTTTCTCCATCAGGAAAAGCCGCCACAGACTCAGGCAAATACGTATAAGCACGAGTATCTTTTGACACAAGTTTCCCAATAGTCGGCAAAATATAACTAAAATAGAAATTATACAACTGTTTTATAGGAAAAGTTTGTGGACGAGAAAACTCTAGCACAACAACCGTGCCGTTTGGCTTCAAAACCCTATACATATCCGCCAAGCCCTTCTCTAAATTTTCAAAATTACGCACGCCAAAAGCCACAATAACCGCATCAAACGTATTATCAGGGAAATTTAGTCCTTCAGAATCTCCAGTAATCATTTCTATTTTGTCAGAAATATTTCTTTTCTTCATTTTCTCACGACCAACAGACAACATTCCTTCAGAAATATCTACACCAATTACTTTATCAGGATTTAGGGCGAGTGCCTCAATGGCAAAGTCCCCTGTACCTGTCGCCACGTCCAAGATAAGTTTTGGTTTTTCTGGTGCAAGCATTTTGATAGCCTTTTTGCGCCACAAAATATCAATACCCAAACTTAGTGTGTGATTAAGCAAATCATATTTAGGAGAAATATTATCAAACATTTCTGCTACTTCTGTTTTTTTGCTATCTGATTTATTATAAGGAAGAACAGCCATTTTGAGGTGTGAAATTTGAAGTACGAGGTACGAATTTTGTAGTACGAATATTTATTCCGTTTCTGTATATTTTTTAAACTACTATTTTGTGTGAATAGTTTTAAAACAAAGATTTTATTTATATCTTTGTGCAAAGATAACACTCAATTTTGGAAAGTACACAATAAAATTCAATAAAACGTAATAAGATTACAGAAATTTTAGCTGAATTTTCTCTAAAAAATATTTTAGGTATGATTATTGCTAATGTTAGGAAAACAAAACAAATCCTCTAATTATTGTCCTAAAATCTTTGAATGACGCAACTTTCCGCAAATAGTACAGGCATCTTGCCATTAGTTAAATTAAATTTCATTCAAAAAAACGTATAATGACAAAACGTAATTTAAGCAACCCAAAAAATATTTTTTTAGCCACAATTCTTCTTCTTGGAGGTACACAACAAGCATTTTCACAAGCCACAAGCGGTGCAAATGTACTTACAACTGCTATGCCTTTTCTAAATATTCCCGTTGATGCTCGTGCCGCAGGTATGGGAGATGTGGGCGTTTCTACTTCGTTTGATGCTAATGCAAGCTTTTGGAATCCTGCAAAAACAGTTTTTTCGGAGAAACAATACGGTGTGGCACTTTCTTACACTCCTTGGCTAAAAAGCCTTGTCAATGATATGTCTTTGTCTTATCTCACAGGTTTTTACAAAATAAATGAACGTCAGGCCTTAGATATTGGAATGACTTATTTCAATTTGGGGAGCATTCAATATACTGATGCAAATGGTGGAAGTTTGGGTGATGGTCGTCCTCGTGAATTTGCTATTAGGGCGCATTATTCTACCAAATTAAGTGATGAGTTTAGTATTGCTGTTGGTGGTTTTTATGCTAATTCTAACATTACGCAAGGTTTGGGTGGCTCTAATGGACCTAATCCTACACGTCCTGGAAATACTGCAGGTGCAGACATCAGTGCTTTTTATAGAAAAACGGGGCTTACAGTTGCTCAACTTCCTTTAGATATTAGTGCTGGCGCAAATATTTCTAATATTGGTGCAAAAGTTTCTTATGGCGGAAACAACCAACGTGATTTTATTCCTATTAACTTTCGTATTGGTAGCACAGGAAAAGTAAGCCTTGACCCTTACAACAAATTAGCTGTTTCCTTAGAATTTAATAAATTATTAGTGCCAACACCTCCCACACGTGATGCCGTTACAGGTCAAATTATCTCTGGAAAAGACCCAAGAGATATTACACTTTTGCAAGGTATTTTTGGTTCTTTTTCTGATGCGCCAGGCGGATTTGGAGAGGAAATGAGAGAATTTATGATAAATTTTGGTACAGAATATTCTTATTCAGACGAACAAGGAAATGAATTATTTTTGGTACGTGGTGGCTATGTTCACGAGGCACAAGACAAAGGAGACCGCAAATATTTTACGGCAGGCATTGGCGCAAGATACCAAGTTTTTGGTTTAGATGTGGCTTATATGATACCTACAACACGTTCTAGCCCACTTGCAAATACATTACGCTTTACTTTACACCTTAATTTTGGAAGCGGTAACAATAATACAAGTGGTGGCGTGCCAGAAGTTGCACCAGCCAACTAAGAAGTACGAGGTTTGAAGTACGAAGTACGAATTTTTGTATTAAAATGTATTGTAGATACGTCGCAAGAGCGTTATGCTTGCATACCAACATAGGTAATTGTACATAATCAGTTGGTATCAAAAGCCCAAAGTTTAGCACTCAAATATCTCTGCACCGTCAGCTAAAGCAGACGGCAAAGGAAAAAAAGTGAACAGAAATGTTTTGTCCTACTTTTTATTATATTTTGCCGTCTGCTTTAGCTGACGGTGCAGAGAACTTCAAGTGCTTGACTTTCTGATTTGCACTTATTCAAAAACTAGGAAAGCACAACAGCCTACCATAACACCAAAAAAATACCAAATGCAAAGATTCACAATACTTTGGGCAGATGACGAAATTGATTTGCTCAAACCTCATATCTTATTCCTTACACAAAAGGGATACGATATTACGCCTGTCAATAGCGGCACTGATGCCCTTGACAAACTTGACGAAAATTTTGATTTGATTTTTTTGGACGAAAATATGCCTGGTCTTAGCGGACTAGAAACCCTCGCCCAAATCAAGAAAATACGCCCTCACGTGCCTGTCGTGATGATTACCAAAAGTGAAGAAGAACATATTATGGAAGAGGCTATTGGCGGACAAATTGCGGATTATCTCATAAAACCCCTTAATCCTAGTCAAATTCTTATTTCTGCTAAGAAAATCTTAGATAACAAACGTATCACAACTGAAAAAAATACCATTGGTTATCAGCAAGATTTCAGAAATATTGCTATGGCGTATAATGAGCGTATCAGCCACGAGGAATGGGCAGATATTTACAAAAAACTTGTTGGTTGGGAGCTGAAAATGGAGAAAATGGAAGATAATGGTATGGCAGAGGTTTTGGATATGCAAAAATCTGAAGCTAATACCAATTTCACGAGATTTATACAAGAAAATTATGAAGATTGGTTGAATGAAACAGGTCACGACAAACCAATGCTTTCTCACCAAATGATGAAAAAAAGAGTATTTCCGTTGCTTGCAGAAGATAAACCTACTTTTTTTATTTTGATTGATAACCTGCGCTACGACCAATGGAAAACGCTTGAACCAATCATATTAGAGTATTTTAATATGGAAAATGAAAGCACTTATTATTCTATTTTGCCAACAACTACGGCGTATGCTCGTAATGCCATTTTCTCGGGCTTAATGCCTTCTGATATTGCCAAAACACACCCTCAACTTTGGGTAAATGAAGAAGATGAAGAAGGGAAAAACCTGCACGAAGAAGAATTTTTGCGTAAACAACTGGATAGTAGCCGTTTGAAAGACGTGAAAATGAGTTATCACAAAATAATCACGCAACAACAAGGCAGGCATTTAGTAGAAAATTTTAATAATTTGCTACCAAATAAACTCAACGCTATTGTTTATAATTTCGTGGATATGCTCTCACACGCACGCACAGACGTTGCTATGATACGTGAGCTTGCACCTGATGAAGCTGCATACCGTTCACTAACCAAATCTTGGTTTCAACATTCTCCGCTTTTGGATATGTTGCGCAAGATTTCTGAACACAAGGCAAACCTTATTATTACGACTGACCACGGCACTATTCGTGTCAAAAAACCTTTCAAAATAGTAGGAGACAAACACGTAAACACTAATTTGCGCTACAAACAAGGCAAAAATTTGAGCTATGACAACAACCAAACGGAAGTAGTCAGCACACGCAAACCAGAAAGATTTTTCTTACCAAAGATGAATATTTCTAGTAGTTATGTGTTTGCAGCAGCAGATTACTTTTTTGCTTATCCAAACAATTTTAATTACTACGTAAACTACTATAAAGATACTTTTCAGCACGGTGGCGTGTCGTTGGAAGAGTGTATTATCCCGTTTGTGCATCTTACAAGTAAGTAGTTTTTAGGTACAAAGTTTGAGGTACGAGGTACGAAATCCCTTTCAAAATAATTATTTTGAAAGGGATTTTAATGTGTTGTTGATGTCGCTAACGCTAGAACATCAACAACGGCAGAAAAGCATTTCTTATGAAATGCTTTTCCTATTTTTAGGATTTAAACTTTTTCTTTCACATTGAAAGCGGTTGTATGAAGATGTGTTTCTGTGATGGTCATCAGGTTATAACCTCTTTTTTCCACCAATCCTTTTTTAACAAGGTTTTCAAATTCTCTGCTTGCCTCTTCAAAGGCTTCTATTTGACTGTTTCCCTCAAACTGCGTCATTCCTATATTGATAGCTTCTAAAAGCTTATTTTCAATTATATTTTTCATTTTTTATATGTGTTTACGTGTATGTATAAAAAGAGGAATTCTTTTGTTTATCATATAATCATTTAACAAATTATAGTAAGCTCGTATTAGATAACGGTAGTCTTTTTTGCTATAATCTTCTATTTTTAGACGTAAAGGCTCATTTTCTAATGCTTCTATGTTAATGGGGCGGCTATGAGATTTCCAATGATTACTATCACCTAGTTTGTCAGCAATATCTTCTGCTCTTCTTTCTTTTTCAACAGTAGTTACAGGCAAGCCTTTAATTTTTTCTGTCGTTTGGTGGTGCGTCCAGTTTTTAAATTTATACTTTACTAACCAATTTTTTAGTAATTCAATGGTCAGATTTTTTGCCTGCTCGTATCCACGTAATTCTGCAATATCTATATCTTTTAAAATTAAAAATTCTGCTTGTGTCAAAGTTTTTAGTCTTGATTTTTCTATCAATTCATTCACTTTATCAAGATAACCCAATGCAGCAACCCATTTCCCATCTTTATTCTGTACTTGTGGGTCAATTGGACCTAAAACAGAAAAATAATCCATATAAATATTATCTCCACTCATACAAAAGATAGTTCCCGCACTATAAGCATAATTAGGAACTATAAAATTCACCTCGTTATAGTGATGTCTAAGCATATTTACATATCTTTCAACCGCAACTGCACTACCTCCACCAGTTGTGAGGATAACAAATATTTTACTTTTTTTGTTGGTATCATCTACCAAGTCTTCAATAATAGCTAGTATCTGATTTTCATTTCCATCAACTATTGGACCAAAGTAAACAAGAAAATCTGCATCAAAATACTTTTCCAAAGCAAGTAATCTTTCAGTTAATAATGTTTGAATGGCTGTATCAGTTGAATATTCCATTAAGAATAGTGTTTTTTACGTTTTAAATATATTTGTAACACAAATATATTTAAAAACCACCAAAAAGCACAAAAAGATTACAATTATTTTGCAGTATAACTTTCCAAAAAAAATTTCATTCCTACCCCAACAAATTACCCAAATACGCTTGATTATTATTGTGCAAAACCTTAAAATACGCCTCACTCGTCAGGTGCGCAAGCTCTTCTTTAGAAATACCATATATTTCAGCTACCAAAATATCATTTTCCAAGCGCATTTTTGTATAATGTTTCTCTGTTTTGGGGAGTTCTTCCTCCAAAATACCAAGCATTTGCGCTTCCAACACAAAACCACTTTTATTGTTGTACCAATTAAGTAGAAACGCATTTTTGATGAGTTTTTGATACTTTGCATTTTCTTTTAGCTCCAAATCCGTAGGCTGGGGCAAAGGTAAACGCATCAAATACGTTTTATTCACGTTGATATCAATAATAAAACGTGCCACATAATCATTCACCAAACTATTAAAAATAGCATTTACAAATAAAACACGTTCCAACGGAATTTTTACAAAACTCACGCTTTTACCTTCCAATACATATTTTTTAGGAATATGTGTCATTAGAGAGTTTTGAAGTGTATTTTTTTCTGGAATAAAACTTGATATTATTGTTCTTTCATCTGTATTTCTAGCAATTAGCCTAAAACCTAGCCTTGCAAAACTCGTATCAAAAACCAAAAATGGCACAAGTTCTTCTTCTTTTTTCATTCCTAAATAAGTCAAAACGGTATATTGTTTGCCTTTATTTTTTAGTGATGTCTTAAAATCTGTACTTATTTGCTCACAAATATCATCTACCAAACGGCTTATTTCTACAGAGGTGAGGCGGTTTTCTAGTGCTTTTTGGTTTACAAAATACTGAGGTTCAGCGTATTTGCTTTGGTAGTGGTGTATCATTTTGCCCTCGTACAAAGGCAAAAGCCCCACATTATTCTCCTCCAAAAATAAATTTTTATCATTTGTTGCATCTAATTCTCTTCTAAAATCAATATAATCCGTTGAAATAGGCGCAAATTTGGCATAAATCTTCCTCAAAATCTCCAAATCTTTGTTTGTTTTCACCTCCATAAAAGACAAATGTTCAGGAGAAAGCAAGGCAATATCCGCATTGGTGTAATCCAACATATTTTCATTGGTTTTCAGTACATTTACGTCAGTTTCCATAAAACGCACAGGAATACTTGTATTATTGCTTGTATTTTCTGTTTTGTCATTTTGTCTCACCTGAAATGTCGCAAACTTATATCTACTATCCACACGCTCAAAAATCTTCTTTCTATTTTCAAATTGGAAGAAAAAACCAAGTTGATAGGCTTTTAGGATATGTTTTCTAAGTTTTGTAGAACTGTCTTCATATATCCACGCAGAGGGCGTGAGGTAGGTTATTGCGCCTTTTGGGTGCAACAAAGAGAGATTTTTCTCTATAAAAAACCTAAACAAATTCCCATCACCTGCGCCTGCGTTGTAGGGGTAGGTAAGTTTGTAGTATTCGTTAGTTTTTTCTATGCTATCTTTCTGATTTTCATAGTCTTTCCTAACATTGGTGTATTCCAAAATATTTTGTCGTACTTGTTCTTTTTCCGACTGTTTCATAGTGCGGTAGGAGCTACGGTATTGCGGAAAAAAATCTTTGTCATCAAACTTAGTTTTGTCCCAAGGCGGATTTCCAATAATGATATGAAAACCTTTGTTATTTGTGTAATCCTCACGGTTTTCTGCAATATTACTTTGAAAAACTTCTGCAAATTCTATTTCATAATTAAAGAAAAGATATTTTTTGCTAATTTGGTCAATTTTATGAATAATATGGGAGTTTTTCCCATCTAAAATATCATTTTGAAGGTTATTAAACACTTCATTGATGACGGCACTCATACCTCTTGGTTCATTTTCTTCAAATGGCACAAATTGCTGATAAGTATAGAGATTTAGCACTCTATTAAGTGTTTTGAGTGGTTTTTGCAGGTTTTTGTAGATTTGTTTTGATTGCAAAACTTCTTCTTGTGTGGTATCTTTGAGGTCAGAAAGTTGTGTTAGTTGTTTTATGGTATTTTCTAGTTGATTTTTCACTTGAACACCTACAAAATTCAACTGATTAGTTTCAGTATCTAAAAATTTTCTGATTACTTTGTCAAAACTTGCGCCAATAAGTGCATTTCCTTGCTTTACGTGGTGTTCTATAAAACTTAGTGGCGTACCAAAAATAAAAGTATCTAGCCAAAGCGACAGGCGTGTAAGTTCTACGGCAAAAGGGTTCAAATCTACGCCAAAAATAATTTTTTTGAGCAAGATTCTTTTAAGCAAAACGAGTTCATCAATTTCAATTTTTTCTTTGATGAAGGTTTGCACTTTTGCGGTGATTAATTTTTTTTCTGTTTCTAGTGTTTGTTTGAGTGTTTCTGTGGAGATATTTAAAAAATTATCTTGCTTATTCTCTTGCTTATTCTCTTCTCCCACAACTGCTTGATTATGAAGATTTTGGTAAGCAATTTGTGTAATTTGGTTAAGAATTTCTATCAAAAAGTGTCCACTTCCGCAGGCATTATCCAAGATGCGTAGCTTAAGTATTTGTGGCTCATTGGTAAGTGCTTCTTTGAGTGCGGCAGTTGCCATAAACTCCGTAAGGCTTGTAGGCGTGTAATAGGAGGCAGTAGTTTTACGAGAATTAGAACTTTGAGAAAAATATATTTCGTTTTGTTGGTAAGTTTTTGTATGTAAGATTTTCTTAGATTTGTCGTTTTTCAGTTCGTTGTAATCAAAATCATCAAGTTGTCCATCAGTTTCTTTTCCTTTGTCTTGATAAATAACGTAATGATTTTTTTCATTTTCTGGCACTTTCTTAAAGTCAAACTCCAGAAGTCCTTCATAAATATTGCCAATATGCGTAATAGAAAGGGTTTTGAAATCACGAGTAATAAAAGAGAGTTGTTTTTTTGCATTTTCAACTTTCGTTATTCCCAGTAAATTCTTAAGCAAATATGCTAAATCTTTGTTATTGATAATGTTGCTTTTGGTGAGTAGCGGTGCTTTGTCTTGCGCAAAAAGTCCACCATTGAGGAGCGGAATTTTGTAGTCTGCTCGTCCTTCGTCTAATATTTCAAAAAGGTATTTAAGGTCTCCCCAGCCATTAAATTCGTCATTTTCGTAGTCATTTTGGTCGTTTAGGTTGGTAATAATCTGACGCAAAGAATATTTTTTGTAGTTTTTATGTTTCTTAAAAAGTTCGTCTTCAAATTTGTCTTCAAAATACGCAATAAAAAGCATTCTGAAGGCAAAAGTAACAGAATTTTGGTAGATGTCGGCAAGCGTAAGCGTTCCTGCTTGCGTTCCTGCTTGCGTTCCCGCTTGCGTTTGCGCTTGTGCAGAAATTTTAGCATTGATTTCTTGGTTTATTTCCGCATTACTGTAAAGTGCTTGTCCTATTTGCTCCACAATAGAATCTGCACCATAAATGACTTCTCTAAGGTCTTTTTCAACGCCAGCTTTTAATTCTTCATTTTGTGCTATAATAGCTTGAATACCAGTTGTTTGTATTGCTTGATTATCTTGTGTATTTTCTTTTTGGATAAAATTTTCTTTCCTAAACACAAAATAAAAATAATTGAAAGCCTGCAAATCATCATTTAGGATAACTTGTTCTAAATCAATTTGATAAAATATTTTGTTAGCTCTGTTTACTTTTGTGTCATAAAACCGCCAAAACCTGCCATTAGTCAGAAAACCAAAATCAATTTTCAAATCATTGAGGTATCTAATCAGTTGGAAATGAGGATTTTCCTCAATTTTCTTATTATCTAATTCAATTAGGTACGCCTTAGACTCACAAAGAGCCAAAATATCTGTATTTTCGTCTTTGTCTTTTGAATAATGTTCATCTTTGCGTGCTGTGTCCGCAAAAAGCGCAAAATCTGGTTTGTGGCTTTTTCCAAAGGCTTTTTTGCTCACTTGGTAGGCAAAAGCATAGCCCAAAGCCTGCAAAGTAGGTTTTATAAATTCCTCTTCTATTTGTGCTTCATTGAGTTTTTCAAATTTTTCTTTGTTATAAAGCAATTTAATAACTTCAAAGATAGGCTTAGAAAGGTCATTTTTGAACATTTTGGGCAGTTCTTCTGCCAGCAGTTGTCTATTAAACTGCGTATTGTTGATGAAATCAGAGAGTTGAAGCAAAATGATAAGGTTTTTATAGTTTTTTGCAAAATAATCAATATTTTTAGAAACGCAAAACTAAGGGATTAGTCCGTAAGATTTTTGAGTTAGACATATTTTTCTTAAATTTCCTCCCAATACAGTTCATCTTTCACAAAAATCACTACTATTGCGTGTAAATCTTCTTTTTCTTGCAAGAAAATATCCGTATTTCTATAATGTTGCAGTTGGGCAATGGCTTCTGCTTTCACTCTTTCAAAATTGTTGTTTTTTTCTTCTTTTTTGAGGTATTTTATCTCAAAAATATACTGTGCGTGTTTGTGTGTATTATTTGAACGGATATAAATCTCTAAGTCAATATAGCCGCCACTACTGGTTTCTCTTTCTGTTGGGACATAAAAAACCCTACTTTCAATGGCGTAAAGCATCATAATCATTTTGACATATTTTTCATCAAAACGCTGAAAATCTCTATTGGAAAGTGCTTTTAAATTACTTTCAACGAGTTTTAGATATGGTTCAATGTTGCCTGCCGCCAAAGAACGCATTACTTTTGGAAGTTCACTTTCTGGATATTGGAATTCGTTTTTTTGCTTCAAAACATAGCCATAATACTGCCAGTAAAGCTCCGCAATAACATAATTAGGGATTTTGTAGATAACCCCAAGATTAAAATCTCCCTCACGTTTGATAGTCAGGTTTCCTAAATAATACAAAAAATTGACAAATTCTATTTTGCCAAAAGAACGACTAAGGTCAAACTGGTAGATTTGGTCTGATAAAATTTCGTCTGTTTCTAAAATCTCCTCCAAAATCTCTAAATTTGAATTAACATTTGCCATTTCAAACTTATGTTTTTGCCTAAGGTCATAATAATATTCCAAAATAGAAGTAAAAAAACTTTTGCCAATTCTGCGTGGACGCAAAAAAGAGGAAAACCGTTCTTCACTTTCTAATAATTCAACAAAATGCGTTTTGTCTATAAAAGTTTAGCCTTCAGCCGTAATAACTTCAGCATTGCTGATGCCATACGGGGATTTTATCTTGTTTTTCATACCACAAACATACACATTTTTGAGGTGAAATAAAAGGATTTAAAGAACTGTAAGAAGGCAAATAAAATACTGTTTTTTGCTAATATTTCTCTAAAATCTCCAATTCTTTTGCCACAAAATCCATCAAAGATTTAATATATTCTTCTGAAAAATCAAATTTAATGCCTGCTGTTTCGTAGATTTCTGGGATAATTTTGGTATAACCCAATTTTAGTGCATTTAGATAGTCATTTAAGCCTTTTTGAGGATTTTCTTTGTAGTTTTTCCAAACGGCAATAGCTCCAAGTTGCGCAAAACCATATTCAATATAATAAAATGGTACTTCATAAATATGAAGTTGTTTTTGCCAATGATTTTTAAAAAACTGCTCACAACCACTCCAATCTGTGATTTTATCAGAAAATTCTTTATAAATTCTGTCCCAATTTTCTGTACGGTCTTTGATAGAATGTGTAGGATTTTCATACAACCAATGCTGAAATTTATCTACGCAAGCCACCCAAGGCAAAGTTGCCAAAGTTTCTTGTAAATGTTCTATTTTAGCACGTTTGAGGTCATTTTTATCTTGCTTATTCTCAGGAAAAAATTCGTCCCAAAAATCCATAGTTATTAGCTCCATAGCCATAGAGGCAAGCTCTGCCACTTCCGCAGGCGGATTTCTAAACGCCAAAATATCCAAATTTCGTATCAAATAAAAATGTAAAGCGTGTCCGCCCTCGTGCAAAAGCGTACTCATATCACGCAAATTGGAAGTTGCATTCATAAAAATAAACGACAAACCACAACTTTCCAACGGATAATTATAGCCACCAGGAGCTTTATTTTTGCGAGATTCCAAATCTAAAAGATTATTTTTTTGCATAACTTCCAGACATTCAGCCATTTCTGGGTGCATTTTTTTGAAGATATTAACTGTTTTTTCTGTCAAATCTTCGCCTGATGTGAAAGGTTTTAGCGCAGGAAGCCCAGAAATATCTACTTTTTCGTCCCAAATGCGCAATTCTGATAGTTTTAAAGCAATTTTTCGCTCACTTGCAAACTGATTGACAAATGGCATTACTTGCGTATTTACGGCTTCGTGGAAGTTGAAACAATCTTTTGAAGTATAGTCAAATCTACCCAAATACGCAAACATATAATCTCTAAAATTCGCAAAACCTGCATTTCTAGCAACTCTATGGCGCAGTTGTATAAGTTCTGTAAGCAGCTCATCAAGGGCATTTTTATCTTCTAATCTTCTATTTTGAATAGCTTTATAGACTGTTTCACGAGTATTTCTGTCGTTATTTTCTAAGAAATTTGCTGCTTGTTGTAGTGTAAATTCCTGTTTAATACCATTTGTAACTCCTTCAATATCAAGCATTACAGACATTTTTCCAGTAATACTGCCATAAATACGTTCTTTTGACTGAATTTGTGCCAAAAGAGGGATATTTTCCTCTCTAAAAATTTCCGCTTGCTTGCGCAAAGTACGCACCATTACACCCAAAGCCTGTTTATGCGTATGTGTTTGTGTGAGAACGTCCAAAAACGGTGAATCAAGAGCTTTTTGGTTAAGTTTATTGGTAAAAGACGCTATTTGAGGCTGTATTTCTTCAATAAAAAAATCTAATGCTTTTTGTAGATTTTCGTCTGCTGTGTTGCAGGTTTGTCGGATATAACGCCAAGCCAAATTTTCAGATAAAAAAGACTCTAAAATGCTTCTATCTACAAACCAAGCATATAATTCGTCAGCAGAATTAATATTTTTTTCTTGTAATTTCAGATAAAATGGCGCAATTTCTTGCCAAGTTTTGAAGGTAAAATCTTTTGAAATCATTTTTTTTAGTGTTGAGTGAGTAGTGAAATAGTGTTTAGTGTCTTTTGTCGTAATAATTTGTCGCAAATAATGTATTTCACTACACACTATTTCACTACACACTAAAAAGCGGCTTGCCACTGATACAAACTAGATAATTTGGGATATTTTGCAGTAACGTCTTTGTATATTGTTTTTATTTTGATAAGGTCAGCCTCATAATTGCCCGTTGGCATAAAAGATTCCGTAAAAAAACCACCTTCTTTCTTTTTATAATCCAAAAAGCCCAATGAAATAGGTACGCCCGCCTTCTCTGCAATATGATAAAACCCTGATTTCCATTCTTTTGCGACACCACGTGTGCCTTCTGCGGCAACGAGCAAAACAAGCTCTTCTGCATTTTTGAGAATGCTAGCAGCACTTGCAACGAGGTCGTTATTTTTGCTTCTATCCACAGGAATACCACCAAAAAAGCGCATCAAAATCCCCATTGGAAATTTGAAAAGGCTATCTTTTGCTAAAAAACGCAGTTTAATTCCTTGCGCTTTGAAGATGCAAATAGTATAATAAAAATCCCAGTTAGAAGTGTGTGGCGCAGCAATCATTACTGTTTTTTTAAGTTCTTTGGGAATATGTCCGTACATTTTCCAGCCCGCAAGCCATAATAAAAATTTTCCTAGTAATTTTAACATAATTTTGTTGATGTTTTTCGTGATTGGATTTGTAACTTATTGATTTTAAATAGTTTATAATATCAAAATTTATTCTAAATAGTCTTCTAAAAGTTCGTCAATTTCACTTTCAGAAATAGTATCTTTTTCACCTTTGTTGTAAATAGAAAGCAAATAAATGGTTTCATTGATGATTTTCACAAGTGTAATCACTCTTGCACCACCAGATTTGCCTTTGTTTTTAGAGGAAATAGCCAAACGAATTTTATACACATTATCTCGCAAAAGCGTTCCCATTGTAGGATTTTCCATGAGTTCAAGTTGCAGTTCACGTAACTCTGATTTTAGGGAAACATACTTTTTAAGCAACTTCTTAAATTGTTTTTCAAAGAGGTCGGAAGATTCAATTTTATAACTCATTGCTTTCCTCTTCTAATTCTCTTAAAAAATCCTCCAATGGTCTTGTGTTGCCTTTGCCTTGCATTATCAAAAGCATTTCTTCATAACCTGCCCTGACGCTGGCCACAATCTCTTCTCTAGTGTCGCCTTCGTCTATTTCTTGCAGGTCTTTTTCTCCTGTTTCTAGTTTTTCTATATATTTGAAATCTTTTGCATATTCTAAAAGTTCGTCATAATGACTGTTTTCTGTGTAGATAGTGAGGTATTTCATAATAATAAATTTTTATATATGATTATTTCAAAGTATTTTTATTCTGTAAAGCCTTTATTTTTCATTTTGTCAATATCTTTAAATAAAGCCATTCCTGTCTTCATTTTCCTAAATTTTTCTTTTTCGTAGAATTTTTCTTTGCCAATAGATGCGTATAAAATCATATTACAATCAGCGTTTTTTTCAATAATATGTTGAATAATTATCTTTCCAATGCCTTTTCCTTGATAATTTTCCGCAACAACAACATCATAAATAGCAGCTTGGTACGCACCATCAGAAATAGCTCTGCCAAAGCCAATAAGTAAATCACCATCATTTTGATAATCAAAAACAAACACAACTGTCTGACTATTATTAAATGCTAATTGGTGCTTTTCAGACGCATAACTTGCCATTCCAGCCTGTTGTAGCATTTTTGCAACCAAATCAAAATCAATATTTTCATTATCAAATTGTAATCTTAAATGTATTTCTAAGTTCATTTTTGTTGGTTTTATTTATTTTCACACAAAAATAAACATATTTTTTCTAAAAAAAATACTATTTCCTAAAAAAATAGCATTTGTCATACAATCATTTTAGCCAAAATATTCTACAAAATTATTATTGGTTTCATATAGGCGTATGGTATGCAAACGAGCATCTTTTGCCATAGCAATTTCTGGGATTTTTGGGGCGAGAATATGCCAAAATTCCATTACCATCACCTCGCAACTGGGTATTTTGTCCTTAAACATCTCTACTTCAATATTTAGATTTCTGTGGTCACATTTGCTAGTAATATGCTCTTTGACAAGAAGCCCAAGTTTTTTCATATCAATAACAAATCCTGTATCTTTGTCAGGCGTGCCAGCCACAGACACAATTAGTTCAAAGTTGTGTCCGTGATAGTATTCATTGGCACAAACGCCAAAGATTTCTTCATTTTTTTCTTTTGTCCAATTAGGATTAAAAAGGCGGTGAGCAGCGTTAAAATGCTCTCTGCGGTGTACGAGAACCATAAAAAAGCAAGTTTTGTGAGTTTTTACTCTGTGAAAAGCCTTACAGGTTAGTGCTTGCAACTGAAAACGGCTTTGTGAATTAGAAATTGTAAATTAGGAATTGTGAATGAATACAGAATATTAAGTTATTCATTAACAATTAGTTATGATTTCAAAAATATTACTATATTGATATTTTTCTCTTTTTTTCTTTGATAAATTTCAGAAAAAATAGACAATTTGGTATATTTTTGTAAATTGTTGCAAAATTAAGAAAAATTCTCTAAAAAACAAAAAAATAATGTCCGTACATTCAGAAGTGAAGCGTGTTACTACGCATATTTTGCAGGAAATGAAGCAACGTGGAGAAAAAATCTCTATGCTTACGTCTTATGACTATTCTATGGCGCAAATTGTTGATGGCGCAGGTATTGACATTATTTTGGTGGGAGATAGTGCCTCCAACGT
>JAYUKY010000025.1:0-5019 GCA_043764015.1 Raineyaceae bacterium
TATATCTTTTCAGCATAAAATAAAAATAAATCTAAATTCATAATTATAAAGGTAATAAAATTAGTTGAAAATATCAAGTTATTTAACTTTCATTCCTAACAATAAATAAATCTCTCCAAAAACTACTTTTTAGTAATTTTTGGAGAGATTTTTTATTATTACTTTTGTAAAATCATAAAAATAAACTATTTTTACAAAATTTCATTTAAAAACATTAAACAAAATATCACACATCATATATAAAAATAAATGGCTATTATAGAACAAGAAGCTCCAAAAAACTTATCTTATTACATTAGAAGACGTTTTGTACAAAACAAACCTGCTGTTGTCGGTTTGTGTATTATTGTGTTTGCTATTTTAGTGGCTATTTTGGGTTATCTAATTATGCCTGACCAAACGCCAGATGCCAATGATGGCGACATCAGTATAGGAAAGAAAAAAGAAGGTTTTACGACACAATTTATTAAGTTTCATAGGCAAGTTGAAGTTCCTCAAAATAATTTTTTGGTGAAAATGCTTGTTGGACAAGATACGGAATATGAAATAAAAGCCATTAGCAAGTACGTTATCAATGGTTATGATGTAGAATATCACGACAGTAAAAATAATAAATATCATAAACATCTTTTGCCTATTGTTAAGCCACTTTTTGTAGGAAAATCAGCTAAATTACCTGAAAAAGAAGGTTTTACAGGTAATTTTAGAGTGAATGGAGAAGAAGTAACTTACCTTGACCCACAAGAAAATATCCAAAAAACTACACGAGAAGCACTCTTAAAAGATTTTAATGAGCAAAACATAGAAACTCGTACTTATGCACTCGGCACAGAAACTGCAGGACGTGATATGCTAAGCTGTTTGATACTCGGTACTCGTATTTCTTTGGGTATTGGCTTTGTTTCTGTAATTATCTCTCTGATAATTGGGCTTACACTTGGCTCTATTGCGGGTTATTTTGGTGGCTGGGTAGATAATTTGGTGATGTGGGTAATGACTGTTGTATGGTCTATTCCTAATATAATGCTTGTGATTACTATTAGTGTTGCCTTGCAAAGTCGTGGGATTTGGGTTGTTTTTGTGGCGGTTGGCTTGACAACGTGGGTAGAAATTGCGAGAGTTGTGAGAGGGCAAATAATGGAAATACGTCAAAAACAATACGTAGAAGCAGCTCGTGCTATGGGCGTTGGGCATTATGGCATTATTAAAAGGCATATTTTGCCAAATATCTTGGGGCAAATTATTGTGGTGGCAAGTGCTAATTTTGCTTCTGCAATACTTACAGAGGCGGGTTTGAGCTTTCTGGGGCTTGGCGTTGAAGTGCCTACGCCTTCTTGGGGTATGATGATACGTGAAGGCTACAAACATATTGGAATTTCAGGAAATAACCATTTATTGCTCTATCCTAGCGTGTGTATTAGTGTAATGGTTTTAGCTTTTAATTTGTTAGGAAATGGACTTAGAGATGCCTATGACCCAAAAACATTGGTGAAGTAGTGAGTAGTGTTTAGTGAGTAATGTTTAGTTCAATACAAAAACATAAATGAAAAATAAAAGATTAAAAATAAAATTCAACCTATTATTGCTTGCTTTTTTGTTGTTTTTTGGAGGATTTACGGATAAAAATCTCCCAAAGCACGACTTCCACACAAGTATTGCAGATGTGGAATATAACGCTAAAAATAAGACTTTTGAAGTAATTTTAAGGGTTTTTTCTGATGATTTGGAAGATGATATTTTGCGCACAATGGGCAAAAAAATTATTCTTAAAATGGGCAAAGACAAAACTCCTGATGCCACGCTTGCCAAATATTTGGAGAAATACTTTATCCTAAAAAACAGAAAGACTAATTCTTTGACTATCAATTATATAGCAAGAGAAACTAACGCAGAATCTACACTTATTTATTTTGAAATGCTTACCAAAGATGTCGGAAAAGAAATACCAAAAAATATGTTTTTACGCAATAACGTAATGATAGAACTTTTTAGCGACCAAGTAAATATTGTTAATCTCGCCTTTCAAGATAAAAAAACTACACTAATGTTTCGTAGAGGTGATGCAGAAAAAGCCATTATTTGGTAATTTTAAGGTACTTTTAATAAAAAAACTTTCAAAATATTTGGAAGTTATGTATTAAATGTGGTAATTGCGGGTATATTCAACAATTTTTCAATCTTCTAAATCCTCTAAATTTCTAATCAAAATGAAAAAGAATTTATTACTACTTTGCTTCTTGTTTTTTTTCTCTATTGCTTCAGCTTTCGCACAAAGTAAAGGTAAAAACACAGCAGAACAACGCGCTACTATCTACACAAACGACCTTACAAAAGCATTGGTACTGAATGCTGACCAAAAAGGTAAAGTGCTAGAAATTAACGTGAAAATGAATAAAGCTATTGATGCCGCAGCAGCATCAAAAGATGGCGCAAAAGAAAAGGCAGCTAAAAAAGAACGCCGTGAAGCCATTGCAACTTTGCTTGATGCAAAACAAAAAGCTAAATTTGACAAAATGAATGGCGGTAAATAATTATGAATTTTAAATTGTGAATTGTGAATGAATACATAATCATAATATTAAAATTGATAATCCAAAATCAAATAAAAAGCCTTTGCAAAATGCAAAGGCTTTCTTGTTTTAAAAATAGCTTTTTTTCTTTTTAATAGTAAAAAATACTCCTCTCAAAATAATTTTAAAATGTGCTAAAACAGTCTTAAATACGCCAAAATGCGTACAAAGTACATAAAATCTTTCTTTTAGTGATTTTTTGCGTTGTTTGGTGGAAAGTCCACCCAATAAGAAATTAGAAACAATAAGATTTGTAAAAACCGTATTTTTTGACTGTTTTAGGCACTTTATCACCCAATCAACGTCAGCAGAATAACGGTATTTTAGCTCATACATAGGTGCAAGTGTACGCCTCACCACAAACGACTGATGACAAACCACCATTCCCAATGCCATATCTTGCCAACGTAAGTTTTTAGGCAGTTTGTGTGGCGTTACTTCACTACGTAAACCCAAAATTTTATTAGCGTTTTCTGTAGCGTTCTCGCTAATCATTTGCGCATCTCCATAAAAAATATCAGCATTTTCATTGCCATTTTTATCACTTTGAAAGATATTTTTTAGTGTATTTTCATCAAAAAAAGTATCTCCTGCGTTCATAAACATAATATATTCACCTGTAGCAAGTTTTATACCTTTGTTCATAGCATCATAAAGTCCAGTATCTTTTTCACTAACCAAAATATCAATATTTTTAGGATTATTATTATTATTGATATTATTGTATTCTTGTGCCGTTTCTTGTGCTATCTGAAGTGTTTTATCTGTTGATTTCCCATCAATAATAATGTACTCAATGTCAGTATAAGTTTGCTCAAAAACACTTTTAACAGTATTTTTGATATATTTTTCAGCATTGAAAATAACCGTAATAATAGAAATCTTTTTGATAAATTTTGAGTTATGAACTATGAATTAATACCATTTACAAAGCATTAGCTAATTACAATAATAGTACAAAATAACCATATTCCCAAATATTTAGCTCAATTTATTCCAAAAATCCTCAAAAAAATCCTATTTTTTACCTAAAAAATGATAAAAAGAATTACCTTTGTGTAAATAAAAAGATAGGTTGTTAAAATTAGTTTCTTTTTTAGGAATATAAGAATATTGTATTCACTCATAATTCACAACTCATAATTCACAACTCACATTTTAAACTAATTCTTTATGATTATTGGCGTTCCAAAAGAAATTAAAAACAACGAAAACCGTGTGGGGCTTACTCCTGCAGGAGTTGCGGAGTTCAAAAAACACAAACATACCATTTATATCCAAAAAACGGCTGGTATTGGTAGTGGTTTTTCTGACGATGATTACACAAAAGCAGGTGCAACTATGCTAGACACCATTGCGGAGGTCTATAAAATTGCGGATATGATTGTCAAAGTAAAAGAACCAATTGCAGAAGAGTATCCCCTAATTAAGGAAAATCAGTTGCTTTTTACCTATTTTCACTTTGCCTCTTACGAGCCGCTTACGCTTGCAATGATGAAAAGTAAGGCAGTTTGTCTTGCTTACGAAACAGTAGAACGTCCTGACCGTAGTTTGCCTTTGCTTATTCCTATGTCGGAAGTGGCTGGGCGTATGGCGGTACAACAAGGCGCAAAATATTTGGAAAAACCAATTAAAGGGCGTGGAATCTTGCTTGGTGGCGTTCCTGGCGTGAAAGCTGCTAATGTTTTGATTTTGGGTGGCGGTATTGTAGGTATGCAGGCGGCTAAAATGGCGGCTGGTTTGGGTGCAACCGTTACCATTATGGATGTTAGTTTGGCTCGTTTGCGCTATTTGGACGATATTATGCCAGCTAACGTACAGACAATGATGTCAAATGAATACAATATCCGTGAGGCTATCCAAACATCTGACTTGATTGTGGGTGCGGTGCTTATTCCTGGCGCAAAAGCTCCACACTTAGTTACAAGAGATATGCTTAAATTGATGCGTGCAGGTACTGTTTTGGTTGATGTTGCTGTTGATCAAGGCGGTTGTATAGAAACTTGTCGCCCAACTACACATGAAGACCCAACTTTTATTATTGATGATATTGTGCATTATTGTGTGGCAAATATGCCTGGTGCTGTGCCTTATACATCTACGCTTGCACTCACGAATGCAACACTTCCGTATGCGCTGGAACTTGCCAATAAAGGCTGGAAAGAGGCTTGTAAGACAAACTCTGACCTGAAATTAGGGCTTAATATCGTAAATGGCGAGATTGTTTATAAAGGTGTTTCTGATGCTTTTAACTTGCTTTATACAGACGTAAGCAAGTATTTAGCTTAGTTAATTATGAATTAGCAACATATTGTAAATAAGCTCCTACTAAACTTCCCAAAAGTGTTCAACCAAGGCTGTAAGGAACTTTATAAAAGTATCATTTTGATACTTTTAAGCTATTAATAACTCTGTTTAGGCACTCAAATATCTTCACACCGTCAGCTAA
>JAYUKY010000026.1:0-4950 GCA_043764015.1 Raineyaceae bacterium
TGACGCAGACAGAGTAAAACTTGGAGAATCAAAACTAAAATATACCATTTCTTCTTGTACACTAAAACCTATGGCAGAGCAAGAAAAAATATTTAGTGATTTATTAGACAGACACCAAACAGGTACAGAACAACGTGACGACATTTTGTTTTTTGGAATTAGACTCTAAAAGTTTTCAGTTGTGAATTAAAATATAAAAATACATTTCCATTTTTCTGGAGAAAAACCACTTCTAAACCTTTAGAAGTGGTTTTTTGGTAGAATAATGTGTGAACAAATTATTATCTTATTGTCAAGAGGATAAAATCAAATTAAAAAATTATATATTTGTACGAACTATCAGTAATAAAGAAAAAATATATATTATTATTTGGTTTTTTATTTATAAATATTTCACCCTACAACATCTTACAAGAACTTTAAACTTTTGAAATACAATGAAAGCAAAAAACACACCTCTAAAAAAGAGATTTCTTTTGATGATTTTTATGGTTGGTAGCTTGCAAATGTATGCCCAAACCCGTGATAGCATTGCGCCTACCACACACGAGATTCTGGTAGAAGATTTACTTAAAAATGAAAGGCAAAATAATGATTTTGAAGACATTGCAGTCATCACTACAAGCCGTACCACAGAACAAAAATCAAGTAAAGCTGCGGCTACTGTTTATATCGTTACGGCAGAACAAATCCAAAGACGTGGCTATAACTCACTTTCGGAGCTTTTAGCAGATGTTCCTAACGTGAGAGTAGATAATTTAGTTGACCCTCGTTGGAATAACAACTTGATTATCAGAGGAGTAACTGGCTCAAATGCCAACGCCAATGATAAATTTGTGTTGCTTATTGATGGTGTTCGTGCCAACTCTCCTACCAATGATATTATTCCAATTATGGAAAATTATCCTGTTCATTTTGCCAAACAAGTAGAAATTGTATTTGGTCCGTCTTCTGCTTTGTATGGTGCTGATGCCTTTGCAGGAGTAATAAACATCATTACTAAAAGTGCTGATGATTTAAAAAAGAATGAAATAATGGGCGTTGGAGGTTCTTATAACTATTATTTAGGAAATCTTATTATAGGGAAAAAAGTAAATGATAAATTAAGTTATACTTTTTCTGCGCAATATATGAATGATGCACAGCCACAGTTGAGCAAGTTTTATCAGAAAGAATTTGAAAAAATGGAGAGTAATTTAGCGAATGGAGAATTTAATACTATTTTTGGACCTATCAAGACAAATGTAAACCCTATTTATAGCCAAACCCCACTTTCTGCGTATGCTTTGCACGCTAATGTACATTATGGTGATTTCTCGTTTAGTTTTTTCAAAAATAAATCTGTAAATCCTTCCACAATAGCAGTATCCCCTGATAATGCAGTCTATAATGCAGGTTCTTTTTTTGGTCATAGCGTCACAATGGGCAATATTACCTACAACAAAATACTTGGAAAAGTACAATTAAATAGCTTTTTGGTGGGAAGTCAATATAATCTAGACCCTGAATCCAATTTTAGAAATGTTTATACAGGTATGAATACAGCTTATTTGTATTCAGTTGGTAGAATGTTAAAGTTAGAACAACTTGTAACTTATACTCCCAATTCTATTTTTAGCTTTACGCTAGGTGGCACTTATGAGAGTTTTTTCTCTAATCCTCGTGGTCACGACTTGCAAAACCCTATCTACAACCGCTCACAACGCCCTATCATTATTGGAAGTATTTATCCCAATAATCCGCAAGGAATTGAAGCGGACATTCCAGAACTTAATTTTTCTAATGCTGGCGGTTTGTTTCAGGCGCAAATCACACCCATAGAAAAACTGGCTATTACTTTGGGAGGAAGATATGATTATAACAGCCGTTATGGCGGCTCATTTAATCCTCGTGCAGGTATTGTATATGAAATCAATAAAAACTTTACGGCAAAAGTGCTGTATGGTTCTGCTTTCCTTGCGCCTTCTCCTTTGGCTGCTTTTGACCAATTTGGCTCATTTTTCAGTTTAGATAATGGCACAACGTACCAATCTGGATTTTTCCGTCTTCCAAATCCTAATTTAAAACCGCAAACTATCCAAACTTTTGAAAGTAGTATCAATTTTAATAGCAAAAAATTAAGAATAAATCTGAACGGTTTTTATTCTTTGAGTGAAGGTTTGTTTGGTTATGGAGCTGATGCGGCTAATGGCAATCTTTATAATGGACAATTTAAAGGTTGGCAAGTTGGCTTTATTGAGGTTGCCGTTAATCAAGGTAAACAAACTAATTACGGTGGTGCTTTTCAGATAAATTATAGAGAAAGTTGGGGGAAAAACAATAAAATTGAGCCTTCTGTTTCTGTGAGTTATGTGCAAGGGAATGTGAGTACAAGCAATGCGGGCGTAGAGTTAAAAACAGAACTTCCTGCCATTTCTCCTTGGATATTTAAGGCAGGAGTTGATGTGGACGTTGACAAATTTAGTATCTCTTTGAGAGGTATTTTTATTGATAAACAGTTTTCTTATGCAACAAGTGCTACTGAAGAAGAAAAAAGACAACGTCTAAAAGGCTATACTTTACTTAATTTGCAAACAAATTACCGTTTGAACAATTTTTGCACCTTATTTGTGCAAGTCAAAAACTTGCTAGACCAACGTTATTATTCTGTTAATTTGGGAGCATCACCAGATAATGCAGGTGTTGTAGGAGCTGCGGGCGCAGAATTTGCCAACGGTGCGCCACAAAATCCATTGCGTATTATGGGCGGTTTCAATGTGAAATTTTAATTAATATTTGAGGTATTCCGCCATTGTTTGTGTTTTCATAAACAATAAATAAACTAACAAAAATAACTTTAAATATTATGAATATTTTTAAAAAAACGCTAAAATTATCTATTTTCTTCTTTCTTTTGGCATTTAATGTACAGGCTCAAAGCACAGATGAGCTAATTACCTCATTTGGGCAAGTAAAAGATGTCAATACAAAAATACGGCTTGCTAAGCAAATAGGAATGGCTTATCAACAACAAAAAGGCTACACAAAAGCAACTGAATATTATCAAAAAGCACTAGAACTAGAAAAATACAATGGTGCACCACTTTCTCAACAAGGTGAAACGCTTAAAGATATTGGTTTTACGCAAATGCTGGCACAAGATTATACCAAAGCAAAAGCTACGTATGAAAAGGTTTTGGAGGTTGAAAAACAAGATAAAAACGCTTTTGAAGTAAAAGAAACACTAGAAGCATTAGCAGATATTTGCACTATTTCTAAGGATTATACTGGTGCTATTAAATATTATGAGCAACTTGCAGTGCTTTACAAAGATGATTTGAGCGCACAAGCAAATACTTACAATAATATTGGATTTAATTATAAAAAACTCAAAAATAATCAAAAAGCACTAGAGAATTTTGATAAATCTATCAAAATAAACCAGCAAATTGCACAAAAAAATGCTGGAAATTCTGACAAAAGAGGTATTGCACTTACCAATATTGGTTCTACTTATACCAATGAAGGGGATTTTAAGTCCGCTAAAAAATATTTTTCTGATGCGCTTGCCATAGCACGCTCCAAAAATAACAAAGTAGAAGAAGCAAAAATTACTAATTTTTTGGCAGTAAATGAATTTCTTGCAGGTAATAATGAAAATGCTATCAGTTATTTAGATGATGCCATTAGAGATGCTGAAAGTCAGCTAAATACGCCCAATAAGGCAAAAGCACAAGAGGTTTTGATGGCATCTTACCAAATAAAAGCTAATATTTATCAGCAACAGCAAGATATGAAAGAATATCAACGAAATAATCAAAAATATCTTGACCTCCAAAAAGCAAGCCAAGAAGAGCAAACTCGCCAAAGGCAAGAAGTAATGGAGAAACAATTAGACATAGAAAAGAAAGAAAATGAACTGAAAAGTAACCTCGCAGAGCAAGACAAGCAAAAAATGGAACTTGCACAAACCAAACTCCAAGCTGAAAAAACACAAAAAGAAAATCTTTTGAAAGAAAGCGAAATTAGTCGCCTAAGAAGTGGTAGAGAACTCCAAGAACAAAAAATACGCAATGCTTCAATAGAAAAACAAAGAGCGCAACAACAATTAGAACTCGTCTTGCAGAAATCTGGTGCAGAAAAACAACAGCAACAAATAGCGTTTTTGGAAAAAGATAAAGAGCTAGAAAATCAGAAAAGAGGCGCAGAACGCCAAGAAGAACAACAAAAACGGGAACTTTTAGAGAAAGAAAAAAAAATACAAGAAATCAAAGCGGAAGACGAAGCAAGATTTAATAGTTATCTCAAGTGGGGCGGGATTATTGTAGCTACTTTGCTTAGTATTGTCATTGCTTCTATTGCCTTTGCTTTGATGCAAAATAAAAAGAAAAATGAACAACTTGCTCGTAGAAATGAAGAAATTGAAAAGCAAAGTACCGCTATTTTGAAACAAAGTGAGGAAATACAAATACAAAGTCAAGCTATTGCCTTAAAAAATGATGAGATTGTTATTAAAAACCAAGATTTGGAGCGTAGTGCCATAGAAATCAATGAAAAAAATGCAGAACTCCAAGCACAATCAGAGGAACTTCAACAAAATCAAGAAGAGATTTTAGCGCAAAGAGATTTTATTGAGCGTAAGAATGAAGAACTTAGTATGCAAAATGAAAATATTGCACAAAGTATCAACGTGGCACGCACCATTCAGAATGCTATTTTGCCTTATAAACGACAAATGGACGGACTTTTGGGTGAGCATTTTATCATTTATAGACCTAGAAATGTAGTTTCTGGTGATTTCTATTGGATGGGCGTTATTGGAAGAAAAGTTTTTGTGGCTGCCGTAGATTGCACAGGACACGGTGTTCCTGGCGCATTTATGAGCCTTATTGGGAAAACATTGTTGGATAAAATGATTGATATGTACAAAATGGTAAGTCCTGCGGAAATTTTGGAACGTATGCACTGGGA
>JAYUKY010000027.1:0-4946 GCA_043764015.1 Raineyaceae bacterium
TTTTTAATTTATGCCACGTCATTTTAACCACTTGTATTTTTCTTTATAAAAACCAAAGGTAAAACATTTTTTGCAACGGAACTTTTACAGTAACAATAAGTTCCTAATTTCAAAAAATCTAATTCTTAGGCTACGGTGGCGTGAACGCCACTTAGAATAAAAAAATAAAACTAGGAGTTTATTTGCAATGTATTCCTAAGTTATTGTAAAAAATATTCCTAAATACAATAACCTTCTGAAAATTAGAAATTTTTGGGAAGTTCAAATGTTTTTTATTTCTTTTTTTGTAATTGATAAAAAAATGTGTATTTTTGGTAAAGTTTAGTTGGGATTAGAAAATAATTTTAAAAGTGTTTAAAAAGTATTTGATATGAGAAAATTTGTTGCTTTCGTTCTTTTGTTTAGTTCAATAATGATGCTTAGTTCTTGCGTTACGTATGTGGGCAGACGTGGTCGTGGATATGATTCACAGACTTGGACACCAAAAAAATATGGAGAAGTGCCTTTGCGTAGCTTTACGGGCTATCCTCGTGGAAGTAGAAGATAATTACGAGTTATGAGTTGTGAGTTGTGAGTTGTGAGTTGTGAGTTAATACAATATTGTGAGTTAATACAATATATTGACAACCAATTTATTGCATAGCATAAAAACATAAACTAATTATTATTTATAAGAATGTCAAGAATTATCAAAATCTTTGTTTTTAGTCTTTGTGTAATATTTTTGCTAGAATCTTGTACGCCCGCTTTCAAAAAAAGGCGCAAGGGCGCACCACCAAAATCTGGGAAAATCCCTTGTCCTATCAAAGATTGCTAAGATAGTAGTGAATTGTGCGTTATGAATTGTGAGTTAATGCAAAATATTGATAATCAATTTATTATGGATAATTCTACAAAATATTATAATTGAATTAAAAGAAGTAATACCTTTGCCAGCGCAAGTGTATTGCTTCTTTTTTGTGTGTTTGTTCTAAAAACAGCCAAAAATATTCCAAAATCTATGAAAAAACTTATTATTGCCTTAGATGGCTATTCTGCTTGTGGCAAAAGTTCTACTGCAAAGCTCGTGGCGGCACAATTAGGCTATTCTTATATAGATACTGGTGCTATGTACCGTGCCGTAACCCTTTATTTTTTAGATAATTACGTTGAACTAACCAACCCAAAAGCCATTAAAACCGCCTTGGATAAGATAAATATCACTTTTGAATACAATCCACTCACACAACTTAGCGACACTTTTCTTAATAGTCTTAATGTAGAAGATGAAATAAGAAAAATGTATATCTCCCAGAACGTCAGCCAAGTAAGTGCTATTACAGAAGTCCGTAAGGCAATGGTGGCACAACAACAGAAAATGGGCAAAAAACGTGGTATTGTGATGGATGGAAGAGATATTGCGACAACCGTTTTTCCTGATGCAGAAGTAAAAATTTTTATGACCGCAGACACGCTTGTACGTGCTTCACGCCGCCAAAAAGAACTTTTTGACAAAGATGAGATTATTGATTTGGACGTTATTGTAGAAAATATCAAAAAAAGAGACCACATAGACTCTACTCGTGAGGAAAGTCCACTAAGAATGGACGTAGCCGCTTTTTTGTTAGATACAACTTTTATGACTGTTGATGAGCAAGTTGATGTGGTTTTACAACTCGCCACCAGCAAAATAATAGCCATTAGTAGGGAAGTTGGAAGTTAGAGGTACGAGGTTTGGAGTTACGAGGTTGGAAGTACGAGGCATGAAGATACATGTTTTTTAGTTTTTTATCAGAAAAATGTAGAAAAAATTTGAAAAGAAAAAAATAAAAGTTATCTTTGCACCTCAATTTTATAAGTACGTTTTCTAGGTTTTAGAAGATAATTCTAAAATAAAAGTTTAGATAAAGTTTTAAGATAAAATTTATATATTGTTTTACATATAAACCCCCAAACATACGAATATGGCAGTAACAAGATTACAGCGCAAAGACCGCAAGAATGTGGCTCGTGCAAAAGCAAAAGTAGCAAATATCTCTCGTTTGATGACAAAACCAGCTATTAAAGAAGTTGATATAGAAGCAATCAAAGCTGAATTTGCAGCAAAAAAAGCAGCTAAATAATTGTAAATTGTAAATTGTGAATTGTGAATAAATACAAAATGCTGATGACCAGTTGATGATGTACTTTTATTCTGAAAACATCAACAATTATAATAAATTACTTAGTTAAATCTTATGAATGATAAGTTTTTGTTTCAAATAAACAAATCCCCACAATAAAAGTCCCTTTAAATTTGATTTAAAGGGATTTTTATTTTCGTACCTCGTACTTCTTCTTTCGTACCTTTTCATTAGGCAATAGCTAAGGTACTTTCAAAGCAAATATTGTATTTTTCTGCTTGTTTGCGTAGGTTGATAAGTGCGTAGCGCATACGTCCAAGTGCCGTATTGATGCTTACGTTGGTAGCTTGTGCTATTTCTTGAAAGCTCATATCAGAATAATGACGCATAATAAGCACTTCTTTTTGTTTTTTTGGTAGCTCTTCTACCAACTGACGCACTTTTTCATTTATTTCGTTGCGTATTTGTGTATCTTCAAAAGATTCTTGTATTTGGTGCATACCGCTAGAAAACTCATTTTGAGTGTCAAGTTCTGTAGTTGGATAGCGTTTATTTTTTCTGAAGTAATCAATAGCAATATTATGCCCAATACGAGTAATCCAAGAAGAAAACTTGCCTTCATCATTATATTTGCCTTGTGTGATTGTGCGTACTGCTTTGATAAAAGTTTCTTGCAATAAGTCCTGTGCTACATCTTTATCTTTGACAATCAAGTAGATAGTATTTTGTACTTTCATTTGGTAGCGTTTAAACAATTTTTCAAAAGCTTGTTCGTTTCCATTTGCATAAAGTGCTACAAGTACGCTGTCGCTGATTATTGGATTTTTCATAATGATAAAGTTATTGGATAATTGGGTGGTTTTATTGGCAGTTGTTTTTGAGTAAATTTTATTTGAGTTTCAACTCGTATGCCAATCTTTATTACAAAACCGTTCCAAAAATTGAAATAAGTCCAAAAAAATCATTAAAAATCCAAAATACTTCATTTAGAATACAAAAAAGCACTTTTTTATTTTAGAAAATTTCTTTAAAGAAATTTTCTAATTTTTTATTGCCAAAATACTGTACGCAAACGGACACTTTTTATAGAAAAGCGGACACTTTTATGCTTACATTTTTCAAAAATGACCTTAAAAAAGTAACTTCACGAGAGTAAGCGGCTCGTGAAGTTACATAAATACTAAATATTAGAAATTAAAAAATATTTCTTTCTGTATCAAAACCTTCCAAATAATCAGCTACACGCCTCACAAACATACCGCCAAGCGCACCATCTACAACTCTGTGGTCGTAGGAGTGAGATAAAAACATCATATGTCTGATACCCAAAGTATCTCCAAAAGGCGTTTCAATAACGGCGGGTTTCTTTTTGATAGCTCCAATAGCCAAAATACCTACTTGTGGTTGCATAATGATAGGTGTTCCAAAAACATTACCAAATGAGCCAACATTAGAAATAGTGTAAGTTCCACCACCCAAATCATCTGGTTTGAGTTTATTTTCTCTTGCACGTACCGCCAAATCATTGATACGTTTTGTAAGTCCAATCAAGTTTAACTGGTCTGCATTTTTAATAACTGGTACAATCAAATTTCCGTTAGAAAGTGCCACTGCCATACCAATATTGATGTCTTTACGCTTGATTATTCTGTCGCCATCAACAGAAATATTTATCATAGGAAAATCTTTGATAGCTTTTGCAATAGCTTCTGTAAAGATAGGCATAAACGTAAGTGCTTCACCTTCACGTTTATAAACTTCTTGTTTCATTTTGTTTCTCCAAAAAACAATATTCGTAACATCAACTTCCACAAAAGACGTAACGTGTGGAGAGATACGCTTAGAATCTACCATTCTTTGAGCAATCATTTTGCGCATTCTGTCCATTTCAATAATTTCATCTCCACCACTCACAGAAATAGCGGGGCTACTCACAGGCGCAGTAATAGGAGCAATAACGGCAGCCGTAATCACATTTTGCTCTACTTTTTCAACAACAACTTCTGCGGGTTTTTGTACTACTGCAGGTGTTGGATTAGTTTTTTTATAGGTTACGTAAGCCAAAATATCATTTTTGGTAACTCTATTGTCTTGCCCAGTTCCTTTGATTGTGTCCAATTCACCAGAAGAAATACCTTCTTGTTTAGCAATATTAAGAACAAGAGGCGAGTAAAATCTGCCCAAAATAATATCTGCCATTGTAGGATTCAACGTAGTGTTAGGCACGCTATTAAGTATGCTTGCATTAGTGAGTATTTCAGTAAGATGATTAGTTATTACTGTATTGATAGCTTGTTGTTCTGTGCTGGGTGTTTTTGGTTTGTCATCATCTCCACCTGTATTAATAATAGCAATAGCTTTTCCTACTGCTACTACTTCCCCTTCTTTTGCAAGAATTTCTTTGAGTATGCCAGCGTGAGTGGCAGGTACTTCTGTGTCCACTTTGTCGGTAGCTACTTCTAGTACTGATTCATCTTGTGCAATATTGTCGCCTACTTTTTTGAGCCAGTTGAGGATAGTTCCCTCCATAATGCTTTCACCCATTTTGGGCATTACCATTTCTATAAGAGCCATAAGATTAGTAGTAAAGTTAGTAATAAAGTTTAGCTGATTTTTATTTGATTTATGTACTTGCAAAAGTAACCATTTCAACGAAAATATCAAATATTTAGTTAAAATAAAAGTTTTGTGATTCAATACTATGGACAGTTCTCAAATAGTTAAGTTAAAAGCCATTTTTGTCCGCAGGGTATAAAACCAAGGCTGTAAGGAACTTTCTCATAAAGGTGAAATCAGCTTTTCAGCTCCATTAACAAGCTTTTTAGATACTTGCTTGTTACCAGT
>JAYUKY010000028.1:0-4919 GCA_043764015.1 Raineyaceae bacterium
TGTATTAGTTCCAGCGGAACGGCATATTTATAGAAGTATGATAGTGTTTGTATCTCGCTCCAGCGGAGCGCAATATTTATAAAACTAGCCTTTGCAGTCTGTATTACTTATTACAACAAAAAGCACTACACACTATTTCACTACTCACTAAAAAAAGATGTTTTCACCTTTTCGTGTTATTATTATTTTTGTTATTTTGAGTATGGTAGGGCTTGCGCTTGTACCTAAACTTTCTGTTGATTTGCAGCCAAATACTTCTCAAAATAGTTTTCAAATCACTTTTTCTTTGCCAAATGCCACACCAGAAATAGTAGAAAGTAGTGTTACGAGTATTTTGGAAAATACATTTTCCAGGCTTTCTGATGTAGAAAAAATTAGTTCTGTTTCACGCTATAACGCAGGAACTATCACCATTTTGCTTTCCAAAAATGCTAAAAAAGCATTTAAAAAAATGGAAATTTCGGCACTTATTCGCCAAATATACCCCAAATTACCTCAAAATACGTCTTTTCCTGTTATTTTTGAGCGTGGTGCAGAAGATAAAACAAAAATGCCTTTGCTTGTTTACTCTATTATTGCGCCTTATTCTTCTTTAGCTATTAGAAATACAGCTGAAAACATATTTAAACGTAGTATTTCTGTTAATCAAGCTATTGAAAAAGTGGAAATTACAGGCGCAAATGAAGAGGAAATAGTCATTGAATATGATTTGCAGAAGTTGCAAACGTATCAAATCTCTAAAAATCAGTTGAAAGAAATTGTAGAAAAACATAGTCAAGAGCGTTTTTTGGGTGTTTTTGAGTCCGCAGTTGGTGAAAGATTTTTTGTCAAAACAGAAAATAAATTCAAAGATCTGGCTGATTTTGAGAATATTATTATCAAAACTCCTACAAATACATCTTTACGTTTGCACAACCTTGCTCGTGTGTATGTGAGTGAGCAAGAGCCACAAAGTTATTTTAGGATAAATGGGCTAAATTCTGTCCGTATGGCTATTTCTTCACGAAAAAATGCTAATAATTTAGCACTTTCCAATGAAATAAAAATAAAAATAGAAACCCTACACAAACAGCTTCCTAGCGGTTATGGTGCAGTTTTGGAGTATGATAGTACCAAACAAATTCAGCAAGAATTAGACAAAATTTATACAAGAACGGGCTTTTCTGTGCTTATTTTGATGGTTTTTATTTTGCTTACGAGCCTAAACTTTTCCTATTTGTTTATTTTGATGACTGGCGTAGTGGTTAATTTATGCCTCACAGCCATTCTGACGTATATTTTTAATATCCAATTACATCTTTATTCACTTGCAGGGCTTACTATTTCCTTTGGAATGATTGTAGATAATGCCGTTGTGATGCTTGACCATTTGAAGAAAAAAGGTGATAAAAAAGTGTTTTTGGCACTTTTGGGCGCAACTCTGACTACTTTGGCGGCACTTGCATTGGTGTTTTTGTTGCCAGAAGAAGACAGGCTAAATTTAAGTGATTTTTCTTTGATTATTGTTATAAATTTAGCAGTTTCCTTACTTGTGGCGTTGTTTTTTACGCCTGCTTTGTATGAGATAACAAATTCTAAATTTACAAAAATAACCACTCAACAATCCTCAAAAAAGGTTTTAGGGCTGGTTAGATTAAGATTTTTTTACTATCATTTCATTTCCAAAATTGCTCGTTTTAGAAAAACCTTTAATTTGGCTTTGGTGCTACTTTTTGGTACGCCTTTTTTCCTTCTTCCCAATAAAATAGACGGTTTTGGAGTTTATAATGCCGTTTTTGAAAATGAATTTTTTCAAGAAAATATACGCCCTTATCTAAATATTGCGTTTGGAGGTACTTTGAGGCTTTTTGTTAATAATGTGTATGAAAATTCTGGTTACCGCAGTCCAGAGCGTGATAAGCTATACGTGAGCGCAGAAATGCCCTACGGTACGACTTTAACGCAAATGAATGAAATTATCACAAAAGTAGAAAAATACCTTAAAACTGTCAATGGTGTGGATAAATTTGTGAGTGAAGTATATTCAGGCACAGATGCAAGCATCAATATTTCGTTTTTGGAAGGGTATGAGGCATTGCCTTATGAGTTAAAAACACGACTTATTGCACAATCTATTGACTGGGGAGGTGTTGGCTGGAGTATTTACGGTGTGGGTGATGGTTTTTCTAATAAACAATATGACCAAATGACTAATTTTCGTTTAGAGATGCGTGGTTATAATTACCTTGAATTGGAGCAACAAGCACGTATTTTTGCTAAAAAATTGGAAGCACACGAGCGTATTCAGACTGTAAATATCAATGAAAAACTAAATTATAATGAGAAAAAAACGCAAGAATATGTTTTTTCTGTGGATAACTTGGCTTTGCAGACGTTGGGGATTGCGCCTACTGCCCTCTCACAGGCGTTAGATGCCCGTGGGAAGGCAGAAAATACTGATTTTTATGTGTTTAAGGATAATTTGCAAATGCCTGTAAAACTGCGTGAAACTAACTCAAACCACTTTTCTGCTTTTGAGGCAAACAACGAAATTATCAGCTTGCAAACACGAGGCACAAGCACAAAAAGCCTTATGATGCGTAATGTAGGTACTTTGCAACTCACTACCACGAGTGCTGCCATTTATAAAGAAAATAGGCAATATATTCGTTTGCTTGCTTTTGATTATTTTGGTGGAGAAAAATTTGGGCAGGAATATCTAGACAAAAAAACCATTGAAATGAAACAGGAAATGCCTGCAGGTTATCTTATAAAGCAAGCGCAATACCGTTTTGATAGAGAAAAAGCAAAACGACAATATGGGCTTTTGGTGGTTTTGGCGGTAGCTATTTTTGTGATTTGCAGTATTTTGTTGGAGAATTTTTGGCAACCTTTTTTAATATTGCTTCAAATTCCGTTATCTTTGGTTGGTGTGTTTTTGGCGTTTGCATTGGGTAATTTTTATTTTGACCAAGGCGGATATGCGGCTTTTGTGCTTTTGGGCGGTTTGGTGGTGAATTCTGCTATTTTTGTGGTGAATGATTATAACCAATTTAAACAAACAAAAGGTATTTACCAAACCAATAAAAATATTATAAAAGCCGTTTTACAGAAAGCTATGCCTATATTTTTGAGTATTTTCTCTACTATTTTGGGACTTGTGCCGTTTATGATGGAAGGAGATAAAGAAGTTTTTTGGTTTTCTTTGGCAATAGGTACAACTGGTGGGCTTTTGATGAGTATTTTTGGCGTTTTTGTGGCACTTCCTGTGTGGATGTGGAAAAAGAAATAGTCAATATTATTTAGAATGATTCTAAATTTCATTGTTTTCAAAAAATAAACGCTCAAAAGTTTGTTTGCAATTTTGCAATTTTGCAATTTTGCAAATTTGCGGGAGTAGAAATGTTTCTACTGATTTTTAACATTCTAATCCTTGAATAACATGAAAAAGAAAATTGTAATGGTAATTGCTGTACTGGGTATGGCTTTTGCAACTGTGCAAGTGAATGCACAAAATGAAAGACTTATGGTAAGTGGTCCAACCAAAACTGCTGATGCTGTCCATACTGGAGGCAGGTTTATTACTTGTGCTTGTTGCAATCCAGATGGAGCGTGTAGCGTTGTTGCTTGTGAGTAGTATGCTATAATTTCTTCACATCAAGCAGTATAATTTTGAAATTATACTGCTTGATATTTTATAACACCAATTCACCTAATACTCATAAAATAATTATATGCAAATTTTTTTATTAATCTTATTAGTTTCTTTTATGTTTACTAGTTGCAATGCACAAAAAGACAAACAAAATAGCAACAGAAAGATACCTAATAAGCGTACAGAAAAGCAAATAGCTTATTTCAAATCAAAAAATATTGAAGTAGTAGAAAATAAAGAACCTCTCAATAAAGACCAATATGAAATCTGTATTACGGATTCTATTGTAGCTAAAATGGACTCTGTAAGGTTTTATTTTTATGATTTTTCTTTGATGCAAAAAGATAACGTTATTTTTGCGCAAGGTGGCAAGACAGCGGGTTACTTAATGTCAGGTAGTGGCACTATGATAAGTAAAATAGGTAATATAGGTAATAATTTGGGTGAATATAAAGAACCAAATTTCAAATTAGTACACAATAAAGATTCTATATTTATTGCTTCGTATTATGGTAGTCAAGTATCCCTCTATAATCAAAAGGGGGAATTTGTAAAGTCGTGGAAATTTAAAAATGTACAATTTAGTATTTCTATTGGGGGTAATTTACTTGCATCTAGAAATAATAAAAATGAACTTATCATATCTCTAACAGCCAATACAAGGGATTTTAGTCGTACTACAAGTGAATTTTATGATAAAACATTCTTAATGGCTTCTCTCAATCTTGTTACAGAAGAAACTACTACAGCCCTACAATTTGAGCCTGAAAGTCCTTACAAATTAGGTTTATCATACCTTTATGCTACAAATCCCAGCATTATTCAAAATAATAATAATTGGATAGTAAATTTTAAATTAGATGAACTTTTTTATGAATATAACAAAGATTTCAAACTTATTAGGATTATCAATTCTAATTCAGATAATTTCCCAGAGCCACAAGGTGTAAGGCTTAAAGATGACCAAAAAAATTATATGAATGATTTATATAAGTATGGAGTTAGATTAAATGCAAGCAATCAATTGTATTCTGTTGCTTTTACACAAAAAGAAGGGTATTTAGTCAAATATTATGCACTTCCTATTGGGGTTGGAGCTAATACACCTAAAAATATAAATGAATTTGATACTGGTACTTTTATACAAGACCGTAAACTACAGATATTCACCAAAGAAGGTAAAAAATATGTTACTGTAAAAGTTCCGTTGCAAAAAATGTTTTACCTTTGGTTTTTATAAAGAAAAATACAAGTGGTTAAAATGACGTGGCATAAATTAAAAAAT
>JAYUKY010000029.1:0-4915 GCA_043764015.1 Raineyaceae bacterium
ATTTAGTGGGGGGGGGGGGGGGTAAAACCTCTTAGCCAAATAATTTGGGGAGAATTTTTTGTGAATGAAATATTTCCAGAAATACAAAGAGGAAAAAGATTGAAAAAAGAAGACCACAAAAAAGGTGATATTCCTTATGTATCTTCTACTGCAATGAATAATGGCATAGATGGTTTTATAGGCAATAAAGAAAATGTAAGAGTTTTTAAAAATTGTTTGACTATTGCCAATAGTGGAAGTGTTGGAGCTACTTTTTATCAACCATTTACAGTCGTAGCAAGTGACCACGTTACAAAACTTGAAAATAAGGAGTTTAACCAATTCATTTATTTATTCACTTCAACTGTATTAAAAAGACTAGGTGAGAAGTATAGTTTTAACCGTGAAATAAATGATAATAGAATTCAAAGAGAGAAAATCCTTCTTCCTATTACATCTGAAGGCTTGCCTGACTATGTTTTTATGGAAAACTACATCAAGGCTTTAGAACATACCAAACTTGTAAAATACTTAGATTTAAAGAAATAGTTTGTTAAGTATCAACCAAAGCCTTAGGAGAAGAAGCCAAAAACGAGCTAGAAAAGGCAAAACTTTTGGTAGAAGAAATGATTTTAGGGTAAAAGTAAATATAAACCACCTTTTCAAAATTAAGTTTTTGAAAGGTACTTTTTTGTACACCGCCACAGCACTACTGTCAATTTAGTGCATACTTCCCGAAAGTTTTTCAACTTTCGGGAAGTTAGTTGCTACGAAGGAATTATTTTGAGTATAGGAAAAGTGCTTTAATTCGCATTTCAATACTTTTACCCTGTCTAACCTCACGAAAGCCGTTGGTTATTCGTGAAGTATGCTAGTTTTCGTCTTCAAATTTTTTTATGTAGGTATTTAATTTATCAAAACGCTGTTTTGGGAAAAAATAAATGGTAGAGAGTAAACTACGCTGTAAAGTATTTTTCTTGCAAATAAATTCCACGCAATTTGCGCCACGTAATTGCTCTACGTAATTTGTTTTGTTCCAAAACATCACTTGATAAATCAAGCGGCTACGTAGTTCTAAATACAATTTATCAATGTGATTATCTAAGCACTTTCCTAGAAAAATAAACACTACAAAAAAACCTTATTAGCATCAAATAGACAAAGTTTTTATTTTGTCGCACACTACCATAAAAGAAAAAACCACTTTAAAACGTATTTTAAAGTGGTTTTTTTGGGCGCAGTGGTCCCACCTGGATTTGAACCAGGCACCACCTGATTATGAGTCAGGTGCTCTAACCGAATGAGCTATAGGACCGTTCTAAGGAAGTTTACTATCACTTTGGATAAAACAAGTTTACTTCCTTTGGAATTGAGATGCAAAGGTATATATTTGCATTTAGATAACCAAATTTTTAAGCAATTATTTTTGAAAAATAGTAAAATAAAAATAAAATATTCCCGAAATGAATCAACAAGTATCTCAAAACACTGAAAACAGTATTAAAAACTTAATTTTTGATTTAGGTGGCGTTATTATCAATATTGATTTTGACCTTACTATGCGTGCCTTGCAAGCCTATACAAACATACAGCTAGGCGTAGGAGCATATTTAGGAAAGAATGAAATTTTTTATAATTATGAAACTGGAAAGATAAATTCAGGAGAATTTATTACCCAAATCAAAGAAAAATACCAACTAAACGCCACAAATGAGCAAATTATTCACGCTTGGAACGCTCTTTTATTGGATATTCCTACAAAATATGTAGAACTTTTGCTTTCTCTAAAATCAAAATATAAAATTTTTATCCTGAGTAATACAAATCCTATTCATATTGAAGGTGTGGAGGCTATTTTGGCACAAAGTTCTCAAATAAAACATCTTTCAGAACTTTGTGATAAGGTTTATTTGTCTTACGAAATGGGAAAAGCAAAACCAGAAATAGCTATTTATGAGCAAGTTGTCAACGAAAATAATCTAAATCCAGAAGAAACGCTGTTTTTTGATGATAGCGAAATAAATCTTGCTGGAGCGCAAAAAGTAGGCATACAAACTATGCTGATTAGCTCCAAATGCACTATTTTAGATATATTGTTTTAAAGTATAAATTTATAAAAAAGATTTGCTATTATTTTAATTACTTGATTATCAAATAATTAAAATAATAGCAAATTTCGTACCTCGTACCTCAAACTTCGTACTTAAAAAATTATGGTTTCCACTTAAAAGCCTGTTTAATAAGTGCCAATTTACCCAAATAAGGCGCATAACGCAAAGGAATATCCAACCAATTAGCTTTTTTCATTACGCCTTTGTAGTGCGTGAAAGCATCAAAACTGCCTTTTCCGTGGTATGCGCCCATTCCGCTGTCGCCTACGCCACCAAATGGCAAATGAGGATTTATCAAATGCGAAATAGTATCATTGATGCACGCACCGCCAAAACTAAGGTTGTCAAGGACTTTTTTCTCCAGTTTGTCGTTGTCGGCAAACAAATAAAGTGCCAAAGGCTTTGGTTTTGCCTTCAAAATAGCAATCATTTCGTCTTCATTTTCGTATTCTAAGACAGGCAAAACAGGTCCGAAAATCTCGTCTTGCATCAATGCATCTTCCCAAGAAACCTTATCTACAACCGTAGGCGCAATATATCTTCCAATAATATCTGTTTTGCCACCAATAACAATATTTCCAGCAGTTGAAGTTAGATATTTAGACAATCTTTCAAAGTGTCTGTCGTTGATAATACGTGGATAATCAGGGCTTTCCTGCGGATTTTCTCCATAAAATTCTGTGATATATTTGCCTAATTTGACAATAAAAAGACTACGGATTTTTTTGTGCGCCACAATATAATCAGGTGCTACACAAGTCTGACCGCCATTTAAGAATTTTCCCCAAACAATGCGCTTGGCTGCAAGGTCTAAATCCGCATCTTCTGCCACAATACAAGGGCTTTTCCCGCCAAGTTCTAGCGTTACTGGCGTGAGATGCTCTGCAGCGGCACGCATCACAATTTTGCCAACGGCAGTGCTTCCCGTAAAAAAAATTTTATCAAATTTCTCCTTTAAAAGTGCCTGATTTACCTCTACACCACCTTTTACAACAGCTACGTATGCGTTTGAATATTCATTATCAAAAGTTTCATTGATAATTTTTTCTAGCACATCAGCACTGGCACTAGCAAGTTCAGACGGTTTCACTATGGCACAATTTCCTGCCGCAATAGCCCCCACAAGTGGTGCAAGCGTGAGTTGCAAAGGATAATTCCACGCCCCAATAATCAAACAAACACCTAAAGGCTCTGGAATAATGTAGTTTTGAGAAGGAAAATTAAGCAAAGAACTAGAAACACTACGGGTTTTCGCCCAAGATTTTAGTTCTTTTGAAATGTAATCAATTTCGTCTAAAGTAACAGCTATTTCTGTGGCGTAAGCCTCAAAAGCAGGTTTTCTAAAATCCTGATGCAAAGCTTCACAAATTTCAGATTCATTATTTTCTATTACTTTGCGCAGTTTTGCCAACATTTTAAGGCGAGTTTCTACGTCTTTGGTGCTATTTTTAGCAAAAAATGCTCTTTGTTTGTTGATAAGTGCCAAAATTGGATTTTTTTCAGCATTTTCTGTATAAACTTCTTCTTGAACTAACATAGTTTTTTAATGTTTGATGTTTATATTTTACTTTTTAATAAAGCAAATATACATTTTTTGGATAAAAAATCAAAATATTTATTTTTCTCTATAAAACTTTGTATCTTTGTACGTGATTTCAGTACAAAAAACCCTGATTATTTGTCGTTAGATTAGATAAAACAGTGCCTTATCTCTACAGAAGATTAAAAATCAACAAAAAATAAAATATCAAAATGAAAACTTACTTTTTAATACTAATGTTTGCGTTTATTTCTTTGGAAACTTTCGCACAAAAAAACAAAAAAAATGATACTGCCATCTCTGTTGATGACACGTTGAGCAAATACCGCCCAAAATATGACTACCGCAGGGAAGTTTATGTAGGTGAGGTTACAGTTATCAGTCCGCCCAAAAAAATAGAAGTGGCAGACAATGATTATGCCTATAATTTTGATATTACAGACAAATTAAGTATGGGACGAGCTAGCTATGACGTTGGGAATACTGTTATTCGTATTCAAAAGTCAGGTTTTAGGATACAAGTTTATCTTGGTACAGATAGGCAAGAGGCAACACAAGCACGTCAAAAATGTTTTGGTAGTTTTGCAGAATATCACCCTTATTTGGAGTTTAGTCGCCCTACTTACCGTGTTCGTTTGGGTGATTTTGAGTACAGAGAATCTGCTAGACAGGTTTGGTTGAAGGTAAAACGCCGTTTCCCTACTGCAAGTATCATTCCTGATATGGTTTGGGTAACCAAAATAGCTAATGCAGATGAATTGATGCTTTTGCAACGCAGACAAGCACAAGATAGAATGAATAAAGGAAAGTAAATTTATTCACCAAAAAAATACTAATATGCTCACTTCAGACGAATTTAAACAAGCAAAAAATACAGTTGAAGAAATTGTAAAAGATGAATTTGACATTAGTACTGTGAAAACAGTATTGAAAGCTGCTACAAACGAAATAACACCAGAAAGACAGTATGACTTTTATAATCATATGAGTAGTTTATTTCTTAATGTAATGCTAAATAGGTTGAATGAATTAGGAAAAAATGCTAAAAATAATGCTATTATTGGCAGACAAAATATTACCAAACTAATGTCAAAAAATTATGTTTGAGTTTTATACAAATAATACTTTTGAAGGGCAACAATTATTTAATTGGCTTCCAATTATTATTCAATTATTATTCAATTAGTAATACATTGCCAATAAACTCCTAGTTTTATTTTTTATTGTAGGTGGCGCAAACGCAACCTCTTTATATCAAAGGCAAAAAATGGTTTTTATGTATAGC